>CAMWYJ010000039.1 GCA_947178445.1 uncultured Clostridium sp.
AAGCGTGCCTGCGTTGATTTGTCTATATTGTACAACGGATGTTAGCGAAAACAGAATTTCGCAATTACCTTTCATTTATTGTATCGTCATCTTAACATGAATTTTCAATATTAACAAGTAACTCCGTGGATTACATATTTTTGTTCACCCAAAGCACTCAATTGTGCACTTAGTATTCTGGCTTAAAATATACAATTCTGGTATTCCCACTTTCATCCATATAAGATAATTCCAAGCCATACGCTGTATATCCCACCGGCACACTACACAACACAGCCTTTTCAATTGTATCACCCGGTTGGATCTCATCCTGTATCACAGGAGATGCATCCCAAACAGATCTCTCCATCCCTTGAATGTCAGACTCCTCCGTTTGAAACCTTCTGCTCTCCAGCGTAGAATACATTCGCAGTGGATAATTTACTGCCATCGGCAATATTTTATCACCTGCTTCTAACTGGGTATCTTCCGCAACCATAATCTGGTAATAAAGCAAAACATACTCCGTCTTCCCCAACGTATCAGCCACAAACGGCTTCTCATCTTCGTCCCCATGCAATTGATTTATATATTCCTCAATTTGGGCAGTCTCCCTCGTCACATCCGTAAACCGGACATAGGCATCTGCGGTATTCCCCTGCTGGGTAAAGATACGAATCGGAGCCCATTCATCTAGGGGAAGCGGGAAAAATTCCTCCGTTTGCAGCTTATAGTATTCTATACCGTTTTCTTCAACCTTTTCTATCACCTTATACTTGTCGAAAACAATAGGTTCCGATACCATATCCATATCCTCAGCTACCGCCTCTGTCGTTGGCTCTTCCGATACTTCCTCTGTGTCCTCTTCCGTTTTCTCACTTACCAAATTCTCTGTCGTCTCGTTTTCATTTACCCGTGGCTCTTCATTCTTACTGGAACTGCCAAGTGTACAGCCTGTCATCGCCAGCAGCAATGTACAGGCAAGTACCACTGTCTCTAAACGAATTTTCCCTTGATGCGCAATCAGTGTAATTCGCTTTTTCAGTTCCTGTTTTCCTCCATACATTCCTGTTGTACATGTAAAAATCTTCATCGCATTTCCCCCCTGTGTTCCAATCAAAATCAATGTTTCCCCATAATCTCTGCGTTTTTGCTCATCCATTTTCTGAATCACGCTCTCATCACAGGCAAACTCGCTGTCACGCCTTGATAAAAACGCTGCCAGCCACACAAGCGGATGATACCAGTACAAAACAACACACAGACAGCGCAGCATCGCCCATAAATGGTCCCTGTGCTTATAGTGGGTCAGCTCATGCTCTAACACATAATATATCTCTTTTTCTCCATTCCTATCCTCCTGCTCTGCCCCTGCTTCTGGAAAATAAACCGCCGGATGCCACAGACCAAAAAGACATGGTACGTTCACCTCCTTCGTCTGATAGACCGGAATATCCGGATGCCCTGCTGCCCCCACGACCTCCTGCCCTATCTCCAATATCTGGCGGTCTCTCCGAAGCTTCCTTCCAAAGTAAAGGTTACTAACTGAAAATACCATTCCGCACAAAATAACTCCCAGCATCCAGATTCCCTTTATCCAATCCGTCCGCTCTGTCATCTGCACCGTTTCCACCGCTTTATTGCCATCTGTCTCCGCTCTATCCCCCGGCTCAGCCTCCGACTGATTCCTCTTACTCTGTTCCTCAGAGAAAGCACCCGTATCCGCTTCATCGGTGATATAAGGGGTGCCACTCTCTTTCCACTCTTTATGAGTCGTCTCATTCCAATCACCAGGAGATGGTGTCTCCGGATAGGTCCAATCACTCTCACTGGTCATATCGTCTCCTGTTTCCGGCTCTGCTTGCACATCCAATACCCGGTAAACCAAATTCATCACCTGAAAGGAATTAGAAAATGTCCAAAACGGTATAAGCAAATGAAGTGCTACAATCAGCCACATTGCATAACACAAGCGCTTTGGAAGCCGATTGTAAAATACTGTACGCAGCAAAAGCACCAGACATATAAATATAGTAGACGAGATAATATGTTCAGCCATTTTTCTCCTCCAATTCCCCAAGAATGTCATAGAGCTCTTCAATTTCTTCTCTGCTAAAATTCTTTTTCTTTACCAGAGTACTCATCATCATGCTGACAGACCCTCTGTATACCCGGTCAAGAAGGCTTTCCGTCTCCGCCAGTGCTGCGGCTTCCCTGTTTATTTTCGGAAAATACTGCTTTGCTTTTTCTCCCTCCCGATAGTAAAGAATCCCTTTCCCCACCATTCTCTTAAGCAGCGTATTGACGGTACTCTTACTCCAGCCGGGATTCTCCTCTAACGCATGGTATAGCTGCATAATTGTTCTGGGACTCTCCTCCCATAATTTCTCCATAATAATCCATTCACTTTGCTGTAAAATAATATTTTTGCCAGACATATCTACCTCCATTTGTTTGATTACAGTCAACCTTTTTTGTAGTATAGCATGTATGTGCTACAGCTGTCAACCAAAAAAAGCGGGTGGAAATAAATCCACCCACTGTAAGAAACTAATATTACAAAAAACGATTATATTTTACTGTAGTATTTCATCCAGAGTATCAAAGAGATTCTGGATATCAATAGGCTTTGCTATATGTCCGCCCATTCCATGTTCTCACCTCCTGCTGTAAATACAGTTTATCATTGAAAATAAGGAATATCCCGACTTTGTCTGCTAACATTTGTCTGATTTTTCTTCCGGTTGCTTTCTCCTTCTGTTCTCCCGATATTTTTTCGCAAACAGATGAATAATCTCTATGCTTCCCTCAACAATACATTCTATGAAAAACTCAACTATTTCCTCTATCAATTTTATCAGCACTCCTTTTATTAGAAGATTTATTCTTACATTTTATAATGGCTTTTCAATATAATGTTCCGTCATAATACTGCAGCAGAAGCTCTGTCACACGGTCATAACTGGCAATCCCGTCCTCTACACCATAGATTTTCAAGCTTACATCCGTCACTGCCTCACTGATTTGCGTCATATTATCCACATTAAGAAGGGACTCATCTTCTGTGTAATAAACCTCTTCTACCGCTTCCTCATTTAACCACAGGATATCATCATAGGCCGCCAATTCATTTATACTTACTAATTGATCTGGAAACTGCTCTAAATATAGGTCCCCTCCTACACTTTCAAAATATGCCCAGTCAACATAATCATAGGCAGACAAATACCCGGAATACTGCAAAAAGATATCATCACTTCCTATACAGGCTAAATATGCAATAAAATTTGCCTCATCCTCGTATATATATCCCTTTAAATGTGCGTATTCATGGCAAATTACCGAAGGATACATTGTCATATACATTTCCTTATTATAATTGGCCTCCAGTGAAAAGGGAAAATAAATGCCCGCTGTATCGGTTAAGCTCATAAACCTTGAACCTGCTAACGGCTTTGCATCCGGATAGTAGCCACCCAACCGCTTATATTCGTCGGACAATTTATCCATTGCCCGCTTTGCCTCCAGCCCTATGTCTCCTTTGTATAATACCATATCCTTTTCATCCCGCTCCATCTTCTCCGACAGGATATTGATCTGCTGCACAAGATAATTTCTGAGAATCATTAACTCCTGATTGGAATATTCCCTGTCCTGTGTTTCTAAATTGGAGTTAATAACGGAACAATTATATAAAATATTGCAGTTTAAGGTATAAATGAACCCAACCCACACCAATACTGCCAAAAATATCTTATAAAATTTCTGCGCATATCTCCTGTACCGTTCTTTGCGCTTTAAAAATATATATAAGATTCCGCTTACAAGTGCAGCCAATACCAGAACCAGCCCTATAACAATCAGACATTCCCCAAACGAAAAAGGAAACAGGTCACAAAACCTTCCATATGTATTTATCCATACCGGAAATATGTGCTCCACATACCAGTCACAAAAGCCATGAAACCTGGCAGCTACATTCAATATAAGAATAAGGATAAGCCCACATGCCATCACTTTCCAATATGTTGCCCTTTTCTTCAGCATATTTCCTCCTCATAGTGGTTACTTTTCCATTTCCAAAATTTATTTGATACTAAAATGTTTCTGGGTTTTTGCAACCAATCCGCTGTTTTTTATCCTATCAACCACTTATACTTCTCCACACTATAAAGAGGCACCAATGGAATCAGTATTGGTATCTTTTTCACATATGCCTGATACTCCGGGTCTGTGCCGTAATTCCGGTTCTGCCGGATTTCCAATCGCCTTGCCCCGCCGAACATAATAAATACAATACATGCCCATCCAATAATCGCTGACGCCCACTGCCATACCCCGGTCAGAATATTCATACCGCTAACAAATACCCCGGTCCAAAACAAAATCTCACCCAAGTAATTTGGACAGCGAACCAGTCTGTACAGTCCACTATCGCAAAATCGATTGGGATTTTTCTTTTTAGCTGCTGACTTTTGCATATCTGCCAATGACTCCAAAACAATACCACATACCATAATTACAATCCCCACATATGCAAACCCATCCACGACACCGCCGTTTTGCAGTCGGAAGAAAACCGGCGAAGCCTCCAGTACATAGAATAGGGAACAGCTAATCCAGATACCAAGCTTTGCAACAAGCTTTATCCCGGAATCGTCCTTGATTTCCTTTTTCATTGTACTGCGATAGGATGCACTTTTTATCTCGCGAATCAGTAAATAGCCTCCCAGTCTGCATCCGTAAACAATAAACAGAACACAGGCTATCACCATTGCCACACTTAAATTATCACGGAAAAGAACCAGCATTGCCACACCGATACCTGCTATAGAAAAACCATATCCCAACGAAATAAAATATACATATTTATAAAAGCCTATGGCACTAATCACCAATGCCACAACCACCAATATAAGAAATGCTAACGTAAATGTTTCTGTAAAACCCATTTGTATTACCCCCTTAACTTCTTTACCAATATCCAGCATCCGCAGTCTTTTTGAACATCCATAAATACCATCACTTTTTTATATTGGTTTATTAATTATATTTTTGTAATCCATTTTTCTTTCATAAATGGATATCGTTTTCTATCAATCCATAATGTGCCGTAAACACCTTTTCATATTTTTTTAATTGATCCTGTACACGGTGAATGGTCTCTTTTGCCTGTTTTCTATCCATTGTATAAGGGTGAACCAAAATACGACCATCCGCTATTTTAAAAGTATCTCCGGTAAACAAATATTTCTCATCAACCACATACATTGCTGAGCCTTTTGTATGTCCGGATACCTGAATCATGCGTACCTTGTGGCTGCATAACGAACCCTTGTGCTGCCCATGTGGTTCATCCACTTCTGTCGTAATTACTTCTATCATCTTTTGTTCTGATAAGTACACAATTTTATTAGAATCACACAATTTCGGCAGCTTGTTTTTCTTTAAAAACTGCCTGTATGTACTTCCGTCTATCATCTGTTTTTCCTGTTCACTCATATAGATGACTGCATTCGGGAACAGAACAAGAGAAGCAACATGATCGTAGTCCGTATGTGTCAGAAAAACACCCTTTACCCTATTCCCATCTATGGACATCCGTTCCATTTCCCGCTTTACCGTCCCTACAGTAGATCCTGCATCAATAACAATCCAGTCTCTTCCTGGCGAAGTGGGCGCCCCCACGGGAATAAAGAATAAATTGTTGATTCGACTATTAATCGCAATAATGTCCGTTCCTTCTATCTTTCCGGTGGCCAACGGATGCATGGTGCACATTGGAAAAACATATAGTAAAAATAAAATAACTGCTGCCACTAAAAGAATTCCGATTACAGTTTTAAAAAGCATGTTACAGGTTCTCCTTCCTTCAAAAACAGACTCATTTTTCCATTAATGATATGATACCTGCCTAAAAAAAGCAATATTTTAATAGTAATTGACATAAACCTGGCAAAAAGTTAGGGATAGCATACAACGACACTATCCCAAACTCCTTTTTGCGCATATTATCTTCCAGACAAAGAAAACTGTCTATCATTTACCACAATAAACCCGGATGGCACAAGCCACAAACTCTGCGGTTCCTTCTCCACCGGCACGGTCAATATTCGCTGTAAACTCCCCACCAGCGGCATACATCTGCCCCAGGCTGAACAGAATATCCTTGGAGCATTGGTAAAAATGCTCTGTAATATAATCCTGCAATTTCCTGACATGGCTCTGAACATCAGCAGATTCTGGTCTGTCATCCTTTAACTTTCCAAAGTCTGTAAATAACTGCATAAAATTTCTATATACAGCCTGTTCTTCTTCTTTGCTTCTACTTTGGGATTTTTGCTCAAATTCTTTGAATTCGGCTGTTTTCCCCCATTGCTCTTTTGCCTGTCTGGCATATTCTTCCATCTTTTTTGTGTCAAATACTGAAAAATCCATAGTCTTCACTCCTGTTACTTGTATTTCACGGGCAAAGCAAATCAAGTTCTCCAGATGTTCTTTTTTCATTGTAAGCAATGTAATCTGCTGCTCCAATGCCTTATTTCTGTCAAAATCCGGTCTGGACAATATTTCCTTGATTTCTTTTAAGGGGAACTCCAATTCTTTGAACAGTAAAATCTGCTGCAGCGTTTCCATGGCTTTCTTGTCATACAGGCGGTATCCCGCTTCCGTATACTTAGCCGGTTTCAGTAAGCCGATTCTGTCATAATATTGAAGAGTGCGTATACTCACTCCGGTTAGCTTACTTACCTCGTTTACTGTCATCATTGTCATTTCCTCCTTCCGTGTAAATATAGCATAAACTATTACGCAACGTCGGAGTCAATAGTAATTTTTATTTTTCATCATCGTCTTTCTTTTTAGACACTTCCTTTACAATGCCGACTACAGCACCGATGATCGCTCCTGCAATTGCGCCAATCACACCAATCGCCACATAAGATGACATAATCATTCCTCCTCGTATAATATTGAATTGCCCCCTCACCTTTGGTTCGGCGGCATGTCGTCGGAAGGCAAAAAAATGCTCCGCATTTGTCTTCCTCCTCTTTTGAAATGTATTTTGTTGAACTTGCTGTTTTCATATCAACATGATAGCAGAAACCTCCCTAAAAAGCTATACCATTTGTCGCATCTTAACAATTACTTTTTAATATGATATAATATTTTCCATGGGACTGAATAAGAGACGAGGCTTGATAATGAGGAGAATTTAAGATGGGATTATTTAATAAATTTGCAAAAAAAATCAATACGGATGATAAAGCTGAAAATAAAACAGATGATATTGTTCTTGCACCATCTTCCCACACTGTAAAGGATGAAATTTATGGGGACGATGATAACAGGTATCTTTTGTCATTTAAGGTGAATGATGCTTTTAAGGAGGTAAAATCGCATGCAGGAGAAGTCGAAATGTTAAGTACATATGCTCCTGCAAATGAGTATGGGACGGAGGGTGCGGTTCCATATATGGCAATACAGATTGATGATGAAGTATACTGTGCAGTACAAGAATTCAAGGAAAAGGGTACATTTACAGGAGCTTTAGAAATAACAAAGCTCTCTGGGAAATTTTACTTTAAGGCCAAGATGGAATATTATAATGATGTGATGTATTTTTATGGACTGGACCGCTGTGATGGCTTTTGGGAAAATAATGGTCTTTGTATTGTTTACCCGAAAGAGTATGCAGGTACAGAAAATGAGATAAAACTTATGGAAGTACTCGATGAAGCAGCGGAAAGTTATAGCGAAGAAAAAATTGTGTAGATATTGGTTTGTTGGTGATTTAATGCCGCCGAACCAAAGGTGAGGGGGCAATTCAATATTATCAAGTGGAGAAATTATAATGAATAAAGATTTAGTCAGACGAGTTCTTCTGGTCGTAGTATCAATACTTAACTGGATATTTTCAGTAGGATATATAAGAGATATATATCATATAATGTCGGGAGAAAATTTAATCGAATATGTGGACGACATAAATATTGACGGTTCTGATTTTACACCATTAGCTAACCTTGCAGTTGCGGGAACAAATGAATTGATGATCTTTCTTACGATAGTCTTAGCTGTATTGTTTGCGACGATATTTATTCTGATTTTCGCAATATTGCTCAGGGGGACAACAATCAGAAAAAAAGACATAGTTACGGAATCTGAGGTGATATTTACCAAACGGTTAATTATAGTTTCTTCCGTTCTTGCCTTCATAGTTGGCATTTTGTCTACGAACATAAAACTGATTGGGTACGTCATAGGCTTGTCGTGGCAGCAACCACTGTTCATGCTGTTGATATACTATCTGCCCTTGATGAACCGATTTAAGAAAGGACCGGAAATTGCTCCTTCGGAACTGTAAATAAACTTTCAGTTTGCAGAACTGAAAGTTTATTTTATTCTGGAGTACATTTTCATATCCAGTATCTGACTGTTCTTTATTGCATTGCTCCGCAAAACTCCTTCGAACTGAAAGCCTGCTTTTTCAAGCACACGACAGGATGCCGTATTATAAGCAAAAGGCTCTGCAAATATCCTGATAATATCTGTATGCTGAAATATATAGCTGCAGGCTTGTTCCACCGCACTTGTGCCGAAGCCCTTTCCCCAATAAGGCTCGCCGATATAATACCCCATCTCAGCAGTGCGGAAATGAATATTCTCACATCGGAAGACTCCGATACTTCCTATCGCCTGGTCATTTACCGTTATCGCAAATGCAAATGTTTTGTCCTGGTCGGCACAAAGCATCGCTGTGATAAATTCTTCTGCATCCTTTACCGTATATGGATATGGCAGACCGTCCCTTAAATTATCCAGAATATTTTTATTATTCAGAAGCTCGGCCAGATTCTCTGCATCTGACAGCCTCCATTCCCTAATCTTACACTCCAATATATCACACCTCCACCTTCTGTTTTCTACTCAAAATTATACACCATAATATATTCTTCTTCATTTTCACCTATAATTTCAAATCCAATTTTTTGATACATCTTTGCAGCATAATTCCTTTTTTGTACAGATAAAGATGCTTTTTTGTAGCCCTGATTTTTAAGCTCTTCCAGCATTCTTTTCATCAGCTTTGTTCCAATTCCATATCCTCTGTATTCTTTATATAACGAAATAGCAAACGACGGAACACCATCTTTAATATGCCCGTAGTCCTTCATATCACGTACCCAGACAGCTCCTATAATACTGTTGTTCACTTCAGCTACAAAGCACAGGTCATCTTTTTTATCCCCAAAATCAGAAACATATACTTGTAGTTCAGGGGAGTATATGATACTTCTGTCTGGTGCTTCCACCCCTTCCGGAATAAAAATCGCCTCATACAAAAAATCATTTAAAACATGCCTTTCCTGTTTTCTTAACGCTCTAATCGTATAGTCCACGATAAAATATCTCCGTTCACAAATATTTTTCTATTGTTCCCTGCTCTACAACCTTTTTACCCAGCAGGGTAATTGCCCGCTTCGGACAAATGTTTATACAGCGATAACACATTGTACATCTGTCCTGCGCCTTAGTCAAATTATTCTCAATGCTCAGATTTTTTATTGGACACAGTTCTGCACATTTGCCGCAGTCTACGCACTTTTGTGTATCAATTTTAGGTTTTCTCTTGTTAGATTTTTTGAAAAGCCAATTCCTATTTTCATAACGATTTTGTATAACATAAGTAGCTAAATTGCAATGATTGTTATATTGGAGAATATGAGTCTTTATGGTACGATAATTGTGGAGGTGGAAAGACATGATATTTTCAGAAAAACTACAATTAATTCGTAAGAGTAAAGGATTCACGCAAGAGGAATTAGCAGAAAAACTATCAGTATCAAGACAGGCAGTTGCGAAGTGGGAAGCGGGACAGGTGTATCCAGATATTTGCAATTTGATTCAAATCAGCAATTGTTTTAATGTTACAATAGATTATTTGGTAAGAGACCAAGACTGTATGTTGAGTTGTACTGATAATACAAATCGAGACTTTGAGCAATTAATTAAATTTAGACTTGAAGCAAATGTAAATACATATGCTGCATATATGAATGAAGTAGATTCAACTAGATTGAATTCTCATGATTTTGCATATAGCAATGGACCATATACATATCATGATACATATGTTGGTGGAGAGCAATTTGCTGGAGAAGAAGCCATTTGGTATGAAGGAAAAGCAGAGTATGCAATGAACTATGTGGGGCGTGTAATTGGTCAGCAATTCAGCGGTAATTTTTTGAAAGAAGCACTTCGTAAAGCTGATAAGACTATGCCCTACAGAGGTCCTGAATATTATCAATCAGGTGAATATACATATAAGTGTAATGTGGTAGGAGATTTTTCGTGGTTTCAAGGACATGAAGAAATTTTTTATAATCAAGAAAAGGTGTACGAGTGTTATTTTCACGGCGGACTAATGAAGTAGAGGAATACGTAAATTCTTCTTTGAAGTGTCGCAGTTCTGAACCAGAATGGCTTTCTGATAAATGTCACTGTATAAAATTTATGACAACTTGCAAAAATTTTCATCAGAGAGAAAGGCTATGATATGGAAATTATATAGGAGGTTCAAAATGCCAAGAGGAATTATTATTTTTGGCTCAGCTGGTGCTGGCAAGACAACTTTGGGCAAGATGGTTGCCCAGCAACTAAATTATCCCTATTATGACATTGATGATTATATTTGGAGAAAGGATACCGAAATTCCATTTACAGTAATGTATTCCGGAAAAGAGAAAGCACACAAGCTTATGGAAGCTATCTCTAAACATGAACACTTTGTGATGGCGGGTTCCATGGATAGTTTCAATGCGTCGTTTGTACCATTGTTCGACTTAGCTGTTCACATTACTGTTACTCCTAAAGTAAGAGCAACAAGAATTCACGAAAGAGAACTTGCGGTTTTGGGAAATAGAATTCTTGAAAATGGAGATGTGTATGAAGAACACCAGCGGTTTCTTGATAGTGTTTCCCATTATGAAACAGATGGTTCTCCATGTTTAAAGACTCATTTGGAATGGGCAGCCACATTACCGTGCAAAGTGCTTTATTTAAGTGGCGAAGATGAGTTAAGCATAAATGTCAAACAGATTATTGAAGCATATATGTGTTCCCACAGCAGTCGATAAATTCCATTTTATCTTTTGGATTTCGTGTTATTGTTTTTATATTCTAAAAGAGAAATAACAAATAAAAAGGCTTAAAAAATCAGTACTATTTGCCACATAAGATTTTAAGCCTCTTATGTATTTATAGATCCAGACTGTCCTCTGCATCTATGAATACTGCATTTCGTTATTCAAATAAAGCCTTGCGTACTCAAGCGGATTGTCGATTACCATTGCATTCAGCACATGATCTGTCCATGCTGTTGTTTTCAAGCCTTCTTCTGCTTTGTTACAGCCAATCCGTAGTATGTAACCGTCAAAGATAGTAATGTCAATGCTGTTGTGGTGCATATTGTAACTTGCAAAAATAAAATTCATATTATCAACTCTGCACATCCTAAAATTTAAACATATCTTTCAGTCGGATTACCTTTTCATTATTTGTTATTTGATATTATAGTTTTTTCTTTCCCTCATTTTTGCCCTTATTGGCACTTGTAATCATAAGGGAAACGATATAAAATGATGTAATGAACAAAGCAAACTTAACTTGCTTAAATTTAGTGTTTTCAAGGGGTGACGGAATTTTTTATGATAGTTTATAACAATTATTAAATGTCCTCAAATGAGAGAATTAACAATTTTGATTTTGTGAGTGTGCTAGTTTTAATTCCCCCGAATTCGGGGGAATTAAATTATTTTAAAACCTTTGTTGTCTGTTCTTCCAATATAGACATCTGGTGTATTGCAATTCTATTGAGTTTTATCAAACGTTCGCTTTGACTTAAACCATCTTCAATCAATACTGCATTTATATTTTCCATATTCGAAATACATATTAATTCATTTATACTGGCATAGTCTCTAATATTGCCTTTTTTGTCAGGATTATTATCACGCCATTGTTTTGCAGTCATACCAAATAATGCCATATTCAGCACATCAGCTTCTGATGCGTAGATAATAGATGTCTGCTGTGGGGTAAGTTCTGAAGGAATAAGATTAACCTTAATTGCATCTGTATGTATGCGATAGTTTATCTTTGCCAATTCCCTCTTTGCACTCCACCCAAGTAGAACTTGTTCCTCTTTCTTTAATCGTTCAAATTCTTTAATCAAATACAGTTTAAATTGAGGAGATACCCAACTTGCAAACTCAAAAGCAATATCTTTGTAAGCATATGTTCCTCCATATCTTCCAGCTTTAGCCATGATTCCTTTTGAATTTGTTCTGGATACCCACTGCTTAACAGACATAATAAAACGGTTCAGTCCCGCCTCTAACATTATTTCTTCGTAAGCAGACGAATTAAACTCTGCATTATACATTTCCTCCCAAATGCCAAGAAACTCAATCGTATTTTTATTACGTAGCCATTTTTCAATCAAAGCTGGACCGTTCTCAACTCTTCTTACCATATCAGTTAAAGAAATATAGTCATCTTCATCAATTTGCAAAACCTGTATTTCTGTTCCATCTACCTTAAGTTTCCCCATATTTAAAACTCCCTTTCATTTTTCCAGTTCAATTTCATATGCATCTTGTATGATTAAAATCTGTTTGCACATAACTCCTCGTAAAAAATAGCTATGCACTTCGACGCTGCTTGCAGCGGGGTATGGAACCTCGTGGCAGTCGCCAAATGCGAGCAAGCCCGCACCTGACTCGTTACTTGCAGGAATCAATATTACTTGCCGTCTAAATACCGCAATTTTATCCAAGCCCTTATCTTTCTCTTGCCCCTATAATACACTCATCAAAATCAAAGGAGGTAAATGATATGAATAACCATGTATTTGAAGCATTTATGGGCGGCACACTGGGACTGCCGACAAAATCAGTAGAATTTGCAGCTATTGACTGGTCAAAGCATCCCACCTTTGAAGGTGTGGAACTGAAACACATCGTCACCGCTAAAGACACAGACGGACAATTCAGTTACCATCTTGTCCGCATTGAGCCAAACAAAAGCATCAAAAATCATATCCATGAAACGCAATTGGAAACTCATGAAGTAATCGCCGGTTCCGGCGTATGTATCAATGACGGTGCCAGCATTCCTTATGAGCCTGGAACTATTTCCATTATGCCGTCCGGCATTCCACATGAAGTCAATGCCGGAGATGGCGGACTTTACTTATTTGCAAAATTTATTCCGGCATTATGCTAAATATGGATAACTTTTAGCCTAACTCATTCATTTAGCAGCCGCCTGCTTATACTCACTTGGTGTAAGCCTGACTATTTTGCGAAAGCACCGATCAAAGTGGCTTTGGTCACAAAACCCTGTGGCATAAGCCGCTTCGGTCACGCTTTTTCCCTCTTCCAATAAAAACTGTGCTTTTCTAACCCTGCACTGTATCTGAAACTGATGCGG
This sequence comes from uncultured Clostridium sp., assembly GCA_947178445.1. Classification (GTDB taxonomy): domain Bacteria; phylum Bacillota; class Clostridia; order Lachnospirales; family Lachnospiraceae; genus CAG-590. Next base: position 13,474 of record CAMWYJ010000039.1, read on the forward strand.
TGTCAGACCACAGACCGCTTTAAACTGTCTTATCATATGATATGGGCTTATCCCTATGCTCTTCGCCATATCCTCAATTAAAAATACATTCTCCGGTGCATTTAAAATGATTTGCTTTAACCTCTTGGAATAGCTGATTTCATTTTCCGGTTCATCCGGCACTTTGTCAGCAGGTATACACACACTTATCATGGAATAACCTGTATCATTTACCGGCTCCAATGCATGGGAAATATCCGGCATGATACAGAAACACCCGCCTGCGTGATACAGTCCTTCCTGACCATCAAAAACGATACGGACTGCACCTTCCACAACATAACAAAGTGTGATATGCTCCGCATGTGTGTGCATGGGATAGGACTGTACAGCGTTCATATAATATATATACTCTATATTATTTTCCCGATCATACATAACCTGATTTCGCATATTCATTTCCCTCATTCTATATCTTGCTGTTTTGTTTCGCACGTTAGCAAGATGCACTTAAAATTCATATTTATCTACCTTTGCCATCGTAAAAAATGCACTTTATATTTTGCGCCGCAAACCATTTGGTTATTTCATCCTTAACAGTATCAACATCATCTAAAGGGGGATTAAAATCCCCTAAGTAAATAATCATTGTTTTTTCCTTTGTCGCGGCGGATTCAATAATGGATTTGTAACTCTTTTGTTCATTTGTGACAATCAATAAATGATTATACATAAAAATATTCTTCTTCAGCTTAAATGTATAGCTCATGGCATTTTACTCCAAATTCATTTTCAATGTTTCTATTATTCTCCACAAAATCAACTTTCACAAATATTTTTCTATTGTTCCCTGCTCTATAACCTTATTGCCCAGCAGGGTAATTGCCTGCTTCGGACAAATGTTTATACAGCGATAACACATTGTACATCTGTCCTGCGCCTTAGCTAAATTATTCTCAATGCTCAGATTTTTCATTGGACACAGCTCTGCACATTTACCACAGCCTACGCACTTTTGTGCATCAATTTTGATTTTGTCTGTATATTGCCTCGTCTTACCTCGAAAATACAGACGCTGTCCCAACAAGCCTGCTATATGATATAACAAACCGATTCCTTCCTGTGGTGGTTTTCCATTTTTAATACACCGGACTGCATTGTCAATCTTCTTCTCTGCTTCTTTCACAAGCTCTTTATTTTCTTCTACAGAACGTTTCAATGCCTTTTCATCCGATATACTGTCTGGCATCTTCAAATGCAAACCGCCTGTGATTTGTGCACCATACCTGTGCAACCTGCGAGCCAGAATGCCTGCTCCATCCCCGCTAAACAGTCCCATCGTTGCAATCACAAAGATTTTTTTACCTTTCCACAAATCCTGATATTCGTCTATAAAATCCTTTAACATTTTAGGAATATTGCTATACTGTACAGAGTAACTAAAAACAATCTCTTCATTGTCTTTTATGTAACCAGCTATATTCTTATCCTCTATTGCAAAGGCTTTCGCCGTTTTATCATATTTGCCAAGAAAAACCTCCAATGCATATCTGGAATTTCCTGTTCCGCTAAAATAGATTCCAACCATTTCAAACCTCCGTTGTCTGTTCTTCCAATATAGACATCTGGTGTATTGCAATTCGCAGGATTCACCACTAATGATATAATATCATATTTCCAAAAGCAATCAATTATTTGCAAGAATTTTTAGGATTAACGATGATTACATAGACAATATTGCAATGTGAAAGCCTCCACCATTCAAACTACAATCCCATTGTTATAACAAATATATTTTTTCCATCTTCCCGCAGATACCAAAGCTTTCCTCCATGCTTTTCCACAATTATTTTTGAAATAGCCAGCCCAAGCCCTGTACCTCCATCGCTTTTTCTTGTCTTATCTCCTCGTACAAAGGCAGAAAACATCTGTTTTGCAAGTGTATCATCAATACATTCCCCGTCATCCGTTACCCGTATAGAGATTTCCCTATCCTTTCTTTCACATATAACCCCTATCGTATTACCAATTTTATTGTATTTGCTGGCATTCGACAGCAGATTCCCCATCACCCTTGCAAATAATTTCATATCCATATCAACCATAATTTTTTCTTCTGGAATATCAATGGTAAAATCAAAGCCTGCACCCTCAATTTCATCATAATACTCCGCACAGATTTTTCTTAAGAATTCACTGACATTGACTTTTTCTATGTTCAGGTTATAGTCCGGATTATCCATTTTGAGCATGAAAAACATTTCTTCTGTCAGCATTTGCACTCTGTCTGCTTTTACATCAATGGTATGGTGGTATACCGCTTGTTTTTCCTCTGGCACCAAACCTGCTTCTAATGCATTCGCATAGCTTTTTATCGTGGCAATCGGCGTTTTTATATCATGGGAAAGCTCCAGGAGCATTTGATTTTTCTGTGCAACCAGCCTTGCATTCTCTTCCTTCTGCATTTCCAGCTCTTTTGTCATCATATTAAAAGTATCTACAATCTGCTCAAATTCCGCCTCCGTTTTGATATCCAGTATCACTCCGCTTTCTCCAGAGCGGATTCTTTCCATTCCATTTATCAGTTTATCTAAGGGATATTTGATTTTTTTTCGCAGATAAAGGCTAAACAATAACACTTCAAAAAATAATAATAATACAAACAACACATAAAAGACACGGCCATTCCCAGACGCCTCAGAAGTATTATCCCCATTAAAGACAACTGTCACCTGGGGCTGCATGACATTTCTGCTGTATATACACAAAAAATATCTATACGGATTTTCAATCTTATAAATGAAGCCAATATAACTTTCCTTTTTATCCATAACATTCATTTGAAAATTTACAGAATTTTGTTTCTGTACTTCTGTAATGGCAGTCAATTCATAAATATCATCCTGTGTATATTTTTGTATATCTGTTTTCTTATCTCCATAAACCTTTATGACCTGATAATTCGAGTCAAGCTCCTCTACCCATCCGCCCATCCTTTTTACAGAATCAATGTTCTTAACAGTGCCATCCGGATTTACAATATTATAAGGCATAAGACTATCCAGTGTTCCTTCTCCAATAAAAACGCCTTCAAAAAAAATACAACCCGCAAAAGTCAGCATCACGATTATCAGAAACAGAAAAAAACTTCCTATCAGCTTTGTAAAAATTCTCTTTTTTAACGGACTTTTTTTCATAAAAATTTTCATTGCCATCATCCTTTTTCAATTTTGTATCCAAGTCCCTTAATCGTCTTAAGAATCTTTGGTTCCTTGGGATTTTCCTCAATCTTTGCCCGCAGGTTACTGATATGAACCATAATGGTATTATCATCTGCCACATAATCTTCATCCCATACATAGTCAAATATCTGCTGTTTTGTAAAGATTCTCCCCTGATTTCTCATAAGAAGTTCCAAAATCAGAAATTCTTTTTTCGTCAGTTCAATCCTTCTGCCATCCTTTTCAACAGTTCCCTCCATCTTGTTTAAGCAAAGATCAAAGCATTTCATAAGGGTGTGTGATGTCCCCTCCTCTTCTTTGTAATCATAATTTCTGCGAAGCTGTGCTTTGATTCGTGCCACTACAACCATGGGATTATATGGTTTCGTAATATAGTCATCTGCGCCAAGCTCAAGCCCCAGGATTTTATCATAATCCTCGCCCCTTGCCGTCAGCATAATTGCAGGCACCTTACTCTCTTCACGTATTTTTTTCAATATGGAAAATCCATCCATAACAGGCATCATAATATCTAACATGACCAGATGGGGCTGCTCTTTTTTAAACAGCTCCAATGCCTTCGCTCCGTCATCTGCTTTGATAAGCTTTATATTTTCCCGTTCCGTATATAATTCCAATGCATCAAGCAGTTCAACTTCATCATCTGCTGCTAAAACCTTATATTCCATTTGTCACCTCTCATTTACAATCCAATTAGGCAATTGCAAAACTCTGTTTTCGCCAACATCCGTTGTACAATATAGACAAATCAACGCAGGCACGCTTGCGCTGCTTGTCGCTCGCAGCGGTGCTAAGCTCGAAAAAACCTCGCTAAGCACCGGCGGCTCCAAAGCACCTTGCTTATGATATTGTCTATATTGCACAACTAGGTTTTAAAAATAAGGAGTTTCGCAATTACCTAAATCCCAATTTCTCATAGATAACATCAACCAGCGGTTTGGAAAAATCATAGCCTGTCTTCCATGTGCTGTCAAGATTGTCCAGAATCATACATTGAGCCATGCCGCTATAATAGTATTTAGAGGAACCCTTGACATATAAAGTGATATTTTCCATATAATATTCTTCAAATCGTTTCTTATCTAAATACCTGCATCCCATTGCCTCTACATAACATGCACTTCCCTCAATGCTTGTATAATAATCTTCCAGCTTTTGCACAGTTTCATCCAACAATGCATTTCTTTTTTCCTGGATATCCTTATATTGTAAGATAAGGTCTCTGATTTCCTTTTTGTCCTCCTGTTCTGCCGCTTTTTTTAACAATTCTACCCCTTCTTTATACAAGGCGGTTACCTCACTGTTCTCATCACAATATTTGACAATCATTTCCTCTCCGTAACCTTCCTCATCAAAATCATGTCCCCCATTTAAACTGGAAATGTTGTCTTCAAAATTGCTAAGCTGCCAGCAGTGAAACGTTTCATGCCAGATTGTTGTAACCTGCTCATCCTCATTATAACCTGATTCCATGTCCCCTGTAACTGTTTTTCCCACATTCATCAGTCCTGACATCAGCTCTTTTGTAGGAATAATCACCTCATAATGCCCTTCTACCTCAAACGCTGTGGCAACAAAGGTATCCAGCACAGGCTTTCTCTTCTGAATACTGTAAGAAATCCCGGAAGGTGTAATAACATAATCCCGCTTTCCGTCACAAAATGCCACAGGATAATCATTAAGTTTAAAGTCTTTGAAACCTATTTCATCTATATTCTCTTGCAGCCCCACTGCACTCTCATAGCACCTTTTATCGCTGTCACTCAATCCATAATTTCCGGTTAAAACCACGCTAGCTACCAGAATGATACCAATTAATACAATTGCTAATCTATTTTTCATAACCACTACTCCATTTCCGCTATTCCTATTTGCCCATTTATAGCTGTGTATTTTTACTGTTTTGTTCTTCTACCTGATACGATATGTTACACTTCTTTTCTTTTAAACAGTCCAAGAAGTGTTGCAAAAATATATATCCAGAGTAACCCCTTTAACAGCAAATGCACCTCTATCGTACCGCTGGCAAGAACGGAACCTGCCTGTTTCTGTATCCCATGAAGGTCTGGTACAATATATAAAATACCCTGCAACAGCTTTCCTGCAAAACCGCCTACGATACTATTTAATAATTCCAGCATGTTGTAAAAAACACCGGCCAGCACAATAATAACACTAAGCGTTCCGGCAAAAAATCTTGGTAAAAATATACTAAGCCAGCTCGTCATAACACATATAAGAACCACACCGATAGCAGATATGAAAAATGCCGGCACCAGCCTCCATATATCACCGCCCTGATGCTGTGATATCATAAACAGCAAAAATGCAGTAAATAAAATCAACTCTGCCAGAAGACCCGCCATAATATTGGCTATCGTAAGGGCAGCATGGTATTTTGTCTGGCTCACCTTTCTGATCAGGACAAGATGGCTGGTTTTTCTCTCATACTCATTCGGTATAGTATCCAGACTTAAGACTACTGCCATCACACAGCCTATAGCATTTAGAATCGTAAGAAGAATCGGTGCAAGGATTTTATAATCTGTGACCGGTGTTCCATCTATGGAAATACTTCCTGTTCCTGTGCCAAAAAGCACTAATATCAATCCTCCGAGAATACTGACAATATAAAGAACCTTTTTACGCATTTTTTCTTTTAAGGCTGTTATTGCAATAATCATTCATCCATCCCTCCTACTTTCTCTATAAAAATATCCTGCAGGCTTTTACCATAGTGCTCTTCCTTTTTATCCCATGTTCCAAGTAAACTTCCTTTTCCTATGATAATGCCCCTGTCGCATACCTGTTCAATATCACTTAGTATATGAGAATTCAGAACAATGGTTTTTCCCGCTTTTTTTAACCTGCCAATCAACTCTATAATCTCAATTCTTCCCATCACGTCCAATCCTGCTGTTGGTTCATCCAAAATTAGTAATTCCGGATTGCCAAGTAATGCCTGTGCAAATGCCAGCCGCTGCAGCATACCCTTTGAGTAATTTTTAACCTTCGTTGTATCATCCTCAAGCCCCACTGTTTTTAGAAGTTTTGTTATCTCAGCCCTGCTTTCCTCCCTTGAAATTTTCTGGATTTCTGCGTAATAGGAAAGAGCTTCTCTCCCACTAAGGAATGGCGGAAAATATGGTGTATCCGGGGAATAGCCGATTTTTACATCTTTATTTAACTCAATTTCTCCACCATCCTTTTTCGTGAGTCCAAGTATCATCTTTATGGTGGTCGTCTTTCCTGCTCCGTTGCTGCCAAGCAATGCAAAAACTTCCCCATCATTTACACAAAAGCTAAGATCCTTGACAACCGTTTTTTTGCCGTAAATCTTTTTCAGATTTTTACACTTTAACATTGGTTTAACCTCCCTGGAAAATTCTTTATGCCTATAATATGCCCTCATGTTAAAGTCCTGTTAAATGCAACCTTAAGATTACCTTAAAAGAATTCCGGCTTGGCTTGTGCCTTTCGCACAACAAAAAGCAGTAAATTTTCTTTTTTCATAAAATCTACTGCTTTACAACCTCTTTACTGTTCAATTTTCAGGATTTATTGCAACTCCAAACTATTTTATTCATTTAATATTTTTGACATATATGACAATTTTATTCATTTCCCACTGTAGCATTACTATATAAAGTAAAAAATGGCATTCCGACAGCAATATAACCGAAAAGCCATTTTACAAGGTTTTATCAATATTTACGAACATCATATCTTTGTAATATCTTGATATCGGTTCACCACGCGATAAATTTCAACCAATTCTCAATTTCATAATGACTTACTCTCCAACTCTAGCTTTTAATTCATCCATTGTAAGCCAGCCATTCCCATCTTTTACAGCCTCCTCTGCTTCATGGAGTTTTTCCAGCAGCTTCTTTTCTGCCCTGTCACGTTCATAATCTTCTATATTCATTACTACAACTCCGCTCCTCTTTATAAAATGCTGTTTTTCATATTCTTTATAATTTATATTGCATAAATTTCCCATTCTTTACAAACCCAAAATCCGTATACAGCAATACTCCCATATCCGATGCGGTAATCTGAACCACACCGCAACCATACTCCTTTGCCTCATTTACAACTCTGGATAGCAGTTCCTTTGCAATGCCCCTTCTGCGATATTCTTTCGACGTAAACATACTTGAAAGCAGGCCTATCCTTCCGCTTGGACAGCCAAAGTAAGGCGGTTTCTCAACAAATGACATCCCGCTTGTCCCGATAATCTTATCATCGTCTACCGCAAGCCATGCTACAAAGGTTCCATCTGCCATATGCCGGCTGTAATAATCATTCAAAGCAGGCTTTAAGTCTATATCTTCCTTTGCACCCTCTTCCCGCAGCTGGCTAATTCTCATTTCAATAAATATAGCTAAATCCTTTTTCGTTAATTTTCTGTACTCTACTTCCATATAGATTCCTCCGTTCATCATTTATTACTTATAAAAAGCTATTAAAATTATATTTACTTTAAATTATTTGTCTCTGCAACTTCATGCAAAATCTCCGAAAATTCCTCCGATTTAGATTCTAACAAGCCATGCGTCGTATTCTTCATAATATAGATTTTCTTATTAGGAGCTTCTATTTCATCAAAATAATCCTGTGCAATTAAATAATTTGTTTGATAATCTTTATCTCCGTTAATATTAAAATAAGGTACCTGATATTCATATCTGCCTGTTAACGAAAACTTATTAAATTCTTTTGATGACAAAAATTTCCCATATACAGTGTCTTCTGCATTTATATAATTTACAAAGTCAGACAAAGAATAATATGGATTAAAATACTGCGCAGCACTTAAGCTATAGTCCGTTCCATCAGCAAACATATCATATCCGTATTTTATCATAAGATTATTTCGGGCAGCATAATAATCTCCGGTATAATTATCAACATTTAGTTGGCTTAAAAGCGCTAACCCCTCCTCATCATCCCCAACCCATTCGGAAGCCGCTTCTTTGAGTGCAATCTCATTTTCATCAAAATCAACAAGCTGACCGGTTCCGATATAAGCCTCATAATACTCAGGATATTCCAAAACAAGGTTAGAGCCATAATACGTTCCCCATGAATGACCAAGCAAAGTAAGCTTATCCTTTTTAAGATATTCCAGTATGTATTTGGTCATTTGGGCACCATCGCTCATCAATAATTCATATGTTAACTCTGTATTATTTTGTTCCGGGGAGTAACTCTTACCACAATTTCTTTGGTCCCATGTAACAACCGTATACACATCTGCCCATTGTCTTGTAAAGGCGTAATCATACGAACTTGTAGACATTCCGGGACCGCCATGTAGGTATAACAGCACCGGATTGTTTATATCCTCTCCATATATGCTAATCCATTGTTTTGTTCCGTTGATTTCTACATACATGGACTCGTTAATTCCACCTTGCGGTGTCCGACTATAATATGCTTTACCAATTGCTCTTACTATAAAAAGCAGTAAAATTACGGCAACAATTGCTATTATAATCCATTTTACTATTTTACCCATTGTTTTCGCTATCTTTTTCACTTTCTGCCTCCTCACATCCTAAAAGATTCATTATTGTATATTCCAGAGCTAAAAATAGATTCTCTAGCCATAGCTTGCTATTCTGAGAAGCAGCTTTTTCTACCGCCTTCTCCAAAGTCGGTTCTTTTAATAAATAAGTCATCAATATCCCGTCATAGCTGGCTACCAGATACTGCACAAGGTCATCTAAAGCGCATTTAGGATGTAGATTACCCTTCTTCGTCTGTTGCTCCACATATTCCGCAAATTTGCAAATCAGATAAGAAGAACTGCTTATATTGCAGTCCTTAATGGATTCAAATATTTTTGCTGCACGCTCAGGCTCATTTATCATAAAAACATTCGCATAAAAGGAAATCTTCACTGCATCAATTCCACATCCATCCATCTGCTGATATAAGAATTGGCAAAGCTCTCTTATGATCTGAATCGGCAACCTGCCATCTGTATCATCAAAGATTCGCTCCACATCTTCAATATATGGATCTTCGCTGTTTACCTGAACAAGCATCGCCCCGATAATCTCATCCAAATCCTTAAAATACCTATAGATTGCACCATGACTCATTCCTGTCTCTGCAATGACATCTTTAAGTTCCACTGCACTAATGGACTTCCTAATGCAAACACGGTATGCTGCATCCACAATCTCTTTACGCTTTATCCGGAAATATTCTTCTGACACTTTTGGCATCTTTCTTCTCCCCATTCTGATTGAAAACTGACCTATCAGAAAAAGTCAGCAAAATAAAAATGACTTCTAAGTCATTTTAACTCAAAAGCCATTTTTTGTCAACTATGTTTGGTAACAGGCACCTTCAAATAGCCACCCCTATCGCTTCTCATTCATATAAGTAGTACACCGCTTTTGAATAAGCTGAACCACTTTATTTTCATCTTTTGCTCCTTCAAAATATCGCTGTGCTTCTTCTTCAATAATTTTCATCATTTCAATATCATAGGAAACTGCCATATGCGTATTTGTTACAAGATTGCGAAAGGCTTCTTCCTGAGAAGATGACAGTATATCATTTTCTTCTTCAAAGCTATCTTCCTGCGGATTTGACAGCCTTTCCAGCAAAAGGTCAAAACAGTCCTGCCGAATCGGAATTCTCTCCATACCTTTACTCAAGTCAGCACACTGTTCCTGATACTCATAGGAAAGCAGCATACGAAAGAATTCCCATGCACCATCCTTCACCTTTGATTCAGAACAAATACCAATCTGGTGGTCAAACGAAAAATAACTCTCCGCTCCCTCCTTCTTGGGATATCCAATGTATGCAAAGTCTCCACCAAACAGCTTCCTGTATGACGCAATTTCTTGCGGAACAAAATTCGTCTCATCTATCCATAATACCTTTTCCTGCCGAATCGCTTCATCCTTCGTCATATTGGAGTCCAAACGGTTATCCTCTGAAATTGCGAAATTGCAAAAGGTAAGAATATCGATAAACTCCTGGCTGTCAAATTGGCATTCCCCGCTCTCCCAATCACAAAATTCTGCAAAACTGCCCTGTAATAATATATCTAAAAGGTCTATTTTCGTATCTGCGTAAAATAGCATTTTATCCTCTTGCTGTTCATAAAATGCGGTCAGCTTCTCCATTGACCATTCCGTATATCCATCTTCGTATCCTGCTTTTCCTATCAGTGTGGAAATTCCAAAATCAGGTGAAATATAGTAAAGCTTATCATCCTGTTTCATTGCATCGAAAACCGAATTGACAAAAAGCTCCTCGCTTAATTCATCATCCTCCTCAATGTAAGCCATTAAATCTTCAAACAACCCCTTTGAAGCATATTGCTCTGTCAGGACACTTAAATCTAAAATATCCGGTATTTCTCCCTTTGCAATGTCTTTATTTAAGCTCTCAATTGCCTCATCCGCCGTAATCCCACCATTATCTTCATCAAAATATTCCTTCAATACGATTTGATACTTTGCATTTGTTTTATTAAAATTAAGTACCGCCCGCTTCATGTTCTCATCAAATTGAAATGCACCAAATGTAATTACCGTTTTCTCATTTTTCACAGATGCATCCGGTTTTGTATACATAGCAATACTACAGCCGCTACCGTCCTGCGGATAATTAACCAGCATAAAATCATCCATTCCGACCGAAATTGCATCTACAATATCCTCACTGATTAAGTTTGATTTTTCATAACTCATTAAACAGGTTGATTTTTGATTTTCGATATCATAACCATAAATTCCTTTATCATTTCTATAGCAGAAATCATATTGTGTACTATCAAATACGGCATTTTCATTTACGGACTCCCTTCTATTCAAGGAAATCGTTTTGACCACTTTCCCCTGTTCCATATCAATTATCTGAAACCTCTGTTTTTCGTTGCTGTCTTCTGTTGCACAAACAATTTGATTGTCTTTTGTGAATGCCATACCAATCGAACGGCCTTCTATATCTATTTCATGCACCAATTCTAAGGATTCATCAAATATGTATACATTATTCTCTGCCATAACAACAATCTGTCCCTGCGATGTTTCTAACGCCTTATTTACATACTGTCCATTCACCAATGCGTTCATATCTTTCCGCATCAATTCTTTTCCAGTGCTGTCCACCTTAATAAACACATTGACATCATTCACCTCTGTAGAATCATTTGAAGACAGCCAAATGGAAATTGTATCATCCTCACCTATCATTACGCTTGTAATCATGGCAAGCGGCTCTTCCCTCGTCAAATCAATCGGTATTTCCTGCAAATTGTCTCCATTCCTATTTACAGAAAATAACCGATTACTACTATAATAATCTTGCCCATCCCCTATTTCCCAATATCCGGTAAAATACACAGCATCATGATGAAAATAAATCCGGTGGATGGACTCCCGCCTCCATTCACTTACCACGAGCTGTTCTGCATAGGCTTCTCCGTGATCCGTTTGGTTTTTTCCGATATTGCTGCAGCCAGTTAGGCTAAATACCATAACCTGAACCATCAATAATGCAATAATATTTTTTATTTTTTTATATTTCATAACGCACTCCTTAGTTAATAGATTTGGTCTTTGACCAGCTTGCTAAATCAAAAAAATCAATGTCCTTCTATATTATCCTCAAATGGAGCTGATGTATTTAGATAAAATACATAATTCCCATCATCTGTTTTATCTACAAAACAACTCCATTCATTAAATTCATAGTATTCAGACATACTGTTTTCTATTTCAGATTCTTGCATTTTAGTCGAAAATTTAATAGCAGATAAACAATCAACATGATTCCCGGTTCCTGATGCATTCCCTATTTCTGAATATACATTGAGAATCTTAATGTCTGAGATTTTATTTTCCAAATTTATTTGTAACTTATCTGTTTGTCGTTTGGTGGCAATATGATTTATGCACATGCCAAAGATTTCATATAGTATAAAAATTATTATTAATATGATTGGTAAGGATAAAAGAACCACCCCAGTTCTTTTTACTAACTTCATCATTTACCTCCACTACTTCCGATTGGATTTTTGCATAATCTGAAATGAAGCTCGCTGATGCGCAATTCATTATATCACAAAATAAACGGGTACAAGATACGGATGGATTTTCTTTAAAAAATTTTAAGAAAGCAAACAGATAGAATGAATATTATTAAAGCAGAAGCATTCCCTCGAAAATCCGGTAGCATTGAAAGCCCTTGTTAAAAATGATATAATCGGCAGTATCAACGAAAATCATCAAGTACTCAATATAGGAGGAAGGCAAATGCGGAGCATTTTTTTCATGCCTTCCGAGGCAATCAATTTTTCTTCGAAAAATTGGTTACAACCAACATGCCGCCGAACCAAAGGTGAGGGGGCAATTCAATATTATACGAGGAGGATATACATATGACAGGTTTCGGACATGATTTTGTGACATTGGGACAAACTGGTATAACAGTGAATAAAAATGGATTTGGTGCACTACCAATTCAGAGGATTAGTCAGGATGAGGCAGTCCGTCTTGTCCGAAAAGCCTATGATGCAGGCATCACATTTTTTGATACGGCAAGATGGTATACCGATAGTGAAATAAAGCTTGGAAAGGCTTTTAGCGGAATACGGGATAAGGTGTATATAGCGACCAAAACGGGAGCACAGACTGCGGATGAATTCTTTCAGGATTTGGAAACCTCTTTGACGAATTTAAGGACAGAATACGTTGACCTTTATCAGTTTCATAATCCGGCATTTTGTCCAAAGCCAGGGGATGGAACCGGTTTATATGAGGCAATGACAGAGGCAAAGAACCAAGGAAGGGTACGGCATATTGGAATTACAAATCATCGTTTGTCTGTAGCACGGGAGGCGATAGAATCCGGACTGTATGAGACTCTTCAGTTTCCGTTTTGCTACCTTACAGGAGAACAGGAGCTTTCTCTTGTCAAACAGTGTGAGGAAGCAGGAATGGGCTTTATTGCTATGAAAGCACTATCCGGAGGATTGATCACTAACTCTGCGGCAGCATATGCCTTTTTAGCGCAGTATGATAATGTGCTTCCAATCTGGGGTGTTCAAAGAGAAACGGAGCTGGATGAATTTCTGTCCTATATCGAGAATCCTCCAGTTATGACCGAAGAGCTTTTGCAAATTATAGAAAATGACAGGGCAGAGCTGGCAGGAGAATTTTGCAGGGGCTGTGGATATTGTATGCCTTGTCCAGCCGGAATTGAAATTAATACCTGTGCAAGAATGTCACTGCTGCTTCGGCGTTCGCCATCGGAAATCCAGTTGTCCGAAGCGGGGCAGGAAATGATGAAAAAGATCGAAGACTGCATACACTGTAACCAGTGCCGGAGTAAATGTCCGTATGAGCTGGATACACCGGCATTGCTTCAAAAGAATTATGAGGACTATAAACGGGTACTGGCAGGTGAGGTATCGGTAAATTGAGTGTGCCAATATACTACAAAAACATCATTGCTACAGTACCTAACAGGTTCGCAATAAAATGTGCTATTGTACTGATCCATGCATTGTCTGTCCTTTTGAATATAATTCCATAAAAAATAGCATTTATAAAAACAAACAGTAAGTCATATGTTACTACAATTATACTACCGGTATTTAAATGACATAACGAAAATAATGCCGCTGAAATAATAAGTGATGGCACATATGGTAACATCTTTGAAACTTGTTTTTGGAAAAAAGCTCTCCATGCAATTTCTTCGCCTAAAGCAAAAATGATAAGCTCAACAAGCATTACAGGTATCTGGCTAAGTGAAAGAAACTCCGTTCTTGCTTTAAGATGTGTAATAAATTCCGGTAAAAATAATTTCGCAATCAAAAAGCAAAGTGCATCCATTATCGCCGGTATTAACAACAAAATAATAACTTTTTTATCCTTTAACAAGCTAAAAATCGTTTTGTAATTTAAACCTTCATTTACATCATCGTTTGTTTTTCTTGTAACAAAAAATGCCACAATTCCAATAATCAGTGTGATAGATGCAAGTCCAATTTTTTCTCCTCCAACCTCTATTTTAAACAGGCTTGTCAAAGAAAAAATTGTCATAAAAATAATTGATATAACTACTAATTTACTTGTTTTTTTCATAGCACATTCTCCTATTTATAATTTTTAATTAAACTATTAAAAGTATTTTCAAGAATTTTGATGCAATACTCTTCATCATATTCCATAGCGTTGTTTGCCAAAAGACTGGCCAGTCCATGAACCATAATAAATA
>CAMWYJ010000040.1 GCA_947178445.1 uncultured Clostridium sp.
CATAAGCATATTTTACTTCCCGTCCCTTGTAATCCGTATACTTTGTCACACGGTTAAGAGAATCAAATTCCCGTTTTATCGTCTTTTTGTTCTCAAACAGATTTGCAATGCCGCCTTCCTTTTCCGACACCTCCGTGATGTTCCCGTTGGCATCATAGGTATACCCGATGGTTCCAAGGTCATCCTTCACCGTCGTTAAGCGGTTTAAACTGTCATAGGTATAGGCAGTCTTCTCCCCGGCACTGTCGGTCATCTCCTTTAGCAGGAGCGCACTGTTATACCGGTACTCCACCTGATTCCCGATGGCATTCGTCTCGGCTGCTACAAGTCCCTGTTCATTGTAGGTATAGATGTAGGATGCCTTGCCCTTTTTTGCATTCTGGTTCGGGTCCTTTAAGGAGGATATCCTTCCCAGTCCGTCAAATACCACAGAGCTTACCCCCTGCTCTGCATCCGTTACCTGCGTGTTCCTTCCAAGGGCATCATAGGCATAGGCAGTCTCCCGCACCTCTCCGGTAAAGGTGTAAAGGCCTCCTGCCGGGATGCTTTTCTCTTTCTTCTCCCCGGTCTTCACCTTCTCGATCTGCCCGAAGCTGTTATAGACATTCTCGGTCAGCATCCCCTTGGCATCCACGGTCTGGAGGATCCTCCCCTCCGTGTCATAGATGGTCTCCGAGAGCACGGCTCCTTCCCCGTTCGTGGTCCTTACCGGACGTCCGGCACTGTCATAGGTGGTTGTGAGCGTTCCGCCGTTTACCGCATCCTTTTCCGTTACCGTATGGCTCTTGATGTCATAGACGGTATAGGTCAGCGGGATATTGTCGGTATCTCCCTTTTTCGGCTTCCGCATGCCGGTCTCCACGACACGGTTTAAGGCATCATATTTGCTGTAGAATACCCTTCCCGTGCAGTCCTCGGTCTCTAACAGGTTCCCGTTTCCGTCATACCGGTATAAGGTTGTATTTCCTTTCGGGTCGGTGGCTTCCGTGACATTGCCATAGATATCGTAGGCATAGCGGTTAGTCATAAGCTCGTCCTTTTCACTTCCCACAGTCTCTGAAAGCACCCTGCCTGCCGGGTCATATGTATAGGTTACCACCGGCTCTGTATCACTCTTGATCCGGTTCACCCGCCAGCTCTTGTCGTAGCTGTAAGTCGTCTTTGCCCCTGCTGCATCAATGGCATAGTTGAGCTTCCCATTCGGATAATATTTCCACTGCGCACTCAAGCTTTCCGGCTCTCCCTCCTTCGGGCTTACGTTCACCTGTGTCTGCTTTGTTACATTTCCTGCCTTATCATATTCATAAAGGGTCTCGGAAAGCTTCTTTCCGTTTTTGTCCTTTTCCACCTCCTTTGTCTTGTTCCCCACCGCATCATAGGTGTTCTCGATGACAGTCTCGCTCTCACCGTCCGTCACCTTCTTTAAGAGTCCTTCCTTTGTGTAAGCATAAGCGGTGGAGGAGGATACGGTCTCTGCATCTTCTCCCGTATAGGTTGTCTCCTTCACTACCTGGTAATTATTGTCATACTTGTATACCGTCATGGCACCGCCCGGGTCTGTCCGGCTGGTCACGTTTCCTGCACAGTCGTACTCATAAGCGGTCACACCGCCCTCTGTGTCAATGATATAATCCACCCGTCCAAGATCGTCATAGAAGGTCTGTGTCGTATAGGTCTGTGCCCCATCCTTTACCGTCTCCGTCTCCTGCAGCCCTGCCTCGTTATAGGTATATTCCGTATAATGTCCATTCTTATCCTTTACCTTGATGAGGTCGCCCTTGGCATTATATTCATAGGTAACCGTATTTTGATTGCTGTCCTTTTCCTCCGTTACCTGACCGTTTTTGTTATACCTGTATTCCACCGTATTCTGATTCTGGTCGGTGACACTCTTGATGAGGCCGCTGTCATAATAGGTGCAGCTCATGCTCTCTCCGCTTACATTTTTCATGGAGCGCATGTTGCCGTCCCCATCATAGGTCATGACCGTCTCTGCCGTGCTTCCATCCATCAGGCTGTTCTCGATGGCGGTCATATTTCCTTTGTCGTCATACCGGTATACGGTATCGTAGCCGTTGGCATTGTTCACACTGGTCTGGTTGCCGTCCTCGTCATAGGTCATGACCGTTTCATCCCCTGCCTCGTTGGTCTGGCAGGTGATGTTGCCGTAGGCATCCGTCACCGTCTTCTTTGTTTTCCCGGACCGGGTCGTAACCGTGGTCACCAAATCCCCGCTTGCCGCATCCTCCTTATAGCTGAAGGTGGTCTTATTCCCCAGACCGTCTTTCTGGGACTTCACCCTGCCGTCCTTGCAGGCACCTGTCCCTTCTGTTTTCTCATTCTCTCCTGTCACATAGGTGTTGGTGACATATGTATTATTTTCATCATCCGTCGCCGTAAGGATCCGGTGTTTTTTATCATAGGTATAGTAGGTACTCTGCCCGGATGCATTGGTAAACTGCTTGAGGTTTCCCGCATCATCATAATAGAACAGGGCTTCCCTTCCGTTCCCGTCCTTCACGGATTCCACGAGTTTTTCTGCATTCAGGGTATAGGTAAGATGCCTGCCCGATACCGAATCCGTAACCGTGACAGACTGGTCTGTACGCTTTATGGTAATGCGCTTTCCCTCTTTGTTTTCCATGGAGGTCAGGTTTCCCTTTGCATCAAAACGGGTGGTATTTCCCGCAACATCCGTCAGGGTATACTCCCCGCTGCCGTTCCGCTTTAAGACATACTCCGCCTTATTTTCATTTAAACACTTGAAATCCTGTTTTTTCGGTATGGTACTGGTATCTAAGTAAAGATATCCATTGGCATCTGCCTTGTATTCTGACTTTTCATAATCCTGCGCTAAGAATGTATAGTAGCCTGTCGGTGACACATAATAACGCACCGTGCCATCCTTCTGGTCAAGGATCCTCGTCTCGTAATTATGCGCCCAGCCGTAGCCAAACTCCCCTAGTTCGCCGGTCGCATTGGAATCATAGGAAATCTCTGCCGATACCGGATTCACACCCTGCACCGACAGGGCAGTGATACTGTCCGTATAGCCTCCGGTGCTGACATTGACCGGGTCTGCCTCCGTATTATCCTCCGTAGGTGCCGGATAGATAAGGTCCGGTACCGGGACATGGGATGCCACCGGAGAAATCCGCACGGACACTCCCAGATTCTCCCCTGCCAGTGTCTTACACTCATAGTCAACCAGCCTCTTGTAGTGGAGCCATTTATCTCCTTCTATCGGAATTGTCGTCTTATAGATTCCCGATATGGACTCCCCGGGCTTTAGGCATTCCACTGCCACTCCGTCTCCTGCGGACATGACAGGAGCCTGCCTGCTGCCATCTGTGGTTACCGCAAACCGCCTGCTGTTGTTATGCTGTTTGCCAAATGTTGTACATACGTTGTAAAACTCCTTGCTTCCCTCATTCGAAAGGGTGAAGTACACATAGTACCATTCTCCCTTTTCTGCCCGGTCCTCCGGCTGGATGGTCAGCACCAGGCCATTCCCTGCCGTCACATCAAATGCAGTGGATACAAAATTACAGGTGATTCCTGCATTAAATGGCTGCAGGGTTCCGGTGAGCAGGGCATTTAACTGATACAGGCCCGGTGCATCACCCCTTATGTACCAGGTCACACTTCCGCTTTCCCCGCCCTTTAAGTCCGGAAGCTGCTGTGTATTTTGCTGTTCCCTGTTAGTTCCTGCGAGGCTTAAGCCCGGCTGTGGAAGCTGCAGGGTTACAGAAAGATCCCTGGCAACAATCGCCTGGCTATTGGCATTATTATATACAACCAGGGTTGCTTCATACATATCCTTAAGCCATGATATGGACTGGGTAATGTATATCTTATAGTAAAGATCCGCACTCAGCTCTTTCTTTTTTTCTGCCGAAGCTTCCGGTGGTTGCGGCTTACCGTGGACTCCTCCATTCGGACCTAAGCCTCCGAGACCGCCGCCGCCACCTTGGGATACGAACGCATTTGCCGGCTGCATGGTATCAGAAATCTCCCCCTGCGGATACCGCTCGGCATCCGCAAAAGTAAGCTTTGTCTGCACGGTAAATACATGTTGGTTTGCCGCATCCCTAAGGTCGATACCTGCCGCCACAATCTCATCAAAATCCATCTGCCTTACCGTAAAATCGGCATCCATCGTCTCACCCTCATCCAGCGTGAAGACATACTGCCTCTCACCGTGCAGTTCGATTTCCACCATCTTCTCCACCGCCACATAACCCGGCTTATAAAGGGCAATCCGGTAAGTACCCGGCTTTTGCATGACAACCGCCTGCCCCTTCTTATCTGTATAGGAGGTATCGTTATGTTCAGAAGAAGTATTCACATATACCGTCACATCCTGAAGCGGACTGCCTGCCGCATTTTTTACCTCTATGACAGCTTTGCCGGAGCTTGTCTTTTCTAACACCGTCACCTTGACTGTAGTATCGGACACATTTTTACTGGCATCCTCCACTGTAAGTGTCACATAATATTCTCCCGCCTTTTTATAGGTATGGGTCGGATATGGTCCGCTTCCCGCCCTGCTTCCATCACCAAAATCCCAGGTGTATCTCGTAATCCGGTCATTATCCGTAGAATCCATGCCGTTAAATACGATTTCATACCCCTCCACGACAGAGGTATCTGCCTGAATCACCGCAACCGGCTTTTGCTTATCCACTGCCCGCGGCTTCACATGGGATTCGGCAGAATATGCACAGTTGCCTGCCTTATCCTGAATTATTATCTGATAGGCATAGTTATACCGTGGATTCACATCCTGATCCCGGTACATAATGCTTCCGGTTCCCGATGCGATAGCATGAAACTCTGTTTCGGTCTGCTCGTTTTTGCGGTACAATACATAGGACATATCCGGCTGCATCATATAGTTCAGATTTGCACACCAGTCCCCGGCTTCTCCAGAAAGCTGTGGCGTTTGGAGTGTCACGTTACAGATATGGCATGTTGCAGTAAGCCTACTACTGGTATTGCCGCCTGCATCCTTTGCGATGACATAGATTTCATAAACACCATTCTCATAGTACGTTGTATCTAATTCACAGGCCGCAGCTCCCCCGTTAAAATCCGTTTCCACCGTATCCACTATGATTTTCGTGCTGCCCTCTTCCGTGCTCTTAAGGGCAAATTCCACGCTGGTGACCCGGTCATTGTCGGACACATAAGCAGAAAGCTTCGTTGTTCCCGAAATCCAGCTATCATCTTTCGGCACGATACTGTATACCTCTGGTGCCTCATCATCCGGAAGCTTCTGTCCTACAGCCACATTGGAGAATGTACTTTCATTGCCTGCGCAGTCCAAAACCGTAAGTTTATAGGAATAGCTTGTCTCATAGGATGCATCGCAGTCATAATAATCCTTTGTCTTTATACAATCCACAATACATGTGTAAGCGTTAAGCCCTTCCACACTGCGGTACAGACGGTATCCTGCCACATCATTATCCACCGGCTCATTCCATTTTAAATGGATGCTCCCTGCCTCGCCCTGTGCAGTCAGTTTATCCACTGCCGCCGGTGCTGTCTTATCCACAATGCACTGCATCAAAATCTGTTCCCTGTCACCCTCATTTCCTGCAGTATCCACAGAGTACGCACGCAGATAAAGCTTTCCCTCTTTCACATCCGAAAGTTCCATCGGATAGTATAGTTCATACTCTTTTAAAGGGGTTGCCAGACGTTCCCTGTAAACTTCCTCCCATACAGCCTTGTCATAGGAATATTCGATTACCACCTCTGCCACTGCCATATTATCATAAGCCTTGACCTGGATTGGAATTTTGCTGTTATAGTAACCGCCATTTGGATATCTCATAAGGCTCCTCGGTGCAACCGTGTCCGCTCCCACAGTCACAGATACCGGCTCCGATTCTTGCCCCCGGTTGCCGGACTGGTCATAAAAGACTACCCGGTACTGTACTGTCTCCTCCGGTATCAATCCCTCTATCACTGCGCCGGTGGTCTTGGTCGCCCGTTTGATTTCTTTTGCGGTTCCTCCGTCTAAAACCTGCTCCACAACGGCATATGCATAATCCTCATCCACCGGATGATCCCAGGAAAGAACCACTGTGGTAGAGCGGACATCTGCCACAAATCCTGACGGACGTTCCGGCCCCTGATTGTCAATTTCATAAGTGCATACAAATTCATCCCCATTTTGGTTTCCTGCCGCATCATACGCCGTAAACCGCAGGGTAAGCTCATTTTCCCATGCAGTGGTATCCAGTGTATAGGAAACATCTCCGTCTGTGGCCGGAAGCTCTGCCAATGCTTCATATTCTTCCTCTGTTTCGTCATAGCTTTCAATGGTGATACGGTCAAGCGCCTTATTGTCCTCCGCCCGAATCGTAAGCTCCACTTTCCCAGTAAGTATGCCATCAAGCGGTATCACGCTCTCTATCCGTGGTTCCTCCTCATCGGCATTGGCGGTTATGGATACCCCGTCGGAACATTCACCCTCTGCCCCTTCCTCATCATATGCCGCCACATAATAAGTGTATTCCACACCTTCTTCGACCGTCTTATCATAATAATAAGTCTTATCCGGATTATCACTGTCAAAGAGCAGTTTCCTGTCTCCTCCTGCCTTCTTACGGTAAATACGGTAGCCCGCAATATCTGCCTCTGTTCCCCTTGCAAAGCTTATGACTGCCACACCATTTCTTACTTCTGCGCCCACCTCGGAAAGCCTGGATGGCGCCGAACGGTCTAAGTAATAGGTATAGACCTCCTCTGTCTCACTGCCTCCTTTGTCCGTAATGCGGACAAGCATTTCGATTTCCTCACTCTGAATCACAGAGGTATCTAAAACTGCCGATGCCGTAATCTGCCGGCGGTAGTTGGTATATTCCCCTGCTGTCGTGTTCAACAGCTCCTTATATTCCCCGTCTCCTGCTTCCCGGTATGCCATATACACCTGATATCCACTGGTGCTTCCCGCATTTACAAAGCTGACTTTAAGATCTGTCTGCGTTCCGGAAAGCTTTGCATAATTTTTTGGAGACATTTCTGCAATCTCCACCGCCTGGGTGTAAAAACTGTACTCCTCGGAAAGCTCTGACTCATTGCCGGACGTATCATAAGCCATAAGCTGATATATATAATGGGTGTTGGTTTCCAATCCGCTGTCCGTATAAACGGTATCCCTTGTATCCTTTATCAGCACACCATCCCGGTAGATACGATACCCCTTTGTCTTTACATTGTCCAAAGAAGCCTCCCAGTGGATGGTAAGGGCGTTTGCAAACCTTTCGCTTAACCAGGCGCCCTGCGGGACGTCTGGCGCCACCTCATCCTTTAAGGTCGTTACGGCAGCCGTCTTTGAAAAGGCAGACGTATTAAGGGTTGCATCCTTTGCAACCACATAGTAGCTATACTTCGTATCCGGCATCAGATACCGGTCGGTATAAGAAGTACCGGACACAGTCATGATTTTTTCGTCATTCCGATAAATATCATAGCCTGCCACACCGGTATCATCCGTGGATGCATCCCATGACAGGGTAAGTTTTGTATAGGACACATCGGTGATTTCAAGTCCTGACGGGGCTGTCGGGGCTGTGATATCCTGAATGTCCTCTAAAAGACTGTGGCACATATCCTCCACATCCCGGTTAAAGACATAGTACTCCCGTGGTTTTGTAAGGGTTAAAATACCAACCTTTTTCGAAGCAGCAAATGTGATATTCTGGGTATAAGCAACGCCCCTGGCATTCATCTTACCGCTTAAAATGGTGTTATGTTTTTCACCTGCCGTTACGGATGCCGCACCGATGTTTACATTTCCCTTTACCTCAAGGGTTCCCGCCGACAAATCAAGTATTCCGGTTTGCGCTGTCATATCACCGGTAACCTGGACAACATCTGCTTCATTCTGCATCTGAAGCTTTCCAGTGGTGGAAGAATAACCGCTTACCGTCAGATTATTATGTACCTGTAAAACACCTCCATCCGGTTTCAAAGTGCTTCGCAGCACAATAGAGTCTGCCGTAAGATGTTTCCCATTCATGTTTAACGGTGACTCAATGCTAATCTGCCCCTTTACATTCAAATCCCGCTCCATGGTGACACCCTTTGTATTCAGATAGAGATTCCCTGCCCAATCCGTAAACGGGAATGCCTGTCCGTTTATCCACCAGACGGTTGTTTCAGATGAACTGTTTAATTTTCCATTTCCGGTCACCGGATTATCAATCGTATAGTTACCAGTCAGTATAACACCCTCTGCCGAGGTATTGGCAAGCTGCATTGTGCCAAACCGCAGGTCATAGGCACCTTTGGAAAGACTCTGCTTTTTCTCCCCGGAAAAGACAAAAATGACATCTTCCGGCAGATAGGAATTAGCCTTGCTGTTATAACCGACATTTCCTTTTATTTCGAAGGTTCCCTGCTTCATATCATTTTCCAATGATAAGCCTGATGCAAGCACTACATCGCCTCCAACATATACAAAGTCCTCCTCCCGGTTCATGGAAAGCCTTGCATGGTTGGATATATAGTTCCCCTGTGCACTCAGATTTCCCAAAGTATAGTTTCCATACACGTTAAGCCTTCCGCCGCTTAACCTTATCATGCCGTTTTTCTGAATATAATCCCCCATAACAGTAAGGGTATGCCCGTTTAAATCCATTGTGCCAAGAAGCTGGGTCAAATTCCCGGATATCACAGTGTCCTTTGTAAGGGTATAGCCTGCCTCCCCCTCTGTAAAAAAGGTAAGCTTGTGCTCCGGGTCAGTCACTGTCTCTGCATCAAACAGTCCTGCGGCATATACCCCCTCCTTTGAGGTATTATGGATGACCAGCTCCTGAAAACAAAACTTCATTCCGTTGTCCGCAATCGTCTGCTTCTTATCACCGCTTAAAATCACCCGGTTGGTTCCGGAGCCATTGTAACAGGTAGCTCTACTGTTGATATTTCCTTTGATCTCCAAAATACCATCCGGCTGGGAAATATTGGCATCACTATTTAACGTACAATCCCCTTCTACTGTCAGATGATGGCCGTTCAGGATTAAGCTTCCAAGGTCTACATTACCCTTTATGCGGATATCCTTCTGTAATGTGATACTTCCCTGGAAAGAAAGGCTCGAACAAATAAAATCGTCAAGCATTGTGATTCCTGACTGGCAGTATATCATACCGCCTACCGGATATCCGTTTGTCTGTAGTGTTCCACTGACATAGATGTAGGTTGCATTATCAATTCCCTTTTCATTTGCAATGATAAGATCCCCAAACCGGGCATTATTACTACTAACTGTTACCTTCTGCCGCTCTTTACCGCTAAATATTACGGTGGAATCCTGCCCCATGCTGAAGTACCCGGACAGCATCCGGAAATCTCCTAAAAGCTCTATCACTCCACCGGAGCACTTTAGATTATTTGCATTCGTAAACGCCGTATACAGATTCTTGTGGACGATAATCCGCTCCGTTTCCCGTGTCATCGTAAGTTTTGCTCCTGCAGCAGTATAAGCATAGGTTCCGTCTGGCTTTTCGGTGCGTTTTGCAAGATAGTAATCCCCCTGTATATCCAGGCAGCCCCCGTTGATGTTCATTTCCGCATCCCCTTGTATCAGGTCGCCTTTCACGGTCAGGGTATGTCCATTTAAGTCCATTTCACCGCCTGATAAAATCAAATCGCCCTCTATTACTTTGTCCTCGCCTAATGTATAACCCAATATTCCACCGTCCGCAAAGGTTACCTTTGTTCCGGCAGTGTTGTCAAACGACCGGTATATCAGATAGTTTGATACATAGACCCCTTCCTTACTTGTATTTTGTAAAATCAGATTCCCAAGTGTATGCTTTGAACTGGTCATTGTAACCGTCTGTTTCCCGGAACCATTTAATATGACATCCACACTCTTACTAAATTGCCATGCGGCATTATCGTCAAAGGTAATATCTCCTCCAACTTCAATGGTTCCCGCTGTCACTGATTGATTATAACGGCTAGAGAAATAAACATCCCCTTCCACCGTAACCTTTGCAACCGGGTCATTCATGCGGAAGTCACTACATCTTACCATAGAAATGTTCCCGCAAAGAAGGGAACCTTTTTCAGTGTATATATAACCATTATCTACCGTCAGCGTACCGCTGACTGCCAGCCGCCTGCTCCTAAGATTAAGCTTTTTTCCTTCCACACGGATATCGCCATCAATTGATATATCATTTATCAAAGTTACATTCTGTGCCAGGGACACATTACCCTGATAGGCATTTCCCGCAAAGACGGTTGTGCTGCCTATTCCAAGCGTACCCTCCACCGGACAATTTTGTGTTACGGTTCCGTATGCATTCACAGCGGTAGAAAAAACAACCTTCTTCCTGTTATCCAGTTTCAGGTGCACAAAATTAGAGGCACTGCCTTCAAAGGATATGTTTTGTACGGCATCCCCTGAAAACACCGTCATATGCTGCGTTTCTGCCTGAAAGGAAGCGCTGTTTCCCTTTTGTGTAAAATCCCCCTTTAATTCCATGGTTCCTGCCGTCAGATATCCCGAATGGCTGATGGCACTGTCCGTTTCAAAATCTCCGTCCACCAGCAAATAGTCCTGCTCATTTGTCATTTTCAGCACACCATTCCGGATTGTCAGATTTCCCCTGATCTGGTAGCTGTGGCCATTTAAATCCAGTACACCGCCGGCAATTTCAAGGTCACCGTCATACACTCCGTCCTCTTCCACGGTAAAACCGTGTATGCCACCGGAAGCATAGGAAAGTACACCCTGCCTGCATGCCACATTGATGACCATAACGTTATCTGATACCACTACGCCTGCGGGGTTATCCACTACAACATTTTCCAACCGGGTGCTTGCATGGGAAAGCATAATGTGCTGTTCTTTTGTGCCGGTAAATACCAGCTCCGCATTCTCTACTGCCGTGACATATCCATCCTCCCTTACCATATCTCCCATTAATTCAATGGTTCCGGATAAAATAGAATGCTGTCCATTCCCCCTTGCAACATAGTCACCCTGAATGGTAAATGCACCATTTTCACCATTCACAGCAAGAGTCCCATTCTCCTGGTAAAAATCCCCCTCCACCGTTACATGACTGTCTTTTATCATTACCGTACATGAATCTTGTGCATATACATCACCGGAAAATGTGCAATCCCTGTCCAGGTTTATTTTTCCGCTAAGCTCCACATCCCCATACAGCCTGTTACCTTCCGGTGTTGCACCGTCAAGCCTTGTCGTTCCTGTTATAAGGTTCGTCTCATGCCGGACTGTCCCGCATACCTGTATTGTAGATTCAAATACGGTGCTTCCTGCAGCCTCCTGAGCTACTACCAGATTGGCAAACTGGATATAACTGCCAGAAAATTTCTCTCCCCTGCTGATAATCTGTTTTCCTGTGCCAGTAAGTTTTACAGTATGGTTCTTTGTGGCACTGAACAGGGAATGGGATAACGCATCCTCTGCCCTCATACTTCCCTTAAGTTCCAAAGTTCCCGCTGTCAGATCTTCTTCCGTGCTGTTTACACCGGAATCAACATAATCTCCCTTTATGAGTACATAGTCCTGCTCCTTATTCATAAAAAGCCGTCCGGCACTCTGCTCCGTTACCTGCTGTCCCTCCATCTCATAGAGATACTGCTTTTTATAATCCCCCTCTACAACCAGCGAGCCACCATTTACATTGACCCTGCCGCCTGCATGGATAAAATTTCCCAAAACCGTAAGGGTATGCCCTGCCAGATCAAGCTCTCCTGACAAAAGTGTATAATCCCCCTCTATGGTCTGGTCCTCTAAAAGAACCTCCCCATTCGAGCCGGATGCCTCAAAATACAGTTTATCTCCTTCATCCTCTATAATATCACAGTTAAGGGCATGCTTTGAAAACACTCCCTCCTCCGAAGTGTTTTCAATCACGATATGGTCGATTTTCCACCGGCATCCCGGCATCAAATCTATGGTTTGTTTTTGGTTTCCCGATAAAACCACCTTACAGGAACTGTCAAAAATCCTTCCAGTGCTTCCCTTTGTATTTTCATCTGCCTTAATGATATCGCCCAATATCTCAACCGTACCATTGCTATTCTTATAGCCCGAACCTCCATTGTAATATTGATAATCCCCTTCTATCACGATATAATCATTGCGGGAATTCATTTTAAGCCCGCCACTAAAACTTTCTATCAGATTTCCCTTTACATGCAGATATCCCTCATTCAGATTGAGATCCAGATTCAGATAGAGATTTCCATGTACCGTAAGCCTATGTCCATCAAGATAAAGGATATTATTAACGGTTAAATCCCCGACCTCCATATCCTCCGTCAGCCTTGTAAGGGATGATATGGTCATTGCATCATATTCCCTGTCCTCTCCGGCAAGCTTTGAATTAAGAGATTCCTCCTCGACTATGCTGCTCTTTTCCCGTTCTTCTGCAGCCTGCTTGGAAGCATCATCCGTCAGTGACTGCCCGTTACCCGCTTCCCTGCCTGTTTCCGTTCCGGTCACCTCGCTGTTTTTCGTCTGTTGCCCATTTTCTGCCTGCCCCGGATCAGTCTCCGCTCTTCCTTTCTCTTTTGTATGCGTCTCATCTGTCGTGGTCTGGCTGCCGTTTTCTTCTGTCAGGCGCTCCTCCTGCTGTGATGCAAACACAACCTCTCCTGCCGGCACAGAACTGCCAAAACAATTTACTCCCATGCTCACCAATAACAGCCATGCGATACCCTTTCCTATCATACTTCTATTCTTTTTCATCTCTTCGACTCCCCCGCTTCCTCTATCCTATTTAACTGCTTTTATTTTTTTAACCTTGCTATATTTTGTATAGATTTTTTTCCCTGTCACCGTCTTCATATAAGCCCGCACCTTGACATAATAGGTCTTGCCCTTTTTTACATCCCAGCTTTTACTCGTATCCTTTCCCTTTTTTCTGCGGGACACCGTTACCTTTTTGGAGCTTTTAAACTTTGAGCTTTCAGAATAGCGGATTTCATAACCTGTCTCCCCATATTTTCCCCTTGCATTCACCTGCCGGATGCATATGCTCAAAGTATCTTTTTTATTTCCGGCTTTACATTTTAAGGATTTTATTTTCGGCAGCTTCTTTTTAAATTTGTTATAATTTTTGACATCCTCTGCCGTATAACGCAAATCCACGGTAAGACTTTGCACATTTTCCAGGGAAAATGGACTGTGCCCATCATACACTGGCGGCAATTGCGCAGATGTTCCCGTTCCTTCCTGCGGTTTGCCTCCGGTTCCTCCCGTTGTTGGTTTTCCTGCCTCTCCCTCCGGTTTGCTTCCGGTTTCTCCCGTTGTTGGTTTTTCTGTTCCTTCCGCCGGTTTCTCCTCTATTTCTGTGGTTGTCTTTTGTACCTCTTTGAGATTCCCATTGGCATCATAGATATAAATGATAAGCTCTCCATCCGGATAGGTCACTTTTGATACCCGCCCAAGCTGGTCATACTCGTATCCTATCTTTGCTTTTTTACTCTGCTCTGCTGCTTTTGCGGCAGCCCCCATTCCCCCACTCAGAAACCCGATACCTGCCACAACAGCTAAGATACTCCAAAAAAGTCGTGTTTTCCGAAATATATATGTTCTGTCATTATGTTCAAAGCACAATATTTTTCTTTTCATACTCCTATTCTCCCTTTCATTTGTTTTGTCTATGGCTGACTAAATCATATACAATGTAAGCTATTGTGTGCCGCATCAGCCATTTATGCAATATATCATGCAATTATATAAAACATCATACATTCTATTTCCATTTTACTAGATACCAAAATTTTAATATATTTTACCACAAAATTCAATTTATATCGCAAAAAATGTCGATTTTTGTCGAAAATGACAAAAGACATACAAAAACAACATTGAATTTTTTATATATGCCATCAAGCAAAACATCATCCTTAGAAATATGAATAAACACAAAAATTCTATGTTCCGCAGCCGAAATTTTTATAACATTCTTTTTTCATCTATAATCTCCAAACGGCATAAAATAAGGGTGTCCGGGAAGTGAATTGCCTTGACTGTCTGTTTGACAATATACAATCCGCTTTTCGGACACCCTTATTTTTCTATTATTTCATTTACTCTTACGGAAACATAAGTCGGCTGTCAGAAACAGACCGACGTCTCCATTATTCTTCCTCTTTGCTTCCCTCTGCCGTATCTGTACCTGCCGCCGCCTTCTCAACTGCCTTTGTTACAGCTGCCTCTACATCTGCGCTGCCACCAATTCCGGCAAGCTTTGTACCCGCAAAGCTTGAAATCAGTACTGCCGGGTTGATTCCCAGGCTGTCACCGATCCCGTCAATGACCTGCTTTAATGAGGCGGTCACGTCCTCGGTCATCCTAGCAGCATTACCGGAGCCGTACATCGTAATCTTGTCGATATTCGCAAGCGGTGTGGCAACTGCCTCTGCCACCTGTGGATACATGTTACAAAGCATCTCAATAATCGCAGCTTCACCATACTTCTGCATCGCTTCTGCTTTCTTATCAATACCGGCTGCCTCGGCTTCTGCCTTTGCCTGAATCGCTGCCGCTTCCGCTTCACCCTTTGCCCGGATACCGGCTGCCTCGGCTTCTGCCTTTGCCCGGATTGCCGCTGCTTCCTGCTCCATAGAGTAACGCACTGCCTCTGCCTGAATCTTCTGTGCTTCTGCTTCCTGTGCCTGCTCGTACTTCTGCGCCTCCGCTTCCTTCTGGCGCTTATAAAGCTCCACATCTGCCATCTGCTGCTGTCTATATTTCTCTGCATCTGCCTGCTTACGGATGTTGGCATTCAAGGTCTGCTCCTGTACCTCTGCCTCACGCATCTTAAGCTCAACCTCACGCTCCTGACGCGCAATGTTTGCATTAGTCGCCGTAACCTCAATAGACTTACGCTGTTCCTCTTCCTGAATCTTATAAGCCGCATCTGCCTGGGCTTTCTTTGTATCCTCAACCGTCTTTAACTCTGCCTTCTTGATTGCCAGTTCATTCTGCTTGATTGAAATCTCTGTCTCTGACTGAACAGCAGCATCATTTGCCTCTTTTCTCGCCTGCGCCTGTGCAATTGCCACATCACGGTCTGCATTTGCCTTCGCAATAGAAGCATTCTTTTGAATCGCTGCCATGTTATCCTGTCCTAATGCAGGAATCAAGTCATTCTGGTCGGTTACACGCTGGATGTTGCAGGAAATTATCACAATACCGAGGCTGTTCATATCTTTCTGAGCTTTCTCCTGCACCTGGTTACCGAACACCTCACGGTCATTACACAAATCCTTCAGTGTAACCGTACCGATAATCTCACGCATATTACCCTGCAGGGAATCTACCAATGCTTCGATAATACGTTCTTCCTTCATATTCAGGAAGTTCTTCATCGCTTTCTGGATTCCCTCCTCGTCCGTCATCACACGAACCTTTGCTACTGCATCAATATTTACACCGATAAAATCAAGTGTTGGCACATAATCGTCCGTCTTGATATCAATCGAAATCTGCTTGACGATCAATTCATCCTTCCGCTCAAAAAACGGAATCTTAACACCTGCTCTACCAATCAATACCTTTGGTTCCTTCCTAAGACCGGAAATAACAAATGCCACATCCGGTGGTGCCTTTACATAACTGGCAAGCAGTAACACGATTACCACAACCACAATCAATAAAATCCACCAATAACCCAATAATACATCCATCATACGTCTCTCTCCTTTTTCTCTTAACGTACTTTAGGTAATTGTGAAACTTAAGTTTTTCAAAACGTCCGTTGCACAATTGTCCATTAACGTACTTTCGCCATTTTGCTCCGTATTCGCTAAGTGTTCATATTATATCATTCACACATAGAATTTGCAATTTCTTGTTACACTTTATATACATTGAAAAAGAAAAAAGAGTTGCAAAAATTTTGGATGAGTAGTGATAAGATATATTTTTACATAATTCAACGAGAATAAAACTGAAACAGCAAATAAGTAACCATTTTACAATTATTCCAACATTTCCGCAGCCGTCTCAGCCTCCTCATTCTTTGCCCGTACTTTCACCTTGCATTTTAATGTTTTGCCATACACTTTGGCATAAATGGTTGCCGTTCCTTCCTGTTTACCTGTCACATTTCCATTATTATCAACAGTGGCAATCTTGTAATCCTTGCTGCTCCATTTTACAGCTGCCTTTGTTCCTTTGACTTCCAAATTTACGAATGAATCAACTTCCATTTCTGCAGAGGTCATATTCAGCACAAGGCTCTTTTGAACCTCCTTTGCATTCTTCTTACAGGCAGAAATCATCTTCCTCGCATCACGAAAACGTGCGCCATCCCCTGAACTTCCCAGTGTCACGATTACATACGAATGTCCCTTATATGTATAAACCCCAGTAAAGCAATACTTTGCAGTCCCTCCAGTACCAGTCTTTCCGACACAGTAGTAAGCCTTACTATTCAATAAATGATTCGTGCTGGTAACGGAATGGTATTTGCCTCCTGTACTTTTGAAAGAGTATCGTTTCTTTTGCAGAATCTTCCTTATGGTCGTATTCTGATAGGCATACTTCATGATCAATGCTAAATCATATGCCGTGGTATAGTGTTTTTTGCTGGAACGCAATCCACTTGGTGTTCCGAAACGTGTATTTTTACAGCCAATTTTTTTGACTTTCTTATTCACCTCTTTCATAAACTTATCCACGCTGCCACTGGTTCCTTCTGCCACTGCCACTGCGCAGTCATTCGCAGACGGAATCAGCATCCCATGCAGTAAATCTTTCATACGGTAACGGCTGCCACGCGCTAGAGAGATACCAGCTCCGTCTGTGCTGGCAACATTCCTGGAAATCTTAACTTTTTTATTCAGGGACTTATTTTTCTCAACCGCCACAATCGCCGTCATCAGCTTTGTGGTACTGGCATTATGGCATTTTTTCTTTGCATTTTTGCTATACAGCACCTCTTCGGTATCCATGTCCATGATAATGGCACGCTTGCCGTTTAAGGAGAGGGATATCTTTGATGAAGTCTTAGCGTATGCAGGAGCAGAAGTTGTAATCAGCATCGCTGCTATTAAAATGGCTGTTAATAATGTTCGTATCTGTTGTTTGATTTGATTATACATGTTGTTTCTCTTTTCTTTTATTTATTTCCCAATTTATAAACTTGCTTTGTTCTTTATTCCCGCCTTTTCCTCTGCTCTTGTAGATATTATACTGATTCTTGCATTGACCACTACAAAATACCGTGTTCGGTCTGCACACAGTCAAATACCCCGCAGCAGGCTACGGGGCATGACCTAGCTTCTTTTTAGCAAGTCCACCCCAAGGGGCGGGGTATTTGACCCTCGCAGCAGTCGCCCAATAGCCATGCAAGCATGGCTGCTTGGCTCGTTGCCTGCGGAAATGAACACCATGCCACAATGCTTGCAAACCCTCAACTGCTTCATCAGAAAAATGCCTTCACATATGCTAATGTCTTATCCAGCAAATCCTCTGGTATCTTCTCCACGAATTGTATATTTCTACTGACAACATCCAAACACTTCATATGCTCCGTCAGAATCACACCCGTTGTTTTTGTCCGAGTATCCAAAGGAATATGTAGCGGAAATTTGTTACTTGTATTTGTAATCGGACACACAACAGCAAATTTAGTCCTTATAAAAAACTGTTCATTGCTGATAACTACTCCTGGTCTTCTTCCTGCTTGCTCATGTCCGGATTGTAGACTAAAATCCAAAAATACAATATCGCCCTGTTTCGGATTATACATTACCACACTTCCTTCCCAACAGGAGAACCCCAATCAAATTCCTCCGCCACATATTCTCCATCATAATCTTTAAATATATCTTCCAAAGTAAGCTCTTTTCCCTTTTTAACTTTGGTAATCACAATATTATCATCAACCCTGTTAAGTTCTACAAGATCGTTTTCCATCATTCCCAATGCTTCAAGAAACGCTTTCGGTATTCTTATTCCCTGTGAATTTCCCCATTTCTGAATTGTTGTCTGCATAAAATCATCTCCTTCCTTATACCCTAGTATATACAATAGTATATACACCGTCAATGACTTTATACGAAAAAGCTGAGGTTTTTATTAAACATTTCCCTGCATCTAAAATATGAAAAATTTACTCTGCTAATTCTTTTGTAATTATAGCATTTTATGTAAACTTCTCCACTTCACCTTTTCCACAATATTTCTCATATTGCCGCAAAACCGATATGGATTCTGATACATCCCATATACACAGTCCCCCGGCAGCAAGTTCGTTTCCAACCGCTCATTAATACATTTTCTACACCATCTGCCTGACATTTCCGCTTTAAAATTGGTATATCTCATTTTTTCACCTTAACATTTTTATTTCCCCTCTTCTTCATAAACTTACTATAATCCTTAACCTTCTTCTTTGGCACTTTGACAGTAAGCTTCTTATTGGTTCCCTTAAATGCATTCTTTCCGATTGACTTGGAGGTAAGCTTTGAGGATTTGATGGTAATGGTCTTTAAATTCTTGTCCCCATAAAATGCATTGCTGCCAATTGATTTAAGGGAAGTGGATTTTAGTGTGACTGATTTTAGCTTGGTACATTTCTTAAATGCATTCTTACCAATAGAAGTTACATTCTTACCGACTGTAACTTTTGTAACCTTTTTGTTGTTTACCAAAGCATTAGCGGCGACACTGGTTACTTTGTAGGTAATGCCATTTACCTTTACTGTATCTGGTATTGTAATTGTTTTAGCCGTGGTGTTCGTTGATTTTATATAGGATACGGTTGGATTCGTAACATTAGAACTCGTCACTTTATATTTAGACTTATTATTTACAAGGATTTCCCCTTTCTTTGCAATATCTGTTTTTTCTTCCGTTTTATCTGCCTCTTTTTCCTCTGTTTTATCAGCTTCTTTTTCTTTCATTTTATATTTTATTCCCATACTTTCTGCATATTCGAATATACACGAATTTTTCTCAACAGTAAGCACTAAAGAATCAGAGCAATTTATAAATGCATTTTCACTTATTGCTGTAACAGCTGATGAAACTGTAGCACTTGTCACCGATTTGGGACAATATATAATCTTTGTTCCTTCTTTGTTATATAAAATTCCATCAATTACTGTAAATGTCTTATTTTCTGGCGATACCACAATTGAATTCAACTTTTTATATGATGAGAATTCCAAGGCATGAGTAACATCATCAAATCCTTTGCCAATTGACAATTTCTCTAGATTAGAGCATCCAACAAATGCACTTGGTCTTGCCGAAGTAACTGAATCTGGAATTATTATTTCTGAAGCATAGCTTCCATAAAACGCATCCAAATAAATAGTTTCGACTCCATCCAAAATACTAACTTTACCTGTTTTTCCAGCGGGACATGCATACAACCACGTTGTCATTCTATTTTGATAAGATACTTTCTCATATAAAACACCATCATCACTTAAAAACCACTCATTACTTGGATCGACAACAATTGATTTCAAATTATGATTATTCATAAAAGGATTACTCCCATCACAAACCATATCGCTTTCAAGTTTAAATGTATCTCCTGTTTTGCCGCCCGGATAACACATAAGTATCCTAATAGCTCTATTCTCATCACCAACAGTCAAGTTTGGATCATTCCGAAATAGTACACCCTCTAAATCATAATAGCTTTCATTATTTTCATCCACTTTAATTTCTGTCAAATTATCACATAATTTAAAGGATGTTTGGTCTATAGAATTTGTAGTAGATGGAATCGCGATTTTTTCTAAGGAACTACAGCCATAGAAAGCTTCTGTATCTATTTCTTTTAAACCTTCCGGAATTGAAATACTTTTTAAGTTTTTGCAATCCTTAAAAGCATGGTAGCCAATTCCCACAACTGTATAACTCTTATCATTTTTACTAATTGTTTCTGGAATCGATACTTCAGAAGACATAGTTGATGCATTATATCCAGTAACATAACATATATTATCTTTTTCATTAACTGTTAACCAATATTTAATTCCGGAATTTGTAACCTCTTCTGCCTGCACAGAAGGTCCCCATAACAATATCCCCACAAATACCATGAAAATTAAACTACTCTTTTTCTTTCCCTTCATCTTTCTTTTCCTCCTTCTTCCTTCCTTTTCCATAATGTTCTCCTCTTCATATCTCTAGTCACATTTTAGGTCAATTTCACCCTATTTGTCAATAGGTCAGAATGCCATAATTATCTTAATAAAGGAAATACTAGAATATGACGTCATCAGAAATTCAACTATTAAAAAACTTAACATGGAGAAAATTTATAATGAGTCGATTGAAAAATTTACGAAAAGAGCGTGGATACACTCAGATTAAAATGCAGCATTTAACAGGAATTGACCAAAGTGATTATTCCAAAATTGAAAATGGCAAGCGTTATTATACATTTGAACAATGTAGAAAAATCGCTTTAGCTTTAAACACCAGTATGGACTATCTGGCAGGTTTGACCGATCAAAAAGAAGCTTATCCTCGAAATAAGCATGATTAGTTTGAAAACACGTATTTCAAAATGCAAGAAATACCAAGATACGATAAAAAGCCGTTCCTGTGTATATTTCACAGAAACGGCTTTCTACTGTTATGATTCATTTCATCCGGCAAGCTCTAACAGCCCAAATCCTACTTTGAAGCCTTTGCTTCCTTCTCTTCTTTTATAACCTTCTGGAATTCCTCCATATCCTTTGCAATCTCCCCACTTAACAGCAGCAGACAGATTAAGTTCGGAATCGCCATCAGTGCATTTGCGATATCGGATAAATTCCATACAAGCTGCAAGCTCTGGGTTGCACCAATATATGCCACCAGGGAGAAAACGATACGGTAAATCATATTGAACTTATGTGTACCAAACAGATACTCCCAAGCCTTCTCTCCGTGATATTCCCAACCAAGAATCGTTGAAAATGCAAATAATGTAATCCCAATGGATACCAGCCATCCTCCCGGAGTGCCAAGCACTGTCTTAAATGCTTCAATCGTCAAATCAGAACCCTCAACCAGCTTCCCGGCAGAATCTGTCATACCGAGTACACCAGATGAAGCGATTGCAAGACCGGTAATCGTACATACCACAATGGTATCCCAGAAAGTACCTGTCATGTTGATATAACCCTGACGAACCGGATTATCGGTTGTGGCTGCTGCCGCCGTAATTGCTGCGGAACCCATTCCGGCCTCATTTGAAAATACACCACGGGCAACGCCATAACGCATCGCATTCATCATAGATGCAACAATAGAACCACAAAGACCGCCGCCAA
Organism: uncultured Clostridium sp.; assembly: GCA_947178445.1. Taxonomy (GTDB): domain Bacteria; phylum Bacillota; class Clostridia; order Lachnospirales; family Lachnospiraceae; genus CAG-590. Next base: position 21,301 of record CAMWYJ010000040.1, read on the forward strand.
CTGCTTTTACAGAAAATGCCATCTTAAAGATCATTGCGATTCCTTCCGGCAGGTTGCCGATATTTCCGATAATTACAATCAAACCGCAAATCACATAAAAAATCGCCATCAATGGTACAACAACAGAAGATACCTTAGAGATTGATTTAATTCCACCAACAATAATCAACAGCGCTAACACTGTAATTATAATACCGGTTACCCATGTAGGTATGTTAAAGGTTGTATGTAATGCACTGGCAATGGAATTACCCTGTGTCAGATTACCGATACCAAAGGATGCTATCACTGCAAATACCGCAAAGAACCATCCAAGCACCGCACCGAACGTCTTGCCTTTCAACGCCTTTTTCATCGTATACATTGGACCGCCGGACATCTCACCCTTTTCATTTACTTCACGGTACTTAATGGCAAGCATACACTCCGAAAACTTTGATGTGAGACCAAATGCTGCGGAAAGCCACATCCATACCAGGGCTCCCGGACCACCGGATACCATAGCAGTTGCCACGCCTACAATGTTACCTGTACCAATCGTTGCCGCAAGGGCAGTTGTCAGTGCTGAGAATGGAGATACGTCACCAGTACCTCTGCTCGTTGTTCTTGCTTCCTTGCTCAGTGTGCTTTTTAAAGCATACGGAAGATTTCTCCAAGGCAAAAATTTAGTCCGGATGGTCAGGAAAATACCCGTTCCAACCAAAAGCACCAGCATTGCCGGTCCCCAGACGAAATCATCAACCTTACTTACAATTTCTGAAAATGTCATGTCTTTCCTCTCCTTTTCCCTATATAATCCTAATAGAATTCCATTTTACCAACATAAAAGGAAGACAGCAATTCAAGTGTCCTCCTTTGGCATATAGACAATATACACAATAATATATTACTTTGTCAAGCTATAGCGTATATGTTATGTTATTTTTCACATCTAACCGGTTAACAGCCCGCTCTGTGTATGTATGGTATCCATAAGGGGCATTTGCAACCACCGGCACTTAGGCATCATCGAGCAGTTTGCTGCGAGAGGTTGCCTTATGTGCCGCTGTGCTTGCAACCGAGCGCAAGCGTACCTAAATGGATACCATACATACACAGAGCGGGCATCTGTTTAGCAAAACATGAAAAATAACATTATTTATAAACTCCAATTGCCTCAACTCCCGCCTCATCCATCTGCTTTTCATCGTAAAGCAGTGCAGCCGACTTACCCATTGCAAAGATTTTTCCCTCCTTCATGACGATTGTATCCTCACAAACCTCTTTTGCAAACATCAAATCATGCGTTGTAATCAGCATCGTATGCGGCAGGCTTTTTAACACCTCAATCAGCTTCCGTCTCGCCTTCGGATCTAAGAATGCCGTTGGCTCATCAAAAAGCATAAGCGATGGTTTCATAGCAAGCACTGTTGCAAGAGCTGCCATACGTTTCTCACCACCTGACAGCTTCAGTGCGGTCTTATCCCTCAAATGTTCAATCCCAAGAAGCTTTAACCGATCCTCTACCCGGTGCTTAACCGTTTCCTCGTCCACACCGAGATTTCTTGGTCCAAATGCAATATCATCATAAATGGTCGGCATAAAAAGCTGGTCATCCGGATTCTGGAATACCATGCCGGTTTTTTTCCGAATTTCTGCCACTGTATCCTTTGCAAGCACCGTCCCATCTACCAAAATCGTTCCTGTACCCGGTATCACGCCTGCAACCGCTAACAATAAGCTGGTCTTTCCTGCTCCATTTGCACCCACAAGGGCTACATGCTGTCCATTTTTTACATTCAGGGATAAATCGGACACCGCTTTTGTTCCATCCGGATATTTCACGGTAAGATTTTCAATCTTTAACATAGTTATCTCCTTATTTACAGATAATTAGCTCAAAACCATTACCTATTGCTTGCGCATCAGCGCAATTCATTATATCAGTAAAAATGCCACTGGCGAGATACATCCCACAAGCAAAAATATCCAATCTGCCAGAGAAAATGGTCTTTTGTCAAGCTTTATGTCTCCCATACCGTAGCCTCTGCATTTCATCGCCTGGTAGACACGTTCTGCCCGATCATAGCTTCTTAAAAATAACTGTCCGGTAAAGGAACCCATATCCTTAAGAAGCGGCCATTTGACATAAGGATTTCGCAAACGGTAAGCTGTCAGCATGGTATCTGCTTCCTCTAACAATACCCCAATATAACGGTAGATCATCTCCACCAGATTTACAAAAATGACTGGCACATGCATTCTCCGAAGCTGGCAGCTCATCTGGGAAAACGGTGTCACTGCCACCAGAATCAGGATTGCAGCCACACTAAGACAGGTTCGCAGCAAAATTGTAAAAAAAGAAAGCACACCGGTTGTAATCACAACTTCTCCAACTCTCATAAACAGCTGTCTGTCCAAAATCAGATTACTGATACCTGCAAACAGGGTAAATGGCAGGGCAATCAGTGTCCTCTTACCAATCATCAAAAAAGGCACATCCGAAAGTGCCATCATGATGATTGGATAAAACAAAAACGGTGCCATGGAAAACAGATCGTATCTGCCATGAGCCGCAACGCAGATTATGTAAACCAATGTTGTCATCATCTTTGCGAGAGGGTGAAGTCTGTGAATCACTGTATTTTGCCGGCTTAACTGCTCCAAAGAATATATTTCCGAAAGCTTACTTCGCATATCTGCCATGTTATTTTCCTCTCATTACTCATTCCTCTTTTTCAGCCAGGCTCCGCTTCTTCCATTTCTTCACTGCACTGATGACTGCTCCGGTCACCAGTGCAAGCACGCTGGTAAGTACAGCGCCAATCACACCGGACACACCCGTACCGGTTCCCTCACCGGCTTTAAATTCATAGTCCGGCAAAAATGCTGTCTTTTCCTGGATGGAAGATACCATATCATACACAGCACCAGATGCCTCTATTTCGCCACTTCCTGTGACCTTTTCCATGGACCACTCCAGCCCGTCCGGATTAGCGGAGGCAAATAAGGACAATCCACCGCCAACAAGCACTGCTAATATGGCAAGCACAACTGTTATCTTTTTCACGGAAGATGCACCCTCTAATTTTTCCTTTTTCACAGCACTCTCGATAAGCTCCGGCCGCATCTGATACACAAATACAAGCACTGCAGCAGTCACGAATCCTTCCCCTATGCCAATTGCAAGATGAATCGGCTGCATCATTGCCACAAAGGTTTGAAACGGAAGCTGCGTAATACCGGATGCCTGTGTCTCTAACACCACACCAAAAGCCCCAAGCTGTAGTCCGAGAATAGCCGATATCATTGCCACTGCAGATAAACGTCTCCTTGTAATGCTCTTCTTGAAAGCCGGACGGAATACCAGAGGAAAGACAATGAGACACGGAATCACACCCATATTAAATATATTTGCACCTAATGCCAGAAGCCCTCCATCTGCAAAGAAGAGACACTGGATAATCAGCACCGCTGAAAGTGTCAACAGCGCCGGAAATTCTCCAAGCAGTGCTGCAAGCAAAATCCCCCCACCGATATGTCCGGAGGAGCCCGTTCCCGGAATGGTAAAGTTAATCATCTGTGCCGCAAAAACAAAAGCTCCTGATACCGCCATCACCGGCAGCTTTTTCTCCGAAAACTCTGTTTTTATAATCTTTCTGGCTGCATAAAAAACCGCACCGGCACTTCCTGCCCACATTACAGCACCCACTGTCGGTGAAACCAATGCATCAATCATGTGCATAATTTGTAATCTCCTTTTCTACTATTAATTTAGGTAATTGCGAAACTCCTTCTTTCAAAAGCTTAGTTGTGCAATGAATTGAACTTTACTAATATCCAAATACTTCCGATGCATGTTTCATTTTCTCAATAATACTCACTCCAAACGGGCAATTCTTCTCACATCTGCCACATCCAATACATTCCGATGCATGATGGGCAAGCAGCTTATAATGGTCTGCCACGGTCTCAGGCACCATTTTCTGCGCCAGACAGAGATTTAAGTACTTGTTCACTTCTGCCACATTAATTCCCACTGTGCATGGAGCACAGTGACCGCAATACATGCAGTTTCCTTTGAAATTAAACTGCGAAATCTTTGAAAGCACCTCTGTATAGTCCCGCTCTTCCTTTGGTGTCTCATAATAGCCTGCAAGCCTTTCCAATTCTTCTATTGTTCTGCAGCCTGCCATAATTGACACCACACCCGGTCTCGTAAGACAATATTCCATACACTGATACTCGTTAAATGCCACACCAAATGGAGACAATTTTTCATTCAGCATATCTCCTCCGCCAAATGCCTTCATGACATCAATTGCTACGTTTTCCCTTTCACATAGTTCATAAAGTTCCCTGCGGTCCGGATTCACACCCATTCCGTCTATATAATTTTTCTTGTCAAACAGCTCCATACAGTCCTCGCTTGGCGGCTGTAAGTCATATGCTGCATTTACGGAAAACATCAATACATCAATAAGCCCGCTTTCCACTGCCTTCTTTGCCACCACCGGATTATGTGAGCTAAGACCAATCGAGCGGATTTTACCTTCCTTCTTAAGAGCGAGACAATAATCCATAACACCATTTTGCATGATGTCCTCCCAGTCACTTTCCGCATCCGAATAGTGAATCATTCCGATATCCAGATAATCGGTTCCCAACCGCTCAAGCTGTCCCTCAAAGGCTGCTTTTACCTTATCCATATCCCTTGTACGGAGATATTCATTATTCTCCCATACAGAGCATAAATGTCCCTGCAGCACAAATCTGTCTCTTCGTCCCACAATACACTTACCGAAATTTGTCTGAAACTCCGGATTCGAGGTATACATATCAATAAAATTTACACCCAGCTCCATAGCACGGTTTACAAATGCCCGGTATTCCGCTTCTGACTTTCCTAAAAAGCCTTCACATCCAAGGGCAATCTCACTTACTTCTACATCATTACATCTTGGTATTTTTCTATATTTCATATTCCTTTTCCTCTTTTCCTTCAAGCGTTTATTCGGTAATTGTGAAACTGCTTGTTTGTAGCCGTCCGCTTGTGCTCCAGATTATGTCAACTTACTGCATACTCTCCCCTAACATTGCCCTCACACAGTTTGCCGCTTCAAAATCCTTCTTACCCATGCCGTATCCTATTTTGTCAATACGCATCACCGGCATGGAGCCAAAGCTTTTCGAAAAATACTTTAAAAGGGCTGCACCGGTCGGGGTACACAATTCACCGCGGATTTCTCCGCTATACACCGGCACGCCACGCAATATGTATGCAGTTGCCGGAGCCGGCACCGGTAAAATACCATGGGCACAATGAACCTGTCCGCTTCCAACATGTATCGGAGATGTGACAATCTGCTCCACATTTAGCTCATGCATCAGATAGCATACTCCAACCACATCCGCCACTGCATCCAGGTTTCCCACCTCATGAAAATGAATTTCATCTATCGGTTTCCCGTGTACATGGCTTTCTGCCTCAGCAATCAAATGATACACCGCAATGGCATCCTGTTTCACTGTTTCCGGCAGGTTAAAATGTGTAATCATATGGGCAATCTCCTCCTGCCTCGCATGGGAATGCGAATGGCTATGGGAATGTTCTCCATGATGATGTGTATGTACATCTATACTTTTCTCTTCTGCCCCGTCAACCAAAACGGACATATGAGTTCCTGTCACACCACATTTAACTGATTTTTCCATTTTATAGGTTACCTTCGGAATCTGCAATGCATTCAGTTTTTCAACAAATGCTTCCGGTTCCGGGCAAAGCTCCAAAAGGGCTGCCATCAGCATATCTCCCGCTGCTCCCATATTACACTCAATATATAATGTTTTCATGCCTGTTTACACCTTTCTCATTTTATATGATTAATTAAGTAATTGCGAAACTCCTTTAACTTTATATTACAGTTGTGCAACATATACAATTCCATAAGCAGGTACTTTGGAGCCGTTGGT
>CAMWYJ010000041.1 GCA_947178445.1 uncultured Clostridium sp.
AGTATGGGCATTTCAATGATTTTGTCGGGCATTTAATCGATGCACAATATATAATAAAGGATGATGATTATGGACTTTATGACAAAGTTAGAACGAAAATTTGGGAAATATTCTATTCCAAATCTCACAGTGTTACTGATTGCAGGATTTGTGGTGGGATATCTGATTGAGATTTTAAGTACCGGAGCGTTGGAGCTGATTGCTTTAAACCCTGCGAAGGTAATGTCTGGACAGATTTACAGATTAATTACATGGGTGTTGATTCCACCATCCGGCAGTGATCTTTTTTTTGTTGTTATTATGCTGTTTTTCTATTATTCGATTGGAAAGACATTGGAGAACACATTAGGGGATTTCCGTTATACGGTGTATATCCTGTCGGGGATTATTTTTACGGATCTTGGCATGATGATCACTTATTTGGTGATGAAGGCACTTGGACAGGCTGAATTGTTGGATGTGTACTATCAGATGGGGCTTTACGGTGCATCTACCTATTATTTGTGTATGAGTATGTTTTTAGCTTATGCATTCCTGTTTCCGGAGCACCAGGTGCTGATTTGGTTTATCATACCGGTCAAAGTAAAGTGGATGGGATACTTAGATATTGTTTATCTGATTGTGGAAATATTACGATATGGTCTGGCTCATTATTATACAGGTATGATTACCGTCATAATGTCTGTACTTAACTTTATTGTGTTTTATTTTATGACGCAGAGTGGAAAACGAATGACACATGCACAGAAAAAGCGTAAGAGGAGATATCATCAGGAGGTTCGACAGACACAGATTCTTACAAGGCATAAATGTGCAATATGTGGGCAGACGGAGGAGGACAACCCTGACCTGGAATTCCGTTATTGTTCGCAGTGCAAGGGGAATTATGAATACTGCCAGAATCATTTATTTACCCATCAACATAAAAAATAGGAGACAGCAAGGATGAAAAAGGAAAACAGAACCATCTTAAAAGATATCATGCAAAACAGGGATTTAGATACAAACATTCCAGCTTATGGGAATATATATATAAATGCTGCCTATGAATACAGTCTCATCCGGCTTGTGCTTAATTATTATACGATGAAAGAGGTTGAGGATGAGTTAGGAGCTGGCTTGGATGATGATTTGTCTGCTGTGTTAGATGAAATCCATACTATTTTATTCGAGGCATTGTTGTCAGAGGATATCAAGGCGGAGCAGGCAGAAATTATAAACCGTGTGGATTTGCTTCGGAATAATTTGACGGAAAAAATGAAGCTTCTTACCGCTTATACGGATGCACTCCAGATTTATGAGTATGTGTTAAACCGTGTGGAGTATGGTATTACCGGTGAAACAATTGAGGTAGATGAAAGTGAATTGGCAACAAAAGTGTTTCAGTATCTTTTTAGTGACAATGATAAAATGGTGGTAAACAGTAAAATACAGATGGTGACGGGTCAGCTTCCAATCCGTATGACAAAGAACCGTTTTTTTGACTATCTGACAGATACGCTTAATATTTACAATGGCTCGGACAAATCTTCTGTGGATGATTTTGTGGCTATGCTCAAGTCTACAGCATTATTGGAGCTTCCTGGAGGATATGGAGAGGAATACGAAGAAATTGCAAAGGTTATAAAAGTGTTAGAGGACACAGATTATAGCGCACTTAACGTGGAGCAGTTTAAGGCACTGATGGAGCAATTTTCTATGACGACAGTGCATTTATCCGGTCTTGTCAGTAATTATCTTTTGACAATGGAAATTATAAATAATCTATATGCAGCAATGCTTGCAAAGCCGTTTGAAAACAGCGGGAACGAGAGTGTTTCTGCCTGTATCGATATGCTGAAGGGACTGCATGATGCATTTGTATCTGCTGGAGAGATTCCGGAATCGGTGGATGAAGGCTTTATGATGATAGAGGGCCGCCAGGAGGAGCTTGGCGAGGAACTTATGCAGTATGAAAGTATATTACCAGAAGTGCTAGGTGAACAGGCAGATACGGTTTCCTGGATGATGGCAGACCTGATTTTTGAAAATCTGGACAAGATTTCAAAACTTTTATCTAACAGCTATTTTATTGAGTTAAAGAGCAATGAGACTGTAGCAGGTGTTGCTGATTATAAGTATATCACATCCCTTCGGGATGAATTGGTTGGTCTTTTGACAGTTTTTTTTGAAACACATCCCAAAATAGTAAACAGGGCAGTTATGGCATCCTTATTTTCCGGTATGCCGGTTCTGTTTAATTCCCAGCAGGAAATTAAGGATTATATTGAATATAGTTTAAATCACTGTAATAACAGCAGTGAGCTTATGGCCTGTGCCAAAATTTTAGAAGAAATGATGGCAGAGGAGTAAAAACATAAAAGACAGGGTGAGGAAATGAAGATTCGGTTTCATGAAAAATTGTATAGCGATGACATTTCAGACCGAAAGCTTCGCTCCATTAAGAAAAAGGTGGCAATGCGGTCAACGAAGCTTAAACTGTATCTGGTAACCCTGCCTCTTGGCAAACAGGGGATTTTAGAGGTATATTGGTATCCGGAGCTTTTACAGAAGGTGTACCGGAACATGAAAAGTGAGCTTGTTGTGGTTGGTGTGGCAAATGACAGGGATGCTGCGTTTGAACTGGTCAGGCAGATTATATCGGAGATTAGCATACAGGAAGCATATGTTCCTGTAAAGGAATTTTTTGAGGAGTATAGATGATTTTATCCATATTAAAGGTAATCGGAGTAGTTCTTCTGATTATATTGGCACTTATCATTTTCATATTGCTTTTGTTGCTATTTATTCCCATACGATACCGATTTTGGGGAAGTTATGATGACACGCTGGATGGAGAGGCTGTTATAAAATGGGAACCGGTTCTTTTGAAAGCGTTTGCAGCATATCATAATAAGCAGTTGGAGTACACAGTATGGCTGTTTGGTGGTGTGGTGATGACCAATACGGCCAAAAAGCTTTCGTGGATTGGAAGACGCTTTTTTGTTTTTGGAGATGGAAAAGAGGATGAGAGTGCAAGCAGCATGGAAAGCGAAGGTTTTGATTTTCAAGAGTCCAATGTAGCTTTTGGGGATGAAGAGCGAAGGAAAGGGAATGTATTTCGAGATGAAGAGGATTTACAGCAGGAAGAGACGATATTAAAGGAGCCTGGGCAAAAAAATGACGGAAAAGCGGAAAAGAGGGTCCGTAAATCCTTCTTTTTGCAGATAAAGAAAAAAAAGAGGGCATTTCAAAAAAGATGGAAAGAATTTGTTAAAAGACTTAGAAAAATACAAAATAAAAAAGAAGCACTGTTAAAGGTGTATCATTCCAAGCGGTTTGAACAGGCAAAATATGATTTGAAACAGTATGCAGGAGAAATTCTTTGCATTTTGAAACCGGATAGATTAGAGGGAGATATAAGGTTTGGATTGGAAGATCCGGCAAATACGGGATATGTACTGGGTGTGCTGGCAATGCTTCTTCCACTATATCAGGGATTTTTGACCGTTGAACCGGATTTTACACAGCAGATTATAAAAGGAAATTTGAAAGGAAATGGGAAGATAAAGCTTATTTCCGTTGTAAAACTGGTAATTAAGGTCATATTAAATAAAAATCTTATAAAAGTAACCAAGAAAGTACAAACTATATTACAAGAGTAGGAAACACGAAATTTGCAGCGTAGCTGCTCATTAAGTGTCCAATAACAGGAGGGAAAAGAACATGGCAAATGATTTTAACACAACAGTAAGTTCATTATTTCAGGGAATGGATAAATTCCTTACCACAAAAACAGTAGTAGGAGAGCCGACAAAAATTGGAGATACCATTATTCTTCCGCTTGTGGATGTAAGCTTTGGTGTGGGTGCTGGCGCATTTTCTGCTGCTGACAAAAATAATGGAGCAGGTGCATTAGGAGGAAAGATGACTGCAAGTGCAGTACTGGTAATTCAAAATGGACAGATTCGTCTTGTAAATGTAAAGAATCAGGATACGGTAACGAAGGTGCTTGATATGGTTCCGGATTTGATTGAACGTTTTCAGAGCAAGAAAGAGGATTCTTCATCAGGGGATTCAGAGGTAGACGCCGCAGTGTCTGACATTTTAGAACAGGATTAGGTTATTTAATTGTCACAAAGGAAGCAAAATCGGAATATACTGTCTTATAGCAGGGTGTACGGAGGTACGGATACTATGAAACGGGTATGGGGTTTTGCTTTCTTTTGGTTTGCTGTGGGAATGATTGTGGATTATCTGATGGAGGGATTTTGGAATTTTATAGTGCTTGTGATGGCATTGGCAATATCTTATGTTTTGTTCTGCCGTTGTTGAGAAAGATAATTTTATATAAAAAAAGAACCACAGCAATGGTTCTTCTTTTCTCCAAATTAAGCTCTCTCGACTTTACCAGATCTTAAGCATGAAGTACAAACATAAATTCTCTTAGGTGTGCCGTTAACAACTGCCTTAACTTTCTTAATGTTGGACTTCCACATCTTGTTAGATCTTCTATGAGAATGGCTCACTTTGATACCGAAATGAGCAGCTTTGTCACATACTGAACACTTTGCCATGACTTGCACCTCCTTGAACAAATTAACCTATCGGTTTGCAACACGTCAATTCTAACAGAAGTAATATTAAAATGCAAGCATAAATTTAAAAAATATATTTCATTTTCAACCAAATATTGGTATAATAATAAAAACTTTTGCCAATATCGTGTATTATATCTTAGCAATGCTTCGGATAAAATATAATATTTTGTAGCAATATATGTTTATAGCAATATAGCAATCAAGTACCATTTTGCATATCTTGTGTCATATGATTATTGGTAAATCTAAGAAGAATTTAGAATATGGAGGAACAGGTATGAAGATAGAAGTAGATGCTCCAAATGGTGACATAATCATTGAGAGTGACGTGATTGCCCAGTATGCCGGGCTTTCAGCCATTGAGTGTTTTGGCATTGTAGGAATGGCTACTATTAATATGAAGGATGGTTTCGTGAAACTTCTCCGGGGAGACAGTGTCTCAAAGGGTGTGAATGTGACAGTTGGGGAGAATAATTCAATTGCGATTGATTTTCATATTATTGTAGCATATGGTGTAAGTATTTCCACTGTTGCAGAGAATCTGATGTCGACAGTTCGTTATAAAGTGGAGGAATTCACCGGTATGCAGGTTGAAAATATTAATGTATTTGTTGAAGGCGTGCGGGTAATTGATTAGGAGGAGCTATGAGTCAGAGTATAAAAGTGAATGCTAAGAGCCTGCAGTATGGATTTTTGGCAGGTGCAAAAAGTATTGAAGAGAAGAAAGATTATATTAATGAATTAAATGTATTCCCTGTGCCGGATGGTGATACAGGAACGAATATGACATTGACAATTACTTCAGCAGCCAGAGAGGTAGCGAATATCAAAGATCCAACCTTTGCAAATGTGACGAAGGCGATGTCAACAGGGTCGCTGCGTGGTGCAAGAGGTAACTCCGGTGTAATTCTTTCCCAGTTGATCAGAGGATTTTGTAAGGAGCTTGAGGGAAAGGAAGAGGTTGTAATAGAGGATATTGCTGCGGCATTTAACCGTGCAGTGGCAACGGCGTATAAGGCTGTTATGAAACCCAAAGAGGGTACTATTTTAACGGTTGCAAAGGGACTTTCTGATAAAGCTTCTGAGCTTAGCCGCTCGAAAATGGATTTGGTTGAGTTTGCAGAAGCAGTGCTTACCTATGGCAGAGAGGTGCTTAACCAGACACCGGAAATGCTTCCGGTATTGAAGGAAGCAGGTGTTGTGGATTCCGGTGGTGAGGGGCTTATGACCATTTTGGAAGGTGCCTTTGATGCTCTGACAGGTAAGATAACCTATGATTTTTCCAATGGATATGGTGACGAACCGGCAGGTGGAAGGACGGCTCCGGATGCATCCGGACTTAAGACAACGAACTCTGTTGGAATTGACCGCAAGGGGATTGACACTTCTCATATCAAATATGGATATTGCACGGAATTCATTATTATGATTGAGAACGAATACAATAAGCAGATTGAGGAAGAATTTAAATCCTATTTAGAGTCTATCGGTGATTCTTTAGTTGTGGTTTCTGATGACGAAATCGTAAAGGTGCATGTACACACGAATCACCCTGGTCTTGCCTTTGAGCGTGGTCTTACGTATGGTTCGCTAACCAGTATGAAGGTTGATAACATGCGGGAGGAGCATAGGGAGAAGGTAATTATGGAGGCCGAGAAGGTGGCTGCCCAACAGGCAAAGGAGCGTGCAGCGGCAAGAGCGGCTGTGGATGATGCAGTGGCGGCAGAGAAAACCCAGCAAAAGGAATATGGATTTATTTCCGTTTCTGTTGGTGAGGGAATGAATGATATCTTCAAGGATTTGGGTGTGGATTATCTGATCGAGGGAGGTCAGACTATGAATCCGAGTACAGAGGATATGTTAAATGCAATTGAGCAGGTAAATGCAAGGACTATTTATATTTTACCAAATAATAAAAATATTATTTTAGCGGCAAACCAGGCACAGTCATTGGTGGAGGATAAGGAGATTATCGTAGTCCCATCTAAGACTGCACCGCAGGGTGTAGCAGCGCTGATTGGGTTTGATCCTTCAAAATCGGGTGAGGATAACCTTTCTTCTATGATTGTAGATATGGATAATGTGAAGACAGGTCAGGTAACTTACGCAGTCCGGGATACCAGTATTGATGGAAAAGAAATAAATGCCGGAGATATTATGGGTATTGATGATGAAGGGATTAAGGCAGTATCTACAGACATTTTAACAGCTACGAAGGAGCTGCTTTCTGAGATGGTGGATGAGGATTCCGAGTTGATCAGCATTTACTATGGCGCAGATGTGAAAGAAGAAGATGCAAAAGCGTTCGAGGAATATGTTGAAGATACTTACGGCGACTGTGATGTCGAGTTTAACTATGGTGGACAGCCGATATATTACTATATTCTTTCTGTTGAATAGGAGTATTGGACGGTGTGAGGTGGCGAAAGATATGTTTTTGTCCCTTGCACCGTTTTTGCATGTGGGAAATTCCTGTTTAATTGGATGTTGAGGTTGCGGATTTCTCTGTTGTTAAAGATTATAAAATCTGGTTTCTATGTGTTTGAGTTTCTTTTGGGTACGCTTTCGCTCCGTTGCCTGCGTAGTGGTAGTAGGCTCGAAAACACCTCGCAGCCAAGGCACACTTTCACACTAAGTTCGTGCTAAAGCACTCACTAAGTGTTCAATGCGAACTACCAACGGAGGCAAAGGTCCCTTTCAGAAATCTCAGACACATAGAAACCAGATAATCTACTTTTGAACAGAGAAATCCACCACCATCTACGTTTCCGTACCAAATGAAACATATGAATATTTTATATTACTTATGATGGACGGCATCGGGTGTGGCGAAAAACGCTGGGTAAAAGGGGATGAACAGATAAAATTCACTCCACACAACTTCTTTTAGTGAATTTTATTGTTCATCCCCATTCGCCAGCGTTTGGGGGAGTTGTACAAACAGGAATTTATAGGAGAAGAAGTCATGAAGCTGGAAGATAAAATTGACAGTATCAAAGGTGTGGGTCCAAAAACCGCTGTATTATTTGAAAAATTAAAAGTAAATACCATAAAAGATTTGTTAAAGCTTTATCCGAGAACTTACTTAAGCTATAGTGAGCCTGTAGATATTGAGGATGCAGAAATCGGGCAAAGGGTTGCGATTAAGGCGCAGATTCAGTCTTATGTGGAGATTAAACGTGTCAGAAGCCTTAAGCTTGTAACCTGTACGGTAAAGGATATAACGGGGAGTGTAAAACTGACATGGTTTAATTCACCATTTTTGAAACAGGTGTTTCATATCGGACAGACCTTTGTGTTTGTGGGAAGCCTAAGCAAACGGAAGAACCAGCTTACCATGGAACATCCGGAATATTATACTGTGGAGCAGTATGGAAGGCTGATTGCATCCCTGCAGCCTGTATATCCACTGACAGAGGGACTCAGCAATAAAATGGTGACAAAGGCGGTAAAAAATGCACTGCCTTTGGTGGGTGCCCTAGAAGATGACGTACCAGAGATTGTGAGAGAAAAGTTTTGTCTTATGCCACTTGAAAGTGCAGTAACGGGCATTCATTTTCCAGAAAATATGGAACAGCTTATGGATTGCAGAAACCGCTTGGTGTTTGATGAATTTTTCTGGTTTTTGGTTCAGATGCAGCAGATGCGGGAGCATACCATTAAGGCAGAGAACCATTTTATAATTACAGATTTTGATGCAACTAAGGAGTTTATTGAAGGATTGCCATTTCCTCTTACAAAGGGACAGCAGGAGGCGATAAAAGAAATCCGGCAGGATTTGGCTGGAGATACCGTGATGAACCGATTGATTCAAGGTGATGTAGGTTCTGGAAAGACCGTGGTTGCTGAGATGGCATTGCTTGCGGCTGTTAAGAATGGGTACCAGGCAGCATTTATGGCACCAACAGAGGTTCTTGCTATGCAGCATTTTGAGGGTGTAAAAAAGGATTTAGAGCCGTTTGGTGTGCGCATAAAACTCCTTTGCGGCTCCACAAAGATAGCGGAAAAACGCCGGATTTATGAGGAATTAGCAGCAGGAGAAATTGATATTTTAGTAGGAACCCATGCATTGATTCAGGATAAGGTGGTTTATCAAAACCTTGCATTGGTGATCACCGATGAACAACATCGCTTTGGCGTGAGGCAGAGGGAAAAACTGTCAGAAAAAGGGAATGAACCGCATGTACTTGTTATGAGCGCCACTCCGATCCCTCGAACGCTTGCCATCATTATGTATGGCGATTTGGATATTTCAGTGATGAAGGATATGCCTGCAAGCCGGAAACCGATTAAAAACTGTGTCGTGGGTCCAAAGTACCGGCCAACTGCCTATAAGTTTATGTTAGAGCAGATTCATGAGGGACATCAGGTCTATATCATTTGTCCCATGGTGGAGGCAAGTGAAAATGTGGAGGCAGAAAATGTTATCGAATATCAGGAAAGCCTTCTGGATGTTTTTCCAAAGGAGGTTACGGTTTCTTATCTTCATGGAAAGATGTCACCGGATGAAAAAAATGAAATTATGCGGGATTTTACAGAGAGAAACATTGATATCCTGATATCCACCACGGTCATTGAAGTAGGAATTAACAATCCGAATGCAACGGTGATGATGATTGAAAATGCAGAGAAATTTGGTTTGGCCCAGCTTCACCAGTTAAGAGGCCGTGTGGGAAGAGGAGATGCCCAGTCATATTGTATCATGCTTTGTGCTACGGATAGACAGGAGGCAATTGACCGGCTAAATATCTTAAATGCCTCAAACGATGGATTTTACATAGCGAATGAAGACCTGAAGATGAGAGGACCGGGAGATTTTTTTGGCATAAGACAAAGTGGAGAACTGCTATTTCAGCTTGGGGATATATATAGCAATGCAGAACTTTTAAAGCAGGCAAATGAAGCTGTTTCAATGCTCAAAAAACAGCAGTATGTATGGCCTGTCTCATCCATCATTTTGTAGGATACAAGCTGGTGGATCAGACAGGCTTTCTCTTTTTTGGACAACCTATCGGTCTGTCATCTTGCGCTCCTGAGCCTCAATCATTTTCTTTACCATCTGACCGCCCACAGAACCATTCTGATAAGAAGTAAGGTCACCATTATAGCCATGCTTTAATGGTACGCCAATCTCACTGGCTACCTCGTACTTAAAACGGTCTAATGCACCTTGTGCATTACGCTTTGTTTCGCTTTTCATGATATTCGCCTCCATTTCTTTTGAAGTATCTATTTGAAACAACATTTTCATGTTGCTAGGAATAGTATTTGGAATCTGAGTGAAAATAAACTAGAAAGAGTTATCTTTATTGGGAAAAACTGGAAAATATATTATGTAGCATATAAAGAAAGAAGGTTATCAAAAAAGGAAGAAGGAGATAATGATGATACCTGCGAAAGCTTTGTAAATATAGAGGCAGAAAAACATAGAAAAAATAGGGACTGCGTGGTATAATGAGCCAAGGTAACAGAGTGGTAAATACGGAGTGAAGGAGGAGGAAAACACATGAAGAAACAGAATTTAAAAAAGGTATATATTATATTGGCTATATTTATTATGGTGTCAGGCATTACCGGCTGCGGAAAGGAAAAAACGACAGGAGTAGAGGTAACAACAGAAAGTACTACGGAAGCGGCAGCAGAGGATACAGAGGAGGCGGTATCCCAAAATACAGTGGCTGCGGATTATGCAGTTACCTTGAAAAGCAGCAATAGCTGGGAAAATGGAGATTTAAAATGTGCCCAGTTTGATGGTGTGATTCAAAACCAGACCGGAGAAAGTGGCAGGGACTGGAAGGTGGTTGTGACCGTTCCAGAGGGTGCAGCCATGGAGAGTGGATGGAATGGTGAGTATGAGATTAGCGGAACAACCCTTACCATTACACCGGTTGATTATAATACGGAGATTGCAGGGAACAGTGAGATAACCTTTGGATTTATTTTAGACACGAAGGAAGCATTTTCACCGGAACAGGTTGTTCTTACGATAAATGGGACAGATTATGCAATGGGGGATAGTGGAAGTGCTCCAACACAGGATTTTGCAGCAAAAGCAGAGGAGGATACACAGTCAGGGAATGACGAGGAAGCAGCAAAGACAAAGGATGCAGCACCGGCAGATACCAACGGTACACCGCTTGCAAATCATGGTGCATTATCGGTCAAGGGAACGGATCTTGTTGATAAGAATGGTAAAATATATCAGCTAAAAGGCATTTCTACCCATGGTCTGGCATGGTTTCCAGATTATGTAAACAAAGATGCCTTTGCTTCACTTTCAGAGTATGGTGTCAATGCAATGCGTCTTGCCATGTATACGGCAGAGTATGGAGGATATTGTAATGGTGGTGATAAGAAGAAGTTAGAAAGCCTGGTTGACCAGGGAGTAAAAGCCTGTACGGACCTTGGAATGTATGTCATTGTGGACTGGCATATTTTAAGTGATGGAGATCCAAATACGAATAAAGGAGATGCAAAGGTCTTCTTTGAAACCATGTCTAAGAAATATGCAGGAAATGACAATGTGATTTATGAGATATGCAACGAGCCATGTAATGGAACCACATGGGAACAGATAAAATCATACGCAGAGGAGATTATTCCGGTTATTCGTGCAAATGATAAAAATGCGGTTATTATTGTGGGGACTCCGAACTGGTCACAGGATGTGGATATTGCATCTGAAAACCCGATTACCGGTTACGACAATATCATGTATGCAGTGCATTTTTATGCGTCAACCCATAAAGGGGAGATTCGAAGCAAGGTGGAAAAGGCGAGAGGGAATGGGCTGCCAGTGATTGTCAGTGAGTGCAGTATCTGTGAAGCATCCGGAAATGGTTCTGTTAATTATGATGAGGCGGCAGAATGGATGAAACTTATAAATGATAATCATATGAGTATCTTTGCATGGAATCTGAGCAATAAGGATGAAAAATCCTCTTTGTTAAAATCTTCTGTGAGTAAAACTTCTGGATTTTCGAAGGATGATTTTTCGGAAACGGGAGCATGGTTTATGGAGCAGTATAGTAAGTGATGTAATCATTTGTCGAGTCTTTGGAAAATCAGACTCGACATTTGTTATATTTTTTGTTATATTTATTTTGATATTTTATGTAAACTATGATATGCATGGATGCTGTTTAAAGAAAGTCGGGTGTGTACAAGATAAGCCGTCAATGGTTCTAAAAGATATAAATAGTATCAACTGATATAGAAATTTTGGTGAGAAATAGCGGAAGGTATTGACAATTTGTGCGTTTATAATAAAATAAAGTAGGAGTGTTTAATTATGAGAGTAATTGCAGGCAGGGCAAAGCATTTACAATTAAAGGCACCGAAAGGAATTGATACAAGACCTACTACAGACCGGATTAAAGAAACACTATTTAATATGTTAAAGGGTGAATTAGACGATATCCGTTTTTTGGATTTATTTGCGGGAAGTGGTGGAATTGGAATAGAAGCGTTAAGCCGTGGCGCAAGAGAAGCAGTTTTTGTGGAGAAAAGCCGGGAGGCGTGTTCTGTTATCCGGGACAATCTGGCAGTTACCCATTTGGACAGTCAGGGGAAGGTATTTGGACACAATGTAATGCAGGCTCTTAAAATGCTGCGGGATGGAGAGGCTTTTGAGGTTGCATTTATGGATCCGCCCTATGGCAAGGGTTTGGAACTGCAGGTTTTACAAAGCCAGGATTTTTATTCTGTTTTAGCAGAAAAAGCATTAGTGATCGTGGAAGCGGATTTGAATACCTTTTTGCAGGAGCCGGATATACCCGGTTTTCGGATTTTGAAGGAGAAGATATATAAGACGAACAAACACATTTTTCTAGAGAAAGTGTGAGGAAGAATGAGGGAAAGAGTTTGAGCAGGGCAATTTATCCCGGAAGTTTTGATCCGGTTACATATGGACATTTGGATATTATTAAAAGAAGTTCCGCTATGTTCGATGAAGTGATTGTGGGGGTGCTGAATAACAGCACCAAAAATCCACTGTTTTCGATTGCAGAGCGGACACAGATGTTAGAGGAGGTTATCAGGGAATTTGATAATGTTTCTGTAATTTGTTTTGATGGATTGCTGATTGATTATATGCGTGAGCATGATATTTCTGTGATTGTAAGAGGACTTCGTGCAATTACAGATTTTGATTATGAACTGCAGATTGCCCAGAGCAACCGTAAGGTGAGTAAAGAGACGATTGATACGGTTTTTTTAACAACCAGTATTGACTATGCATATTTAAGCTCCAGTATTGTTAGGGAGTACGCAAGCTACGGTACAGATGTGTCAGATTTTGTTCCACCGCTTGTGGCTGAAAGACTGAATAATCGTTTTATGCAATAAAAGCGAATCAAAGGATAGTAAATGGAGGAAAAACAATGGCAAGAAAAAGTATTGAAGATGTAATGAATGAGATTGAAGATTTTTTGAACAGCTGCAGCACGAAGGCACTTTCATCCAATAAGGTGATTGTACCACGTGATGAGTTTGATGAGCTTTTTAGTGATTTGAAAGTCAAAATCCCGGCAGAAATCGACCGCTGTAAGAAGATTATGCGGAATAAAGAGGCTATTTTGATGGATGCAAGAAAAACTGCGGATGGCATTATAGCGGAAGCTTCTGCCAAGGCACAGCAGATGGTTTCCCAGACGGAGGTTGTGGTACAGGCAAACCAGACCGCTTATGAGACGGTAGAGATGGCTCGTGTCCAGGCAAATGAAATGCTGGCACAGGCTGTTGCAGAAGCAAATGAAATCCGTCTTGGTTCCATGCAGTATACAAATGATATCATGCTTGGTATCCGCAACTATGTGGAAGCTACCATGGAGGCAGAGCGTGCAAATTATGAGAATTTAATACAGACACTTAACAATGATTATGTGATTGCAGATGCGAATCTTTTAGAGATTCAGAATCAGATTGTAGAGTTTACCGGAAATCCAAACAGTGTGACAAAAGCACCAAGGATGAAGACAATGAAACCGATTCAGGCTGAACGCAGGCTTGATGAGGAAACCAAGGCAAAGCGCAGTATGATGGATAAGGTAAAACAGGCGGTGACTGGTAAGGAAGAGAGGGAGGAATCAAAGAAAAGTGCTGGACCGGGCGTAAATATTCCTGATTTTATTACCAGTGGAGAGACGGTTGTTCCAAATGAAACACCGTTAGAGGCAAATCTTTCTGTATCAAACAAGGCTGCGGGACAGGAGCAAATGAATACCACTGTTAAGCCCACAGTGAGTGAAACGGCTTTAGAGACACAGAATGTTACAGCCAATTCTTCCGGTATAGGTGCTGCGTTAAATGACCAAAAGAAGACTACGGCGGCGGTACCGCATGACCAGACATATACATTAGGTGTCCAGGCAGAAAGCAGCCAGGAAAATAATTCACATTCTGAATCCAATACTGTGGGTTCCGTTCAGGCAGAAATGAAACTACAGCCTGCATCTGCTTTAGAGGGAACAGCCGGTACAACACGTAAGGTAAAGAAAAAGATTGTTAAGAAGAGAAATCCGGTTATGCATACGCCTCAGACGGCGCAGGAAACCGTTGCAAAGACTTTAGAGGCAGCAGCGGCAGCAAAAACGGACAAGACAGTATATAAAGCAAACGGTGAACAGGCAAGAGAGATTCCACCGATGGAAGGTCGTGTCAAGAGAGGACCCAGAGTAGGACGTAGCATGATAGATGAAATGGCGGAGGGCAGTGCAGTAGATGCTGCGGCTACAGTAGAGGATGCATTTGAGGTAACAACGGAACCGATGGGAAAATCAATGGGAGTTGTGGATGATTTTTCAATGGGCGATAAAATCTGATAAACATTCGTATATATCAGGACAGTAACAGATAGCATTGTATAATGCCGAAAGTACCTGCGGACAGGATAAGCTTATCCCGCAGGTATTTTTTCATATTGGCATCCTTATATTCCAGTACTCCGCGGATTTGAAAAGCACTGCATAGTCCTCCAAAGGCTGATAGGGCACAGATGGAGGAAATTTTAATGGATGTGGGAAAAGACAAATGGTTTAACAGTTTGAGACCATTTGTGATTTCTAACAGGGAGAGAAGTATTTGGCCTGTTTTTACATGACAAAATGGGAGCAGGATTTCCAGTATAATTGAAAATATCATGACATAAAGACCAATCATTACCATAATCTGGACTGCATGCATGAAGGTATCACAGATATTAAATTTTTTAGAATTGCTTACAGGTACGGAACCGGCAGGTACAGGAGAGTGATGGGTAAAAAAGGGATAAAATAAAAAAATGGGAAGGTAGATTCCAAGTAAAAAGATAGGTAATGGAATAGCATTTTCCAGTATATGGATGTGTACATAGCCAATTAAAAACATTGGGCTTGCCTGGCTTGCAAAGGAAAGTAGTTGATTACCCCGGTCAGCGGACAGATAGTCATTTTTAATGAAATCATTAATGATTTTCCCGCCGATAGGGTAACCACAGAGATTGCCAAGAAGAATTGCCATGATTTCGTAGATACGTCCTGGCAGAATATGCCCAAAATGAACGGAAACAGACTGATAGGCTCCGGTTTCGGAAAGAGCATTGGTAATCAGCAAAAAAGGCATCAGCGATGGAATAAGTGTCTGATACCAGAGTAGAAGACCATTTTTAGTACCGTTTATGGATGCCTCATGAAAAATGAGCAGTAAAAATATAAGAAGGATCATCAGAAAAAATTTTTTCATAAAAAAGAACCTAAAATCTGCTTAATTAAAATGTATGCACATCTTCATGGATTATGACGGTATGCTCATATTCTGTTTTCATGATCTGATGATAGGTGGCAGTAAAAACATGCCGATATAGATCACTTACAGAAATATCTTTTTCAAAAGCAGCAAACTGCTCTTTCGACAATAGGGAAGAGGCGTCTGCCACTTTATTGATGATGGGGATGGCAGAGAGTTGTTTCATCTGTTTTAAAATACCGCCAGATGAGCGGTTAAAGCCAAGGAGGCGAAGATAGGTTATATAGTTATTCTGTTTTGCGTTTTCCATATCTTTATAGGTATAACCCAGTAAAATATTCAAAAGTCCATGCCGGATCCGGCTGGCTGTTACATTCTTTGCTGTAAGCTGGTTTATGAGACTGTCATAATCAGCAGGGTATGAGGAAAGAGCTGCAAGCTGGTTTGCGAGAGATTCGTTTATATCCAGAACCCCGGTTAAATTTGTCTTATGCTCCCAAAGTGCATATTGAAGCAATGGATAAAAATGTTTTGGAAATAGTGGTCTGGCAAAAGGCTTTTCGGTGAGCAGTCCATAGACTGCTTTCGGCAGCAGATTCTCTAAAGATGCCGTCAATCCGTTTTTAAGAATGTCTGACCGTATAGCGGTTGCGGAGCTTAAGGAGGATTCCAGTGATAGATCGTGATAGCCCGTACCGGTACGCTTAATGATAATCGGTGTGAAAGAAAGATGAAAACGTTTTACAGCTTTTAAATATTCAATTCCTAAAATATTGTTTGGTCTTTTTAAAAGGTCTTTATAGTGAGGTTTTTTTAGGTAAGTGGATATGGAAAGACTGCGAGCCTTAGGGTAGGAAAGACCAGATTTCAGATGTTCTTTCAAGAGCTTTCGATAGCCTTCCGGTTCTGATACGAGCAAATTGGCAATGGTATCAAAATCGTCTATGCAGTCATCTTCCGCACCAAAGCAGAGGGTATCTACAACGCCAGTAGCAGCAAGTGCCAAAACCGCAGCACTGGCAAAATGTTCTGCACTGGCAGTGGCAAAAAGAGGTGGCAGCTCGAAAACGAGGTCGACGCCGGATAACAGGGCACATTTTGTGCGAAGATACTTGTTGTAAACGGATGGTTCCCCACGCTGTACAAAATCCCCACTCATAATTGTTATGATGTGTTTGTCAGGAAAAAGCCTGCGAACGGTTGTAAGCTGGTAGTCATGTCCGTTATGAAAAGGATTGTATTCTGCAATAATTCCAATATGTCCCATCGATTCCTCCATGATTGTGTTCCATCTGCCCAGACGAAAAGAATTGCCACTGGTATTGTGGCAATGTGTATTAAATTTATTATATAAAACTATTTACAATATGTAAAGAAAATGATATGATTTCCATATCATTTTTAATCGTATATTCATATTATATCCCCTTAAAAAAATTTATATTTTATGACATGGTTTGTCACAGCAGTGTGTTATGCTTTGTGGCAAGGAGGTTTTGAAAAAGAATCGAATATATTTTCGATTTTTGTTGACAAGTAACAAATAATATATTATATTAAAGAAAACGAACAAATGTTCAGGAGGTAAGAGAATGGCAAATGAAGATAAGATGAGGGCGTTAGATGCTGCCCTTGCAAATATTGAGAAGCAATTTGGTAAAGGAACCGTGATGAAGTTAGGTGACAGTGCAGCGAATATGAATGTAGAGGCAGTTCCGACCGGTTCCCTAAGCCTTGATCTGGCACTTGGCATCGGAGGAGTTCCGAAAGGAAGGATAATTGAGATTTACGGACCGGAATCAAGTGGTAAGACGACGGTAGCTTTACATATTGTGTCAGAGGTACAAAAGAGTGGCGGTATTGCAGGTTTTATTGATGCAGAGCATGCATTGGATCCGGTATATGCAGGGAATATAGGTGTAGATATTAATAATTTATATATATCACAGCCGGATTGTGGAGAACAGGCATTGGAAATCACAGAGACAATGGTTCGTTCGGGAGCAGTGGATGTTATTATTGTTGACTCTGTTGCGGCATTGGTTCCGAAAGCGGAAATCGATGGAGAGATGGGAGATTCTCATGTAGGTCTTCAGGCGCGGTTGATGTCGCAGGCACTTCGAAAGCTTACAGCAGTGATCAGTAAGTCGAATTGTGTTGTAATCTTTATCAATCAGCTTCGTGAAAAGGTTGGTGTTATGTTTGGTAATCCAGAGACAACGACAGGTGGCCGGGCTTTGAAGTTTTATTCATCTGTTCGTTTAGATGTTCGTAGAATTGAAACATTGAAACAGAATGGTGAAGTAATTGGTAACCGTACCAGAGTGAAAGTTGTTAAGAATAAGGTGGCACCTCCGTTTAGAGAAGCAGAATTTGATATTATGTTTGGCAAGGGTATTTCAAAAACAGGAGATATCTTAGATCTCGCAGTGAAAGAGAATATTGTTGTAAAGGCTGGTGCATGGTTTTCTTATAATGGAGAGAAGATTGGACAGGGAAGGGAGAATTCAAAGATATTCCTTCAGGATAACCCGGAAGTTGCAAAGGAAATTGAAATGAAGGTACGTGCGAGTGCCGGTTTGCTGGATTCTGGGGAGAGGTCTGCTGCAGATACTTTGGCATCACAAGAGGATGAATAAGGATGCTTATCACCAGAATAGAGCAGGGAAAAGGGAAACGGTATAAGGTTTATTCTGATTGTGAATTTCTTTTTTCTTTGTATGGCAGAGAGCTAAAAAAATATCATATTGCCGAGAATGTGGATGTGTCAGAGGATGTTTTAGCAGGGATATTAGAAGATATCATATATAAAAGAGCAAGGGAGAAGGCTTTATATCTGCTTGAAAGCCGGTCATATACATGTTATATGATGAGGGATAAGCTGATAAGGGGCGAATATCCAACTACAATTGTAGATAGAGTCATTTCTTTTTTACAGGAATACCATTATTTAGATGACATGGCATATGTCAGGATGTATGTAGAGACTTATTCCAAAAGCAAGAGTAGAAGGCAGATTCAGTTTGATTTGCGAAAGAAAAAAATAGAAAAGCATCTGATTGATGAATATATGTCGCAACAGAATTACTCTGAGGAAGAATGTTTCAGAAAACAATTTGACCGTTACACCCGTGGAAAAGACATGAAGGACTGGAGCGTAAGGCAGAAAGTATTTCGCTATTTTTTGGCAAAAGGATTTTCATATGATCTGATTGAAGAATACATAAAAACAAGGTTAGATGACGTGGAAGAATGAATGTGGTTTGTATTGTGCAGCTTTACATAATATTCTGTTCTTTTTTATACTTTGACAGAAAAATATACCTGCTGATTCGGTTTTACTTGACATAATGCACAAAAAAAGTTAAAATCTATATGTTGTACTTATGCCAAGTACAATGATAACAATTTAATAAGGAGGTGCTCCTGTGAATCCTATAGGCTATGCGATTTTTGCTATTATTTTAATCGTAGCTGTGGTTGTTTCGTGGGTTCTGGCTCTTACATATCGTAAGAATGTGGTAGAGAAGAAGAACTCAGAATCAGCAGAGAAGGCGAGAGAGATTTTAGATAATGCTGTTAAGGAAGCTGAAGCGAAGAAAAAGGAGATTCTCCTAGAAGCAAAGGAAGAGTCAATTAAGACGAAGAATGATCTGGATAAAGAGATTAGTAATCGTCGGAATGAGGTTCAGAAAATGGAGAAGCGTGTCTTGTCCCGGGAAGAGAATCTGGACCGTAAGACGGAAGCTGTTGAGAAAAAAGAAGCAAACTTAGCATCTAGGGAACAAGCTTTAGAGAAGCAGAAGGCAAAGGTTGAAGATCTTGAAGCAAAAAGATTACAGGAACTAGAGAGAATCTCTGGATTAACCTCTGAACAAGCAAAAGAATATTTATTAAAGACTGTTGAAGATGAAGTAAAACATGAAACCGCAGTTCTAGTAAAGGAATTAGAGACTAGAGCAAAAGAGGAAGCAGGTAAGAAGGCGAAGGAATATGTCGTTACAGCAATTCAGAAATGTGCTGTTGACCATGTTGCAGAGACTACAATTTCTTTGGTGCAGTTACCGAATGATGAGATGAAGGGTAGAATTATTGGTCGTGAGGGAAGGAATATCCGTACTTTAGAGACCATGACAGGCGTTGATTTAATTATTGATGATACACCAGAAGCAGTTATTTTATCCAGCTTTGATCCAGTAAGGCGTGAAGTGGCGAGAATTGCTCTTGAAAAACTGATCGTGGATGGAAGAATTCATCCGGCAAGAATTGAAGAAATGGTAGAAAAAGCGCAGAAAGAAGTAGAGCAAATGATGCGGGAGGAAGGAGAGAATACCACCTTAGAGGTTGGTGTTCAGGGAATTCATCCGGAGCTGGTTCGTTTACTTGGTAAGATGAAGTTTAGAACAAGCTATGGACAGAACGCATTAAAGCATTCAATGGAGGTTGCCCAATTATGTGGTTTATTGGCGGCTGAGATTGGTGTAGATGTTCGTACAGCGAAGCGTGCAGGTCTTTTACATGATATTGGTAAGTCTGTGGATCATGAAATGGAAGGTTCCCATATCCAGATTGGTGTTGACCTTTGTAGGAAATACAAAGAATCTGCTTTAATTATTAATGCAGTGGAAGCACACCACGGAGATGTAGAGCCAGAATCCTTGATTGCATGTATTGTACAGGCAGCAGATGCAATTTCTGCAGCCCGTCCAGGTGCAAGACGTGAGACATTGGAGACATACACTACGAGATTAAAGCAATTAGAAGATATTGCAAATGGTTTCAAAGGTGTTGATAAATCTTTTGCTATTCAGGCAGGTAGAGAGATTCGTATTATGGTAGTTCCAGAGCAGGTAACTGATGCTGACATGGTACTTTTAGCAAGAGATATTTCTAAGCAGGTTGAAAGCGAAATGGAATATCCTGGTACGATTAAGGTTAACTTGATCAGAGAGTCCCGTGTTACCGATTACGCAAAGTAATAGACGGTATTTCTGATAATATGAAGTTCAGTCCCCAGACAAATTTATTGTCTGGGGATTTCCTTTTTAAGAAAAAATTTAGTCTGAGGGGAAGACAAAAATGTTCTAGTGTACTAGTAGGATACGGTATATTTTTGTTGCCTTGAAAGAATATATCAGCAGCTGCATCATAATATAGATATAGGGAGTTTCATAATTGTATAAATATAGATAGAAGGAGAGAGGTGTAAGGTGAAAACATCATATAAAAAAAGAAATGCAGGAACTTTAATGTATATTTCGATTCTGTTTGGTGTGTTAGCTGGCAGCCTCTTGTTTTTATATTATGTACTGCGTGGGAGCAGTATAATAGGAAACGAATTCTTCCAATATCCCATGACTAACATTGCTTCATTTGGAGGATCTCAAATGATTACTCTTATTTTAAAAAGAAGAATTCCACAGTTTGTTTTTTTGTTAGTTGTATTGAATATATTTTCCTACCCGGTTGTACTAAGTGGATGCAGTATGATTTTTGGTGGATATTATGGTTATGTCATGAGCCAGTTATTTTATCAATTTGGGAATATGGGGATACCATATGGTATAATATGTTTTTTTCCACATTATATATGCTATGGTATAAGTCTTATTTTAGTTGGAAAATGGTTTTATAATGTATCAAATCAATATTATTCGGGAAACGTAGATGTAAAAAATACACAATATTTTTTTAAATTTTTTGTAATAATTCTGCTTTTGTTTTTAGGAGTATTTTGGGAAATAAAATTCCAAAAAAATATTTTAAATTTTTTTTACCAACATCTAGTATAAGAATATTATGTTAATACCCCATTTTGTAGAAAATTGCTGAAAACCTTGATTTATAAGGATTTGTGTAAAAAATAATGTTTGATTTTATGTAAATTAAACATTATAATAAGGTTAGTGAAATAAAAATAAGGGGTTAAAGAATGCTACAAAGGATTAATGAGTTCGTTGACTATTTGGCTAATGTAAAACGAGCCAGTAAAAACACAATTGCATCTTATAAAAGAGACTTGGTAAAACTTAACAATTATTTAACAGATTTAGGCTGTAATGAAATTTCACAGATTACCAATACAAATTTAAATTCGTATGTTTTGATGATTGAAAAGCAGGGAATGTCAACGGCCACTGTCTCGAGGAATATTGCGTCCATAAAAGCATTTTTTCTATATTTGTTAAAGCAAGGTGTTATAAAAGAGGATCCGAGTGATATGTTAAAACCACCAAAGATTGAAAAGAAAGCGCCGATGGTGCTTACTGTGGAAGAGATGAATTTATTACTTGAGCAACCGAATGGAACAACACCGAAAGAAATCAGAGATAAAGCAATGTTAGAGATGCTTTATGCAACAGGTATGAGAGTGTCAGAACTGATTAATCTTAAGGTGAAAGATGTTAATTTATCTATGAATTTCATTCAATGTCATGATAATAATAAAGATCGGGTAATTCCTTTTACAAATGAGACAAAGGAAGCATTAGAGAATTATTTAAAAAATGCCAGAGAGGTTATGTGCAAAGAAGGGCAGGAGATTTTGTTTACGAACTGTCAGGGAGCTCCAATGACAAGACAGGGATTTTGGAAGATTATAAAGTATTATTCTGCAAAAGCCGGGATTAAAAAAGATATTACGCCACATACCATACGTCACTCTTTTGCAATGCATTTAGTGAATAATGGTGCAGATTTAAAATCTGTACAGGAGATGCTTGGACATTCTGATATTTCGACAACACAGATTTATATGAAGGCAAATGCGAATACAAAGCTAAAGGAAGTTTATGAAAAAACGCATCCGAGAGCACACGTTTCGTAGACAGATTGGGAAAACAATGAAATATTTGTAACTTACATTGGATTATTGTATAATTAATGTAGGTATGTGAAGGGTCATGGTGCATACATGGCTCTTTTTTGGTTTATATGCAAAAGCAATTTGAATTTGGAGGATGTCATGATAGAGGTAAGAAACTTATGTATGTCGTATGGAAAAAAAGAAGTTTTGAAAGATATATCCTTTGAGATACAAGATGGAAAGACAGTGGGTCTTGTAGGTGCCAAAGGTGCTGGAAAATCAACGATGATGAATATTCTTACTGGGTATTTAACTCCGGTATCCGGAACGGTATTGATAAACGGAATAAATCTTATAAAACAGCCAGTGAAAGCGAAAAAGTTGATAGGATATCTGCCCGAAATACCGCCGATATATAAGGAAATGAAAGTATACGAGTATCTTTCTTTTGGCGCAGAATTAAAAGGAATTAGAGAATACAAAACAGAGAGTGCCAGAGTTTTAGAATTGCTTCATTTAGAAGAAGAAAGATGTGACTTTATCAAGCATTTGCCAAAGGGATTACAGCAAAGGGTTGGATTTGCATATGCGCTGTTAGGAGATTGTCCTGTGTTGGTCTTAGATGAGCCGCTTTTTGGTTTAGACCCAGTCGAAGAAAGTATGACAAAAGGAATTATTAAGAATCTTTGTGGGGATCACATTATTATTATCAGTTCTCATGTAAAAAAAGAGATAGAAGAGCTGTGCAGTGATGTTATGACATTAAAAGATGGTACGCTTGTTTTAGCAGATTCTTTCATGAAAGTAAAAAGGAGATATAATGTATATGATTTATCTGTAAAGGGGGATATGGAAAAGCTGCAGGAATGTTTAAAGCAGTGTGATCTGTTAATGGATGTCGAATATATTGGTGAAAATGAGAAGGGTGTACATGAATTTACAGTCATTTCAAAGGATACGAGGGATATAGGGGATCGTATCTTTGGCTATCTGGCTGGGAAAAAATTCAGTGTAAATAATATTACAAAAAAAGGAACCGTTTTGGAAGATGAACTTAAGAAAGTCGATGACAAGGAGGATTTGTAATGATTGCAGTACTGAAAAAAGAGTTAAAAATATATATGACATCACTTTCGACATATGTATATTATGTATTTTTTTTCCTGATGACAGGTATATTTTTTGTAAATAGTTGTTTGAAAACAGGGAATACTACATTTGGATATTATGTTCTAAGAAGAAGTTTTTTGGCAGCTATTATTTTTATTCCAATTTTTACAGTGCACATATATAGCAAGGAAAAGAAGGCACATACAGACCAGCTGTTGCTTACTGCGCCGGTTTTATCATGGAAAATAATAATTGCTAAGTATGTAGCTACAATGCTCGTCACAGAGCTTCCTCTCTTTTTGAGTATGGTATATCCTTTCAGTATATCTGCTTATGGAATTTTAAATATTAGATTTACTGCTGCATCCTACATTGCCTGTATACTGATTGCAATGCTTCTCATTTCTCTCGCAACGTTTTTTTCGTCAATAATTTCTCATCCGGTACTGGCAATTATTGTTACATATAGTGGTATTACCGTGTTTTGGCGTGTTGGGCTGATGCATAATATACCTGAGTCAATATCAGTTTATGGAATATATAACGACATGATATCGGGTATTATAAGGAGTGGTGATGTTCTATATTTGTTGTTACTCTCTGTGGTACTTCTTTTATCTTCCTGTATTCTAACAGAAGGCAGGCAGACACGTAGGTTTTTAATGTCAGGAATAAAGGTATGCATTTTACTGGTTGTGGTATCTGGAATTATTGTAATAGGAATGTATTATACGAAAGTATATGATTTTACTGCGGAAGAGCTTTTAACATTATCTGATGAGACGAAACAGGTACTAGAACAGGTAAAAAAACCTACTTCTCTGTATTATATTGGAACAAAAAGCCGGGTAAATGCTACCTATCAGGAATTGTTGGCGGTGTATAGTGATTTAAATGAAAATATTGAAATTATATATAAGGATGTGGAGGAAGATCCTGATTTTTGTGATGAATATTTAGGGGATATTGATAATATCAATGAAACGAGTATTCTGGTTGTATCAGAGGACAGGCAGATTTATTTGGATGCGGCAGATTATATTAGCAGTACTTATGTATCATCCTATTCCGTTAAGAGTTATCTTGAAATTGAAAATCAGTTAACGAAGGCTATATATTATGTGAATTCAGACCAGTCAGAGAAAATTATGTTTGTGGAGGGAAATGGAGAGGAAATATTAGCAGACAGGTTTACTAAGTTGCTAAAAATGGATAATTATGATATAGATACATGTAACATAGAAGAGGCAGCGAATTTAACACAAGAGAGTTTTGCCGATAAGAGTAAGATTGCTGTTATAAATGCCCCGAAAATAGATTATTCTGAAAGTGCGATTCATGTATTGGAGGATTATCTGGAAAAAGGGGGAAATCTAGTTATTACGTTAGATCCATTGAATGAGGAATTGAGCAATTTATATGAGTTTTTGGAAAACTATGGGTTAAGTGTTCAGCCGGGGGTTGTAATTGAACAGGAACAGGGAAGATATGTAAATGATACATCGTATTATTTAGCACCGGACATAAAAGATTCTGTCTATACTACGGAAATAAAAAAACAAAAGGCAGGATTGCTTACGATGACCAGTAAGGGTATAAAAACAGTAGAACCCCAAAATGGTTATCAGGTGACAGAAGTATTAAAGACCAGTACACAGGCATTTTCCAAGGTCGGGGATTTCGACAAAATAACATCAAAAGGTGAGGAAGATATTCAGGGACCATTTGCAATCGCAGCGGTTGCCGAAAAAGAAGGGGAAGGAAGCTTGTTTCTTGTTTCCTCCAATCTCTTTTTACATTCAGATGTGGATATAGAGTCCAATAGCGGAAATAGGAAATTTTTCTTTCAGGTAGTAAATATATTGACCAAACATCAGGATGGAATTATGATAGAAGGAAAGGAAGTTGACAATCAGAAGGCATTTTATCCAACGCAGTCAAGAACATTGGTAGCCTGTCTTGTGATAGTTGTTATACCGGTTGTTATCATCGGAATTGGAATACTGGTTTTGTTTATACGATATAGAGTGAAAATTTAGGAAGTGTAAGACCATCTGTTTCCATTAATGAATATGTGAGAAGCAGGGGAGGGCTTAGAAAAAGGAGGAGAAAGCATGTCCAAGAAAAGCAAGGTAATACGAAGGGCAGTTCTTTTATGTATAGCTGTGTTTGGAATGGTGATGGTTTTAAAACAGCAGGGGCTGGCATCATGGAAAGAGAATGAAGATGGCAGGCAGTACGAGACAGAAGATGGAGAGCTTGCAAAGGGATTTGTAGAGATTGATGGAGAGAAGTACTATTTTAATGAAGATGGTTATCTGATTACAGGAAAGTTTTTCTGTGATGAAAATCAGAAGTATTACTATTCTGACAAGCAGGGAGTCGTTAAGACTGGTGTTATAAAATATAAAAAAGGTTTTTATATTGCGGATGAGCAGGGGGTAATTCAGACCGGATTTGTTGAATATGAAAATAATCGTTACTATTTTGATGGCGCTGCCAATATGGTGACAGGATGGTTTAAACATGAGGAGAATTGGTATTATGCGGATCATAAAGGTATTATCCAGACTGGATTCATTACATTGGATGGATACCGGTATTATTTAAACAGTGATGGAACAAGAGTAAGTGACGTAGTGATGGAAATTGATGGTGTCACATATATTTTTAATAAGGATGGCAGTGTTGATGAGAATGCAACAACGATGTACCCGGTATATAAATATTTGGCAGATTTCCGGAAAGAAGGAGAATTCATTATGGATTCTAAGGTACAGGCATGTGCAATATTAAGAGCTTCTGATCTGCAAAATGGCTATGCTTTATCAGAGGATGGTACAAAAGAATTGGAATCTTTGTTGAAAAACAGAGGTGTGAAATGCGAAGGTGGATATGAATTTTCTTATGGTGGAATCGCAGATTATGGCATTGAGCAGCTGCTGAATGATATGAAAAAGGACATGAAGCTGCAGGAGGTTTTGAAGGAACAGGATGTAAGCAGTGTCGGACTGGGGACTTATGAGTTGGATAGTGTTTATTATTATGACATTATATTTATATGTAAGTAAAAAATTGCGAAACTCTAAAAATAGGGTTTCGCAATTTTTTTCGTGAAAAGGTTGGAAAACGAAAGGAGCATGCGCCTCATGGACGGTAAAATTTTTGTATTCCGTCCATTGTTGCAGTCATATTTAGCAAGAGGGCATCTAGGATAGTAAGAGCCGCCATAGACTCCACTACGACTACGGCACGGGGAACCACAATTGGATCATGTCTGCCCTTAATGGAAATTTCGATATTTTCGTCAGATTTGTTGACAGTATGCTGTGTTTTCAGGATAGAAGGGGTTGCTTTAAACGAGGCACGTAAAATGATATCCGAACCATCGCTCATGCCACCTAAAATGCCGCCGGCATGGTTGCTGCTTTTTGTAATCCCTTGCTTGGTCATAGAAAAACCGTCATTATCTTCTGAGCCGAGCATTTGAGAAACTTTTATGCCATCACCGACTTCTACGCCCTTTACAGCGCCAATGGACATTAACGCTTTTGCCAGATTTGCATCTAATTTTTCAAATACAGTATCTCCCAATCCCGCAGGAGCTCCTTTGATCACGGACTCCACACAGCCACCAACGGAGTCGTGTTCCTTTGTCATCCGGATTACATATTCACCGGCTTTTTGTGCTGCATCTTCATACGAGATATAACGGTCACATATACAAAACAGACGCAGGCGCAGAAAATCCTTGGTTTGATGTAGGTGGGG
>CAMWYJ010000042.1 GCA_947178445.1 uncultured Clostridium sp.
GTAAATAACCAAAATCTATTTAAGGGGGATTTTTATGTCAAAGCCTAAATATTCACCAGAGTTTAAGATTATGATTGCTGAAGCTTATTTAAATGGAGAAGGCGGATTCCAATGTATTGCCAATAAATATGGGGTAGGGGTTGCGTCTGTGCAGTTTTGGGTTCGATGCTGTCAGCATCATGGGAAAAGCGGATTCATGAAAAAGCCTGGCAATGCCTCATACTCTTCTGATTTTAAGCGGGAGTGTGTGGAAGCAGTGGTCATAGAGGGATTTTCAGTCAATGAAGTTATAGCGAAGTATGATATCCCGTGCCGCAGTGTTTTGCAAAGATGGATTCAGGTGTATAATGCCAACAGGGAACTGAAAGATTATAAACCGATAAGGGGGATCTATATGGCAGGGAGAAAAACCAGCTTTGAGGAACGCAGGGAAAATATGCGGCTCAAACGCCAGCTTGAAGAAAAGGACATGGTGGTTGAACTGTTAAAAAAAGTGAAGGAATTCGAAGGGATGTGAGGCCTGGAAGACAACGCTACGAATTGAAGTATCTGGCAGTCAAATATTTTTATGAAAAAAAGCAGTGGAGCGTCAACTGGATGTGCCGACAGTTAAACATTTCCCATGCGGCTTACTACAAATGGCTGCACCGGCCCATTCCGGAACAGGAATCTGAGAACATAAAACCGGCAGAACTGATAAAAGAGTATGATGAGCGGTTTGGCCATATACTGGGATACCGGCGGATGACAAGCTGGATCAACCATTTCAACCACACCGGCTACAGTAAAAACAGGGTTTACCGTATCATGAAAAAACCGGGAATCCATTCTGTTATCCGAAAAAAGAAGAAAAAGTATATTTACGCAAAACCGGACGAACCAGCAGAAAATATACTTCAAAGAGATTTTTATGCATCTGCCCCAAATCAAAAATGGGTTACCGATGTAACAGAATTTAAAGTTCCCGGCGAAAAGAAAAAACTATATTTAAGCGCTGTTTTAGATTTATATGACAGATACCCTGTAGCTTATGTTGTCAGTTCAGGAAATGATAACAGGCTGGTTTTTAAAACGTTTGACAAAGCGATTGTAGAGTACCCTGATGCCAGACCGATTTTTCATTCGGACAGAGGATTCCAGTACACTGGCAGACTGTTTAAGAAGAAACTTGAAAAACAGGAAATGAAACAATCCATGTCCAGGGTTGGCCACTGTATTGACAACGGACCAACAGAAGGATTTTGGGGAATCGTAAAAACGGAAATGTATCAAATGTATGATATTACAGACGAAACCTCATTAAGGTATGCAATCAAAGATTATCTGCGTTTTTACAGCGAAGTGCGTCCACAGGACAGATACCACTGTAAAACACCATTAGAAGTGCGGCAGGAAGCATTGACTTCTGATAGGCCAACAGAATATCCTATTCCTGAAAATAAGCGGATAAGCAAATATAAAGAGAAATGGTGCGCATAGAATAATGCCAACACCTCAAAACGAAATGCAGGCATTATTCGGACTATGTTTTAGATATTTGACCTGTCTACTTGACAAGGGGCTGATCAGTAGAAGAAATACCCTCTTTTTTCCCCGAATTGACATCAGATGACATAGAAGAAATTGAAAAAGAAGTTATGCAGTTAGCATAAACGAAGAAACAATTAAATATCAAAAAACAGCGTAAAGGCGCATGGAAACAGTAAAATGTAAACCATGCGCTTTTTTGCGCCCAAAAGGAGGAACATGAGCGACAATATTCAGACCAACACCACAGGGCGATTAACGCCCTGTTTGCAAAAGAAGATTGATAAGACAACCTACTTCGTCGAGGTACATTTTTCTGATACCAGTACCCAAAGCGTGGAGGATAAACTAAAGCGTGTTATACTCCATGATTTAGAGCATGGAAAACAGTGCAGACCAACAAAAAGTGATGAATATGTCCTTGACAAGTTGCAACAGGAAGAGCATTTTATGGTTATTATGCTGTTGTATACGGGCATTCCAGGAGGACTAAAGGCATCAGTTGAAACAGCAGTTTCAAAGGACAGGATTCCAGACAGAGTTTATGAAGCAATGATAAACTGGATGAGTGAGATTGATGATTACAGGTTGATTGTAAGGCATACCGGATGTAAAAGTCTGGTGTGCCTTATTTTTTTGCGGATTTGGAGTGGGATAGAAATGAAATCAGGTTTATGATATGTCCATAGTAGACAGAATACAGGAGTTTCTTGTAAAAAGATCAGGATATTATATTTGATGCAGCAGAAAAACTATTAAAAGGTTTGCAGGATAGTAATACTGATAATATGGATGCTGCAAAAATGGTTTACATAATATTGTTAGTATTGTTGATAATAATAAGTGTGAGGAATTTACTGGATTATTGTGTGAAGAATTAAGTAAAGGTTATTATAAAGAATTATATAAAGAAAAAAAATTTATTGCTACTAATAGAGGAAAGTAGTAAAACATCAAGAATAGAGAAGAAAGTTGATAGAAATTATCACCAACAAGAACATGAATTTGATAAGATTAATAAGAAAATGGAGAGATAATAAAAATCCAATGTCCGATTTAAAGAAATTATTATCGGAATATATATGAAAAAGATAAAAATAAAATGCTTTTGATTTTAGGACAGCCTGGAATAGGGAAAAGTACTTTGATTACATGGATTGCTGCTAATTTTACTGATATGACAGATAATATTTTTGTTTATAAATTTTCTGATGATTTATCAAATATTGAATGGCAAAATACAAGTGAGAAATACAATATGGCTTATGATGTATTGCTGAAATCAGGTTTGTCTTATGTTGATTTGAATGGAAAGACATTAATTATTGATGGTTTTGATGAAATAAATGTACATGACCGAATAGTAATAATAAATAAATTATGTTGGCAATTGATCAAAGAAAGTCCCCTTAATAATTTTTCATTAATTATTACCTGCAGAGAGAACTATATTCAGGAACTACATAGAAGTGCTTTTGATTATATTACTTTGCAGTCATGGAATAAGGAACAAATAAAAAGTTTTTGTTCGATTTTTCAGGAGAAAACAAAGGATAGTATATCCGACTATACAATGGCGAATGTGTTTAAAAATGAAGACGTTTTTGGAATCCCACTTATCTTGTATATGGTTTTAGCATTAAAATTTCTATTGAAAAAGATGGATCTATCGTAGATGTATATGATAAGATTTTTGCATTAGAAGGTGGCATTTATAATCGGTGTATAAATAATAACAGTTATGCAAAATCTCACCGGATAAAGGAGATAAAAAAACAGATACATCAAATATCAAGAGAAATTGCAATATGGATGTGGCAGGAAATATAGTTTTTTATTTAAAACAGGGAAACATTGATATAACAACAAGTGAATATTTACAGTTTATGATTTTAAAACTGTATAACAGCTTTTGCTATAAAAAAAGAGAGAATTTCTTTGAATGGTTTGAAGGATCTGTTGGAAAAATGATAGATAATGGTATGTTTTATTATGCTGGAGGAAACATACAGAACTATATGTTAGTTATGAAACTTATTGTAAAAGAAAACAAGATGAAATCATTTTTAAAATATAGAGTTTTATTTTAGTTTATGCTAATTTATATTTTATATTATGATAGAAAAATAAAAAATTACAGATTATACCCCATATATCAGGTACTTAAATTCTACTAAATTGAAACATACCCCCTTTCCTGTGTCATGTTCGTTCGAGGTCAGAAAATCAGGGTTGTGTGTGAAAAGAACAGATACACTCCTTCTCTCTTCCCACAATCCAAAACATTATGTAAACCTGCCCCTGGTACACCCTTATACCCTGCTGCCCTGTATAATACCCATATTCCTTTGAATTTGACTGTTTAAGCCACCTTAACATCAATAACGTTATTGTATATAATAACAATAAAATCATCAATATGAGCCGAACAAAGCCCTAAAACAGCATAACAAAAAATATAATATACAAAGAATGATGAAATGAAAGGATGGAAGAAAAACCTATGTTTTTATCTTTCTTTCTCGATATCCATATACAGGCCATTATAAGCATGATACAGGCTGATTCCGACCACTTTTCAGGTGTTGTCTGTAAATATCAGGAAAGCCATTACAGGCCGGATTTACCACTTAAATCATAATGTAACCATACAATCATAGCCAGATAAAGCACACAGGTTATAAGCACAGTAAAAGATTGTGAGCCTTAAAACTCACAGCCTCTTAATATTTTACTGAATGGTTGCATAGTATTCTTTTTTCATTTTGTCATAGCTTTTCTTCGTTTCAGTATAGTTCATGCCATCATAAGTTCTGACAGTAACAACCCTGTTTTCATATTCCGATAAACAGTCCCAGAATATAACAGCATTTTCAAGCTGAATACTTACATTATATGCCTTACTGAAAAACAAAAATACTTTCTTTAAATCTTACCTGCTGTAGTTCTGTCTTTTATTCTCTGTATAAATCCGATTATTAAACAAGTCTTTTTGTTCATATTTTATCATCAGTATATCCTTATACCACCTTTACCATTTATTTCAAGTAATATTCCGTACCATTTTCAAGTATGAACCCAAAGAAATAATTCCCATAGCTACAATTGCTCCAGTTGTTTTGATTGATTTTTTAAACATGATAAAAACCGTCCTTTCTTTTCCGGCCGGCCTGTGCCATAATGATTTGACAGCAGCCGATTATATTTAACTGGTTGTGAACGGTAAAGGTGATTTTTTACGGGGGCTTATAAGCCGTCCGGCTATGCCCAGTGTTGCTGATTAGCTTTTGTAATCAACATACTCTGATTCGGTAACAAACGGGATATATCTGTTTAGTTCTGATACATATCCCATGTAACCACAGGTTGTATAATAGCCTTTCATGAAATCGCCTCACTGTTCAGTTATTTAAGATACTGCAGGGGTTTTGATTTCTCAGGTCGTTGTCCCTGATTATCTTATGCATTAAATAAACATGATATTTTTGCGCATATTATACATTGAATTTTCATGTATAGTTCCTGTCTTTTTGAGTTTACTGGTAAAATATGGTGCTAAGCCATAGATTAAAACCTATTGCTTAGCATATTTTTTATCTGTGCATTTGATAAAAAATAAGATGTAACTGGCAAGTTTGTGAAAGCAGAAAATTCTTTTATGAAACATGTGTTTCTCATAAGATTTATGTATTATTTTTCTGAAATTTTCGCAACTCTAAACTGTTTTATAAAGTCAAAAATTTTTCAGAACCATGCTTGTTTTTTAAGATTTTAAATTGAAAGAGCTTTGTTAATAATACCGCAAGATAACAAATTAAAAAGTGTCCGATGATTGCATTTTCTTTCTGCAAATAAACCGGCCCTGCATCTAACTGTGATTTCATTACCCGAATTTTTTTATAAAAAGAAACCGGAGCCTCAATTCCATTTGCAATAAGCTGGCCTGAAATAGTTTGAACTATAAATGAACTTTAAATATTTAGGGTGTTAAATCTGAAAGACGGGTTTTTATGGCAATTTTCAACAGAACATATTGTAATATTCCATAATCAGTGTAGACAGTATGGGGACAGTTCCCAAGTTGCCCTTTTCGGAAACGGAAAGGGGGTTATCATGAACATGTTGGAAGTATTGACATTGCTCCTGGTAGTATTTGCCGCTTTGACGTACATAAATAATCATAACAGCCGTAAATAGACAGAAAAACTATCCTCTACCACTAATAGGGGATAGTTTTGATATTCTTATTTTTGTCAGAGTGCAGCCCGTTCTATGCTTCAGGTAATATTCTCTGTTCTGTATAAACTCTCGTACTTCCATATTTATTTTGCATGTCCAAATAGCTTAATTTCCTGCTGTATGATGATGAATCCGCATTCTCTGTCTGTCCTTCCGCATCCTGAAAAGCTGTTCATATTCCAGATTGATTTCCTGTGTTGCCTGTGTGCTGCCATCAGTGTTGTCAGGGTGATACTTCTTTAATAAATCCCTGTACTGTTTCTAAAGTTCTTCCAGTGTATTGATGTTTACAAAATATTTTTCCATATGTCATAACCTCCAGATAAAAAAGTGTAAAGCCCCTGACAATTCAGACTTTATACCTTTTTGTTAATAGTGGTTATACGATTGTTTAAAGCGTTATATCTTCTACATTGACGCCTAAAGATGATAACTTTGCTGTGGTAACTTTGAGTGATTTGTTGAGGTTATTATGGCATCCAGTACAAGATTGCACACTTACACCTTGTACAAGTTGTAGTATAATACCATTACAAGGTCAAACTACACAATTCGTCTAATTTATGCAGCAGTTGTCGAATATGCAGGTTATGAAAATCATAATGACTGGACAAAAAAACTGAAAGAACATTCTGAAAGCAGATATGCAGCACGGTTATCAGAAAAGAGATTCCATATATAAAGCAAAGTACACAACATGAAATTAACAAAACTGTTATCAATGCTTATTTATGAAGCAGATACCATTGAATTTTATAACACAAACATGACGTTTCTGTATGGCTTTAAACCTTCAGAAATACCATAAAAGCCCTGCACCGTGTAAAGGTGTAGGCTTATATTTGGTGTGGCTCTAATCGGCTTGTGATCTGTTTCTTTTCTTGAATACTATATCATGTTCCAGTATATCGGCTATCTCCATAACCTCCGAAAATTTGATTGTTTCTCTTGCTAATTTATTAGTAAGGTTTTGTTGAGTTGTTGGTTCGTCTGGGTGCCGTTCATTCATTACCTTCACAACGTCTGTTAATGTTGTGCCGTTAGCAGCAAGAAATGCTTTTATCCTGGTTCTTGTTATATTTTCATCTTTTCGCATACAATACCGCCTTCCTTAATTTGATACCAACATTATATGAAAAAATACTTAAAAAGTCAATATGTTCATAACTATACAAAAATAAATAATACGAAATAATGAAAAAAATATCAAAAAAGCAGTTGACAAATATAACTTTATAGTGTAAAATATAACTATCAAATGAAGAAAGGAGGAAATGCAGATGGACAAAAAAATAGGCAAGCTGATAAAAGTGGTACGAACACTTACACAGCTTGCACTAGAAATTGGAACTCTCATTGCAGTCATCAAAATGATTATAGAGAGTATCCAATAGAAAATGGGGAGGGAAACCTCCCCACTGCAATTATATTAAAATCCGTCTGTAAAATCAATATGATTAAAAAAATTTTTAAGTTAGTGTTATCAATTATTTGGTTAACCATTATTGTAGTTGGTTTAGTTTTATTGGTTATGAAAAGTATATAGTTATAGACTGCTGAAATGAAATACAAAAAAGCTTAAAGTTATTTTTTAGCTTAGGCTTTTTTTGTGTATATTTTATTTATCATAATAATGGTATCTGTGTTTATAGTTTCACCATTGACGATTTTTTGTATAGTGGTGGGATGTACTTTATATTCATACCTTAAATTTGTTTTTTTAATGCCTTTTTGTTCCATTAAGTCAAACAACTTTTCATAGATAATTTTTCCAGGTAAAATTCTTTCTTTTGGCATTGTTTTATCACCTCCAACAATAGTTTAGCAAACATTCGTTTGATAGTAAATTAAAAAGTTCATTTTTATGAACTTTGTATATCGCACTTTAGTTCGCTTTAGTGTACTATATCATCATAAGATAAAGCAAGGGCAAACAAGCTTGGCAAACTTCTCCCCCTTGCCTATCTTAAATAACTGAATAAGGGGTTACATGATGAAAAAGTAACATACATGCTCAATGATCAGGACGGCAATAATATCGATTGTTTTACCAGTCTGGCAGAATTAAAGAAGTTTGCAGTTATTTACTAAATCCCCTGACGAATCTTTGAAAATTAAGACGAAACTGCTCAGATATGGGCAGTCGGGATGGCAGCATAATCCGATGCATTGTCAGGCATACGAAAGCTTAAGGTTTTGTAACCGAAGCGCATATTTTGAATGAGCCACAAAGAGCAAAACCAACAGTAAACAACAGCCCAGTGGAGCCTGATAATATGAAAACTGTTTTGCAGAAAATTCAGTCAGATATAAAAAAAAGGAGAGATAAAACCATGTGTATTACAAAGAAAGAGCTTGAAACAAAGGTAGAGGAACTGAGAAGCCTCGGGCAATGAAGGAAGAGATTGATAACGAACTGAAGGCAGTCGAACACTCCATTATCGGCTATATGACAGAAAACTGGCTGGATATGGAGATTACAGATACGGCAAAAATCACCTACCGGCCTCAGAACAGGACGTCACTGGACAGGGAAGACTGTGCAGAAGACAGGGAATTTGATGTTTTCATATCAGAGCAGTACAAAACAGCATCCTGAAGGACTATGGATATGGTGCAGAGGAAATAAGCATCACATAAAAGAACTGATTATTTATGACGCTGTAATATCCTTTTTCCTATATCCAGTAGCCAAGAGAAAACAGGTAAAATTCTTTGATTTCCCAATTGTGGGTATCATGAAAAGATACTGTCGGATATATGGCCTACAGATGGAATCAGAGAAAAGAATATGTATAGAGTTCTGTACTGGTGAAAAATTTTCAGGATATTTTGTGTCCGTTGTTAGTGTATAATTTTTATTGGCAAATATATCAAATATAATAATTATATAAACCAAAAAGGAAGCTGAGATAAAAATCCCTACTTCCCAATCATACAGTTTTTCTTTATGATGTTAGTTGCGAAACAAAACAGATAAAGGAGACTGTATGATGAAATCTATTGTAGAGGAAAGTCTGGTAACATTCAAGGAGTTAGAGAAAAAAATTTTTGCATATGTATATGAAACAGCTATAGAGATGACACAGATTATTTTGGAAGATTATAATAAAGAGCTCCACGCAGAGCGTGAGCGCAGCAGATACAGGGATAAAGGTACCCGAACCACTACAATAAAGACCATTTATGGAGATGTTACATATGAGAGGCATGTATATCAGACAATAGATGAAGAAGGGCACAAGGCATTTGTTTATCTATAGGATGAAGCTGTCCATATGGATAAAATCGGACTGATATCAACAAATCTGGCAGAAAAGATAGCGGATTGTGTGACAGAAAACCCATACCGGGTGACAGCTGATATCATATCTCATACCTGTGGCCAGACAATAAGTCATGGAGGAGCATGGAAACTGGTACAAAAGCTTGGAGAGCGTGTCAGCAGTGAGGAAGAACAGCAGGTAAAACGGATGAATGCAGATGAAATAGAATACCGCATCCTGAATGGAGATGGAGGAAGCTGGATAAAAGATCCATATGAGCCGGACACAATATTCCAATTAGACCGCTTCCACATATGACGGGAGATAAAAAGGAAAATAAACAGTGACAGGGAAACTGCAAAAGCAGTGGAAGAATTGTTTGAAGCAGAAAAAATGAAGTATAGTCAATAGAGTAGACACGTTAATAGAAAATTTTTATTTTGGGACAGAGTTACCCATGCCCCCAATAAGCGTTTTCAGTTTCATTTGGCGTCAGATAGCCAGGAGAGCCATGAGGTCGCCGGGAGTTGTAGTATCCTTCAATGTATTCAAAGACAGACAGGTACAGTTCATAAAAAGTATGGTATGTCCTGCGGTTGGTTTCTTCCAGTTTTAAGTATTTAAAAAAGCACTCGCAGACAGCATTGGCGAAGGGATATCCTTTTTTGGAAAAGGACTGCACTACATTCAATGAATCAAAAAGCTGTCTAAATGTAAAGGCGGTATATTGTGTCCCACGGTCGGATTGGAACATGAGGCCAAAGGGCGCATTCCTGCTCCCATAAGCCTTTCGGAAAGTCGTTATGACAGGGTCTGTGTCCGCTTTGCTGGATAGACG
The DNA here is from genome assembly GCA_947178445.1 of uncultured Clostridium sp. GTDB lineage: Bacteria > Bacillota > Clostridia > Lachnospirales > Lachnospiraceae > CAG-590. The sequence goes on from CAMWYJ010000042.1 coordinate 9,871, forward strand.
CCAGGAGACAACTTTCCTTGAGAACAGGTCAATTACAACACATGGATAATACCATTTTCCACCAGCCTTCAGATAAGTGATGTCACTGACCCGGACCAGATTTGGGGAATCTTGAGAAAACTGCTGTTGCAGGTGGTTGGCGCATTTGCCATTGTCCGTGCGTCGGCAGGCGGATTCAGGTTTTGCAGTTGACATTTTAGGCAGATCCATGCCGCTCATCAGTCGGTACACTCTTCCGACGCTGATGTTTATGCATAGTCACGATTAAGGATGTATTAGATTTTGTAAGCTCCCAAACGTTTATCATAATCAGCGTAAATATGCAGGATCATGCTTTTAATGCGCTGATTTTCGGAAACGCGGGGAGCAGGCTCTTTTCGGAAATGCCTGTAATAAGTGCTCCTGTTGACGTTTAAAACACGGCATAATGTGCGTATGTCATGCTGAAAACGAAGTTTGTGGACGGCGTCTGACCGTTCTTTGAGTGTGGCGTGAATATGGCAATCGCTTTTTTTAATATGAGGTTTTCCTCCTCTAACTGAGCATTGCGTTTTTGAAGTTCTTTGACCTGCTTTGCGGTGAGGACATTGCCATCATCCATCTCAACGGTGGAGTATTGCTTTACCCATTTGCCGGGTGCGGATTGAGAAACGCCGTATTCCTTGCAGAGTTGGGATTGTGTCTTGCCGTTCTGGTGAAGGGAAACAGGTGATTTTTTAAAATCTTCGTCGTATTTGGTGTAGTTGTTTGCTGCCATAAGAGCCTCCTTTTTTGTGTATAGTTTATTGTAACAGATAGTGCATGGATGTGTCCACTTTTATAGTATAGATCCAAAATGGATGAGATGCTGGAATACATCCGGATATATGCAGACAGTGTAGAAACAGATTATGAAAAAGATATACGATCAAAAAAAGCAATGGAATTATACAAATATCTTTATAATAACAGGGAAGGACTGATGCCATACCGGAAACAAAATATTAAACTTCCCAAACTGTCGGATGGAATGAGATATGGGAACATGGGAGTGCAGGAAAACCAGAACTGCACAGTAATCACGATGCGTATGAAAGGAAACAGATACACTGAGGAGTCAGCCTTTAATATCCGTATGACAGAAATCATAACAACACTTAGTGCAGCGAAGACACCTAAGAAGGATGGAAAGGGAAATCCATATGTGGATGAGATTAATATGCATATCCCTCTGAGGGACGCAATACAGACAGCATCAAGAAGAGCATTTGCAAAAAAATTACTGTAAAATACAAAACAGAAAAAGACATCTTAGAAAAACTGATAGATAAGTTGCCAATAAAGTGTTGACACAAACGTGTCCGTTTATTTTATTGCAAATCAGCAGCAGACAGGATATAATCAGTTACAGGTGGAACAGTGATTTATTAAAATAAATAAGATCAGGGGATGGTACTGTGCCGGATATAAGAAGTATATTACAGGAGTTTTCGCAGCAGACAGCAGAAATATTAGGCGATAAACTGACAAAAATCATTCTCTACGGCTCATATGCAAGAGGTGACAACAGCGGGAATTCAGATGTGGATATTATGATTTTGACGACTCTTTATGACAGCGAAATTGAACAGACAGAGACAGATATTTTTGATCTGGCATTTGAATTTCAAATGGAATATTCAATAGATATAAGTGTAATCATAAAAAATGAGGAACAGTTTCAGTATTGGCTGGGAGCACTCCCGTTTTATGATAATGTGGAGAGGGAGGGTGTTGTTCTTAATGGATGACAGACAGAAGGAACTGAGCAGATACAGGTTAAAGGAATCGGAAGACAGTCTGTCTGTGGCAGAGAACTGTCTGGATGGTGGATTTTATAAGGATTCCATTAATCGTTCCTATTACTCGGCCTTTTATGCCGTAAAATCTGTCCTGGCACTGGGGACAGTTGATTTTAAGCGTCATAAGGATGTAATTGCTTATTTTAATAAAGAATATGTTGCGGGTGGAACATTTTCAAGGGAAACCGGAAGGCGGCTGTCAGTATTGAAACAGATCAGAGAAAAAAGTGACTATGATGACTTTTATATTGCTTCAAAGGAAAAAGCAGTGGAGCAGCTGGAAACTGCCAGACTGATTTTAAAGGAAGTAAAAGATTATCTGGAATTTTGAAGAAGGTATGGTGTTCAGAATATAATCCATAATCAGATGGCAGTTACTGCTTCATCAATTTTAAAGGGACGCATTGCCTCTTTTATAAAGCAGCAGTTGATACGGAATAATTACGGCAGTTTTCCTGTGTATTTTACATGGGAGGACTGCTTTTTTTGCCTTTTCAAAGTATGGATTGTTCGGTAGTAAGAGTAGCGTTATTGAATTGTATGTCCTGAATATGCGGGATTTATAAGGTTTTCAGGGGGATTTTTGAGCTGTTTATGTTATGAAACACAGATAAAAATTAAGTAAATCAGTGTACAATTATGCTGATTTCGGGTTATTGCTGATTTATCAACAAAAGTCAGAATTATATCCTATTAAACATATGGGAAATAAGTGCTTCGGTAAATGGTTCGGTGGCAAAGGAGCTGGATAACCGATAAAATCAGGGAAAATTAAAGCTTTTTGTTTGATAAGAGGAATTTTAGGGCAGCAGGATGGAAGGGGCTTAAAATGCCGGTAAACAGGGGAATTTTGGTGTTTTTTTGGAAGGATGGATTCAGATGTTCGGTTTGTTATTTAAACGGGAATATTGGTTTACATAATACACTCATTCATATTACAGAAATTTATTATATAAATCGCAGAAAAAAATCTGCAAAAGTATTGACATAAAGAAAATATTCTGTATAATAAAATATAGAAATATTTCAGCAACAGGCAGCTAATACAGTTGTCCGTGTATTTTTTTAATCTTTTTTATCCGGCAACCAATAACTTTGCTGAAAATATTCGAATTTAATTATTGAATAGACATGGATCAATCTTTTCAGATCGAAATGACCGTTCTGAATTTAATACAGGTAATAAAAATATATGGAGGATAAGATTTATGAGTAACAAAGATAAGAAAAGTTTTATTGTTTACAGTCAGAAAATGGCAGGTTATTTAATGCAAAGGGGATTTGTCCTGATTGATATGCAACCGGATTTAAAGAAAACAGGTAGAAATGTATTCTTTTTTAATAACACACCACAGTTAAAATCAGCAATAGATAAATATATGAGCCGATAGATGGAGGGTGTGTTAATGAAGAAAGTAAGAGTAACGGATTTAATCAAAAAAGAGGATGTGGAAAAATGGAAGCCACGGGATAATATATTGATTGCGTCTCCTATGGGCGCAGGAAAAAGTTATTTTTGTAAAAATACATTATATGATATTGCAAAATCAGTAAAGGGCAAAATACTTATGCTGATTCATAGATCAAATTGTGTAGAACAGTTTCAGTATGAGATAGAAGCGGATGGAAAGTCGGACGTAATAGAAGTAATTACATATCAGTCATTGGAGTATAGTGTGTTGCACAATACAAATAAATTTGATTTGTCACAATATAAGTTTGTTGTATGTGACGAGTTCCATTATTTTTTTAATGATAGCAGCTTTAACAATAAGACAGCAATATCCTTTAATATGATCATGAGTAACACAGAATCAGTCCATGTGTTTATGTCAGCAACAGGTGATCATATGGCACGATACATGAGGAAATATATTAAGGATAATGGACTGGAAAAAGCCATTGAGTACGAAATACCTTTTGATTTTTCTTTTATACAGCAATTAACATTTTTTCATAAAGATGTTACTATGGAAGAATTTTTGAAAGAAGGAATAGCAAAGGGTGATAAAGGGATATTTTTTATACAATCTGCTGAAAAAGCATATAAGCTTTATTCAAAGTATAAAAAGCATTGTGTTTTTAATTGTAGTGCCAATAATAAAAAATACTATGAATATGTAGATAGAGATAAAATTAAAGATATTTTAATAAACCAAAAATTTTATGAGCAGTTTCTGGTTACAACATCCTGTTTTGATGCAGGTATAAATATTCTTGATATGGATGTTAAGCATATTGTGATAGATATAGTTGACATTGGTTCGTTGATACAGTGCATAGGCAGAAAGCGCATCCAGAATGAGGATGATAATATACAAGTTTATATAAAAATTATTAATAATCAAAAGCTGGCTGGATTAAAACGAAACATGGAAAAGAAAATTGAAATGGCGGATTTTTATATGGATAATGGATTTTCTGTAGACAGGCTGATAGAAAAATATCCCATGCAGAATGATATAACTAATATCCTGTATGATGCCCTGGTATATGACAAAGATGGTAATATCATCCCAAATTCATATACAAAGAAAAGTAATGAGCCAATGTATTTTAAGAAAAAAGAAGATATAGCAGATTATTCCAATATGTTAAAGAAATTTGATAAATTTGGATATTGTAAATATCTTGCATTGATGTTTGGATTTTATGATGAAAAAACAGGGAGGTATACATACAGGATGATAAATGAAGATTATGAACTGAACAGTTATTTGGGAAAAATGGTTAAAGAGGGTGTTGTATTACTACAACTAAAAGACAGAAGTGATTTAATTAAGAAAATTAATGCAAAACAGGATGGAAAACTTTTGAAAAAAGCAGCTACGTTAAACAAAATACTGGAAGAAAGAAATATAGATTATCGAATAAAAGAATTTGAGACAACACGTAATTTTGTTGATGAAAATGGAAATAAAAAGAAGAAAAAATCTAAAAGTGTCTGGAAAGTTGTGCCGTTTTAGAAAGGAGATAGAATTTTAAGGGCGGTTAATTTTATTGAAACAGATTACTTAACTGATTTCAAAATAAATTTTTAACCCCCGTATTTGGGCGTAAAGCTTATAATAGAGCTTACCGCTTAAAAAGGGGGGCAGGTTTAAAAAATAAATAAGATAGTTGATCTTGCCTATAAGGAGAAACAGTATCTTTATGCTGGGTATAATAATTTTAAGGAGGTAGAATGTTATTGAATAAAAATAATGTAGAGACCAGAGATAACGAACAGGGAAGTAGTGCTATTAAAATTAAAAGTATACAGGCTAACAGTCTTTATGCTGTAAATAATTACGTGGAAGATGAAAATGAAACAGACAACAAAAAACCATATCTTGATTTAGGGGAAGCGGTTATAAACAACAGCCTTTTTTCCGATTATATGATGCATCATGCAGTAGTCGTTAATAAAAAAAGCAGGAGCAAAGATTTTATTGTAATGAAGTTTGACTATGGTGTAAAAAATAAAATGTCTGCCAGAGAATTAAGGGACTATTATTATGAGAATGGTGCAACTGTTGCATGGCCAGTATGTGATAAAGAAGGAAATATAATCAAAAAACAAAGTATGCACTATAAAATGCTCATGCGCAGCACTGGCAAAGCGAAAGAAGGCGATTGTATTTTTATCCGTGAAAATCTGCACAGTACAGCATTAGAATATATCACAATGGATTTATGGGACAAAATGCCTTATGAAGGAGCAGATATAGTAGGAATGTCTGCATATGCGCCGTTGGTAACAGCAACAGCAATTGATTATATAACAATTCCTGTGAAAAACATTTTTATTATCAGGGATGAAGATGTATATGCTATGGTCAATGCTGTATCTGTAAAAACTCATAAAGTTCCGTATGAGAAAAAGACTATTGATTGGAAAGCAACAGAAAAACTAATCAATGGATATAATCTTACATTTTATAAAAAGAAGCGCAAAGAAAATCCAGGTCTGAAATATATCAGGAAATCAAAACCTGTATTAAAAGAATATGGTATATTGGATTATCCTACAAAAACAAAAGTCTTCTATAATAAAGAATGTTATGTTGACAGATCAGAAGCAAAATCAGAGGTTAAGAATATCTTGTGGGACGGAATGGGCTGTATTGATGATTCGATTTTCCCAAATAATATGGAGGGTTTTATTTACTGCAGGAGTCATTTCTTTAAATCATGTTTGTTCAGGGGAAATATACAGGATTATTTCAAAAATTATTATGGAGATACTTATGAAACGGCCACCGTAAAGGATATGTTTGGTAATGTTTTCTATGTAAAGGATATAAAAGTCATCATTACAGACAACTCAATCAAGTGGATAAAATTCACGGATATCATGGGTGGCAGTGAAGAGGCAGCATATAAATATTATGTAAAATTCATGAAAAAGCACGAAGAAAGGTTTGCAATAATAAAAACTGCCCATGAAAGCAAATATGGTGATCTGCAAAGAAGTTCATATCAGATAAATAACAGCCTTCCATGCATGGACAGGATAATATTAGCAAGAATTGCAAAGGTAAGTATTGATTACTGCAATGCTTTGAAATTGAGCCATAACACATTTATGAAACATTTATCAATTAATGCTTCAAAAAGATACAGCATCAATAATGTTCTGGTTGCATTGGATGAGTGGAACGAAAATTTTAAATATACAGAATATTTTAAGGTGAAAAGAAATGGGATTATAAGCAAATTCAAGAGTGAAAGATTAAAATTGGGGAAACTGCTGCAATATGGTGATAATCTTACTATTTGCGGAAATCCGGTTGCGTTGTTGATGAAAGTCACAGGACAGGATTTTCTTCAAGAATCATGCTTTAAACAGATTGATAACGGCATTCAGTGTTATACTACAAGATTTGATGATGGGGAAAGGCTGGCCGGATTCCGTTCACCACATAACAGTCCGAATAACATTGTGCATCTTGTAAATACATATTCGGAGGAGATAGAAAGGTATTTTCCAAAATTAGGGAATAATGTGATTATAATTAATGGGATTGGTACAGATGTACAGAGCCGTTTGAATGGACAGGATTTAGACACGGATTCCATATATACAACTAATCAGCCTGATATTGTAGATATTGCAGAAGAAGCGTATTTAAAATACCCAACCATTATTAATGACATAGGGTTGATAGGAAGCAGCGAATATAAAAAGGATATGAAATCATATGCTGAAATGGACAGTAAGATTTCTTCATCCCAATATGCAATAGGGGAAGCGAGTAATATTGCGCAGTTGGCGTTAAGTTATTATTATGATGGAGGAAACAAGAGTGAGGAACTGGAAGATGCATTTATCATATGTTCTGTTTTAGCGCAGGTTGCTATTGATTCTGCAAAGCGTATGTTTGATGTTAATGTAAACAGAGAATTATCAAGATTGAGCAATCTGCCATGTATGCAGTCGGAAGATGGAAAAAAATATCCGGTTTTTTATGCAAAGGTACAGGAACAAAAGATGAAAGGTAAAAAGAAGAAAAAAGCAATTGATGAATCTAAAATAAAGGAATTCAATTGTCCTATGGAAATATTGGCGAATATTATAGAGGAGAGTGTGATTGATTTAAGGAAAAATAAAGAAATGATACCATATACATGTAACCTGAATACTGTTTTTAAATACCAGACTGACAGGAACAGGGACAGCAAGCAGTACAAAAAAGTAATTTCCATTGTCCAGGAATATGACAGGAAAGTAAAGAAATTGGATAAAAACAATGATGATTATGCAAAAGATATATACAATTTGTTTGATAACTGTATGATAAAGTTACGAAATCTTACCATAAACAAGAGCACAATGTATTCATTAATTGCTTATGCATTTGCTGATAATGGGGATGTACGAGACAGGCTATTAACGGTGTTATATGATAAAGAACCTGAAAAGTTCCTGTCCTGTTTCAAAAAAACTGAAAAAAGTTCCGCAAAAGATACCGGAAGTATTGATATAACTAATGTTTCATAATCCACATATGAGAGAAGGGGTATGAACGAAACGTAAGTCTGGTAATGCCCTTTCTCCAAAATTGTTTGAATATCAGACTACCAGTACTGGCAATGTCTGGGATTGTGGAAAATCAAGACCATGTAAAATTGTCAGTGCAAGACGGTAATTACTGCATAACGCAGTTTACATAAATTCATCCAATTAATACTTACACCTTTTTTGCAGACTGGTATGTGCCTCAAAACCATACCGGCCATTCTGTACGCTAAACTCCACCAGGCGTACAGAATCACAGCAACAGAAAATCCTGCATAACCACATTGCAGGTCATCCAGTGGAGGACCACTCTCTGCTGGATGGAAGTCTGAAAATTTATACATAAAAAGTTATTTATCAATAAATAAGGAAGGTGAAAAATTTGACACAGGAAGAATTGAGAGCGTTACTGCTGAAACGCCTGGAGAGAGAAAAGGCGTCTTATATCTGCAAAGTTACCGGTATCAACAAAGATGTACTCAGCCGCTTTAAGAATTCAAAGATTGATCTGTATCAGTATCTTTTTGTAAAACTGGAAAATTATCTTGTAAATGGTGAAACAGATCCGAGCAGATAAAAAATGTGAAATTCCACGGACGGATTTCAGACCGACAAATTCCACACGGATATTAAAATGGACAGAAGAAAGGTTTCATTCCGGATATAATTTCTGTCGGTCCAAAAAAATGGTAAAATCCGGCATGATTACTCACATGTCAGGAACTGTACAATAACAGAAAATCAACACAAAAATAAATATATGGAGGGAAACTTATGAGCATAGTAACAGGAAGAAGACTTGATTATTTCTTTAAAAAAATAAAAAATGAGGTTTTTGCCCTGAAAAGTATTTATGGTGATAAAACCTTAAATATGGGAAGAAAGACGGGGACGTCAGTTGGAGCAGGCAGTTTTGCATTTGGTTATAATGTAACAGCATCTGGTTATGTTTCACATGCAGAAGGGCATTATACTGAAGCATCTGGTGAAAGCTCTCATGCAGAGGGGTTTGGCACAACTGCAAACGGAAATTACTCTCATGCAGAAGGATATGGCACAACAGTAAGCGGAGATTACTCTCATGCAGAAGGGTGTTTTTCATCAGCATCTGGTAATTATTCTCACGCAGAAGGTCTTGGTATGGCAGGTGGTAGAAATTCTCATGCAGAAGGATTTAACGCTGAAGCAAATGGTGATAACTCTCATGCAGAGGGGCTTGGTACTGAAGCTGATAACCTTGCTTCCCATGCATGTGGAAAATATAATACTGCAATGGTAACAGGTGGTACATCTGACAATACCGTAGGAACTGCTTTTGTTATTGGTAATGGAACTGATTTTCATGCCAGATCAAATGCTTTTTCTGTTATGTATAATGGAACTGTAAAGGCAAAATCCACTATTACAGCATCTACAACAGCCGACTATGCGGAATTCTTTGAGTGGGCTGACGGAAACCCTGACAATGAGGACAGGGTTGGCAAATTTGTTACACTGGATGGAACAAAAATCCGCTTTGCCAGTGAAAATGATGACTACATACTTGGAATTGTATCAGGAGAACCGTTTGTGCTGGGTAACGGAGACTGTGACGTATGGAATGGTATGCATTTAAGGGATGAGTTTGGAAGAGTCATTTATGAACCGGCTCCAAAAACAGAAGAATTGATAGATGAGGAAACAGGAGAAATTACATACAAAGAGGTTCTTGATGAAAATGGTAATCCAGTTTATCAGGGAACACGCCCTGTACTGAATCCTGATTATGATGCAAAGCAGCCATACATATCCAGATTTGACAGACCGGAATGGGCACCGGTCGGGATGCTGGGAGTATTATCTGTATATGATGATGGAACCTGTGAAGTAAACGGTTACTGCAAATGCAACAGCAATGGAGAAGCTACAAAATCGGAAAACGGTTACAGGGTGATTGAAAGGGTTGCGGATCATATCGTAAAGATTATACTGCTGGCGCCTTCAGGTATTACAGCCTGTGCGAACAGAACCTGCAGTTTTTGCAGAAAAACAGATGCAGGCCCTGATGATAAACAGCCCGAATGCATGACAGATCAGAGTTTTCAGACAGCATAATTTTACTGTTTTCTGATAAAAAAGTGTAAAAAACCAACATTATAAAACATATGTCAATTATTATACCATAGCAGTAAAACAAAGTAAAGAAAAATTTAAGGGGGATATCAGTGAACAGGAAAAGAGAAAATGTGGGCGGATGAACAACCCATAAAAACAGAAAACCTGAAATAATGATAAAGAAACAGGAATAACGGATTAAAAAATGATAAAATCAGGCAATTTTACTGCGCAGGGCGGTGGTTCATTTATATGATACCTTACATTCCATTGACAGAGAAGTATTAAATACAAGCAGGATTAACAGGCTGTCACAGTCACTGGACAATGACCGAAAGGCGGCACTTGCTGTAACAATGCTGACAGGTGCGGCAGTTGGTAATAAATCTGATAACAGGACAGAGTAATACTGAGTTGGACTGATCAGAAAATATCCGGTTGATGTCATTCTATCTGTTCGATTTACTTGTAATTACAAAGGGGAAGTGATATAATTATGAAAATTTAAGAGAAAGAGGGGCGTTTGAAATGGGTGACAAAAAAAGTAAAAAAAATATAGAACCTGTAACTTTATTTATATTTGGCATTGTGGGTATTATTCTTTCAGCTATAATTCTTCCATTTATAGAAATTAATAGTGACTTTGTGTTATATTTAGTGTCAAGTATTCCTATAATTTCACTTGTGCTTTTTATTCTAGGATGTATAGGATTGGAAGTTAATACACAAAAACAAAAAGCTAAAGTAAATGAAGAAAAAACTAAAGTAATTCTAAATATGAATGAGTTTCAACAAGATTATGATAAATATATAAATAAATTAGGGATTGTTGAAAGAAAAACACAAGTAACATTAATTGAATTAAATGAGTATGATTATCATTCATTTATACCACAATATTTATGGATTGAAAATGATTGTTTTAATATGTTTCCAATGTCGCAATATTATAAACAAAGTTGTACAAGCTCAGTTAGTAAACCTGATGTGTCGATGCTTCACTTAAAAACTATTCCTATAGATAAGATATTATATTTTGAAGAAATAGGCGAGTTGCGTAAATATACTACAGTGTCAGGTGGAGGAAGCTCATTAAAAGGCGCTTTGCTGGGGTATGTTCTTGCTGATGATATAGGAGCATTAATTGGAAGCAGAAAACCAATAGAAACGAAAATTGTATCTGAGGATGATCGTAAGATTGAATTGATTTATAAGAACGATAAAAATGAAATTGTAAATTTAGAATTTACACATGATGCATATGAAGTATTTAAAAAAGTAATTCCTTTAAAGGAGTTAAGAAGAATAGCTGGTCTAAATATTAGTAATAATACAGGAGATATTACTGATATAAAAGAATCAATAACTATAAAAGAAAAATTAAAACAATTGAATGATTTAAAAACAGAAGGTCTTATAACCGATGAAGAATATTCTGTACAAAAAAGAAAAATATTAGATACATTGTAAAAGTAAATTTTAATTACAACAAAATAACTAACTATGTAAATTAAGACAGCTCAAAAATAAGCTGTCTTCTTTGTATTCAAAAATAAGGAGGAAAAAGTATTTGAATAACGATTTTATATTGGACATTATCGCAAAGCTCAATAGACAGCTCTCAAAAAAGTCCATTAATGGCGATTTGAGAAGTTTAGACAATAAAATGTATGTTAAGGTACTGGCAAAGTTATCTAAATCGCTTGCACAAAGAGAATTAAACAGGTCATTAAGGGAATTAAATAATTTATATGTTAATGTAGGTTTAAAAGTAAAAACCGGTAAAAATGCAAAATCCAAATTAGAGCAGGATGTAAAAAGTCTTCAACAGACAATAGCTGATCTGGAAATTGGACTTAAAGCATCCAGATTACAGCAGGAGAAATTACATGCAGAGATAGAATCCATCAGGAAAAACGCACAGAAACAGATAAATTCAAACCCTCTGGAATTTGACCTGCAAATCAGGAAAGACAAGCTGATAGCGGATATAGAATATACAGGCAAACGGTTTTCTAAACTGTTTTCATCTGATTCTGCAAACAGAATATATGAATCAATCATGCAAAATGCCTTATCCGTATCAGATAAAGAGCAGCTCGCAGATACAAGAGCAGAACTCGCCGCTTTTATCAGTGAGCTTAAAGCATCCGGGCTGGCCGGTATAAGCGCGGGGGATCGTTTCAAAGAACTGACATCACAATTTAAAGACCTGTTCTCAGCGGCATCCATCCTTCATGTCGTATTTGAGCAGCTGCGAAATTCGGTTACAACTGCAGTTGAACGGGATAAGGCATTCACAGACCTGATCAAAGTCCAGAAAGATCTGAGCAGAAATGATTATCCTGAATATCTGGCTTACTGTAACAAAAAAGCGCAAGAACTGGCAACGACACAGAAAGCACTGATTGAGGGCGCAGCAGAGTTTTCAAAGTCCGGCTATGACCTGAATACAGGTAATAAACTGACAGAAAAAAGCACTGTACTGGCCAATGTAGGAGAGATGAGTGCGTCTGATTCAGCCAAAGCAATCATTTCGGGTGTGCAGGCGTATGATGTCATTGACGGATATACAGATGTTGCAGATAAGGCACAGGCATTGATAGATAAATTTAATCTTCTGGGCAATGTTGGAAGTATTACAACTGCTGAGCTTGCCCAGGGCGTACAGTCCGTAGGTTCTGTGTTTTCCGATGCCAATACCAGCGTTGACCAGTTTCTCAGTCTTTTGACAGCTGGCAACCGGCAGGTGCAGGACGCAGATTCACTGGCTCTTGCGCTCAGGACATCCGCTTTGAGAATCCGTGGGGCTTCCGTTGAACTGGAAGCAGCAGGAGAAGATATTGAAGGCGTCATGTCCACGCTTGACAATCAGAAAACAATCAAAACATTAACAGGCGTAGATATTCTGGAAGAAGACCAGAAAACCATCCGGTCAGTTTATGATATTTTCCTTGATATTTCAAAAGTGTATAAGGATATGTCCGATGTAGACCAGAGCGCGCTGCTGGAACTGATCGCCGGCAAGCACAGAGCATCCGCCATCAGCGCTACTTTGAATAACATGAGCGAAGCGGAAGAACTTTTACAGAAAAGCCTGAACGCAGCCGGTTCCGCGCAGAAAGAGTATAATACCTACCTTGAGAGTACGGAGGCACACATTAATCAGTTTAAGGCGAAGCTCACAGAAACACACACAGAGCTGATGAACGGAGAAACCGTTAAATTTATCAGCGACATTGGCACTGCACTGCTGGATATCATAAACAAAACCGACCTGATCAGACATACTCTGGTTGCAATCGGAACTATAAAAATTGGACAGGGGATCAGTACACTTGGCGGGGTAATTGCTTCAACGGCAAAGCAGATGAATACTCTTGGTTTAGCATTGGAGAAGGTTAGAAATCTGCCTTTAGATAAAACTTTAAGAAATGATGCTTTAGAAGAAATAGGAGAAGCGACAAAATCTCTAACAGATAAGAACTTAAAATTATTATTGTCACAAGAAAATTTAAAAGAAAGTGACAGAATGGCAATTCTTGGAAAACATAAACTAACAGAAAAACAAGCTTTAGAAAAATTACAAACTATGGGCCTAACCAAAGCTACCAACGCCAACACTGTTGCTAATACAGCAAACGCAACTTCTGTAAACACCCTGAAAGGAACCTTTAAAGGTCTTGGAGCATCAATCAAAGCAGCGTGGGATGCAATGTCAGGGCTTCAAAAGGCCAGTATCATATTTGCGGCTGTGTCCACTGTATGGAGCGTTTATTCATCTATTATGGACGGCATTAAGCAGTCTCAGGAAGAAGCCCGTCAGAAAGCGATTGAAACTTCAAATGCGACCATAGAACAGGCAGACAGCCTCGAAGAATTATATATCAGATACAGACAGCTGTCGTCCATTCAGGAAAGAACAGAATCACAGGAAAGTGACTTCCAGTCCACCGTGGAAGAAGTGACAAAGGCTCTTGGCAATAAGGCAGCTGCATTAAAAGGATTAAAAGAAGGTACGGAAGAATACTCACAGGCGCTGGAAGAAATGACAAAGCAGGAATTCAAAAGCGCATGGGGAGAAGCAAAAACCGCAAGGACAGCCGCAGAAAAAGAACTCCGCGGCATAGACATTAACGGCTGGGGACTAAACTGGTGGCAGGATGACAACAGCAGCCAGAGAATAAACCTTGGTTACAAAGACACACATGACAGTGACGCATGGAAAATCATTGAATCACAGCTTGGGGATTATCTGAAAAAAAGAAAAGTGTCCATACTGAACGGGGCGGCGGTTGCCGGGCAGATTACAGTCGGGCTTGACGCAGACGCCGACATTTCTGAAATCATGGAGTTTTATACTGCCCTTGAAAACACGATTGAACTCATGTCCCAGGCAGAAGGAAGGGATCTTACACAGACAGCCGTGTTCCAGAAATTGAATACGGCCTATGAAAAAGTCTCTGATGGCATGGAAACATACACAAAGCAGCAGTATGCAACATTAAAACATGAATATCTGTACCAGAACGGCCTCCCGAAAACAGCAGAAGAACTTGACCGTATGAAGGCATCCATACTGGAAGCATCCGGCGCTGGAGAGGAATACCAGAAAGTATTGGGCGACATGCTTGAAGCTGATTTTTCAGGAATGTTTGACAGTCTGGAAGCACAGTATCTGAATGCCATTAACTTTGCAAAAGATAAATTTTCAACAGAGGCAGCCGAAAATATATCAGACTTAAAGAAAAATCTGGAGGAAGAATATCAAAAAATTTCCGACTGGGGGCTTGATGACTATGCACAACAGATTAAAAACGGCACAGTACAGTCCGTGTTTGGAAACGTTGACATGGACAGACGCACCATCATCAACTGGTCGGATGAACTGAAGAAAACATATCGGGATGAACTGGCTTCATGGGATTATGACCCTGAAATCGGCGGCATTGACACCGTATTCGGAGGTTCTGACCGCTTTGGGGAGGGCCTTGACGGTACCGGATGGGAAGTCGCCTTCACACCCATTCTGCCTGACGGCACATTTCTGAGCAGGGATACCGTTTACGACTATATCGAATCCATCCTTGCAGAAGCATATGCGGATAACGGTCAGGTCACAGAGGAGGAATTAAAGGCCATTGATGCAAAGGGAAAGCAGATTGGCAGTACTTTCGTACAGGGCATTTTTGCAGGCGTCGATGCAGGAGAGGACTATGAAAACAACGCAAACCTGGCTGAGACCATCGGAAGGCTCATGCACTTTTCCGGTGACTTCGGGGCTGTGAATATTGCAAGGAAAGCCCTTCTGGATGCACAGAATGAGGCGAATTTTGACTGGAATGCATGGTTCAGAGAAAATTCCATTGACACACAGGAAGAAATTGAGAGGTGGCAGGAAATAGCAGAGGCGGCTGACACAGCAGCAGAAGCAAGAGCAGCCTATTTAAATCAGGAACCGGCAGAACCGCAGAAACTTTTCGATATTCTGCAAAACTCCAAAGACTCCCTTGACAGATTTCAGTCTTCTGTCAAATCGGCATCCGAAGCGTATGTTACCCTCCTGTCCGGGAATTACTCTTCAACAGAACTGCTGGACTCCATACAGACAATCAGCCAGGCGGCCGCCGACATGGGAAAAACCATAGACTGGGAGGCCGTAGCAGCATCAGCAGACCCGTTACACGCAGTTGAGGATGCAATCGAGTCTGTTTCACAGACATATGCAAAAAGCATATTAAGCGGTGCGGGAATTGAAGCAGACAGCAGATTCGGTCAGATGCTTGCAAACATCATACAGGAATCATACCAGTCCGAAGCGGCACTGTCAGGCCTGAACACCCAGATCGACTCACTGCAGAGCGCATATGACAGCCTGACAGACATCGTTGAAACCTATAATGAAACAGGATATATCACCTTTGACCAGCTGCAGACCCTGCTTGCAGTGGAGCCGCAGTACCTCTCATGTCTCATTGATGAGAATGGACAGCTTAAACTCAATGAACAGTCAATGATGGCACTCGCAGAACAGAGGCTTGAAAATGCACAGGCACAGGCGGTACAGCAGACGATTACCGAACTTGGACAGCTTGCGCTTCAGGATGAAAAGACAGCCGTAGAAAACAATGCCGCAGCATTCCATGATGCGGCTGACAGCCTCTCCCGCTATAACAGGGAACTTGCATCTGTCATTGGAAACGCCGCTCTGGGCACGGACATCATCAATGACCTCAACTCAGCCATAGACGGTGCCCGGTCACAGGGCGCATCCGATTCACAGATACAGGAAAAACTGGACGGCCTGAACATGAAGTTAAAGCTGATTGAAAAGGTAAGAAGCAGTATGGGGAAAAGCCACGGCAGCCTTGACAGAATCATGGGCGAAAAATCCTCTTCCTCCTCAAAATCCGGCTCTTCTTCAAAATCCTCCTCCTCTTCAAAATCCTCCTCTTCAAAATCCACAAAACAGATCGACTTCATGAAATACCGCTTACAGGAAGTGGACAGCGCCATTGAAAAAGTGCAGGCCCATCTTGAAAACCTTACGGGGGCATCCGCAAAAAACCTGGCCATCGACAACCTGATAAAACTGAACACACAGAAACAGTCCGACATGGAAAAAGCCGTTGTACTCTATCGGAACATGGCTGATGAACTGCTTCAGAAAATACCGGAACAGTTTAAAAAGGCCGCACAGAACGGCGCAGTCGCAGTTACAGACTTTATCGAAGTAAATTCGGATGATAATAAAACCATTGCGGAAACCATTGAGGAATACAGAAAACTTGCGGACACGGTATCGGATTATGAGACACAGCTGGTTGAACTCAATGCCATACTCCGTCAGTTTCAGGTGGACAGATTCACAAACCTTTCGGATGACTTTGAAAAACAGCTTGATATCATTACTTCATCCATTGACCGCTTAAAATCCATTGCCGACGTACAGGAGACAATGGGCGGAAAAATCAGCAGGGCTTATTATGAAGACCTTACCGGATTGATTCACATACAGGCACAGTACCTCCAGAACGAACGGCAGGCACTGTCCGACCAGATGACAGAGGCACTGAAAGCCGGAATAAAAACAGGATCTGATGAGTGGAAGCAGATGTATGACGCATTAACGGA
>CAMWYJ010000043.1 GCA_947178445.1 uncultured Clostridium sp.
AAGGGCTGAACCCCCAACAAAGAGAGTTCAGCCCACACATTATCATAGAAGATTAGCATTTACAGACTTTTCTTCACACGCTCATTGTTTTTTGCGGTACCTGCCCTCAATCCCTATCGTATAAACGATCATGACAACGATTACTTCCAAGAAAGTCCCGATAACGGATATCAGGATTAATGGTGAGTTCTGCCCCGATAGCAGAGGAAGTCCCAATACGATAAATAACAATCCCATTACGCACCAAAGCTTCCCTACTGCCTTGTTATAAGCGTCCACATCTTCAATCGGCGGTACTTTTGCATTTGCCCAAAAGCCCACTGCCTCTTTTGACCTAAATGCAGAAATTCCAAATCCGATAAACATCAGACCACATAAGAACCAGATAATAAATCCGATCATACCTTATCACCTCACTCTTTATTTCATATACAAACCGATTAACCGGTAATCTGTGTTAAACGTAAATGTATATGTGACGTTCGCATTTTCATAGCCCACATTTATCTGTACAATGGCATATCTCGTCCATCCCTGATGAATTTCTGTCATATATTGATTGCCAAGGGAAACCTGTTTCCCCCAATCTTTGCCAATCGTTTCCTTTGTCTGCTCCATGTCTTCTTCCGTTAAATATGGTTTCAGTATTTCATCTGCATATTCCGACTGCAGGGCTTCATAATTCTTCGCATCCAAAGCGGAAACAACCTCAATTGTCTGATTCTTCAATTGTTCTTCATCGAAAACAGTGCTTTGCTCAATCGGTATTGGTTTGGGAAACAGCCAGTATCCAAGCAGCCCCAGAACAAGGAAAATGCCCATGATAATCACAGTTATTTTAATCGCTTTCTCCTTCTTTGCCTGTTTACGCTCTTCCTCTGACAGGTTTTCATTAAATTCTCCTGCCAGTTCCTTCGGCGTTCCTATTCTGCTGCAAACCTGCTCCAATGTCTCCCCCTGTTCTAAAGCGGCACTGATATCAGATTCCAGTTGTTTTATAATTTCCTTTTTCTGTGCTTTTGAACACTTTAGTTGTCTGCCTACGGCCTTTGCATATGCTTTCTGATTCATCTGTTATTCCTCCAAGATACCTGTTACATTTTCTTCAAATGCGTGCCACAATTGATATAGTTCCTTAAGCTCCTGACTGCCCTTATCCGTAATCTGATAATATTTTCTGGATATCTCTTTGCCCTTAGGCTCACTCCATCTGCTTTTTACCAGTTTCTCATCCTCTAGCCGGTAGAGGATTGGATAAAGCGTTCCCTCCTTTAAGGTGAACATTCCGTTGCTTTTTTCCTTCAATTCGATAATCAGCTGATAGCCGTATTTTTCATCATTCTCCAACAGCTTTAACACCAATATCTCCAAAACGCCTTTTTTTATCTGTTTCTCATATTTGGGATTCAAGTCATCACCCTCTCTATGTATTTAGTAATACTAAGTGCATTTTAATACTGTGTTATATTATTGTCAATATGCTTTTTATTTACTCCCTTTTCGGAATTGTGTACCCGGTAAAAATGAGTCTGTAAATATACATTGCAGACAGCTGATCAATATTTTATAATCAAGTATATAGATTGGAATATTTGGGGGGTAGAGCTGTGGAAAAGCCGGAACTGGAATTAAAGTTTGAAGAATTGTCAGGTAAAAATAAATTCTGTAATCATAGACAAGAATATGCATTGTATTTAGAATTTTATGCAGTGGGAACACTTTTCCGAAAAGGGAGTTTATTTAATGTGCTAAGGACTGATTAAAAGGTGAAAAAATATGGATACAAGGAAGATTGTAAAAAGAGGCTATGCCCCTGGTGACCAAAAGGAATTTACCGGGATACAGTTGGAGCATTTGAAAGAAGCGGCGAAGGATACCCAGTATCTGCTGGGGCGTGGATATGCAGTGAAGAATGCAACAACATTTGTTGGGAACCATTATATGTTTTCAGAAAGACAGCGTCTGGCTTTGGCGAGAAGTGTATCCAGTAAGGCAGATATACAAAAACGGAAGGAAAAAATGATAGAAAAGGGAACAAAGGGAATGACCGTGCATATTGATGGCTTCAATACGATAATTTCTTTAGAAGTTGCATTATCCGGTTCCCTGTTATTTCATTGCTGTGATGGTACAATCAGGGATTTGGCAGGCCTTCGGGGAACCTACCGTATTATTGACAAAACGGAGCAGGCGGTTCGCTTGATTCTTGAACGGCTGAAAAAAATTGAAATCGGCGAGGCTGTATTTTATCTGGATGCACCTGTATCAAATTCCGGCAGGTTAAAGGCACTGATTCTGGAAATTGCAGATGCATATGATTTTGATGTGTCTGTAGAGGTTATCAATGATGTGGATAGAGTATTGGAGAAGCTGCCCGGAGTGATTTCCGGTGATGCGATTATATTAAACAAGTGTAAAAGCTGGATAAATCTAGTGTCAGCTATTGTGTCAGACCTGTCCGATGTGTGGGTGATTGACTTGAAATTATATTAGTTTAAAGGAAAACGCAGATTGACGGTTTTTTGGATAATTGATATACTAATGAAGCCGGATACAAATGCTGCTAAGATTTTGGAGTATCTAGCAGTGCCCAGTTTTTAGTGCTGGGCTTTTGTATTGGTATCAGCTGGTTACAATAGTATAAAAATGGAGGAAATGTAAAAATGGGATTGTTAGATAAGCTAAAGAGAGGAAAGAAAAACGCGAAAGAAACAGAGGAAGCTGTCGAAGCAGTTGGCTGGAAGGCAATTGAAGCGGAATTTGAAAGGGTATATCCAGGGCAGACAAATCCAAAACATTATGGGACACTTGTTAAATGGGTATTCGGTGGTAATGATCCGTTGGACGGCATCAGTATATATGACGGTGGTGACTATTGGCATTTTGTAAGCTTTGGGCAAACGGAAATTTATGAAAAGGAATCGGATGACAAGGATATTAGTGGTTATGGATATGAGCTTACATTCAAATTAAAAAAGTATCAATATGAAGATGAGGAAGGCGAACTGAAATGTATTTGTGGTATTCTTCAGATGATTGCGAGGCTGACATTTACAAATGGAGAAGTTTTTAGACCATTTGAGTATATATACACAGGACAGAGCGCCGGAATTGATGCCTTGCAAAAGTCAAATTTGACAGGTTTTATATGTGTGCCGGATTCGACAGTAAACACCATTCAAACGCCGAACGGACAGGTGGAGTTTCTTGAGCTGATTGGTATGACGGACGCTGAATTAAAAACCCTGTCGGATCATCAGTCCGTGAAGAATGTATACAAAAAGCTTGGCAGTGATATCACTGATTATCACAGAGAGTCAGTAGTATGATTAGAAATATGAAGCCGGCAGATATTCCGGCAGTTATGGAAATTTGGCTGAATACAAATATCAAAGCACATGGTTTTATAGCTCCTGATTACTGGAGAAAAAATTATGGTCTGACAAAAGCTATGATGTCTGATGCGGATATATATGTTTATGAGAGGGAAGGACGTATTTGTGGATTCGTTGGTCTGATGAAGGATTATATAGCAGGAATATTTGTAGACGAAGCGTATCAAGGTTCAGGTATCGGAAAGTTTCTGCTTGACTATGTGAAGCAGCAAAAAGATGAGCTGGTCCTTCATGTATATGAGAAAAATAAAGGTGCAGTAAGGTTTTATCTCCGGGAAGGCTTTGTCAGGGAAGAGACAGGAGTGGAGGAAGAGAACCAGGAAACAGAGTACAGGATGCGGTGGGAAAAAGATGAGCTTAGAGAAAAATCAGGAATTTGATTTCCAGTACGGTGGGATAAGAAGGAAGGCTGGCAATCGGATTTAAATGGAGATGTTTTTTTGAATAGACAGGAAGAAAATTTACAGATGCTTCGGGAAGAAGAGTTGTCTTACCGGCAGCAGATTTGGCTGGTGATTCGATTGAGTATCCCAGCGATTCTGGCAGAAATCAGTTCAATTGTTATGCAGTACATTGATGCGGCAATGGTGGGAAGTCTGGGAAAGGATGCGACAGCGTCCATTGGACTGGTAACCAGTACCACGTGGTTTGTAGGCGGTTTGTGTATCAGTGCAGCGATGGGTTTTTCGGTACAGGTGGCACAGTATATCGGTGCAAAGGAAGAGGAGGCAGCCAGAAACGTGTTGCGACAGTCTTTGATTGTCACTGCTGTATTTGTCCTGCTGTTATCAACGGTATGTATATCAATCAGCGGCATTTTGCCCAAATGGCTTGGAGGAACACCGGAAGTATGTGAAGAGGCCTCACGATATTTTCTGGTTTACGCCTGCGCATTGCCTGCGGTACAGTTCCGACAGCTTGGTGGAAGTATGCTGCAATGCAGTGGTGATATGAAAACTCCAAGCATTTTAAATGGAATCATGTGTGTGCTGGATGTGGTATTCAATTTTTTTCTGATTTTTCCAACCAGAACAGTTGAAAACTTCGGTGGACAGATTTTGATATATGGTGCGGGACTAGGTGTGACAGGGGCAGCTCTTGGAACGGCACTTTCTGAGGTGGTGATAGCGGTGGTTATGCTGTATATGCTTTGCTTTCGCTCTGAGACGATGCGGGTGGTGAAGAAGGGTAGATGGACTTTGAACAGCAGTTGTTTGAAAAAGGCGGCCTGCATAGCAGTTCCTATGGCTTTTGAACATGGAGTCCTCAGTGGGGCACAGATTATTTCTACGAAAATTGTGTCGCCTTTGGGTACAGTGTCTGTAGCTGCCAATTCTCTTGCAGTAACGGCAGAAAGCCTGTGTTATATGCCGGGATATGGCATTGCGGCAGCAGCAACGACACTGGTAGGACAGAGCATTGGGGCAAGGAGAAAGGAGCGGGCACGGGGTTTTGCAAGGCTATCGGTACTGCTCGGAGCGGTCATGATGACATTGACTGCTGTTTTAATGTTTGTGTTTGCTCCGATGATGTTTTCCATGCTTACTCCGGATAAGGCAGTTCGGAGTCTGGGTGTACGGATACTTCGGATTGAAGCATTTGCTGAGCCTTTGTTTGCCTGTTCTATTGTGGCAGCAGGGGCATTAAGAGGGGCTGGGGATACGTTAGTGCCGAGTGTGATGAACCTGCTGAGTATGTGGGGAATCCGGATTACTATGTCAGCTTTCCTTGCACCACATATAGGGTTGACTGGAGTGTGGATTGCCATGTGCGTGGAACTGTGTATCCGGGGAATCTTGTTTTTAATACGGCTTTTCCGGGAAAAATGGCTGAGAGAATAAAGAATTGCGCTGATGCGCGAGCAGGTCATCAATTTTCTCTGAAAATTGGTGACATATGTTATAATATGTCTGATAAAGTATGAATAATAGGCAATTGCGAAACTCCTTATTTTCAAAACCTAGTTGTGCAATATACACAATGTCAAAAGCAGGGTGCTTTGGAGCCGCCGGTGCTTAGCGAGGTGTTTTCGAGCTTAGCACCGTTGCGAGTGACAAGCAGCGCAAGCGTGCCCAGCGTTGATATTGTGTATATTGTACAACGGATATAAGAGAAAACAGAGTTTCGCAATCGCCTAGCATGAATAAGGCTGAAAGGAGTTCGTATATGGAAATTAGGGTTCTTCGCTATTTTCTGACTGTGGTCAGGGAAGAAAGCATTACAAAAGCTTCCGAGGTTTTACATATCACACAGCCGACACTCTCCCGTCAGCTTGCACAGATGGAGGAAGAAATCGGTGTGAAACTGTTTGACCGCGGTACCCGGAAAATCAAATTAACCAATGAAGGGATTCTGCTTCGCCGCCGTGCAGAAGAGATTTTACAGCTTGTGGATAAGACAGAAAGGGAATTGGTGGAGCAGGAGGAACAGATAGAAGGTAAGATTTCCATTGGCTGTGGTGAAATTGCTTCCGTGCAGCTGCTTCCCGAACTGTTCCAAAATTTTCATGAGAAGTATCCCCGCGTTACCTTTGATATTTTTACGGCAACTGCAGATTTGGTGAAAGAACAGATGGATAAAGGACTCATTGATCTCGGTCTGCTCTTAGAACCGATCGATATGGAAAAATATGATTTTATCCGTATGAATATAAGGGAAAAGTGGGTAGTTTTAATGCCGCCAAACGACCCACTTGCAGACAAGGAATTTATTACGGCAGGCGATTTGTCAGGATTGCCTTTAATTCTTCCAAGGCGTATGCAGGTGCAGAGTGAATTGGCGAGCTGGTTTGGCGACTCCTACAAAAATTTGAACGTGCTGTTTACCAGCAACCTGAGTACCAATGGCGCCATAATGGTAAATCAGGGTCTGGCATATTCACTGGTCATTGAGGGGGCCGTACCTTTTTGGGATTCATCAAAGATAACCCATCGACCATTGTATCCGGAACTTTTGGCAACAAGCGTTTTGGCATGGAAACGCGGACAGCCATTCAGCTCGGCAGCAACAACATTTATCGAATTTTCAAAATGCTTTTTGGGCATGAGTACACTATAAAATCTAAGTATTTGATATATTTTAAGTGCGTAAAGTATAATGTAAGTGCAGAAAAGGAGAAGACACTCCATAACTGCACTTATATTTTTTATGCGAACAATAGGTAAAATGAAAAGGAAAGACATGATGAAAGAAAATGAATTGTTTTCCAATGAAAAATTGAAAAAAATGATTGTTCCCCTGTTTTTGGAGCAGCTTCTGGTAATGCTCGTCGGGCTTGCTGACACACTGGTTATCAGCTATGCCGGGGAAGCGGCTGTTTCCGGAGTCTCGCTGGTCAATCAGTTTAATACCATATTTATCTATCTGTTTACGGCACTTGCTTCCGGGGGAGCTGTTGTCATCAGCCAGTATATTGGCAGACAGGAAAGGGATCATGCGGGAGAAGCGGCCAGTCAGCTTTTGTTGTTCTCTGCCATTTTTTCTGCTTTTATTGCGGCGTTTGTGCTGATTGGAAATGAAGCGATGCTTCGACTGCTATTTGGAAAAGTAGAACAGCAGGTCATGGATGCCTGTATTACATACCTGAAAATTTCTGCGTATTCTTATCCGGCACTTGCTGTTTATAATGCCGGAGCAGCCGTTTATCGAAGCCTTGGAAAGACAAATGTGACGATGTATATATCGGCAGCCTCCAATGCAATCAATGTCATCGGTAATGTGATTGGTGTGTTTTTACTTCATGCAGGGGTGGCCGGAGTTGCATGGCCGTCCTTCATTTCCCGCCTTTTTTCAGCAGTGGCTATCACCGCTCTTTGCATTCAGAAAAAGAATGAAGTGGTATATAAAAAACAGTGGATATTTTGCTGGAAGACTGGTCTCATGAAAAGCATTTTAAATGTTGCCATACCAAATGGTGTAGAAAATGGTATCTTCCAACTGGTAAAGGTAGCTTTAAGCAGTATCGTGGCTTTGTTTGGGACCTATCAGATCGCCGCCAACGGTGTGGCACAAAGCATCTGGTCACTGGCTGCTTTGGCGGGGGTTGCTATGGGACCGGCATTTATTACTGTTATTGGACAGTGCATGGGAAATGGAAATACCGAAGATGCAGAATATTATTTCAGAAAGCTTACAAAAGTAACGCTCCTGATTTCAACGATATGGAATCTTTTGATTTTCCTTCTGACACCGGTATTTCTGCACTTTTATTCTCTGTCACCGGAAACCAAACGGCTTGTTATCTGGCTTGTGCTGATTCATAACGTATTTAATGCAGCAGCGTTTCCGTTCTCCGGTGCACTCAGCAACGGACTTCGTGCGGCAGGTGATGTAAAGTTTACAATGTATGTTTCTGTTATTTCCACAATTGCCATACGTCTGCTCCTGTCCTATCTTTTGGGAATTACTCTGCAGATGGGAGTCATTGGCATTGCACTTGCCATGGTGTGCGATTGGATAATCCGGGCAATTCTTTTTATCTGGAGAGAAAGATCTGGAAAGTGGAAAAACTTTCAGGTAATTAAAGAGTTATAATTTGTTTTGCGAAGTTCCGTTACTCTGTTTTAGAAACTCGACAATGGGAAATAGGTCCTTGGTCTAAAAAAAATTCCCGCCTAGAGCACAAGGTGGGAATTTTTTTTATATTGTATTTTTATAGTACAGTATCGCTTTTCGTATGTCGTTTATTGGCAACCATATCAGTGCAACAATAAAAATTAGCTCGACAATAGACCCCGCTAGCTTATTTTTTGTAAGAAGCCATTGAGTTCCTCCTGTCCATACAGACAGCAGCACGAACATAAGTATAATTCCTATCAGGTAATTCCCTGTTGTCCTGACACAGAAGCCGAAAAGGGATGCCATAAACCATGACGCGACAAAAAGTACCGCATAGCCGCCAATAACATAAAGGATACCGCCGCTTTCAGCCATGCCGTCACTGATATAAGAGCCTACGCCGATTGTAAATACAATCGAAAAAATCACCTTCAGAATAAACCCTCCGGGGTTGAATATCAGCGTTTTTTCCGTGTACTCTTCATTTTTCATATAAGCCCCTCCTAAAAATTAAAAATTTTGCAATAAATATTATAGCACTCCTGTCGAATTTTGTCACGGAAATACAATATTCGGTACTGCGGCAATAGAAGGTCTGAAAGGGAAAAAGAATGTAACAAGAGTATCTGTACGATTTTGTGATGAAAATATATGGCTTACGCAAGGACAGATTGCAGAATTATATGATACAACTCAGCAGAATATAAGCCAACATATTGAAAGCATTTATAAAGATGGGAAATTGGAGAGGAGTCGAACTAACAAGAAATTCTTGTTAGTTCGCACGGAAGGAACGAGACAGGTAAGTGGAAAATATAAAGAGAATTATAAAAAACTAAGAGGGTACCAGGCCGATAGAGATGACTTATGGCGGATCTTACGGATTCCGGATATTAGCACCTGATGGGTGAAAAAATGATTGCAAATACAGGGGTGTTTCCTTATAATATAAAAGTATTGAAGTTTGAGGCAGTTGAACTTCGCGGATTCAGGATAGACGTAGAGCGGGAGATGTAAAAGGTATCTTCTAATCTGTCAGTGCGGCGTTTGAAGAAACAGGCGCTGAGATCGTTCGTGTATCAGAAATCTTGCTGAATGTGAATATACATATGATCATGGCTTATAGAAAGGGCGTTATATTACTATGGACAAAAAAAAGAAAAAGAGTTTGGGAATCTTAGCGAAACTGATTTTAATGTGTGCTTTGCCGATTATTTGTGCAGATGTTATTTTGGCAGTTTATTCTATCAATGCGCTACAGAACGGAATGAAGGAAAAAGTAATACAGGGACTGGCTCTTGTGTGTCAATCGGTATCTGCATCCTACGATGCAATCGATCCGGGTGAGTATTGTGTGAAAGGGTATCTGCTCTATAAAGGGGATTATAATATTACCGCACATGAGGATATCATTGACAGCTTTACATCAGGTGAGGATACGGATGTTACTCTCTTTTATGGGGATGTGAGGGTGGCAACTTCCTTGATTGACAAATCAGGAAACAGGATGCTTTGGACAAAGGCACCCGATGTGATTGTCGAACATGTATTGAAAGGTGGGGAAGAATACAGTACAGACAGCATTGTGATCAATGACAAAAATTATTATGCCTATTATAAACCGGTAAGGAACCGGGAGGGTTCGGTTGTAGGTATGGTTTTTGCCGGGCAGCCGTCGGAGGATGTTGATGCAACGATTCGGAACAAAACAATAGGAATTCTGTTTATTTCTCTTTTTATTCTGGTAGTGGCGGTAGTGGTCTGTTCGTTTCTTGTTAAGGGAATCGCGACCATTGTTGTCCGGGTAAGCGGTATGCTTGGCAGTATTTCCGACGGCAATCTGCGGGTTGAACTCAGCGAGGGTGCGGAGAAGCTTGGCACAGTGGCGCAGAAGAGAACGGATGAAATCGGTGTAATGGTTGCGTCTATGTATGGTCTGGCAGAAAAGCTTCAGAGTATGGTCGGCAGCATTAAGGAAAAAACTGATAATCTGCTCCAGTCAAGCGATTCCCTGGAATCCGTTGCGTCGCAGACAAGTTCTACGGTGGAGGAAATCAGCCATGCGGTGAAGGATATCGCCAAAGGTGCCCAGACTCAGGCAGAGGATATTGAGTCGGCGACCATGCAGGTTACGACCATCGGTTCTATGATTGAAAAAATTGTCAGAGGCGTGCAGGAGTTGGACAGCATATCCATGGAGATTCGAGAGGCAGATAATGAATCTGAGCGGATCATCAGCGAATTGAGTGTATCAAATGACAGGACGTTAGAGGCAATCAGGAAAATAGATGCTTCCGTAAATACGACCAATGAATCTGTCGGGAAGATTCAGGATTCTGTCAACCTGATCACGGCGATCGCCAGCGAGACCAGCCTGTTGTCATTAAATGCCAATATTGAGGCGGCAAGAGCGGGAGAAGCCGGCAGGGGATTTGCCATTGTGGCTTCACAGATTTCCAAGTTGGCTGAGGATTCTAACAGCTCTGCCGAGACAATCGGAGATATCATCCAGCAGCTGGCGGAGAATTCTAAAGCATCTGTTGAAATCATGGCAGAGGCGGGCGAAATCATTGTAGAACAGCAGAGAAAGCTGGAAGAGACAAAGAAAAAATTCGCCGAGGTCAGTGAGAAGATCGAAACCTCTATCAAGGAAACCAAACAGATTTATGCGCAGACCAAGGAGTGCGATGAGGCAAGAACTAAGGTGGTCAATGTGATACAGAATCTGTCTGTTGTTGCAGAGGAAAATACGGCATCGACAAAGGGAACAAATGTGTCAATGCAGGAGCTGAATGCGACAATCACCCTGCTTGCGAATGCATCCAAGGATTTGAAGGATATTGCGGATGATCTTGAGCGGGACGTTGAGTTCTTTAAAATATAATTTTGGGAGGAAATGATTATGGGAAAAAAGATATTGTTATTTCTTCTTACATCTGTCATGGTTTTTTCAATGGCTGCTTGTGGAGATTCAGGAAATGACGCTGCGATGAAAGATACAGAAGGAACAGCGGCGGTGGAGAACGTGGGTGAGGGCATGAAGATTGCGATTGTCAGCAGTCCTGCAGGGGTAGACGATCATTCTTTTAATGAAGATAATTATAATGGCATCCTGAGTTTTATAGAATCTCATCCGGGTGCAACGGTAACGCCTGTACAGGAGTCTACTGGTGATACAGCAGCGGCTATTGCGGCAGTGGCGGATATTGTGGCAGATTATAATGTTATTGTATGCTGCGGTTTTCAGTTTGCGGGAATCTCCCAAATTGCGCAGGAAAATCCGGATGTTAAGTTTATTTTGGTAGATACCTTCCCCTCTGATGCAGACGGTAATGAGGTTGAGGTGGATAATATTTTTGCGATGTGTTTTGCGGAGCAGGAATCCGGCTTCTTTGCCGGCATGGCAGCGGCACTTGAGACGAAAACTAATAAGGTGGCTGTCGTAAACGGCATTGCTTATCCCTCTAATGTAAATTATCAGTATGGATTTGAATGCGGCGTGAAATATGTGAACGGAACAGAGGGAAAAAATGTAGAGATCATTGAACTTCCTGCCTATGCAGGAACAGATGTTACCGGTGCTGATGTGGGAGGTAACTATATCGGTTCTTTTGCTGATATAGAGACTGGAAAGGTCATAGGAAAGGCTTTGATCGCAGAGGATGTTGATGTTATTTTTACAGCGGCTGGTACAGCCGGAAGCGGTGTTCTGGAAGCGGTTAAGGAGACGGATGGCGTCTGGTACATCGGATGTGATATTGATCAGTATGATGACGGTGCTGACGGGGATCGGAACGTTATGCTGACTTCTGCAATTAAGGTGATGCATCGGGATGTTGAGAGAACATTGAATGCGATTTCTGTCGGCTTTTTCGGAGGCGGTAATGTAACGCTTCAGGCTGATACGGGTTCTACAGGCTATGTAAGTACGGAGGGAAGAAATCAGTTATCGACAGGAACGATTGAAAAGCTGGATGCAGCCTATGAATTGCTCATATTAGGAGATATTGTGCCGGCGGCTAATTTTAATGGCATAACGCCGGATGATTTTACGTGGAAAATGGATTTCTAATCGGAGGGTGTCGGATGTCCAGTGGGCATGTTTGTTAGTCTTTGTATATGTTTTTGACCAAACATTCCCTGCAGTTCTATTATTTGCCTTCACTCCTGATTTATGTTACAATTCAAACAGATGTATGTGTCAACGCAAACATATCTGCTCTGCCCATTATTTGCAGGAATCAGAACATGCATCGGAAAGGAATATTTTTATGACAGCTCTTCAATATTACGTTGCTGATGACAGTCACGTCAAATACGTAGGCAGGACTCTATTTCAAGACCATATTCTCTGGCTTGCGCTTTCCGGCAGCGGAATTGAGTTTACTTTTCATGGAAAACATCTTGAATTATTGCTTCAAGGTGATGATAATGCGGCATCGAAGGATGCGCCCATACAGGACAAGGTGCGTATTGCCGTTCTGATTGATGGAATCCGTGTTGTGGACGATATGCTCACCGTTTCAGAAAAAAGCTATACATTGATTGAGGGTACACACCCTAAAACATATCATGTGCAGGTGGTAAAATTATCGGAAGCACCAATGTCTATTGTAGGAATCCGGCAGCTTATAACAGATGAAAACGCCAGCCTGACACCGGCAAAGAATAAAGTCCGCAGAATTGAGTTTGTTGGAGATTCCATTACATGTGGCTACGGAGTGGATGACAGTAATTTGGAACATACTTTTTCTACGGCCACCGAGGACGTTACCAAGGCATATGCCTATCTGACTGCAGAGGCTCTAAATGCCGATTACAGCATGGTATCCTATAGTGGTTTTGGTATTATTTCCGGTTATACGGATTCTGATGAAAAATTGGCAGATCATCTGGTTCCGCCTTACTATCCAGTCATAGGATTTTCAAGAGGCACTTTAAGACAGGAGCAGATAATGGGAAAGGATTGGGATTTTGCAAATTTCAGATCGGATCTGATTGTGTTGAATCTTGGCACGAATGATGATAGTTATTGTCAGGATAAGCAAGAGCGGCAGGAGGAATTTGCAGCTTCCTATCAAAAGTTCCTACAGGAAATACGCCGCCTGAATCCGGATGCAGTTTTGCTGTGTACTTACGGAATAATGAACCAGCGGCTATATCCCTACATAGAAAAGGCTATTGATGCTTATAAAAAGGATACTGATGATGCAAATGTTTATTCTATGAAATTTGATTTGTATCAGGAAAGTGACGGATATGTCGTTGATTACCATCCAGGCATCAGAACCCATAACAAGGCAGCATGGATGTTAGTCCAAAAAATAAAAGAAATCATGAATTGGTAATGCAAAAAACGCATATAATAATGCCCCATAGCACTAGGCTTATGGGGCATTGTTATGTTTACTTATAAGTCAACAACTCCGCAGCAGAGCAGCGGGGCTGTTGGCCCTCGCGGCAGTCACCAAATGCGAGCAAGCTCGCACTTGGCTCGTTGCTTCGCAGGAATCAAATCTTAATTATTTACCTCTACACCAAGTGCAGTCTGTGCATCATTCCATGCTTTTGTCCAATCTGCCATGATGTCATCAAAGGTCTCAGACTTTGTAAATGCTGCTTCCACAATTCTCTGTACCTTGCTGTTACCGCCTGCATTGAAAGAAAGCTCTGATTCAGCATTCATATCGCCTAACAGATCCTCTTCTCCCGGTAAAGCCATTGCATCTGATAACATGGTACATCCATCAAAAGCAGAATACATATCAGGATTCTGTCCGTTCTTATCTGTTGAGTAGCATCCCTCGTTATAAGCCCAGCCGGATTCTTCAATCATCCACTTAATAAATACTACAGCTGCAGTCTTGTTTTCATCAGAAGAATTAACGTTGACACCATAATTGTAGTCGCCACCTGCTAATGCATACTGTGTTCCGTTCACAGACATTGGGAATGGCATATAACCAACATCTTCACCGTGTGAATCTGCCTCTACCATCTGTGAAAATGCCCATGAACCAAGTACCATAGTGCCGATTTCACCTCTGTTGATCATACCCTTACAGCCTTCCCAGTCAGTTGTTGTATAGTCTTCTTCGATCAGACCTTTATCAACTGCATCATAGAGGATTTTATACAAAGCATACGCACCGGTGCCATCACCGTTATCCTTGAAAGGCTCTGCTGTATGAGCAAACTTCTGGTTCAAATAAGTGTCATCACCATTGGATACAACACCAAGGTAAGCATCCCATGCACCCATTGTCCACTCTGCTGCATAGTTGGTATACAGAGGGATTGCATCTGTGTTATCCTTGATTGCCTGAAGTGCTGCAATAAACTCGTCCGGAGTCTTTGGATTCTCTGTAATGCCGGCTTTCTCAAATACAGCCTTGTTGTAAACAAAGCCCTGTGCATTACCCCAAAGCGGAATACCATAGCCAATGCCATCATAAGACCATGCCTGAACAAAGTTCAATGTCTCGCTCAATTCGTCTACTGTACCGAAAGGCATGAAATATGTGCTGAGATCCTTCGTATCAATTGCAGGAATCAACATAATGTCACCCCATTCGCCTGTAGTAAGACGAAGCAAAGCATCCTCTGCATAATCTGTGACACCTTCTGTCTCTACAGTAATGTTTGGATAAACCTTGTTAAATTCAGCAATCATGTTTGCCATTGTACCGTCTTCCTCACGGTCTGTTCTACAGTGAAGGAATTTGATGGTAGCTGTCAGATCTGTATAATCTGTTCCGATTGTAACATCAAGATATCCAGGAACACCATCTGGTGTTGAGGTATTCGCAGTATCTGTGTCTGCATTGCTTGATGATGAGTCATCAACCTGTGCACTATTATCTGAGTTACCGCAGGCTGCCAATGAAAATGTCATTGCTGTAACAAGACATAGAGCTAAAATTTTTTTCAATTTCATAAATAAATAATCCTCCCTTATAAAGTGAAATAATAATTATAACTGTTTAAGTATATACATTTATGTATATATTTGTCAATATTTTTACGAAAATTTGAAAAAAGGGATGCGGTGGAAGGGAATGTGCCAATGCACTAGTTAAAAGGCAGAAGTGAAAAATAAAAACAGTTGTCTTTTAATTAACTGACTGATATACTTAATGCAGTAAAATAAGATGAGTTTTGGTATAGGATTTTGTGAAACTTAAGTTTTGTAAATGGAGAGTTTCGCAATCACCTATTTGAAAGTAATATATGAGGAGCAAAGTATGAAAAAGAAAAAGTCTTTACAAGAGATTGTTTATGCGATTTTCCTTTTAGTAGCCATTATCTTTTTGTTTTTCTGGTTTACGGAACAGAACAGCAAACGGACTGAGGAGCAGAATAGAAATTATGCAGCGGACTCGGCACATATGAAGTCTGTACAGATTGATGATGAATTGAAAAATGCTTTAGGCCGGATTAAAACGTATGCGTATTTTGTAGGCGAAGGTCTGACTGAGCCCGTGGTTACAACGGAAATGCTGCAAAAAATGGAAGAAAACTCCCAGTTTGATGCCATTATATTCACAGATATAGACGGTGCGGATTATGCTTCTGACGGGCGGACTGCCGATGTGACGAAGCGGTATTTTTATACGGATGCCATAAATGGAAACAGTGGTATGGAGGTTATATTTAAGCCCCATTTTTTTGATGAGATAATGATATGTTTTTATGCACCTGTGTATTTTGACGGTGAGATGATTGGTATATTACGAGGGGCTTTTCTTGCCGAGGAATATTTAAAAGATATGCTTGCTACTACATATTTCGGAGAAGATGCGCAGGTATTTTTGTGCACACCAGACGGCAGAGTAATTGCCAGCTCGGACGAAGAGACTTATGAAGGCTCTCTTCTTGATGCACTGACAGAAGATGTGATTGATTCAGCTACTGCCAGTCAGATTAAACAGGTTTTTGAGAATGGCGGGTCGGGTACCTTTGCATGTGATTCTGACGACAGGACAGACAATATCTGTGTTACATATCTGCCGGAAAATCACTACGTTCTTGTGCAGACATTTCCCCAAAATATTACGCAACGCATGGTTAAAGAAGAAAATCTTGTGGGTATCCAGCTAGAGGTCGTGCTGATTGCTTTATTTGTTGTCTACATTATTATCATTCTGATTCGTGTCAGACACAGACGGAAGCAGTTGGAGAAGGAAAATCGGGAGATGGGTTATATTATAAGCGGTGTCAATACATTATTTACCCGGTTTGCCATGATGGATTTTGAGGCAGACACCTATCAGTACCTGGCAGGGACAAAACCTGAGGGAGGAGGCATTGCAGACAGCGGAAACTATCAGGATATCGTAGTTTATTTAGCTGGTTTTGTGGAGGAAAGCAGCCGTCAGGAGTTTGTTGATTTTATGGATAAAAATGCTATTATTGCGGGGATGTCAGAACGCAATGACCTGCGGTATGAGCGCCATGTGATCAGAGACGGACATTCGGAGTGGGAACACATGAATGTAATCTGTTTGGAAAGAAAAGACAATAAGGCCTCCAAAGTTTTGTTTATCCGTCAGAATATAACAGAGTTAAAAGAAAAAGAATTGCGTATCCAGAGGGAAAAGTCGCTTGCAAATCGCAAGGAACGGCAGTACCAGATAGCGCTTATGTCCAATTCCTTCTGCAACTTTGAGTTTAATCTGACTCAGGATCTTATTGAGCAGGACATTGTCGGAGTTGTATTCGGGCAAAAGATATCATTTCTTGAGAAGTCGGGATTGGAGACACCGTGTAAGGCATCCGAGTGTTTTGAAAAGTGGAAACAGTTTGTGCTGCCGGAATCCATAGAAAATTATTCTTCCGTTGTAAATATCGAGAATTTAACCAGATGCTTTGAGCAAGGCGAAAGAGAAGTTATCGTAGAGTATTGGGGCGAGAGTTCCAGACAGGATCAGATTTGTGTGCGCCAGTCTTTTGTCATGACCAGGGATGAGGATACAGGCGATGTTATGGTTATGGTGCTGTCAAGAGATATCACGGAGCAAGTACAAAAACAGAGAGAGCAGACGCAGGCTCTTCAGGATGCACTGATGCAGGCACAACATGCAAACAGGGCGAAGACTACATTTTTATCTAATATGTCCCATGATATCCGTACTCCAATGAATGCCATCATCGGATTTGCAACCATTGCTGTCAGCCATATTGATAACCGGGAGCAGGTTTTGGATAGTTTGCAGAAGGTGCTTTCTTCCAGCAACCATCTTCTTAGCTTGATTAATGATATTCTGGATATGAGCCGGATCGAGAGTGGAAAAGTACAGATTAAAGAGCAGGAGTGCAATATTTCTGAGCAGATACATAATCTGGTAAATATTGTCCAGCCTCAGATTAAAGCAAAACAGCTTGAATTAT
This sequence comes from uncultured Clostridium sp., assembly GCA_947178445.1. Classification (GTDB taxonomy): domain Bacteria; phylum Bacillota; class Clostridia; order Lachnospirales; family Lachnospiraceae; genus CAG-590. The sequence goes on from CAMWYJ010000043.1 coordinate 17,343, forward strand.
TTATTGATACTTTCGATGTTACCAATGAAGATGTTATTGCTGACCCATTGAAGTTAAATCAGGTATTTATCAATCTGTTGAGCAACGCAGTGAAGTATACGCCTGCTGGTGGGATGGTTTCGTTCCAGATTATGCAAAAGACCACATTCCGGCATGGATACGGTAATTATACATTTATTGTTAAAGATAATGGTATCGGAATGTCGCCGGATTTTGTGGAGCATATCTTTGAGCCTTTTGAGCGGGAATCCACTGTGACGCAGAGCGGCATCCAGGGAACCGGACTAGGCATGGCAATTACCAAAAATATTGTGGAGATGATGAATGGTACCATATGTGTTGAAAGCGAGGTAGGAAAGGGCAGCACCTTTACGGTAGAACTTGAGTTGAAACTGCAGGATACGGAAAAAACGGCGGAACAGATTAAGGAGCTGGAAGGATTGAGGGCGCTGGTTGTGGATGATGATTTCAATACCTGTGACAGCGTTTGCAAGATGTTAAAGCAGATTGGTTTGCGCTCCGAATGGACAACCTCTGGCAGAGAAGCGGTATATCGTGCCAAAAGTGCCTATGGGGAGGGAGATTCCTACCATACGTTTATTATTGACTGGCAGATGCCGGGGATGAGTGGATTGGAAACCAGCAGGAAGATTCGGGAGGCAGTTGGCGATGAGGCTCCTATTATTATTTTGACTGCTTACGATTGGACGGATATCAAGGAGGATGCAAAGGATGCGGGCATTACAGCTTTCTGTGCAAAGCCTATGTTTATGTCTGATTTGAAAACGGTGTTGCTTGCTGCCAACAATCTGCTGGAAAAACAGGAGAATACTCCGGAATGGACATTGGCTGATTTTGGTGGAAAGCGTATTCTCCTGGTGGAAGATAACGAGTTAAACCGTGAGATTGCAGAAATGATTTTGGAAGAGGCTGGTTTCCTCGTGGAGACGGCACCGGACGGAACGGATGCGGTGGCAATCATGGAGAAAGCAGAAGAAAATTATTATGATGCGATTTTAATGGATGTGCAGATGCCCATTATGGATGGCTATGAAGCTACCAGGACCATTCGCAGGCTTCCAAGAAATGATGTGAAAGATCTGCCTATCATTGCCATGACGGCTAATGCATTGGAGGAGGATAAGGAGGCGGCATTAAAGAACGGAATGAATGCCCATATTGCCAAACCTCTTGATATGGATATTTTCATATCTGTACTTAGAAAATTTTTAGGGTAAAACGCAGGTTTTGCAGAACTTTGCCCGATAGACTGACTGTTTTTTTACAAACAAATATGGTATTTTTTACTTGCGTTATAGGATATTCTGATGAAAAGAGCAGTTGATATATTATGCAAATGGGAGAATGAAATGCAGATGCTTTCCCTTTAAAGATATATAAATTTATGAAAATGGAGGTAATTAGGATGAAGAAATTAGACGGATTTATGCATGGTGTTAATTTGGGTGGCTGGCTGTCACAGTGTGTTCATACGAAGGAGCATTATGACAGCTTCATCACAGAGGCAGACATCGAACAGATTGCTGAATGGGGGCTGGATCATGTCCGGGTGCCAGTAGATTATGAATTGATAGAAACAGAAGAGGGAAAACCGATCGAAGCAGGATATCAGTATATTGAGAATTGTATTGCATGGTGTAAGAAATATGGATTGAATATGATTTTAGACCTGCATAAGACTGCCGGATATGTATTTGATAATCAGGAAAATTCTAAAACATTCTTTGAAAAACCGGAATTACTGGAACGGTTTACGAATCTTTGGGTGACCATGGCAAAACGGTTTGTGAAGGATAAGGATATTTTGATTTTTGAACTTTTAAATGAAATCGTAGATCCGAATGTGTCAGAGCAATGGAACAGGCTGATTGCAAAGACTGTTGATGCAATACGGGCGATTGATTTCGATGTGCGGATTATGTATGGTGGTGTCTGTTATAATAGTGTAACCAATGTAAAATTACTGGAGCAACCGAAGGATGATAATATCATTTTTACCTTTCATTGCTATGAACCGATTATTTTCACTCATCAGGGGGCAAGCTGGACCGAAGGAATGCCGTTAGACTATCGCACTGCATATCCGGCATCAATCCAATATTATGTAGAGGAGACGAAACGGTACTTAGAGCAAATGATGGTGGATAATTTTGGTACGGCAGTAAATGAAGACAAGGAGTGCAGCAAAGAGCTGTTTCTTGCGTTGTTCAAGGAAGCGGCAGATACGGCAGAACGATATCAGGTTCCGTTATATTGCGGAGAATATGGTGTCATTGATAGAGCAGATCCTCAAAGCACCTTACAGTGGTATCGGGATATTCATGATGCATTTGAGGATTATGGAATCGGAAGAGCAGCATGGTCCTATAAGGAGATGGATTTTGGTTTGATTGATGAACATTACGATGATGTTCGGAACGAAATCATAGCGTTGCTGTAAAGAGACTGCTCCCAGTTATGACAAAAGAATCGGTTGCGGTATTCCTTTTTAAACAGGGTGGCAAATAGTTTGGATTTAAGTAAATAGCGGCTACTAACGCAAGGTAGCCGCATCTATTAAAAGGATTGGTTAGTTTGCACTAATTTATGTGGGAAAGTGACTTGGAGGTTCTTATGGTTAAGATGGAACAATATTTGCAGGAAACAAAAATGCTGGATTATTCCAATGAGAACATTCAACAGTTAATTGAAAATAAAAACTGGAAAAATTTAAACGAATTTGAATGTTTGAAAGCGATTTATAATTTTGTCAGGGACGAAATTTTATTTGGTTACAATGTTGACGATAGCATTTCGGCATCAAAAGTTTTGTCAGATGGTTATGGGCAGTGTAATACAAAGGGAACGCTGTTCATGGCATTGTTAAGAGCTTGTAAGATTCCATGCCGGGTACATGGATTTACGATTGATAAGGCTCTCCAAAAGGGGGCAATGACAGGGATTGTATATAGGAATGCACCTCAAAATGTTTTTCATAGCTGGGTTGAAGTGTATTTTGAAAATAGGTGGTATGAGTTAGAGGGATTTATTCTTGATACAGCATATCTGGGAAAGTTGCAACAGGAGAAAAGAGAATGTACCGGTGCATTTTGTGGTTATGGTGTAGCGGTGAAAGACTTTCGGAATCCGGTCATTGATTTTGACAGAAATAATACCTATATTCAAAGCGAGGGAATCAATCAGGATTTTGGAGTGTACGATTCACCAGATATGTTGTTGGAAGAACATCATCAGGAAATGTCGAAACCAAAAGCATTTGCGTATAGAAATCTTGGCAGACATCTGATGAATCGGAATGTTAGAAAAATTAGAAATTCATGAATGAACTGGGGAATTTGATTTTGACGAGCAAAGAGGCAAAAGAAGCCTTTTTTGAAATGATAGGATTAATCAGTAAAAAACTGGATGAAATGATAGAGGGAGGGGATTAACGTGGAATTGCTGATAACAATCATTGTGACTTTTTTTGCAGGCATGGGAGCCGGATTAGGTACGGGATTTGCCGGGATGAGTGCGGCTGCTGTCATCAGCCCAATGCTGATTACTTTTCTGAGCATCAATCCCTATATGGCTGTAGGGATTGCACTTTCTTCCGATGTGCTTGCAAGTGCCGTATCAGCCTACACATATGGCAAAAATAAAAATCTTGATATCAAAAACGGTCTGATCATGATGGCAAGTGTTTTGGTATTTACTGTGGTGGGAAGCTATGCCTCCAGCCTGCTTCCCTCTGCTACAATGGGTAACTTTTCTGTGTTCATGACATTTCTGCTTGGTATAAAGTTTATTGTGAAACCGGTTATGACAACAAAGGAATCCATGCAGGGTGTTTCTGCAAAGAAAAGGGCAGTCCAATCTGTTATATGCGGTGTCTTGATTGGCTTTATATGTGGATTCGTTGGGGCAGGCGGAGGTATGATGATGCTTTTGATACTGACATCTGTTCTTGGATACGAATTGAAAACCGCCGTAGGTACCAGTGTGTTTATCATGGCATTTACTGCGTTTACGGGAGCGGTTTCCCATTTTACGATAGGCGGTACTCCTGACTGGATTGTCTGCATTTTATGTGTGGCATTTACTTTTATGTGGGCGAGAATCGCAGCCGTGTTTGCAAATAAGGCGGAACCAAAAACATTAAACAGGGTGACCGGGATTGTTCTTGTCATATTAGGGGTGGCAGTGTTTTTGTTTTCAGTTTTTGCATAAAGCGGTTACGACATTGTACTGATAAATGAACATATGCCTGTGAGGCATAAAATGGTATCGGATATAGGTATTGGATATTTATTTGAGAGAGTGCTATATTGATAATCAAAGCATGATGAGCTTGTAAATATTTTTAGAAACAGCCTGTAAGGGGAGAGTCAGTATGAAAAAGTTATTCATCATATTTATAGCACTTGTGTTAATGATAGCGATAACCGCTTGTGGAGACACAGAGCAGCCTTCTGAGGATAGCTCTTTGCCGCCAGATAGCAATCACACAGAGGAAATGGAGGATGTGAAAAGCATGAAAATGAGTGTGAAAATAGGAGATAAATCCTTTACTGCAACATTGGAAGATAATACGGCTACCCGTGAACTTATCAAAATGATGGAGGAAGCACCAATATCTATCAATATGGATGATTATTCTGGCTTTGAAAAGGTAGGTTCTCTTGGAAGAAGTCTGACAACCGATAATAAGCAGATAACTACGCAGGCAGGAGACATTGTACTTTACAGTGGGAATCAGATTGTTATGTTTTATGGCTCTAACGCATGGAGCTATACCAAAATCGGAAAAATTGATGATTTGTCCGGTTGGGAAGATGCACTGGGAAATGGCAGTGTCACAGCAGTATTTACTCTTGTGGAATAAGAGAAATGTGTTACAGAAAAGAAAAAGTCCTTTGAGGTTTTAATAGGAGGCTCAAAAACAACTCAAATAGAAAATGAGGTTGATAATGAACCATAGTGCTGGTATTATTTCCATATAACAATAGAAAGGTTTATCGGTGAGTGTATGAAAATGAATAAGGCGATTGTGCAGTAGCAATGGCTATTGCATTAAATTATGAAGTGTTATAGCCATTGCATTTCCTGATCAAGAATAATTAGGAGGGCACAAATGGGCTATATAAAAGCTGTCGATGTTTTGCCAGACGAGCTTATTTTAGAAATACAGAAATATATTGATGGTGAAATGCTGTATATTCCAAGAAAATGTGAGGAGCATTCGTATTGGGGAGAGAAAAGTGGAATAAGACAAAGACTGGAAAAGCGCGACAAGAAAATATTTGATGAGCATATATCAGGAAAAACGGTAGCTGATTTATCAAGAGAATATTATTTATCTGAGAAAAGCATTCAGAGAATAATACGCAAAGAAAATCCCTCCGAAAATGAATAGATAATAGGAGGGAATACAATTGAACAGAGAAAATAAAAGAAAGCAGTACGAAAAAGGATACTATAAGAAGCATCCCTGCAATGAAATTTTCACATGCAAATTTTGTGACCGTGAGGTGGTACCCGATGGTGCCGGAAGTGATCATAGGAATCATTGCCCTAATTGCCTTATGAGTCTTCATGTAGATATAGAGCCGGGAGACCGTGCTTCAGATTGTGGCGGATATATGGAGCCGGTTGCGGTGTGGGTAAGAAAAAACGGTGAATGGGCAATCATTCATCGATGCCGTCAGTGCGGACAAATGAGTTCAAATCGTATTGCAGCGGATGATAATCCAATGAAGCTTATGTCAATAGCACTAAAACCATTGACATCTCCGCCGTTTCCTATTGAGCGTATTAGGGAAATGACCAAGATGATGGGTGGAGATGGAGAGTTCTGTTAGGGATATTTGTGAATGAACATTGCCTGCAGGCAGTCTGTGAAATACAGATACCCTGCAGGTCTTTTTGTTATGCGAAGCTATGCCCAATTGCTATAGATAACTATGTAATATAAGTATTTGTTATTAGAAAGGGAAAATGATAAAATGGAATTAAAATAGGGAGCAGACATTTCTGGATGTGGAAAGTGTTAGAAGAAAAGGAATTGGAAAGTATTGGCTTCTTTGTCAGTTTTGTAGAGAAAATTTTGTCGGACCCCGTTACAGGGAAAAGCAGTTAATGGTAAAAGAGCAAAGATGGAGGAATATGTTATGAGAGAGAAAATTAGGAATTGCAGATATGACGAGGAACGGGCATTATACCATTTACAGCATACAGATTTGGAGGACTGTACATTTGCCGGTCCGGCAGATGGGGAATCATCCCTAAAAGAGGCAAGGGATATTGGGGTGAAAGGCTGTCATTTTTCTCTGCGCTATCCACTCTGGCACGTGGAGGGATTTCATATGGAACAATCGAATATGGATGAAAAAACCTGTGCTGCTATCTGGTACGCAAAAAATGGTGTGATTACAGACAGTCGTCTGGAGGGAATTAAGGCGGTAAGGGAATGTGCCGGAATTCATTTGAAGGATTGTCATATCATATCGGAGGAATTTGGCTGGAAATCAAGAGATATTGTTCTGGAGGACACGGATATCATCTCCGAATATCTTTTTATGGATAGCCGGGATGTGCAGTTAAGAAATGTAAAAATGAAAGGTAAATATTCCTTTCAATATATGGAAAATCTGGAGATTGCAGACAGTGAGCTGGATACGAAAGATGCATTCTGGCATAGCAAAAACGTGACAGTACGCAACAGCATTGTGAAAGGAGAATATCTTGGGTGGTTTTCGGAAGGACTTACTCTGATTAACTGCAAAATTACCGGAACGCAGCCTCTTTGCTACTGTAAAAATCTGAAACTGGTTGGATGCACGATGGAAAATACGGATTTAGCTTTTGAGTATTCCGAGGTAGAAGCAGATATTCAGGGACATGTAGACTCCATCAAAAATCCAAAATCCGGAAAAATTATTGTGGACAGTGTGGGCAAAATCATTCAGGAAGATGCAGTCATGGAATGTAATGGCGAGATTGTCATAAGGGGGCAGAAAGGACGGAAGCCGGTATAAGAGGAGCGAGGCAGACTGTCAAACAATTACCTAAAAACAATCAACATGAGAGGAGTGATATAATGAATAAAAGAATGCTTTGTATAATGGCAGTTTTTTTTCTTGCGATTATTGTAGTAACCAGCAGTATGCATGTACAGGCGAAAACAGTTGGAAAATTATCAAAAGTAAAAGTGAACAAAACAATGACTTTGAACGTTAATGGGAAAAAGAAATTACAGGTGAAAAACCTTCCAAAGAAAGCAAAAGTTACATACCGTTCTGAAAACAGGAAAATTGCATCGGTGAATGCAAAGGGTTATGTGGTAGGTAAAAAGCAAGGAAAGACCGCTATTAAGGTAAAAATAAAATATGGCAAAAAGACAACAACAAAACGATGTGAAATAACAGTCAGGAAGGTGAAAAAATGGAAGATAAATATTCAGGTTGGTGACAAAAAACTTACGGCAACGCTTGTTAACAATTCTTCAACCAAGGCATTGGTTAAATTATTGTCAGATGGTCCGGTCACGATTGAAATGGAAGACTATGCCAATATGGAAAAAGTGGGAGATTTGCCAAAAAGTCTGCCAAGAAATGATAAGCAGATGAATACAGATGCCGGAGATTTGATTTTATACCAGGGAAGATCCTTTGTTATATATTATGGTAAGAATTCATGGGAGCTTACGAAGCTGGGCAAAATTGATGGTGTTTCCAAGCAGGAGTTAAAAAAGATTCTTGGGAATGGTGATGTGACCGTCACACTGTCACTTGGAAAATCAATCAATTAACACACAAGGTCTAATTTTCAATCCTGAAAATAAACGGCAATAAATGCGCCAACTTCTTTACTTTTATCTGAAAAAGATTTAAGATAGAAAGAAAAAGGAGAAAGGGTTGATTATTTATGAGGACGGAACGAAAATTTTTAAGGAAAATGGCGGTACTGCTGGCAGTGGTGGCAGTACTGGCCATGGGGGTGGTGCCGGGTACGGTTCCGGCAAGTGTTCTGGCAGCGACCGGTGCCTCCGGTACGGACTGGGAGATTGATGCCTCCGGTAAGCTGACAATCCATTCGGATGCGGGGATGAAGGATTGGGATTCTAGTAAAGAATGGCAATCAAATCTGGCGAAGGTGGAATCGATTGAAGTCGGTTCTGGTGTGACGAAAATTAGCCAAGGTACATTTCAGGGTGGTACGTTTACAGAAGTCACCATACAGAGCGGTGTGCAGGAGATTGAAAGAGATGCGTTTTATTCCTGTACCAACATGAAGGCAATCCAGATACCGGACACGGTGACAACGATAGGGATAGGTGCGTTTCATTCCTGCAGTTCGCTAGAGAGTGTGGCATTGCCTCAATCTTTAAAAGAGCTTGAAGGGTCTGTGTTTTTAAACTGTACTTCTTTAACAGCGGTGCAGCTTCATGAAGGTCTGCAGACAATAATAGGTGAGGCGTTTGTGGGATGCAAAAATTTGAAAGAAATCACGATTCCAAGTACGGTTACAAAGATAGGACCTGCTTTTAAGGGCTGCACATCACTTGAGAGTATAACATTTTTAAGTGATACACCACCGACTCTTGAGACGGGTGTTTTTGACACACAGTGTAAATTTGTAAAGGATGTAAGCAAGGGCATCCATGTTCCGGTGGGCAAGGTGGATACCTATCAGAAAGCATGGACAGACTGGGCGAACTATATCACGGATGCGGCGAAGCCTGTTTCTGGCACGGACTGGGAGCTTGACGGGAACGGCAAGCTGACAATCTGTTCGAGTGTGGGGATGACGGATTGGGAATCGTGGAAAAAACAACATTCTGACAGCGATTGGAAGCGGGTAAATAGAGTGGAAATACAAAACGGTGTGACGAGCATCGGGGCTTCTGCTTTTATGGGATGCAGTAATTTAACCAGCATAACAATACCGAGTAGCGTGACGGGTATTGGTAGCGATGCGTTTTCTGAATGCGTGAGCCTTAGCAGCATAACGATACCGGATAGCGTGAGGAGTATTGGAGACAGTACGTTTTCCGGATGTGCGAGTCTTAGCAGCGTAACGATGGGGGGAAGCGTGACAAGCATCGGAGCTTCTGCATTTTCTGGATGTGGAAAGCTTAGCAGCATAACAATACCGGATAAGGTGACGAGTATTGGAGATAATACGTTTTCTGGATGTGGACAGCTTAGCAGCGTAACGATAG
>CAMWYJ010000044.1 GCA_947178445.1 uncultured Clostridium sp.
GTTTTGTAGACATATAAAAAATTTGATTGCAACTGTAGGCTGTATTATGATATAATTCAAAAATAGTAGTTCCGTCCGTGAAACAAGTGATAAATGCTACAAGTGAAAAGAAAAAACAGGAGGTAGAAATGTGAGATTATCTTTAAAAGCAATCGAATTATGCAGAATGAAATTTGGAAAAGGAGAGTTCTGCGGTTTTGAACAGAATGAAGAGTCTGAGTTAGACACCATGTTACAAGATGTGACAAGTCGGGATTTTGATGAACTGATACAAAACGGAATTATAGATATCACTGATGGTAATATCCATATTAGTGCATTGGGGCAACATATTTTTTATATGATGCTTGAACCGGAACAATATATTATGTTGGATAATGAGGCAGATAGTAAATGTGTAAGAATATATATTAGAAACACCTATTATCTATGCGTAATAGAAGATAAAAAAGTAAAATCAAAGGATGAATATAACAGGTACATATTCAAATTATTACCTAAGTTAGATCTCGTTGTAGGAGCGTTTGTTCATGCATTACATCGCAAAGATAGCTATGTACCATTGGAGAATGACAACAATCATATAAAACAGGATATTTCAATCATTGGAAAAGCGTGGAACACGGAAAGAAATGAAATTTCACAGATAACAATACAGGGCAATTATGAAAATGGGGCTATACACTATCAAATGGTTGAAGAGGTTGAAGGTGTTGAAAGTAAGCCAAAGAATTTTGAAACTGAAACGAGCGAGCTAGTTAATATGCTTACCAAATGGACGTTTGATAAGATTTCGGCAATCAATGAAAGTGAGGTAGATTAATATGGCAGAAATTTGTATTGATATAAAGAAAGCAATGGAATCTTCTCAGGAGATAATAAGCGTTGCTGAAAAATTAAAGAAGCTTAAGAATGAACTGGATAGCGTAAAAGCACGTGAGATTTTAGATAGTCAAAGCGGTCAAAAAATTAATCAGGTAATTATAAAGATTTCAGAAGAAATTTCGAATGAAGCTACAAAAATGAATTCATTGGGTGATGCTTTACAGGTAATTGCTCATAAATATCAAGCAACAGAAAAGGCAATTACGAGTACACAGATTAAGATTCTCGAAAGTAACATGAGTTCAGAGACGTCAGAGTCAGGAACGGATAAAAGAAATTGGTTGGAAAAGTTTTGGGATTGGTTAACCAATAATGATCCGGACGAGTATGATACAACAAACGTGAGCAGGAAAAAGCAGCTGATGATGCTATGAAACAAGAACTATGGAATGTCCTTCAAGATGAAAAATATTCGCAGGAAAACTGGGATAAGGCATCCGTGGAGGAACGCAAGCAGATTCTTCAGGATTACATGAATGAAGTAGCAAAAATATATGGGCTGCAGGATGTTAAGCCTAACATTATTTGGGATCCCAATGCTACTTACGAAGCATCAAGAATTACATGGGGGTATTATACTCACGCAAAACATACAGTGACGCTGAATGAACAGGCACTTTCGGATAGTGCTGGAAGTTGGGATTCTTATGAATTATTAGAAACTGTAAGTCACGAACTTCGTCATGCATATCAGCATGAAGCAATTGATCATCCAACAGATTATATGGTATCAGAAGAAACGATTGATGAATGGGATAATAACTTTGATAATTATATATCATCTGACACAGATTATACTAAGTATCGTAATCAGCCTGTTGAAGTTGATGCCAGAGACTTTCAGGTTAGCAGAGACGACACGATGTGATCATTGTATGCCTGTTAAATAAAGTGCAGATATGTTTGGAGGTAAAAATGAAAAAGTGGATCATTGTGCTTGCACTAAGTGTACTTTGCAGTATGAGTGCATGTAGTAATAGTAATACGAATAATATATCAGATTCAGGTCAGAATGATGTTGCAAATGAAGTTGCAGATGTGTCAGGTTCTGGTGAAAATGTTAATGATAATACAGAAGTTAATACAGATGGAGATGAGGAAAAAATGAAAGTGGATGCAAATAACAGAACTATAATAGCTGAGGCGGTTGGCATAGAGGAAAATGATAGAAAGATGCGTTTTATATTGAATACGCTGAATACGATTAGTGCGGGGCAGATACAAAGTGCAGAGGCGGCTGAAGAAGATGGAGAAGAAGTGATAAATTTAGTTGCAGAAGATGGCACAAATTATTGTATTTATTTATCCAGAAGTGGAAGTGTTGAGGCAGTAAAAAATCTTGATACTGGAGAATGGCCTGTTAAATCCGAAAGATGAGTTGCTTTTTTACTGTAAATAAGTAACCGTTCAGCCTTTTGGCTTTTGTCTGAACGCAAAGTACACTAGGGGGACAATTTAGTGTTGAACCAAGGAAATTATTGATCCATGTGTCGGAATACAAATTAGTATGGAAATAAAGAAAATAATTGTGGTAAAAAGTGCAGAAATGTTAAAAGGTGTTATATAAGTTGTCAGAACTAAAAGAACCTATTACAGGGTGCGCTGACCTCATTCCAAAAGAATGGGGTGAGGTCTCTTATACTGTGAATTTTTCATCTACTAATAATATTGTTATTTTAGTTTCTTAAAAATAATACGAGTTATCATCCTGCCATCCTTCTGCTCGTAATCCAGCTCTCCGTCATTTCTAGCGAGTGCCATGCGGATATTGTGAATCCCGATCCCATAACGGGCACAAAATAATTTAATGTTTATCATTAAAAAATTGTTGACAAAGATAAATTAGTGTCTTATAATGCATTTAACGATAAACATTAAATATTTATTATTTATCATTTGTATCCAATAACAAAACCAATTTTTAAAGAAAGAAATGAGGGATTTACGATGAAAGAAAATGCTATTTCTAAAGTTAACCAGATGGGCAGAATTGGAAATATTCTGACAACTATTGCCAAAATATTTGTTATTCTTGGTCTCACTATCACAGTAGCCGGAACAATTATGTTTGCCCTTATTCCGGAGGATCTCATCACTGCACAGGTGGACGGAAACATTCTTCTGGATATCAATCTAGCCGCTGTCACATCACCGGTATCAGACGAGGAAGTTGCGAAGGCTCAGCAGGATATTGAAAAAGCCTTTAAGGACAACGATATAATCATCAATGGCTCCAAGTACGGAGTCAACTCTGTCAATTTGAGCAATACCGGTATATCACTTGAGCTCACCGACAATGTTATAGATTTCAGCTTTCACAATATTGTCTGGGCTATGCTGGCTGCACTCCTTTATTTCATTATGACACTGGTAACCCTGTTCTTTATCGGTTCCCTGTGCAAAACTTTTCAGAACTGTAGCTCTCCATTTGAAGCTGAGGTTATCCGAAAGATGAAAATGCTCGCATATTCCCTAATCCCCTGGACGATTCTTACCACTGTTAAGGATGCGATTGCCCAAAATCTTTTCACTAACTCTTTTGAGCTGAATAATATCGGCATTAATTTAAACATGGTACTTACTGTTCTGATTATTCTTGCTCTTGCGTATATCTTCCAATATGGTGCAGTGTTACAGCAGGAATCAGACGAAACACTATAGAATAAGGAGAGTAACAGCATGGGAAAAATTATATTACGCTTAGACCGGGTTATGGCTGACCGAAAAATGAGTCTTAACGAGTTATCCGAAAGAGTTGGTGTATCCAATGTCAACCTCTCTAAAATAAAGACAGGAAAAATCAGTGCAATACGATTTTCCACTCTGGAGGCAATCTGTGAGGTATTGGACTGCCAGCCCGGAGACATTCTGGAATACGATAAAAATGCGGAGCATACAACAGAATAATGCAAAAAAGACCGGATACCCCTATATCTGATAAAGGGTATCCGGTCCTTGCTAATTACCGGAACGATTTACATTATCTGACTATGCTTTTTATTTTTCAAAAGAAATCTCTTTATGATATGCATACATTTTTTTCCATCGTTTTGCATCATTCTGGATCCATTCATCCAGAGTCAGCGGTTCATAGTCCGAATACATGCAAAAGCAATTGATTATATTACAGGGAATATTTCTTTCTATCCCCTCCTCATTCTTAACCACACTGTTTTTCATGATTGCCCGAAACTGCTCTAACAAACGCTGGTCATGGGTATCATGCACATGTCCGTGTAACATATAAGTCTTCGGTTTTCCCTCTTTATCCATCCGGTACTGACCGTTATAGCACAAAATCGGATAGTGGCAAAGAACCACCTTCCGCTTATTATCATAAATTTCCGAGTAAGACCTCACCCATACAAAACGATCATGATTGAATGTTTTATCTCCCACAAAATAGTCATGATTCCCCCGAATCAGATATAACTGTCCGTTGAGACGCTCTAAAAGCTCATTTACCTGTTTTGCTTTTCCCCAGCAAAAATCTCCTAAAATCACAACCTCATCATTTTCCCGAACCTTCGCATTCCACTTACGAATCATGTATTCATTCATCATTTCTACCGTCTCAAACCCACGCTTATCCATCTTATCTAGTATATTTTCATGGTAAAAATGCATATCTGCAATATAATATCTCATATCTTCTCCTTTTTGTATGTATTAATATAGGCAATTGCAAAACGCAATTTTTTCTTTCGTTGTACAACTATAATGTAAAGTTAAAAGAATTTCGCAATTAACTATGTATTAATAAACAGGTACAGCTCACACCACATGCACCGCCACCTTTACTGCCATAATATATTCCTCTTCCTGTCTGATGACCCGGGCAGTGATTTCTCCCTCCATCAAATGCATCAGCTCCCGGCAGATATAAAGTCCAAGACCACTTCCCGGTCTTTTTCCGACGTTACTTCCACGGAAAAAACTGTCAAATATATGAAGCAGCTCCTTTTTTTCCAAAATACAGCCGGTATTATAGATACAGATTTCAAATTCCTCTTCACTCTGTTCAAACTCCAGCCAGATTCTTTTACCGTCACCGTATTTTATGGCATTTTCGATTACATTCTGTATTACTTCTACCAGACGGTCACTGTCACCAAACACCAGACAATTCGAATAGTTTCCGACCTCGAATCCAATCTGGTTTAACTGCATTTTATCTACATAGTACTCTTTAACCTGCTCTACCACATCCCTGATATAGACTTCACTGTTTTCAACATCAAAATGCAGAAAATCTTCGTTTGAGGCACGGACAATCTCTGATATATAGCTTTCTATTTCATCTACCTTTTCATTAATATTTTCTGCAATCTCCCGCTTCTTGTTCTCATCCCTGTAAAGATTCTTACTCAAGGCTTTTGCGTAAAGCTTTATGGCACTAAGAGGAGTTTTAATATCATGGGATAAAGACAGCAGCAGCAGCTTTTTCTCCTTTTGCAGCTCTAACTCCTTTGCCTTGTTTTCCTCTAAATTCTCCCTGAGCAAATCCATTCCCCATACAAACCTGCCAAAAAAACGGTTTTTATTTTCTTTGAGTGGCACAGTCAGGTTCCCTTTTGAAAGCTCATAGGGGATTTCAGACAATTTATAAAACGGCAGAAGAATTTTTCCTCTGATATACAAAAGGACAAAAAGCAGCACGAGAAATATACAGCCGCAGACACCATTGACAATCCACCGTATGAGCATATTTGACATACCTTTATCCTCATAGGTTACCTTGTAATAATAATCCCCCGTTGCAAGCACAACATAATCGTCATCCTTCTCTGTCAGAAAATGAATCTGTTCTTTCCTCGTACTATCGATTGAAATCGCAGAAATTCCTGTTACCATTGGATACTCTGCATCGGAAAAATCCTGTAGCTTTTGTAGATTATCCGGTGCGGTTCCCATCTTTGCTTCATACTCTGACACTGCCTGCTCTATTCGGTTTATGGATATCCGGTATTCCCTGCCATTCCTCCCAAAGTTTTCCCCTGCAAGATAAAAATTTATCAGACACATTAATAACACAAAACCCGTTATGACAAAAAATATCAGATGGTTCATTTTCTTCATTTGTATTCACCACCACATCTTCACTCAAACCGGTAACCCACACCCCATACCGTCAAAATCCGTTCCGGCTTTTTCGGATTCTTTTCCAGCTTCTCCCGAAGCCATTTAATATGAACTGTAAGAGTCTGTGGCTCACTGTCACTGTCAAATCCCCATATTTTATTGAATAACTCTTCTTTCGGAATCGCCTTTCCTTTGTTCTCCATCAGATAGAGCAGTAAGTCCAGCTCCTTTGCGCGGACCATCACCTCTTGTCCGTCCACATATAAACGTCTTCCAACCTTGTCTAACCGTATATTTCCATCCACAATCTCTTCTGTAGAATATCTTCGCTTGAAGATTCCGGTAATCTTTGCCAGTAAAATATCAATGTCATATGGCTTTTCAATGTAATCATCTGCACCTAACATCAAACCATTTAACTTATCCTCTTTTCCTTCCTTTGCACTGACAATAATAATCGGTGTATTGGCCTGTTCCCGTATTTTACTGCACACTGCAAATCCATCCATTCCCGGCAGCATGATATCAAGAATCACAAGCTTTGCCCCTTCCTGACCATATACTTCTAATGCTTCCTCACCAGTCAGGGCAAGATAGGTGTCATATCCGTCTGCCTCCAAAAAATCAGACAAGAGCCCTCCGATTTCTTCGTTATCTTCTACTACAATGATATCTGCCATTTCCTGTTTTCCTTTCTTGTCCTTCCTGACTGCTGTTTTCCGCTCATATTTTTCTGCATGCTAAATAGGTAGTCGAAAAACCTACAGCGACAATATCTGTCAAATTAACATCCATTATATCATAATGAATGTTAATTTAACAATGGAGCTTCATTATATTAAAACCCAATACATTTTTATTTGCATATCGTATGGTACGATATATATTACCGTAATATTTTCAAACAACAAACATATATTATCTGTAAAACACAATTGAAATGAGAACCGGATTATGAACAGACGCTCAACGTTACATGGTATTGATGTAAGCAGCTGGCAGGGAAAAATTGATTTTGAACGAGTAAAGGCAGACGGAATCCGAATTGTCTATATCAAGGCAACCCAAGGAACAAATTATGTCGATTCCGACTTCGAACGGAACTACAGGGAGGCCCAAAAGGAAGGGCTTGCAATAGGCTTTTATCACTATGTAACCGCCCGCAATATAAGTGAAGCAAGAGAGGAAGCAAGGTTCTTTGTTTCCCATATTCAAGACAAAATACAACATGCCAGACCGGCAATGGATTTTGAGACATTTGGTGATTTAAGCAGAACGGAAATCAGAGAAATTGCACTTCAATTTCTAATTACCTTAGAAGCAGAGACCCGGCAAAAACCAGTTATATATACAGATGCCTCTAATGCATCAAGCACCTTTGCGGATGACCGTTTTAGGGAATATCGGCTATGGATTGCCGATTATGGTGTGGTACGTCCTGACATGGAAAATCCCTGGCAGTTTTGGAGCGGATGGCAGTTTACTGACCGTGGCAGAATAAATGGAATTTCGGGAGATGTAGACCGCGATTATTTCCGCCGTGAAATTTTAACAGACATTGCGGCATATAGCTGTGAACATATCACAGCAAGCGACACTCTGTAACCTTACCCCATTTAAGAAAATTATATTACTACTTTTCAAAAACCATAAAATAACCTGCCCAGACACATTTTTTGGGGGCAGGTTATTTTGTTGTGGCTATATCTCAAACCGCTGCAATGAAAATTTAGTGCAGTTTTATCTCATATAGATTGTCTTCCGTTATCGAATCCCCTGTTTCTGGATATGATTTCAAAAACAGCAGGCTTTCCACCTGGTCTACATCCAAAATGCGATTCGTATTAAGTATCATTTGGAACCGGGTGTGCTCCTCATCCATGTATCCTGTGGTTCCACCTCCCATAAGATACGGATATATTGTTCCATCCTTCAATCGGACACCAAACAATTCCGGTGGTTCTGCATAGGTAACAGCTTCATATTCTATTCCTTTTGTCTCATCAATTGCCGGTTCCAACGTCTCCTGATAAGCAAAATCAAACTCTACACAAATGGAAACCGGTGAAATCTCTGCATTCACTACCGCTGCTCCTGTATCACCTAACACTTCATTGCATTTTGCCTTGCGGATTTCATCACTGCCTGTCAGCGTCCAATCAAATACCCATTTTCCTCTTACATCCGCCTCAACATCTCCAGACTTATCCGAATATGTTCCGAGGTCTGAAAGTTCTATATGAATTGGATTATCCAAAAAGTATCCTTTATCATTTGTTGCAGACAACATAATATGATATTCCAAGCTTCCGTCACCTAAGTCATAGCAAAGTACATAATTACCATCTTCATCCTCTGGAATGGCAGAACCATCTGGCATTTTGTATTTTCCGTCTAATCCTATGACTAAGCCATTATAAAAATATCCTCCTGCCATGTCTACCTTATCTTCTTCTCCCTCTTCACCTACACGGATAATTGTTCCTTTAAACTCCGGCTGTTCGCCATCCGGAACATCGTATCCTTCCACCTTAAAAGACAAATAGGCAAAATAATCATCCACAATGCTTTGCTCCAAAGTCACTGTGACACCTTCATCCACTACTGACAAATCAGGAAAATCTACGAGACCGGATTCTTCCATTTGTGGCTTTTGTTCCTCTGATACCTGAAATTGCCGTTCTAGTCCTTTACTCCAATGAAAATATGCTGCAGCTCCTGCAGTAATAGCACTAAATGCCAACATACCAACCGCAATACAAGCAGCAAACCGCTTTGCCACTTTATGATGTTGCCCACTCTCCTTAGAAAATGATACATCTGCAATAACAGTACCACTTTCTACCTCCTGATAAATTTTTGCAAATGCTGCATCCGCACTTTTTAACACAATCTCAGGAATCTCTACTTCTACTTTTAATTGATTAATTGTATTCTGATCCATAAGCTACTCCTTTCTCTCACTGAGAACCTCTTACTATCTTTTTATCTTTTATCCTCTTAATCAGCTTTTACAGCACTTGTCCACTTCGTAACGGAATTTGATAAATATCTGCAACCTTAGCTCTGGCCCGTGCAAGTCTGGTCCGCACTGTTCCTTCCGGTATCTCTAAAATCTGACTGATTTCTTTTGTCTTAAAACCCTCCACATAATAAAGCATAATCACAAGGCGATATTTTTCATCTAAAGACTCCAATGCCTCATTCCACTCCACATTTTCAAATTCAAAGTTCTGCGCTGTCTCCACCTCTGGTACATCTTCATAAAAGGAAACCATTTGCTTCTTCCGCAAAATATCATTGCATTTATTCACAAGAATTCTGGCAATCCATGTCCGAAAGCTGGATGCTTTCTTAAGCTGGCTGATTTTCTCCCAACAGGTAAGAATCGTTTCCTGTACGGCATCTGCAATATCTTCATCACAATAGAGCACTGCTCTTGCTGTCTTATACATGAATTGCATATGCCGTTCCATCAGCACGGTAAATGCATCCGCATCCCGCTCCTGTGCTTTCTTAATCAAGTGATTCATGTCCTCCATAATATCCTCCTTCCGGTATAAATGATATTATCTATTCGTAATGCATTCAAATAGTATGGTATTAATACCTATACGCACGTATTGAAACAGCTATCATTATTTGCTGTTCTGTAATAAAGACGTTGGAAACAGGGAAAATGTTTCATCGGCGGCAAAATTGTATCATTTTGCACATATTTTGTCTAATATACGCTATAGACACGAATCACTTTTATTCTTATAATATAAAAAATACATGTAAAGGAGCGGTTACAATGATGATACCAAGATATTATGAAGATTTGTCTGTTTTACACGAGAATACAATGCCGGACAGGGCTTATTACATTCCTGCATCTAATACGATGGATTCTCTCGTACATAACAGAGAGAACTCCGACCGTTTCCATCTGCTAAATGGAGATTGGAACTTTAAATACTTTAGCAGCATTTACGATTTAAAGGAAACATTTTTTGAAGAGGATTTTGACACCTCCTCCTTTGATGTAATTCCGGTTCCGAGTGTATGGCAAAATCATGGATATGACACACACCAGTACACAAATGTCAAATACCCTTTTCCTTTCGACCCGCCATATGTTCCACAGGATAATCCATGTGGTGCTTATTCCGTAGAATTTGCCTTTGAGAAGGACGAAGCAGCGCCAAACACATACCTAAACTTTGAAGGAGTGGACTCCTGCTTTTACGTCTGGCTAAATGGTATCTATGTCGGTTACAGCCAGGTTTCCCATTCCACTACGGAGTTTGATGTTACAACATTTATCAAAGACGGAAATAACAGACTGGCAGTACTGGTACTGAAATGGTGCGATGGCAGCTATTTAGAGGATCAGGATAAATTCCGGATGAGCGGAATCTTCCGGGATGTTTATTTGTTACAAAGACCAGATAATGGTGTATTTGATTATTTCGTCACAACGAAAATTCCTTCGAAAGAAACCAGCGAAAAGGCACTGGTTACCATACAACTTAAATATTTTCAGGATATCGTCCCGACAGAATTCACAATATATGATGCAGACAAAAGGCCTGTTGCCAGTACGACAGTCCCTACGGTCACGGCTTCTGAAAATAAAATTGATATAAAGGATGGCTACCAGGCGGTAACAAGCCTTGAAATTGAAAATGCGAAGCTCTGGAATCCGGAAATGCCATATCTCTATACCTTAGTCATAAAAACCATGCATGAAACGATAACAGACCATATCGGCATAAGGGAAATTCATATCCTTGACAAGGTTTTATATATAAATGGCACTGCCGTCAAATTCAGCGGTGTCAACCGCCATGATTCCGATCCGGTGACCGGATTTACTATAAGTATAGACCAGATGATAAAAGACCTCTCCATGATGAAACAGCACAACTTCAATGCCATACGCACCAGCCATTACCCAAACGCACCTGTTTTTTATGAGCTGTGTGATGAATATGGATTTTACGTGATTGACGAGGCTGATATCGAGGCTCATGGTCCAACCGAGATTTTCTATGAAGATAACAACTGGGTCAACACGAACAAAAGATGGAATGAACCGATTGCCGATAATCCTGAATTTGCAGGTTCCATCATGGACCGGGTAAGAAAATGTGTCCACCGGGACAAAAACCGTCCCTGTGTCGTTATCTGGTCAATGGGAAACGAAAGTGCCTATGGCTGTAACTTTGAAGCCGCACTCAAATGGACAAAGGAATTTGATTCCGAACGGCTGACTCATTATGAAAGCGCCCTTTACAGGAGCGATAACAGAAAATATGATTTTTCCAATATCGATTTATACAGCCGGATGTATCCTTCCTTTGAGGAGATATATGATTATCTGGAACATACGCCTGACAAGCCTTATATTTTATGCGAATACTGCCATTCCATGGGAAATGGTCCCGGAGACTTTGAAGACTACTTTAATGTCTTTGAACAGCATCCGGAGATGTGTGGCGGCTTTGTCTGGGAGTGGTGTGACCACGGTATCTACAAGGGTAAAGCACCAAACGGAAAAGCCATGTATTACTATGGCGGGGACCACAAAGAAACCGTTCATGACGGCAATTTCTGTATGGACGGTTTGGTTTATCCTGACAGAACCCCTCACACCGGTTTACTGGAATATAAAAACGTCCATCGGCCTGCCAGGGTGGTTTCATACGACTATGATAAAAAGGAACTTACCATCCGCAGTTACATGGACTTTTCCAATCTAGCAGACTTTTTAACCATGAACTACGAAATATGCTGTGACGGAACTGTTACGGCAATGGGAGAAATCGAACCTATACCTATTTCCCCACACAAAACAGGCACGGTATCCCTTAATCCGGTTATCCCAAAAAAGGGAAAGACATTCTTAAAAATATATTATCACAGCAAAAAGGCATCTGCATTCATACCGGAGGGCTATCTACTGGGCTTTGACGAAGTACCTTTGATAAACGAGGACAACCGGAACCAGATATGCCTTGAGATGCTTAATGGCAATACAGACAACACTCATCCTATTGATGTATCAGAAGACGATAGTTCCCTCACACTAAAGGGGAATCATTTCTTATATGTCTTTAACAAAAAAACCGGGTTGTTTGATCAAATGAAGTTTCATGAAAAAGATGTCATAACCCAGCCAATGGATATAAACATCTGGCGTGCACCTACAGACAATGATAAAAAAATAAAAACCGAATGGATGCGTGCCTGTTACCACCAGGCTTATCCACGGGCCTATAAAACAGTATATGAGACTGCTTCCTATGGGATAAAAATATGCTGCACCTCATCCTTATCTGCTCCAACCATACAAAAAATAATGGAAATCCATACGGTATGGACAGTTAAAAATAATGGGAAAACCAACATTACCATGTCTGTAAAACAAAATGAGGAATTTCCAGAACTCCCTCGTTTTGGAATCAGACTCTTCCTTGACAGGAATCTCGACATGGTCACTTACTATGGTATCGGACCTTATGAAAGCTACAGGGATAAATGCCAGGCAGGAAGCCACGGATTATATTCCGACAATATTCTTAATTTGCATGAGGATTATATAAAACCACAGGAAAATGGCAGTCATTATGATTGTGACTATGTAATCGTTGAAAATAAAACCTATGGATTGATCGCTGCAAGCAATAACACTTTTTCATTTAATGCCTCTGTATATACGCAAGAGGAGCTTACAGCAAAAAAACATAACTATGAGTTAATACCATGCAAAAGCAGTGTTTTATGCCTTGATTATGCCCAAAACGGTATTGGCTCCAATAGCTGCGGTCCAAGACCTGATAAAAGATACAGACTGGACGAAAAAGAATTCTGCTTTGAAATAACGCTGATTCCTTTTATCAAAAATCATTAATTTACTATCAAAAATTACAGGTATTGCAAACCCGAAAATCCGGATAAGCAATACCTGTAACCTTTTTATTTTCTTTTAATTGAATGCAGATTCCACTCTCCTATCCAGCCAAATCCTTATCTTCTTTGGAATATCACTCAATATATCCCAGACTACCATCCCATTTCTGTAAGCCACTGGTTTACCTTCCGTTCCCTGTCTCTTAATACAGTTCCCGGCTCATCTGTTCCCATTTTCCCAAGGGACAGCTCCCCCTTTATATTACCGTCTTCTATATATATGATCCTGCTGCAGTTTGCAGCAACCTTCATGTCATGGGTAACCAGCATAATCGTCGTTCCCTCTGCATTCAGCTTGTTTAACATCTTCATAACCTCCTCCGAAGCACTTCGGTTTAAAGCTCCGGTCGGCTCATCTGCAAAAATGATATCCGGCTGGTTCATCAGGCTTCTGCAAATGCAGGCACGCTGGAGCTGGCCCCCAGAGACCTCGGTAATATCATTATCTGCAATCTCACTGATTTCCAGCTTGCGCATCAGTTCTTTACAATAAGCATTGATCTCTGCACGGGTACGGTTTCCTTTCTTTGACTGATATGCCGGAAGTAATATATTATCCATCACAGACAAATTTTTCAGCATATGCATCTGCTGGAAAATAAATCCCATATCATTTAATCTTGCCTCGGCTAACTGTGTTTCCTTCAGCGCAGTAATATCTCTTCCAGTAAATAGTACCTTTCCTGCTGTCGGACGGTCCATCCCTGAAACATTGTATAACAGGGTGGATTTACCGGAACCGGACGGTCCCATCACTGCCACCATTTCTCCTTGTTCAATCACAAAATTCACATTCTTTAATACGTTGTTCTGCCTCTTATTTGTTATATAAGTTTTACATAAATCCTTTACTGCTAATGCCTCTGTCATAATCTCTATTCTCCTTTCTACTCCACTTCATTGATAATCTGCGGTGAAATCTTTCGAACTTTCTGCATTACCATAACGCAGGCGAGTACGGTTGTTACAAATAATGTAACCGGATAAATTCCATACACCTCCACCGGATGAATCTGGAAGGTGATTCTGCTTGCTCCCATAATTTTAAATACCTGTCCGGAGGTTATCTGGGAAAATGGCGTACCCGTAATGGTTCCCAGCAAAATCCCTATAAACAGCACCAGCATGATCCTCTTGGTCTGCCAGCTGACAATCGCTCCATTGGAAAAACCGATTGCCTTTAACATTCCCATCTCCCCCTGTTCCCGGATCAAAAACATCTTCTGCATCAGCACTACTACCAGAATATTGATGAGAAGCATCAGGATTAAAATCATAACCTTGAATGGCTGTATCTGCTCCGAAACTCCGCCAATCACGTCATCTATAAATTCTCTCATATCTTTAATGTCTGCCTCCGGAATGGCATGTTCTGCCTTTTTAATTGCATCGGCAACCTCTTCCTTTGAAGCCTCCCCTTTTAGTGTTACCTGTACACCAAATGCACCGGCAATTGCAGAATAGTCAAGCTCAGTCTCCTCCGGAAAACGAATTCCCTCACCCATGTTGTTCATAGACTGATACAAAGCTGTCACAACAAATGGCCGTTCCTCATCACCTATCGCTATATATATCGTATCCCCAATCTCTGCATGAAGCTTTTCGGCAACCAGGTGGGTGATTGCAACCTCGTTTTTCAAAACAGGAGGCTCTCCCTCGTCATAGAGATATTCATCTGTCTTTGTACCCAAGCCCTGAAAGCAAAGGGATAGAAAAGAATAATCATCTTTTTGGGCTTTCATACGAAGTATAATCTCCGTTGCCACATGTTCTACCGGTATTTCTTCTTTCTCTAACTGCTCCTGAACTTCCGCAAGATAATCATAAAATTCTTCTTTCTCTCCTGCCAACTGCTGCTTAATAATTTTCGCATCATCTACTACCCAAAAATCACAATCTGTTATGGCAAACCATTTCGCAATCTCCTCTGACTGTAATGTATTGATCGTGTTAATCGGCATCACCACCAGCCATACTCCAACCATACTGGTCACCAACAGTACAAAATATTTCTTCAGTTCACTCAGTACATCATTTGCTGCTATAAATGTAGTCGCCCGAAATCTGGATTTGGAAAGCCGGAATACACCCTTTTTCTCAAACCGCTCCCCATTATTACCACTTCGGATGGCATCCATCGGTGTCATTTTCTTTATCCTTCCTGTGCCCAGGTAAGCAAACCATACCACTACGCCAACTACCAGGATACTGGTACCTATCTCTAATAGCAATCCGTCTCCACTGTTTTCTACCACGATACTATCCGTCACATTATAAAGCAGCTTCTGGCTGAATGGAATACTGGCAAAAAATCCCATTACTGCTCCTGCCACCGCTAAAACAAAATATTTGGTAAGATATAAGAAACGGATATCCCTGTTTGGTATGCCTATCGCTTTCATAATTCCAATTTCCCTGTAATCCTCATTTATGGAAAAAATGATAGTAAACCGAAGCATGATGACTGCAATCAGAATCAGACAGAAGCTTACTATTAAAAGCACTGCTGTAATGACCATATCCATAATATAAGTTGTCCGAATCAATTTCTGGTCACCGTTAAATACTACATTGATGCTGATACTATTATAATCCTGTTCAAATGCATCTAAATCATCACAGAACACGGAATAGTAATGTGCGTCCGGCAGATCGCTTTTTTCCTGTAATTCCTTAAACGCCTGTTCATTGACAACCAGCCGTGCCACTCCCATCATATTCGATCCAAGAAATGCATCCTTCATACGCCCCTTAATCCGAAACCTTTTTTTGAACCCATTATCGGATTGGATATAAATGCTATCTCCAACCTCCAAAGCATTATCATATAACACCTTCCCCTGTAAATATATCTCATCCTCCTCCATATCCATGATCCGCTCATTGTTTTCATCAAAAAAATACTGCTGCCGGATGGATACGCTATTTACAAACCCTGAGCCATTGAGGGAAAGCTCCTCCCCCTTTTCATTTTGAAACTGGTATGTCGATATCAACAAAGCTTCATCTTCCTCATATCGTGTAACATTTTTCTGGTTTTCCAAAAATTCACGGATTTTTTTATTATTTTCATCCTCTCCTCCCAATGTACACATAATAAAATCACTAAGCTTTGCCTTCTCAAAAAAATAATCCATGCCATTCATGATATAAGTTGTCCGAATCAATTTCTGGTCACCGTTAAATACTACATTGATGCTGATACTATTATAATCCTGTTCAAATGCATCTAAATCATCACAGAACACGGAATAGTAATGTGCGTCCGGCAGATCGCTTTTTTCCTGTAATTCCTTAAACGCCTGTTCATTGACAACCAGCCGTGCCACTCCCATCATATTCGATCCAAGAAATGCATCCTTCATACGCCCCTTAATCCGAAACCTTTTTTTGAACCCATTATCGGATTGGATATAAATGCTATCTCCAACCTCCAAAGCATTATCATATAACACCTTCCCCTGTAAATATATCTCATCCTCCTCCATATCCATGATCCGCTCATTGTTTTCATCAAAAAAATACTGCTGCCGGATGGATACGCTATTTACAAACCCTGAGCCATTGAGGGAAAGCTCCTCCCCCTTTTCATTTTGAAACTGGTATGTCGATATCAACAAAGCTTCATCTTCCTCATATCGTGTAACATTTTTCTGGTTTTCCAAAAATTCACGGATTTTTTTATTATTTTCATCCTCTCCTCCCAATGTACACATAATAAAATCACTAAGCTTTGCCTTCTCAAAAAAATAATCCATGCCATTCATGATAATCACCAGATTATTCAGGCTCGCCGCAATAAATGTGGTAGCAAGAAAAATGAATACCAATAAAATCACATTCATGGATTTCTTTCGTCTCAGGTCTTTTTTTAGTATCTTAAAATTCATGATTTGTACCAGACCTTTTCGGTCTTACTCCTTTCTACTTTGTATGCTGTCTAGGTAATTGCAAAACTCTGTTTTCGCTAACATCCGTTGTACAATATAGACAAATCAACGCAGGCACACTTGCGCTGCTTGTCGCTCGCAACGGTGCTAAGCTCGAGGAAACCTCGCTAAGCACCGGCGGCTCCAAAGCACCTTGCTTATGATATTGTCTATATCGCACAACTAGGTTTTGGAAATAGAGCGTTTCGCAAACGCATTTTGTATGCTGTCTGCTGTATCCCAGCCTTTTATCGACATCATACAGGAGAAATTATTAAATAATCCTTAAATGGAAATTTTTATATGTAAGAAGTTCTACTAGTCGCAGCAATTTTGAATTTAAAAAACAAGAAATAGCGCCCCTTCTTTCATAAAGTAAGACGCTACTCCTCGTAACTTATTTCACTGAATAGATTGATTTGAGTTATAAAACACAGAATGCTAATCCACTCTTTTTCGTTTCTTCGAAATCACGACCAATGTTACCGCAAAAATAACTAATGCATATCCTGCTACTACACCCATCTGCGGCAGCATATCCCCCATTAAATCCTTTGACATACCGGTCATGGAACCGATGGCCTCATTATTTTTCATATACCAATAGGTCGGAATAAATTTAGCCACTTTTAAGATGGCATCACTAAAAAATTCCATTGGTACAAAGACACCGCCGAGGAAACAAAGTGCAAGGCTTACCACATTTACGATCCCATTAACCGTCTCATTATTTTTTGCCACGAAGCCTATCAGGAAACCAAGGCTTAAGCCAAACAGCAGCATCACAAACATATTGAGGAGAAAATATGGAAAACGGACATCCGTATAAATACTTCCTTTTGACAGAATTCCTGCTATCGCAAGAACAGTTGCAAGCAGAATCAGTCCAAACATAAAGATTCCTGCACTCAGTCCTGCCACCCGTTCCTTCATTGGCATGGCTCCACATTCCATCCGGTCCTTTACCTCCTTTTCGTTAAACCGAAGCAGAATTATGCCGACTCCACTGATTCCCAAGGTAATAAAGAGATATGGCACATAACTAAAAAACACGGTACAGGCATCATTCCGGTTTTCATTGACAAAGGATGCCATCGTCACCTTTGCTGTTTCTTTCTTCAATGACAGCATTGTTTCGCCTGCCTCCTCCAATGTGTAACCGGACTTCAATAATCCAGTCAGCTTGGAGATATACAGATTTAGCTCAGATTCAAAATACACTGCCTCAAAAAGCCCTGGCACTTTCATACATTGAAGCTCCATTTTCTCCGTATCGTCATGAAGCAGGCTTTCTGTGTAGCCCTTTGGAATAATCAGAACATAATCCACCTTTCTCCAATAAAGCTCATCTAAAATACTGTCTTCATCGTATTCCATATCCTGTAATTCATGACTGTCCTCAAAATATTTTTTCAATGTAGTTCCCAATTGTGTTCCATCCTGATCGATTACCGCAATAGAAAGCTTCGTTCCTTCAAATTCCTCCTGTTCACCGCCAGCCGACAGATTTCCTGTCATAACCAGTGCAACGGTAAGAAAAACAGCAAAGAACATGATAATCGTTCCTTTATAATGATTCAATAATTTAAAATACGTTTTAAAGACTTGCATACCGTGTCCTCCTTAGCTTCATAATGCTAATCCCAAGAAAAATGATTCCAATCCCTAACAAGGTTATGACATTTACCGCATACTGGCTGATATCACCGAACACCACCAGGCTTTTATAGGAATTGACCATCAGCGTTGCCGGATTAATCCGGTTAATGATGGGACAGTGTTTTTCCAGAATATAAGTAATATCCACCCACTGAAGTCCACCTAAGAAACTGCTTACCATAAAGAATGCTACGGCAATTCCTTCCTTTGTGCTTTTGGAACCTTTCAGGATTACTGCTAACATGGTTCCACCAGCAAGCCCTACAAAGCTACCAATATAAGTCGCAAGTAACACCAATCCTACATTTGTTCCAAAATCCCTCTTATACGCAAAAACTAAAATAGCCAACACGCCGGTCATCAATATACAATAGATAAACAAGGTTGCAAAGAAATCTATCAGTACCTGTGTCATTTTTCTGGTCGGGGCTACATTTCTTCTGGCACCTAGGCTTGAAAGGTCTGCCTGGATGTTTAATCCATTCTGCACCCCGACACTGGAAGCAATCAGACAAGCCATGGCAAGCAGCGCATAAAAATACTGCGTATAAGGATCTTTATCCTGTCCCTTTAACGGAACCTCCCTGATATCAATTCCGGAATCCTCATACAGATTCATCACCACATCTGCCACCTGCTCAGGGTGCTTTACTGCCACTTCTTCAATCAGCGCATAGTTTTGCTTATACTGGTCTATAAAGGTCTTCAGCAATGAACTGGATATGGAAGATTCGATTACCACCATTTCAAAATCTTCACCCTTTACAATCACATAGCTTGCAATCTCTTCCGCTTTCAAAGCCGCCTCTGCATCCTCTGTCTTCTTATATTCGGTAACCTTAAACATGGCGGTATCCTCTTCCACCTCCACGGTCTTCATCAGTTCCAAAAAGCTGTCATTTTCCTTCTCTACAACGACACCCACCGGCACCTCAGAAAACTGTTCCGCATTTCCGATATTTCCAAACATAAAATAAAACAAACCGCCTAAAATAACAGGAAAACCAACAGACCAGAACAGTGCAACCGGACTTCGGAATAACATTTTAATCTGATAAAAGAAATACTGCATAATGGTTCCTCCTTAATCTCTCAATTCTTTTCCCGTAATTTCCAAAAATACATCATTTAAGGTCGGAAGCTCGGAATGAACACCGCCAAAACCAATTTCCTTTTCCTTACAAACATCCAGCAGTCTCAACAAATTGTGCTTTCCCTTAGAAAACCGTACCTTCAGTAAATGGTTCTCAAAAGTCACCTGTATAACATGCGGAAGCTTTGAAATTTCTTCTAATACTTCTTCTGAGAGCTCTAGCACTTCCATGCTGATGGTCTCTCCAAGATCAATCATCGCCTTTAGCTCATCCTTTGTTCCAATTGCAACATTTTTCCCCTTGTCCATAATGGCAATCCGGGTACATATCTGCTCTACCTCTTCCATATAGTGAGAGGTATAAATGACGGTAACTCCCTCTTTGTTTAACTTCAAGATTCCCTCTAGAATTTTATTCCGGCTTTGTGGATCCACTGCCACAGTTGGCTCATCTAAGATAATCAGCTTCGGTTTATGGGCAATTCCGCAGGCAATATTTAACCTTCTAAGCAGACCGCCTGATAATTTTTTTGGATAAAACTTGCGGTAATCGGAAAGCTCCACAAACTCAATTGCTTCTTCCACAAGCTGTTTTCTCTTTTCTTTATCCTTAATGTACAGACCGCAGAAATAATCAACATTTTCATATACAGTAAGCTCTTCAAACACCGCCACATTCTGTAAAATGACACCAATATCCTTTTTCAAATCATAGCTGGTCGGTTTCATTTCCTTTCCAAATACTTCAATCGTTCCCTTATCATATTCCAAAAGGGATAACAGACAATTAATCGTGGTGGATTTACCACTTCCATTTGGTCCTAGCAGTCCAAACACTTCTCCCTCTTCTATTTCCAGATTAAAGTGGTCTAATGCCACCAGGTCACCATAGCGTTTTACCAGATTTTCAATTTTAACAACCATACTTTCCCTCCTCATTTTGTTGGTTTTCGTAATTCAACAATTTGGAACATATATTATATTAGTACTTTAAGGAGAAAAAATATAGTGTGAAATGTCAGGAAAAAATATGACAAATGTCATATTCTTGATCAATTGCAAAACTCCCCTAACGTAATATTACCGCCATGCAACACATGCAATCCTCTATACCCAATAGCTTCTTAAAATAACCGTAGCTATTCTCCAACATATACATTATAATGGATAAAAACGAATTCAAATGGAGAGATATCATGTCAACTATTATAGATTCCATTATTTTATTTATCCTGTGCTGCATAAGCTATCCGGTGGACAAGCTGTCTGCTTTTTATATTATGTGCATTTTGCTTGTGCTGGCACTTTACTGTTTTACGTGTTCTGTCAGCGATTCCAAAACCACCTGCTATATTGGCTTCATCACTCTTATCTTGTGCTCTTTTGTACCAGAACTTTCTTTATTTGCGCCATTTTACTGCTATATTTTCTTTTACCGGAAACAGTATCTGTTACCGTCTCTTTTTGTCCTGCCCCTGCTCCCATTCCTTTACCATAGCAAAAGCTATGCAGGTCTTAATATCCTGTTATCAGCAGGCCTTAGCTTCTATCTTGCCCGGAAGAATGATGAGCGGAATCAGCTGAAAAAAATGATACACGTTTTTCGGGATAACAGCGTGGAAACGGAAATGATATTGCGCAATGCAAATCAACAATTGATTGAGAATCAGAATGATCAGATTTATATTGCCACTTTAAGAGAGCGGAATCGCATTGCAAGAGAAATTCACGACAATGTAGGGCATATGCTGTCCCGCTCGATTCTACAGGTAGGTGCCCTGCTTGCCATCTGCAGGGAGGAAACCCTGATACACCATTTAAAAAATCTAAAGGAGTCCTTAGATGATGCCATGGACAATATACGAAACAGCGTTCATGACCTACACGATGAGTCCATTGACCTGAATACGGCATTGGACAGTCTGGTAAACAGTTTTACCTTTTGTCCTGCGAGTCTGACCTGCGATGTCACAAAACAGATTCCCAGGGAGGTAAAATACTGTTTTCTTGCCATTACGAAAGAAGCTTTGAATAATATTATAAAACACAGCAACGCAACCCACGTTACCATTATGGTAAAGGAGCACCCTGGCTTTTACCAGTTATTGATTGAGGACAACGGAACGAAGTACGCTTCCTTCCCTTCTGCCACAGACATCAACAGTGCCCCTCCACATACGAAAGCCTTTCCATCCGGTTCCGGCATTGGTCTTTCAAATATGAAAGACCGTGTATCTGCCCTTAATGGAATCCTTCACATCACTACAGATAATGGATTTCGAATTTTCGTATCCATCAGAAAATAATGTCACTGTACCTGATGCCTCCGAAATGCATTTCCGGCAAAAGGCAATGCCAGCACCATAAGCAGGATATAGACGACATACCGCATACTGATGCAGTCTAATACCAGTCCACCAAACCGATAGGAGCTAAGGAATCCTAACTCCGTAAATGTTGCCACATTATATGGAAGCAGATATAAAATATGGTTATACACACCATTTGTCATACTGCTTTGCAAAAACAGGGCAATCAAAAAGAGGAACAGCATAATCGAAAATACCGGAAGGCTGTTTTTCATCCTTGCAGACATAAATAATGTAATGGCAAGCATACCGAATGCCAGCACATAATTTACTCCTGTACAGATTAATATTGCCTGGATATAGGTAAAGGGATATGGACTATCCACATTGAAATTCTGAACTGCCAGATTTCCTCCCTCGAAGCCATTGCACAAAAGGATGCACAGGTACAGGATTAATGTAGTGGCTGTAATAAATAACCCGGCAAATAAAAACACCGCCATGTTTTTAGCCGCAATAACCTTCGACTTTCCATACCGGGTAGTGAGAATAATATGGTCTGCATGGCTCTCGTATTCCCCTGCATATATCCCGGCAGTCATGATTAACAGGCTGATAAGCGGAATCGCAAAAAATCCCATCATATTCAGTATTTGATCCCAGCCCTCCGCATATCCATAGATGAACGGCTTCTTAATCTCATTATCCTTGCGAATCCAGAATTCCTGCTCCGCCTTGCTATACTCCCAATCGCCGCTTCCTTGCAAAAGCATTTCCTTTAGCCGTGCTGTCCTTGCTTCATACATGGGCTCTTCGTTTCCGGTAAGTTCCTCTATATTGCCGCCATAGGTATTCTCCCATGGCTTATCATAATTATGTGCAATCATATAAAGCAATGATCTT
Source organism: uncultured Clostridium sp. (assembly GCA_947178445.1). Taxonomy (GTDB): domain Bacteria; phylum Bacillota; class Clostridia; order Lachnospirales; family Lachnospiraceae; genus CAG-590. Next base: position 22,818 of record CAMWYJ010000044.1, read on the forward strand.
TTCGGATAATAATAGCTGTAATATACCGGATCCGCAAACCGCCAGCCGTCTTCTCCCTGCTTAATATTATCCGGATTCCCTTTCATTTCCTGAAATTCCTTAATCAGTTCACTTGCCCTCTCATCTGTCAAAGGACCTTCTAATTCCGAAATTATTTTCTTTTGATATGCAATTGCTGTAAATCCCTCCAGTTTATTCCCCTTTTCATCATATGCCGGTGTCTGCAATGCATTTATTATCGCAAAAATTGCCATCATTGCACAGGTACCCCAGAATATAATCAAATTCATTTTCTTCTTGTACAATTTTAAAAATTCATATTTTATCAATGTTCGCATAGCTTTTCTTCCTCCTGTCCTTTATCTGACTTGCTCTTTAAACTCATACATATACAAATCCTCTAGCGTGGGTGCCGCATGCTCTGCGATATCCATTGGTGCATCATCACTTACAATCCGAAGCTCCACATTATCCTCCACATGCCGCAGGTTGACAATATTATATTGACTGCAAAGAACATCTGCACTTTCCCTGTCTGTTACAACCTTCCATACTTTATCCGAAATGCTGCCCACAAGCTCCATAACCGTTCCCTCTGCAATCAATGTACCATTTTTCATTACCAGAATCTCGTCTGCAATATATTCCACATCTGATACAATATGTGTAGAAAGGATTACCAGCCGGTTGCTTGCAAAATCTGACAGCAGATTCCGAAACCGCACACGCTCTTTGGGATCTAATCCGGCAGTCGGCTCATCCAACACCAAAATCCTTGGATTGTTAATCATCGCCTGGGCGATTCCCAACCGCTGTTTCATCCCGCCGGAAAAAGTCTTAATCTTTTTGTTTGCCACATCCTTTAACCCAACCATTTCTATCAGCTCGTCAGCCCGTTCCTTTCCCTGTATCGGAGTAAGCCCCTTCAAGGCTGCAATATACAGCATAAATTCCCGTGCCTTAAAATCCGGATAGTACCCAAAATCCTGGGGAAGATAACCCAGCTGTTCCCGGAAGGCTTCTCCCATATCCAGATTATTGACTCCATCCAGTTTAACCTCACCTGAGGTCGGTGTCAGAATACCACATATCATACGCATTAATGTCGTTTTGCCTGCCCCATTTGCTCCAAGCAGACCATATACACCTGTTCCGAATTCCACATTTAATCTATCTACTGCAATTTTATTTCCATATTGTTTTGTTAGTTTTTCAACTGATAATACCATTTTCTTCCTCCTAATTAATTACGAAATGCTCCGCATTTGCCTTCCTCCTAATAAGGAATCGCCCCCTCACCTCTGGTTCGGCGGCATGTCGTCGGAAGGCATTTTAAGAAATGCTCCGCATTTGCCTTCCTCCTAATTCTCTAATATCAGGTCATCTAACCGGTCAAGCTTTTTCCATATATCTTTTGCCACCCATACTAACACTACAAAGGCTGCCAGTACCGCCATAACCCAATACATCTGACTGTCTATGCTGTATATCTTTGGTCTGTAATGTGACAGAATAACAAAACAGACACACACCAAGCCAGTATAAGCACATGCCTGATATCCATATAAGCCACGACCTGCAAATTTTAACAGATACAGCAGCCCGATAACCGTAATCTGAAACGGAACCAGGCAATACAACAGAATAGACAGTATGCTTATCTCAAACTGCCAGATTAAGAATCCCGCAAACAAGCAAAACATAAGCAAATCTACAATCCCCAATATAAATAACCTGGATAGTAGCAGCTTTTTCAAAGAATACTTTGCCGCCATTTCAATTTCCAGGGTACTTTTATAACAGACTCTGGCAAGTTCCTCGATATGGCATACCAGCAATAATGGTGTTACCGTAGAAAACAAGGCATAAAACCGATAGTCTGTATAATATGGCCGAAGTCTATAAACAACGATACAAAGCACCACAAATACCCCAAGCTGCCCAATCCATGTATGGGGCTTGATAAATCCAAGCTGTCCCCAAATAAACTCTGCATCGGTCATCCGGCTCTCTGATACCTGTCTCTGTAATAAATCCCTTGTCTCTTCTTTTTTCCTCTCATTCACTGGCGGAAGCTGACAGCCGCCCAGCCATTCTTCTAATCTCTTTTCCTCCATAACAGACAACCTCCTTTCCGTATCAAACTCCTTTTCTTTTTATATTTCCTGTGTGGTCTTCATTTTCTTCCAGCAATTCTCCAAGCATTTCCTGTGCCCTTTTTAAATGATACTTTGTCGTGGAAAGCTTCAAGTCAAGAATCCTTGCAATATCCTTTATTTTTAATTCCTGATAATACCGCAGCACAATAATCTCCCGTTCCTGCTCCGGAAGCTTTCTCAAAGCTTCTGTCACAATCAGGGTATTTTCTGCCCTGGCAAATCCCGGCTCAGTCTCCTTTATCACAATATCTTCAAGCGGAAGCAGTTGTTTTTTCCTGTAATGATCCTTTAACAGATTTGCCGCTATCACATAGAGATAATTTTCAAACTTCCCATAATGCCGATAATCAGAAATATTCCTGCATACCCGCAAAAACACTTCCTGTGTCATATCCTGCGCATTTTCCCGATGGTTTAAATGACGATAACAATAGCCATACACCTTGTCGTAGTATGCATCAAATATCCGGTTCAGACTTTCCGAATCACCTTTTTTCAGTTTTCGTATCAATGCTTTCTCATCCATGCTGCTAATACCGGTATCCGCCCTGATTCCTTTTTTTGGATAACTGAGTCCTTTCGTATCTAACAAAGTACCATTTTGAAACGTTTCACTATATATAAC
>CAMWYJ010000045.1 GCA_947178445.1 uncultured Clostridium sp.
GCCAGTTAAACTCCATAATTATCACCTTATTTTTTCTACATAATACTATATCATCTATTAAAATGGAATACAAAACTTTTATCAAAAAACTTCTTGACAAAAGAATACTTTCCGATTATACTAGTTTTCGTTAGTTTTACAGCATGCCGGTGTGTCGGAATTGGCAGACGAGGCAGACTCAAAATCTGTTGATGGCAACATCGTATGGGTTCAAGTCCCATCACCGGCATCAAAAAACTCCTTGATTTTCAAGGAGTTTTTTGTTTGAAAAGTCACTCCGCATTTTACCGGTATAATTCTATATTAAATTCTCTCACCACTCTTAAAACAACACCCTTTGCTTTAAACTCATTATAACGATTCGATAGTATACGTTCACCAAAGCCATTTAATGGCTCTAAATGTGTTTTGAAATACTTTCTTAAGTAAAGTCTGCCGTTTTTATCCGAATATAGCACAATGTCATTATATTCAGGATGTCTTTTACAGGAACAGATTAATATATCATTTAGAAAATATATCGGTTCAAAACAATTGGATAAAATCTTAATGGCAAAATCCGCATCCTCCCGCAAAGCATTAGGATAAGCCGAAATATCTAAAATCTCTGTCGTATGACTGTCGCCATACATTCCATCTTTCATATTTCCAAAAAAACACAATACCGGAATCAATATCTTTCCTTCCTCTGAATGTTCTAACATCATATCCTCTTCTAATTCAGAAAAATACTCCATCACCCGGAGGGAATGCCCTGTAAAATGGTGCATTCTTTCATGAATCCTCTGTTCTGCCTCTGAGTAGTATTGTCGGCCAATCAGGTTATCAATTGGGCAGTCTAATACATCTGCTATCTTTATCACAGTGGAGAGCTTAATATCCTGGGATTTTCCATATACCACTGAACGAAGCGTATCTTCTGACAAATCAGCCTTCGCTGCCAGGGAACTCAGTGTTATCTTCCTCTCCTTTAATTTTTTTCTTAAATTCTTTCTAAAAAACTGTATATCCATATCTCAATCCTGCTTCTTCTTTGCAATAACTGCAAATCTGCCATCCTCAACATGATAGGCACAGGTAGACAACGTGAGGAGCTTGTCACCATATTCCACCTCTACACCAGTATCTATCACAGACATTGCCTTTATATTATTCACAAAATCCATAAATTCTTCTTTATTTCCCGCATTTACAAATTCATAATATTTGAAATTTTTCGAATTTTTATCCAGAATCTGTCCATAAAACATCGCAACTACTTCATATTCTCCATCTTCAAAGATAGTATCAAACCGAAAGGTTTTATGTGTTCTATAAAATTCTTCCTGTGCATATTGCAGGATATCATGGAACATGGTTCCCGAATTCATATTATGTCCATACACAATTATGTTATCTGTTGGAAGTTTTACATCACAATTTGCATCCACAAAAGGAAGTCCTGCTGCTGAATATTCCTTCTCATAGTTTCTGTGTATGTAATATTCACCATTTTCATTATCATTTGGAGTATACATGACCGGATAATCAATATGGGTATCTGAAATCTTAATCCAGCCTAAAAAATCATGATTTTTCTGATATAGCTTTTCGAATTTTTTTTGAATCATCACCCCGTCAACATCCACCAGTTCCGGCTCATTTCCTTTATCCACATTCCCATTTACGGAATAATTGTTTTCCAGCAAGCCTGACAGTTCGGAAATTGCAGCCTCACTCCTGGCATTTACATAATAATAATATGCCAGATAGCCTCCGCATCCCAATGCAACCAACAGACAAATTACTGCTAATAGATTCATTATTTTTTTCTTCATCCAATTTCACTCCATTTGAAAACACATTTTAAAGAAAAAAGGAGCCAAAATCCCTTCTGACTCCTTCTCACTCCTAAAAATACTTCTTTGATCCCCATAAATTACTCTGCTTCAAATCCTGATATTCACTATATGCCTGTTCCAATATCTGTTTTTCATTTGGAAACTTTAATAAATGATAGGCTTCATGATACTTATAATATCCGGAATCCATAAAGTACTCTTCCCTTTGAGGTTTGCTGTAATAGCTGTCAGCCATCATCAGATACCAATGTACATCCTTGTTTACAACATCGTATGCGGTATTAAAAGTATAATTACTCTTATTCACATATTTGATAATGTGTGCGTTCACTCCGGATTCTTCCTTCACCTCCCGAAGTGCCGTTTCTTTGTACTCTTCACCTTCCTCCACCGTTCCCTTTGGCAGAACCCAGCCTTCGTACTTATTCTTATAGTTCTTATACAATAACAACACCTTACCTCTGAAGATTACCACACCGCCACAGCTAGTTGCTTCTATCATCGCAGTTCCTCCTATACTGCAGAATTTCGCACTTCTTTCATGGAAATTCCACGCAACTTGGTGTGTTGCTTAATTAGATAAAGTATAGCAATATATAATCAAAAAGGCAAGGTAAAGTTACTAATTTTTTATAGCATTTAAGAATACCCATTATTTATCTGACGCATTCTGATAATAAGAATCAAATATACTCCGTGCAATCGCAGAGGCTTTCACACCATTTACATCCGATTCTTCCACAACAATGCTTACTACAATATCCGGATTCTCTACATTGCAAAAACCAACAAACCATGAAAGATCATGCTCGCCTCCTGCATATTCTGCTGTTCCGGTTTTTCCTGCTGCTTCATAGGACGCACCGCCAAAATATGCTGCTGCCGTTCCATCCGTTACCACCTTCCTCATATATCCTGTAAGCGTTTCTACCTCATCAGAAGTCAGCAGAGTATCATAGGAAGATGGTGAAAATTTCTTAACTCTTGTCCCCTTATAGCTTTCAACACCATCAATCAAATACGGTTTCATCATCAGTCCGCCATTTGCAATTGCAGACACAATCATTGCATTATGAAGCGGTGTAATCAAGGTATCTCCCTGACCAAAAGCAGTCTGTGGTATATATCCATTATTTGACTTTCCATCCAGATAGAATCTGCTATCCGCACTGGCATCCATATATGGCAGAGACTTGTTAAACAGAAAACTCTCAAGCATTCCTCTCCATTCATCCACATCAAGCCTGGTTCCAATATCCGCATAAGCCTGATTACAGGAATTTGCAAGCGCTGCTTCTAAATCCTCTTCTCCATGTGTTTCCCTTCCATAACAATGTACGCTTACACTGTTAAAAACCGCCTCTGCCGCAGCACAATTATAGGTATATGCACTGTACTCATTTGGATACTGACGCATATATGCCAATGTAGTCAATACCTTAAAGGTCGAACCTGGGGCATATAATCCCTGTGATGCACGGTTTAGCAATACAGAACTTGTCGAATTCTCGCTGTTTGCCTCCTCCCATACTGCATCGATATCGTTCGGATTAAAATCAGGTTTTGACACCATCGCAAGAATTTTACCGGTATCCGGTTCCATTACAACAACTGCTCCATCTGCCCCACCTAAAGCATCATAAGCGGTTTTCTGCAATTCGTAATTTACTGTGGACACCACAGTATCACCTTCATTTTTCTCTTCCCGAAGAGTATTTACAATACGTTCAAAAATATTACAGTGACTCTCTGTTAAATGATAATTACCAATTCTCTCAATACCGGCCTTTGTGTATTTTGAATATCCCACCACATGGGCAAAAAGATTGTCATAAGGATATTCCCGGTTTTGGGTATCTCCTGTTGCAACCACCTTTCCATCACTGGTCTTAATATCACCGCGATTCACATTATCCGCATAGCTGTCAAGACGGGGATTTGCCGAATTTGCAATCACCTCATCACTGTCCACGATCATAAAATGCAAAATATATGCCATAAGACCAATTACAATAAATGCGCAGATATAAGTAAACCCGATAATAGGTTTGTTCATCTTATCATTAATCTTATCAATTTTCTCTTCCTTATCTAAAAATGCCTGCTGCTCCGGAGTGAGCAGTACCGAATTTACTGCTTTTTTGTTACGTCCTCTGCTTTTTTCCCGGGATCTGCCTTGCATTTTCTTCAATTTCTCTTCGTTCTTTTTCAATTTTCTTAGCCTCTTTATTTTCTATTGTACTAATTCCCTGCATAACTGCAAACATCACAAGGGAACTTAACACCGAGCTGCCTCCATAACTGACAAGCGGAATCGTTACACCAGTGGAAGGAATGAACTTCGTCACTCCACCGATGGATAAAAAGGTCTGAAACATATAGCAGATTGCAAAACCAAATGCCATCGTCTTATAAAAACGATTCCGTACCCGCATGGAAATACTGATAAAACTTATAAAGCAGCTAAAACAGACAAGAATCAGTGCCAATCCAAAAATCACACCAAACTCTTCTGAAATAGCCGAAAAGATAAAATCACTTTCACTGACAGGAATAATCTTTGGTAATCCCTTTGTCAGTCCGGAACCCCAATATCCCCCACTTCCAATGGCAAACAGGGACTGTGCAATCTGATATCCCTGCCCATCAATATCTGCCCATGGATCCCTCCATGCATTGATACGTACCAAAACATGATTAAACAGCCTGTCCTTAAACAATATAAATGCAAGACCTGCCATTACTCCTCCGCCGGCAAAAAAAAGCACTAAATACCGAAGCTTTCCTGTTCCTACATAAATCATAGAAACAAATATTACAAAGAAAATAAGCGCTCCTCCTAAATCCTTTTCCAATACTAAAACACCCATATGTATACCGGCAAAAACGGTAATAATCTTAACCTGTTTAAAATCCCTGCTCTGTGACAGCATACTGGCTATAAAAAATACAAACAGAATTTTTACAAATTCCATGGGCTGCAGCGTAATCGACCCCAGCTTAATCCAGTTGAGGGAACCATACTGTTCCACACCCATCACAAATACCGATGCCAGGGCAAGAATTCCAAGTACTCCATAGACTTTCCCATAATTTCTTAGGTTCTTATATTGATCCATTATAAAAGGAATCACAGAAACCATAACCAATGCCGTTGTCGCAATCAGAAACTGTTTCTCTGCGAGGGAAATATCAAGCCTTGTCAGCATCGTATATCCAATCAGCAATAAAAAACTCATATTGTTGGTAATGATTCTGGAAGAATATGGATAAAAATAATGGTACAAATACATATAAATCGTTGCAACTAAAATCTGAAGTCCATAAAAGATAATAAGTTCTTTCATCTCTTCCGGACGGTTTACCGCCAGTACCAGATAGCATAAAAAATGCATTAAAAATATATAAATGATCTGCTTATTCAGTTTTTCATTTTTTTCTTCCTCACTTTCCTGTTTAAAAATTGTAAGACAGGAAAGTGTATACAGTACCATCAATAACAATATGATGTACTTGGAAACATTTGTAATAATTGTTGCCATTTACTCTACTCCACGTTTGTAATGTCCTCTTGTCCTTTCACCTTCGTAAGGACTTTCTGATAAAAATGCATAAATCACCTGTTCTGTCTGTTCCCTACTCTCCACAGTAAAGTGAAGCCTCTGTGTTACCCGTCTCTTCAATACATCTGTTCCCGCATCAAATAAAACGGTCGGGCATCCATTATAGATCAGATTATAACAATATTTACAAATACATTTGACAAAGAACGGCTTTTTGTAACGGTCTTTTAACAGCAGGCTTTTATGACTCTTTTCACAGCCTCTGATGGTATTTAATACACATTGTGCGCTAACCATAAGCTGCTGATGACCATAAGTAACCCATTGTGCATAACATATTTCTTCCGATACCGTTACCAGTTCCTTTTCATTTAACTCTACAGGTAACGTAACTGTAATTGCATCATGCTGTTTTTGGAGCCACCTTACAGCCCACCCATTCATGGCATACAAACTGTAGTCCGTTATAATCAAACCACGATAGCCCATCCATTTCAATAATGCAAGTTCATCCAAATTCCGCACGACAACACCAAAAAAGGAAATCTCATCTTCCAGCATCATCTGTAAAAATGAAACTGCCTCATCTATGTTCTCCTCCCTTAAAACAGGCGGTAGTACAAGAAAGTGATGAATTTCTTTATTCTTTTTCACATAATATATTATATCTTCTTTTCTAAAATACTGCAAATCCAGATAAATGTCAGCAAAATTTTTTCTTAAAATTTTACCATGGAATATATCCACGGCTGTTTCATACTGCTCAATGGATGAAACCATGAGCGCTACACTTCTTTCCTGCTCCTCGCCAAATCCAGAGCCTTTCTGATTACAAATTGTTTTGCTCTCACAAGGCTTTGCCACATCCCTTTTCCCTTTTGGCTCCATCGTTTTTGTTATTTCCATATTCTGCTTTTTTTCTTCCGGAAATATCCGAAAGCTTTTCTTGCAGATTTCTTTTTCCAGACTTTCTAACCCATTCCTTCGAAGCTCCTTTAATGCCCCTGCCGGATAAAAGACTCCTCCATCCAGTAAAAGTTCAAATTGCTTGAACTGATATCTTGTATTGCCGGTGGCTGTGATTTTTTTTCGGATTACTTCTTCACTAAGCGGAGTATTCTCTGCTGCCTGCACCTGCTCTCCCTCTACTGTCACTGCATATGTTTCATCCTTCACACATGTCTTAAGCGACAACTGTGCGGTTTTACCGGCTTTTAAAATAAGATAACCCGACACGGAAATCTTTTGTTCCTCGCTGCTATATAAGGAAAGCTCTGACATAAGCTTTGCTTTTTGCATTCTGCTTACAGCCATTCCTTTTTTCAGTATTTTCGAGTGTGGGGCATTTAATATAATCAAATCTCCTGTTTTCCCATCTGCATTACAGGTAAGCGTAACCGCCTCTTCCTTTTGGCCAATCACTAAAATATCTCCATGAAACACCTCTTTTGAAAGCTTTACCGTCACCTTATTACGATTTACACCTTGAATATTTCCTATTTTTACACCCACATTTCCTGGATTTTTAACCGTCATCATATCTCTTCCATTGTGTCTTTGATAATATCCATCTGTAAATCCACCACGGTTAAATACCTCTGCCATTTCCTGCTTTTGCTCATTGATGATCTCTTTTGTCAGTCTGCCGTCAAACCATGCATCCAAACAGATGCGATACGCTCTCACACAAGCAGCCACATACTCCGGTTTTTTCATTCTTCCCTCAATTTTAAAGGAATCTACACCTGCCTTTATCAGCGCAGGAATGTTTTCTAATCCACAAAGATCCTTTGGGCTTAGTATATATCTGCCATCTGTATGTAACCGGTTTCCTTTGTCATCTTCTACATCATAGGCAAGTCTACAGGTCTGGGCACATCTTCCACGGTTACCACTCCTTCCTCCTAGCATGGAGCTCATAAGGCACTGACCGGAATAACAGTAGCATAATGCTCCCTGTACAAACACTTCAACTTCCGGTACAGACTCCTTTTCATTAGCATGTATGCACTGTATATCTTCTTCGGGATTTCCTGATAAAGGTTCCTTCACCGGCGTTTCCTTAAGCCCGGCTATCTCTCTTATGGACAGCTCTCTGGCTGGGATAATTCTTGTAACTCCATAATCCTTAAGCACTGTATATGCGTATCTCGTTGTAACTGTCATCTGGGTTGATGCATGAATTGGTAAATCTGGAAACGTCTCATGCACATAAGAAACCACTCCCAGGTCCTGTACAATAACAGCATCAAGACCTGCCTCATAAAGCGGCAGTAAATAATCATAAAGAGCTTTCATTTCCTCATCACGAAATAAGGTGTTAACAGTCAAATAAACCTTAACACCATATATATGCGCATATTGAATTGCATCGAGCAAAGCATCTTCATCAAAATTATCGGCAAATGCCCTTGCTCCAAACCGATTACCACCTAAATATACTGCATCTGCACCCGCATACACTGCTGCACGAAGTGCATCCATCGAGCCAGCGGGAGCTAGTATCTCTGGTCGCTTCCAATCTCTCATATACAAACACCTGCTATTCCTGTCTGGAACGCTCTGCCTCCATCTGTATGATTTTACGCTGGAGCGCATTCACCTGCTCTTTATATTCATCAACAAGACGCATGGACGACTCGTATTTTATCTGTGTTTCGATGACCTCGTGACGCAGATTATATATCTGCTTATCCTTTTCATCATCCTGGGCAAAAAGCTTTCCTGTCTCGTTCTTAACTTTGAAATAATCATCTGCAATATTGATTGCAAGTAATATATTCTGATATTCTGCACTCAAACGGCGAAATCCTTCTGCTGCCTTACACTCTGCAATCTTACTGTTCATGTAGTTGGCAACCTCTTGCAAATAATCCGTATTTTCATATCCGCTCAAATTGTAAATACGTCCATTAATTACTACTGGAATATCATTTTTATCTGCCATATTCATTCTCCTTTATCTATATGTTTCTACGCCATTCGATGTTCCAAGCCAAAATGCTTATATGCCGTCTCCGTTGCAACCCTGCCTCTGGGTGTTCTGGCAAGCAGACCATTCTGGATCAGATATGGTTCATACACATCTTCTATCGTTCCCGCATCCTCTCCAATCGCTGCAGCTAATGTATCAAGTCCGACTGGTTTACCGCCAAATTTTTCAATCATTGTAAGAATAATATTCCGGTCAATCTGATCCAGCCCAAAAGAATCAACCTCCAAACGGTCAAGTGCCTTTTTCGAAACCTCCTCACTGATATGTCCTTCAAAGGAAACTTCCGCAAAATCACGCACTCTCTTAAGCAGTCTGTTTGCCAGTCTCGGTGTTCCTCTTGAACGTCTTGCTATTTCTAAGGCTCCCGGTTCATCAATTGTGATCTCCAACACATCTGCTGAACGCAGTACAATCTTCGTAAGCTCCTCTTTCGTATAAAATTCGAGACGGTTCACCACACCAAACCGGTCTCTAAGTGGTGCCGTAAGCATTCCGGCTCTCGTTGTTGCTCCAACCAATGTAAAATGCGGTAAATCAAGACGGATACTTCTTGCTGCCTGTCCCTTACCAATCATGATATCAATAGCAAAATCCTCCATAGCCGGATATAAAACTTCTTCCACCTGGCGGTTCAGCCTGTGAATCTCATCAATAAACAGCACATCATGCTCGTTTAGATTATTGAGAATCGCCGCTAATTCTCCTGGTTTTTCAATAGCCGGACCAGATGTAATCTTTAAATGGCTTTCCATCTCGTTGGCAATAATGGATGCCATCGTTGTCTTTCCAAGTCCAGGCGGACCATATAATAATACATGATCAAGTGCCTCTCCACGGTTCTTTGCCGCCTCGATAAACACTTTTAAATTATTCTTTACCTTTTCCTGTCCGACATAATCCGAAAGCATAGCCGGTCTTAAATTATTTTCAATCTTCACATCCTCCGGAAGGATCTGAGTACTAATCATTCTATCTGTCATATTACTCCAATCGTTCGCCGAAATCCCTGGCATAAAGATTTACCAGCTTCTAAAACATTTTCTTAAGTGCCTGTTTTAACAAATCCCCGGATTCCATACTTTCTGCCTCCGGAACCATCTTAATCGCTTTCACCGCTTCAAACTCTGAATATCCCAGACTTACCAGCGCAAGCACTGTATCCTGTATGCTGTCACCTGCCGCATTGCTTTCAGAAGAAACGCTGTTTTCTTCTACACCACTTAAGTCAAACAAGTCATCAAAATTTAGCTTGTCCTTAAGCTCCATAATCACACGGTTTGCACCCTTTGCTCCTACACCATTCGCTCTTGTAATCGCTTTTGTATCTCCAGACATGATGGCAAGTGATAAATCCCTTACCGTCAGCACTGTAAGGATGGATAGTGCTGCCTTGGGACCAATTCCATTCACCCCTAGTAACAGCTTAAAAGTATCAAGCTCCTCCTTTGTCGGAAAGCCAAATAATGATAACTCATCCTCCCTCACATGCAGGTAAGTAAAAAGCATCATCGGCTCGTGTAACCTTATAAAAGATGCCAACACCATCCCCGAAGTAAAAATACGATATCCTATTCCGTTATTTTCAAGTAAAACAGAATCCTCTAAAATTCCTTCTACCGTTCCTTTGATATATCCTATCATTTATTTTCCTCTACCTGGCTTCATATAATACCTTATTGATATCTTATTCAAAAGGCACCAAAAATCATTTTCATTATAGCACATTCTTTTTCATTATGCTATGATAGAATTTACAAGATATCATACAGGGGATTATTTATGAAAATCATTAACTATACCGAAGCGGTCAACACAACGGACAAAGAAATTCCGGCTTATTTCACACATTATTATAAAGATGAAAATCTGCTTTTTTTTGATATTGAAACTACAGGTTTTATGGCCCGCAATACCACACTTTACCTCATCGGAGTATTGTGGTATGAAAACGGCCAGATTAAAATCCGTCAATGGTTTAATGACGATGGACAAAGCGAAGCAGACCTGCTTTCTGCCTTTCATACATTCTGTAAAAACTTTTCAATGCTCGTGCATTTTAATGGCTCAGGCTTTGACCTGCCTTATCTGAAACAAAAGGCCAAACTGCTTCACACCACTTTTACAGCAGACAGTGGCATGCACCAGTTTGATATTTTTAAAGAAATCCGTTCCTATAAGAAAATATTTAACTTGGATAATATGAAACAGGTATCCATTGAGCATTACCTTAATATCAACCGTGATGATACATATACCGGCAAAGAATTGATCAATATCTACCAGCGGTACGTTGCCCGTCCGGATAATATCAAAGAACACATACTCCTTTGCCACAATCATGATGATCTGCTCGGTATGCCGCAGATATCCCGAATTCTCAATAACAAAACTTTTTTTGAATATCTGAAACCACATGACATTCTGCTGCACGAAGCTATGATAAATGACAAAAAAGACAAGTTAAACATTATATTTCACTATCCTGATTATGCCTGTCTTCCAAACCGCATAGCATGCTCTAAATATGGTTTATACCTAAATGCATCAGAACAAAAAGCAAACCTTCAGATTCCGGTTATTGAGAATACTTTAAAGCACTTTTTTAATGACTATAAAAACTACTATTATCTTCCTGTCGAAGACACTGCTATCCATAAAAGCGTTGCTGCTTTTGTCGATTCCGAGCACAAAAGAAAAGCAACAAAAAGCACCTGCTATATAAAAAAAACAGATGCTTTTATACCATGCTTTTCAGAAGAAAATACAGATATTTTTCAATTTAATGTTGATGATAAGACATCTTATCAATTATTGGACTCTGTTTTATCAGAGGATTTACAAGCCTTATCGCATTATGTTATCCTATGTCTGAAAGCCTTTACCACATAAACACCAATGCAGCCAACATTACCGTTTCTGGTAAAAGAATGAGTCTACCGAAGAAAAACCAATCTCGCTGGCATTCATAATCTGCTCCGTATTACCGATAAATAACAACCCATTTTTCTCTAAGGTTCTATGAAAACCCAAGTATACCTGATTCTTTGCCTCATCTGTAAAATAGATGACAACATTTCGGCATACAATCAAATGCATACCAGACGGGTATTTGTCTTCTAACAAATTATGCTTTCGAAACTCTACACAGCGTTTAAGATCATCATTAATCTGATATCCTTTTTCCTTCGGAGTAAAATGCTTTTTCAAAAATTCTCTTGGAAGCCGCTCTAAACTTCTTGTTGCGTAATAACCTTCTTTTGCATAGGCAAGCACATCCTCATCAATGTCGGTAGCGACAATATGAATTTGATTTAAGGGTACATGCTTTGCCAAGATCATAGCGATGGTATATGGTTCATCTCCTGTAGAACAGGCTGCACTCCATATATTAAGCTTCTTGCCATATTGACGTGTAAGATATGGTATTACCTTGTTTTCAAACAACTCCCACTGGTTCGGATTCCGATAAAACTCTGATACGTTAATCGTTAAATAACTTACAAATCCCCGTAATAACTTCTCATCTGCTTTCATAGCCCGATAGTAAGATTGAAAATCATGAAACCCTTTTCTCGCCATTAATGACTCAATTCTGCGCTTCATTTGCTTTTCTTTATACATAGTAAGATTAATATTGATCAACTTATAAATATCCTGTTTAAAATTCTCATAATCGTATGCCATCGGCCATCTCCTTTCCATTCTTTTCGATATATTGAAAAGAAAACGGCCCCGCCCTAGTTCCCCAAAGCGAGACCACAAATTCTCACTATTCTTCTGTAGCAATTTCCTCTTCTACTACTTCATCTTCCGGCAGCAAAACCTTCATACTAAGACTAATCTTCTTGTCTTCTAATCTGAAATCAACAACCTTTGCTTCGATTTCCTGACCTACTGTTAATACACTCGATGGCTTTTCAATATGCTCTTTTGCAATCTGAGAAACATGCAATAAAGCATCCACACCAGGCTCTAACTCGATAAATGCACCAAAGTCAGTCATTCTTGCAACCCTACCAGTAATAATATTGCCAATGGCATACTTCTCATCTGCATGCAGCCATGGATTTGTCTCCTCAAACTTAAGACTTAACGCAATCTTTTCACCCTGAATATCTTTAATAATTGCCTTAACATTATCACCAACATTGAATAACTTCTTAGGGTTTTCAACTCTTCCCCATGACATCTCTGAAATATGAAGTAATCCATCTGCACCACCTAAGTCAATAAATGCACCAAAATCTGTTACATTCTTAACGCTTCCCTCTACAGTATCACCAACATTAATTCTTGCAAATAAAGCTTCTTTTGCAGCTTTCTTCTCTGCTTCAATCAGCATCTTACGGTTACCGATAATTCTTCTCTTACGAGGATTAAATTCCGTAATCTTAAATTCAATTTCTTGATCCTTATACTTTGTCAAATCTTTCTCATATGTGTCAGACACAAGGCTTGCAGGAATAAATACCCTTGCTTCCTCAACCGTAACACTTAAACCACCATCTAATACCTGGGTCACTACACCCTTTAACACTTCTTCATTATTGAAAGCTTCTTCTAACTTCTCATTTGCTTTCTCTGCAGCTACACGCTTAACAGATAACAATACCTGTCCATCACCATCATTTGTCTTAATAACCTTAGCTTCGATTGTCTCGCCAACCTGAACCTTATCCTTTAAGGAAATATTCATATCATTTGAAAATTCATTCTTTGTAATGATACCATCTGCCTTATAATTAATATTAAGAATAATCTCTTCATCCTTAACATCAATAACAGTTCCTTTTACGATTTTTCCTGCGCTGATTCTATTTTCTTCAGCCAAACTCTCTTCAAACATCTTTCCAAAATCTTCTGCCATGCTACCATGAACCTCCTTAATAATATAATTAGGGGTAGATGCCCCTGCAGTAATACCTACCCTACTAACGGATTCAAAAGCAGCTAAATCCAAATCAACGAGTGTCTGTATATAGTAAGTATTCGCACATTCTTTTTTGCTAATGTCATATAGCTTTTGTGTATTAGAACTATTCTTCCCACCAATTACAATCATTGCATCTACCTGCTTTGCAATGGAAGCTGCTTCCTTCTGTCTGTCTTCCGTTGCATTGCAAATGGTGTTATAAACGGTTATATTATAACCTTTTTTTTCAAAGATTTCAACTACCTTATTGAATTTCTTATGATTAAATGTTGTCTGGGACACAAGACTGATTTCTTTTTCTGGAGAAATCGTCAGGTTTTGGGCTTCCTCTACGGATTCTAATACAATGGGCGGCTGGTTACACCAGCCAACAATTCCCATCACTTCCGGGTGGTTTTTATTGCCGATTATGATAATCTGCTTGCCCTTTGCACTATCTTTATCGACAATTTTATGAATTTTTTTTACAAAAGGACACGTTGCATCCACCAATTCCAGAGATTTTTCCGTAATCACCTCATATATTTTTCTCTCTACGCCATGGGACCTGATTACAACCGTCCCCTGCTTCAATTCCTTCAGCTCCTGTTCAGACTCAATAATTTTTACCCCTTTTGTCTCTAAATCCTTTACAACCTCTTCGTTATGAATGATTGGACCATATGTGTACACATTTCCTTTATCCACCTGCTCATAAACTGTCTCCACAGCTCTTTTTACCCCAAAACAAAAACCAGCTGTTTTCGCTAACATTATCTCCATCTGTGTTCTCCTTTTTATCACTCAATCCATCTGACTGCTTTTGCTTTCCACAACCTCATCCTCTAAGATCAAGCAATTAAGAATTCATATTTTTCTCTTTAATATTTTTTAACAGCATCCAGTCAAAAAAACATGTTCCTCTTCCTTTTCATGCCCGGCTGCCAATCATTGTTTTTGTGCAACGAACAATAAAAAGCATTTTCAATTTATCGCTATAATTTCTTTCTGGCAGCAGTTAAAATCGTATCCACCACCTCTTCAATACTCATATCAGAGCTATCCACTAAAACTGCATCCTCTGCCTGCTTAAGAGGCGCAATGGCACGGTTCATATCCCGTTCATCCCGTTCAATGATATCTGCTTCAATTTTATCAAAATCCGGCTGCTCACCCTTTTCTAAAAGCTCTTTATAGCGCCGGTTTGCACGCTCCTTAGACGATGCAGTAAGATAAATCTTGACCTCCGCATTTGGCAGTACCATCGTTCCAATATCCCTGCCATCCATTACTACATTATACTCTTTTGCCATATTCCGCTGCAAATCCAAAAGTGCTGCACGGACTGGCGGTTTTGCAGAAGACTTGGACGCCATATTTCCAGTCTCCTCGGTCCGCAGATAAGGGGTAACGTTTTCTCCATTGAGATATACCTGCTGGGCATTATTTTCGTACCGTATCTCAATTTCAATACTCTCACAGGCTGCTGTTAATGCTTTCTCATCCTCAATATCAATCTGGTTCGTTACGAGATAATATGCGATTGCCCGGTACATGGCTCCGGTATCTACATATATATAATCCATCTCCTTTGCTACCTTTTTTGCGATCGTACTTTTTCCTGCACCTGCCGGTCCATCAATTGCTATACTTGCCATCGTTTTTCTCCTTTTCATTCTTTCTTTTTTTGTAGATCAATTTCTGCTATTCCCATCTGCTGTTATTTTGTATATGTATCATTTTTCTTTATCCATCCTAAAATCCATGCCATCTGGCAACAACCCTTCATTAACAGCTAATTCCCGCCAGATATCCTGTCGACCATGCAATCTGCAGATTAAAGCCTCCCGTCAGTGCATCTAAATCTAATACCTCACCTGCAAAGTAGAGACCACCAGTCAGCTTAGACTCCATCGTACCAGGATCAATCTCCTTCACATTAACACCTCCCTTTGTAATGATCGCCTCATCCCATCCACGAAAGCCTATTATTGTAAAAGATAGATTCTTTATAGTCTCTGCTAATTTATGGCGTTCTTCCCTTGTCAGTTCATTTATTTTCTTCTCCCCGTCTAACCCACTTTTATCAATAACCACTGGAATCAACGCGCGAAGCAGCAACTTATCTAAGCTGTTTTTTAGCTGTTTATTCTGAAATAATTTGAAATCCTTTAAAATGCGTTCATCTAATTGTTTTGCATCTAATGCCGGTTTTAAATCAATGGAAAGCGTTAGTTTTTTATCCAGGTATTTATGTAAATAAGCACTTGCTTTAATAATAATCGGTCCGCTTACACCAAAATGGGTAAACAACATTTCCCCAAAATCCGAATATACCTTTTTCCCATCTGCATATACAGCTGCCGTCACATTTTTCAGGGAAATACCCATCAAATCCTTACAACATTCATCCTGCAATTCAAATGGAACCAGGGAAGGCAGAATATCCGAAATCCTGTGTCCTGCATACTTTGCAAATTCATATCCATCCCGGCACGCTCCCGTTTTGGGGTAAGAAGTTCCACCTGTCGCTATAATTACACTATCTGCATAGAGTTTCCCATGTTTTACAAGTTCTACACCCCTGCAGATATTCTTCTCTATGATTATAGATTTTACCCTGGTATTCAGCAAAATCTCTACTTTTTGTTTCCTTAATTCCTGTTCCAACACCTTAATAACATCCGAAGAATGGTCCGATACCGGAAATACACGGTTTCCTCGTTCCACTTTATAAGGTAGACCGATTTCTTCAAAAAAATCCATGACCATCTGATTGGAAAAAGAATAAAAAGCGCTATATAAAAATTTCGGATTTGTTACCACGTTCTGAAACAAATCCTCCGTATCACAGGCATTCGTAAAGTTACATCTACCTTTTCCCGTAATAAATAACTTTTTCCCCAGTTTTTCATTCTGTTCCACTAATACTACTTCTTTTTTGTTTCTCGCCGCAAAGACTGCCGCCATCATACCTGCTGCACCACCGCCGACTACAATTACCTTGGACATTGTATTTCCCATCCTTTACAGAATTACCCGCAATATTTCCTCACCCAAGCCTTTAACCTCAGATAAAAAGGAATTTTTATACGGTCAGTATATCATAAGAAGATAACGAAACGCAATATCTTTAACCGACTGCACATAATAGAAGAGAAGATACAAAATGCATCTTCTCTTCGTCCCATCATAAATTAAAGTTATTCCATTATCTATTTTATACCGGATATACTCCGTTCTCCGTATCCGCAACCGTTGCATCCACCTTGGTCTGCTGTGCTTCTCTATATTTGAAGAAGTCTGTCGCAACCTGTGGGAACAATGCATAGGAAAGTACATCCTCATCCTGCTGCTTATACTGGGCACAATCTTTTTCTAACTGTTCAAGCTGTGGCTTAATATCATCTGCCGGACGGTAAGTAATCGGCTCCTTCATCCCCAGACTGTCAAGCGCTTTCTTCTGTACTTCTTTATCAACCGGCTTTGTTGTCTGACCATACTTGCCAACCAGTAAATCCTTGGATTCTTTTGTCAGCATCTTATACCGTTCGCCCATTACTACATTTAACACGGCCTGTGTACCTACAATCTGAGAAGATGGTGTAACAAGCGGAATCTCACCGAAATCCTTACGGACACGTGGAATCTCTTCCAATACCTCGTCATACTTATCCTCGGCATTCATCTCTTTAAGCTGGGAAACCATGTTTGATAACATACCACCCGGCACCTGGTACAATAAAGTCTTAATATTTACACCCATTACCTTTGGACTAAGCAATCCGGATTCCAGCCACTCCTCGCGCATCGGACGGAAGTAATCTGCAATCTCAGCCAGTAAGTTCTGATCAAATCCAGGATCATACTCTGTTCCTTCAAATGCCTTTGCCATAACCTCCGTTGCCGGCTGGGAAGTACCCATGGCAAGCGGTGACATTGCCGTATCAATCACATCACAGCCTGCTTCAACGGCTTTCATATAAGTCATTGCAGCCACACCGGATGTATAATGCGTATGCAATTGAATTGGAAGATTCGAACCGTCCTTTAATGCCTGTACCAGCTCTGTTGCTGCACTTGGTACTAAAAGTCCTGCCATATCCTTAATACAGATAGAATCTGCTCCCATATCTTCAATTCTCTTCGCAATATCTCTCCAATACTCTAACGTATAGGCATCACCCAATGTATAAGAAAGAGCAACCTGCGCATGTCCCTTCTCCTTATTGGATGCCTTAACTGCTGTCTGTAGGTTACGAAGATCATTCAGACAGTCAAAAATACGAATAATATCAATACCGTTTGCAATGGATTTCTGTACAAAATACTCCACTACGTCATCTGCATATGGCGCATATCCCAAAATATTCTGCCCTCTGAATAACATCTGCAGTTTTGTATTTTTAAATCCATCCTTTAATTTTCTCAGTCTCTCCCATGGGTCTTCCTTTAAGAAACGAAGGGAAGCATCAAATGTTGCACCACCCCAGCACTCTACTGAATGATATCCAACCTTGTCCATCTTATCAACAATCGGAAGCATCTGCTCAGTAGTCATACGGGTAGCAATCAATGACTGATGCGCATCACGTAAAACTGTTTCGGTAATCTTTACCGGCTTTGCTTGATTTGCCATTTTTTAATCCTCCATATAATATAAATCATGATAACAATCAGAGCCAATCTCGAAAAACTTCTGCTTGACTCTATACAGTTACAAATTCACGATAACAATATTTTCTCTGACCGGTACAGTCTCTAACCAAAAACTATACCGCATAAAACTATCTTAAAATACTCCAAAGATCGCCATAAATGTACCAGCTGCTACAGCAGTTCCGATAACACCTGCTACGTTTGGTCCCATTGCATGCATCAATAAGAAGTTGGTAGGATCTGCCTCTGCACCAACTTTCTGTGATACACGGGCTGCCATTGGCACAGCAGATACTCCTGCAGAACCAATTAGCGGATTCACCTTACCCTTTGTAGCCCAGCACATTAGCTTACCAAACAATACACCTGCACAGGTTCCAATAATAAATGCAATCAAACCTAAAGCAACAATCTTCAGTGTATCTATGTTAAGAAATGACTGTGCAGTTGTGGTTGCACCAACAGAAGTACCAAGTAAAATTACCACGATATACATAAGTGCATTTGATGCTGTCTCTGTTAACTGCTTTACAACACCACATTCTCTGAAAAGGTTGCCAAGCATCAGCATACCTACCAAAGGTGCTGTTGTAGGAAGGATTAATACAACAACAATGGTAACAAGAACAGGGAACATAATTCTTTCAAGCTTAGATACAGGTCGTAACTGTTCCATTTTAATTTTACGTTCTTTTTCTGTTGTTAAAAGCTTCATACATGGCGGCTGGATAACTGGCACCAGTGCCATATAAGAATACGCTGCCACAGCAATTGGTCCCATTAAGGTTCCACCCATTCCCAGCTTACCTGCTAAGAAAATGGAAGTAGGTCCATCTGCACCACCGATAATTGAAATTGCTGCTGCTGCTTTATCACCAAAGCCCATTAAAATTGCAAAAAAGTATGCAGAGTAAATACCAAACTGTGCTGCTGCTCCCAAAAGAAAACTTTTCGGATTCGCAATTAATGGTCCAAAATCCGTCATTGCTCCAACACCTAAGAAAATCAAAGAAGGTAAAATACTCCATTCGTCTAATAAATAAAAGTAATGTAATAGTCCGCCATCTGCTATAATACCTGGAAACATATTTGCCAGTAACATACCAAAGGAAATCGGAACTAATAAAAGCGGCTCAAAGCCAAATTTAATTGCCAAAACCAGAAATACACAGGCAACTGCAATCATTACAAAATTACCCCAGTAAAGATTAGCAAATGCAGTCTGTCCACCCAGATTCTGCAATGTAGTCCATATATAATCCATTTGCACTGCCTCCTGTCTAAAACGAATCGTCTATAATTAATTAGTTTAATGAAGCCAGTGTATCACCAGATTCTACACTATCGCCAACTGCAACATTGATACCTGCAATTGTGCCGTCTTCCGGAGCTGTAATCTCATTCTCCATCTTCATCGCTTCAAGAATCATGATTACATCACCTCTTTTAACTGCCTGTCCCGGATTGATTTTAATTGTCAAAATCTTACCAGGCATCGGAGCTGCAACCTTAATAGAACCTTCTGCACCACTTGCTGCTGGTGCCGGTGCTGCTGGTGCTGCCGCCGGTGCCGCTACTGGTGCTGCTGCCACAGGTGCCGGTGCTGCCGCTACTGTACCTGCACCCAATTCTTCAACTGCTACATCATAAGCTGTACCATTTACTGTAATTCTATAATTTTTCATTATTATATCCTCCTAATCATCTCTTTGCTTTCTTAATAGAACGAACAATCAGTCCGTCACTGCCTGTATTGCCACCTGCGCCCTGCGCTGCCATAATTGCTGCCGTAATCACCGCAACTAACTGCGAATCATTCATCAAATTCTCTGTTGCTGGTATTGTTTCAACCGGCGATGCTATATCTGAAACTTCCTCTTTCCCGGTTTGAGTTTCGGATGCTGCTTTCTTTGCCGCACGCTTTTCCTTTATATTGGTGGCCACATTACTAATTGCATTGGATGCCGCCATGATTGCTGCGGAAATTCTTTCAAACTGTGCTATAATCAATGAAATAAAAATCAAGATTACAAACACGGTACCCATACCCATTAAAGTATTCATACCGGCTTTTCCCATCTTTTCACCAAATGTATATATTGGTGAAACAGTAAGCTCTGCAATTTGAAACGGAACAATAATCTGTCCTGTTGTCTCATCCACAGATGTCTGTGCTGGTGCTGCTTCATATACAAAGCTCAACTCTGCATTCCGGTCTTCATACACTGCAATAATGGTTGCTTTTACATTTGCACCATCCTCTTCAATCTCATAATCCATCTCCAACAAACACTGCTGATATGCCTCGTCCGACTGCGAATTCGCTTCTAATACCTGTCTTAACGAAATTGTGCTGCCGTCTCCTGCGAGGAATCCAAGCAATTCGCCACACTCTTCATTTGCCGATTCAAAATTGGTAATTGCTGTCTGTAAAACTTCCTGACCCTCTGTATTGTTAATGACAATTTTGGATGCCTCGTCAATCTGGCTGAAATTATAAGTCAGATATATGCTGTTATTCAGGATAGAAATATCTGTATAATTAAAATCGACTTTCTCCTGCCCATCGCTACATGCTGTCATCGAAAAGGTAAGCACAAGCACGCAAAGAAGTAAAACAATCTTTTTTATTTTCATCTGGTTACCACCTCTCTAAACTGCACCATGCTTTTTTAATGGTCTGTCTTCACGCTTTGTATAAAGCATCTCAAATGCAGCAATCAAACGCTTTCTGGTAGCCGAGCCATCAATGATATCATCTACATATCCACGCTTTGCAGCAGCCACCGCACTCGCCATCTGCTCTGTGTACGCTTCCTTCGCAGCAGCTACTTTATCCTTGTCATAACCATCCTTAACAAGCTCGTCCGCATACATGATCTTAACCGCCTGGTCTGCATCCATCGTACCAATCTTTGCAGTGTTCCATGCGTACTCAATATCTGCTCCAATTGATTTTGAATTCATTGCCAGATATGCGCTGCCAAATGCATCACCCATTACAAGATTCACCTTTGGTGCTGTTGCATTTGCAAATGCATAAGTGAGCTTAGCCACTGCTTTTGCAATGCCCTTCTCCTCAGAAATGGTTGCTTTATATCCCTTGACATTCGTCAATGTAAGAACCGGAATATTAAATGCATCTAAAAAGTTTACAAACTCTGCTGCAATATATGCACCACTGGTTGAAAGTACATCTCCACCATCACTTACCTGATTTGCAACACATCCAACGGTTGTTCCTCCAAGCTTAATGAAACCGATTACCATATCCTTTGCATATTCCTTCTTAAGCTCTATAAACACATTATTATCCGCAATGTGTGTAAGCACTGCTCTTGCATCCCCTGCAAGACTCTCTAAATTAGGAATTTCTCTATTTAAATCGTCCATACACTCTGCATAATTTGCATCATCCTCATTATTAGAAGGAAGCATTGCGATCACCTGTCTGATTCTTCCAAGTAATGTAACATCATCCTCTAATACCTCATCTGCTAAAGCTGAATTTGCCTCCTGATAATCTGCGGCAGCGGTATCAAGCTTCTCCTTATAATTACCATCTAATGCGTTCGGGCTGTTCACAAATAATTTTGCCTGTTCTCTCACCATAAATGTGATATCCGAAAGTGCCGGAATTATCGCTGCTCCACCACCACATACACCAAATACTCCTGTAATCTGTGGTATCACACCGGAAGCCATAGACTGCTTTAAATAAATACTTCCAAATGCATTAAGAGAATCCGTTGCCTCCTGCAATCTAAGCCCTGCGCAATCTACTAATCCAACCACTGGAGCACCCATCTTAAGTGCCATATCGTAGATTTTTGCAATCTTTGCTGCATGCATCTCACCAATCGCACCACCTAATACAGTTGCATCCTGGCTGTATACATACACTAATCTGCCGTCAATCGTACCGTAACCTGTTACGACACCATCAGCCGGTGTTTTAAAATCCTTTGTGTTAAAGTCAGTTGTTCTGGCAGTTACTAAAGCCCCGACTTCAACAAAACTTGAGTCATCAAGTAACGATTTGATACGGTCACTTGCTGACAACGTAAGTTTATTGCTCATTTTTAGCCCTCCGTTTAAATTTATTATACGCTTACAAAGTAAGCCAAATTTTAGCCAATTATATTGTAGTACTTTTAGAACATTATTTCAAGGAAAATTTACCATAAAAAACACTAAAAAACACGGGAATTGCGAAATATTTCTTGCAATCCCCATGCACTGCATATATTATGTCTTACTTATTATTCTCTGCCAAAACACCCTTATTATGCACAAGATAATCAATCATCGACACAATCGTAAGAATTAATGCGAGGTAAATCAATACATCCTCAAATATATAGACTCCATCTGCCGGAACAATACGTCCGAAGTCTGCAATCAGTATACAAAGCATTACCATCTGTTCAGCCGTCTTTATCTTTCCCCAGATACCGGCCGCAATAACAATTCCATTATCGGCTGCCACAAGACGGAACCCACTGATGATAAACTCCCTCGCAATAATCACAATCACGATCCATGAAGGAATTCTGTAAAGCTCAACAAATGCAATCATAGCAGAACAGACAAGCAGCTTATCCGCCAGCGGATCCATAAACTTTCCAAAATTTGTAACCAGATTATACTTTCGGGCAATTTTCCCATCCAACATATCTGTAATCGATGCAATCGCAAATATAGCAAGAGCAATCCAATTCCCATATGGAATAAATCCTCCATAATATTCATCGCATAACAACGCAATCAAAAAAAATGGTATCAATATCGTTCTTAAAATAGTGAGCTTGTTTGGTAAATTCATTGTCTCTCTCCTATCAAATCATATTCATTAAAATCGGTAATCTTCACATCAATAAAATCGCCTGTCAAAAGCTCTTCCTTTGAAGCGACAAACACACAGCCATCAATATCCGGTGCATCCATATAAGAACGGCACATATACATCTCATCCTTATAAAGATACCCTTCCACAATAACCTTAATCGTCTTTCCCACCATAGCAGCATTTAAATCATAGGAAATCTCCTGTTGAAGCTCCATAATTTCCTCCCGCCATCGTTCCTTAATCGCTTCCTCCACCTGGTCTTCAAAGCCTGCTGCGGCAGTACCCTCTTCCGGAGAATAGGTAAACACTCCAAGACGGTTAAATTCCACTTCATCAATAAATTCCAATAAAGCCTCATGCTCCTCCTTGGTTTCTCCCGGGAATCCGGTAATCAGCGAAGTGCGGAGTACAATATCCGGAACCTCTTCCCGAATATGTGTAATTGTACGTTTTATCTCATCCTTTGTGGTCCGGCGTCCCATCCGTTTTAATATACGATCCTCCGAATGCTGTAATGGCATATCGATATAGTGGCACACCTTTGGATTATCCCTGATTTCCGCAATCAATTCACTGGTAATTTCCTCCGGATAGCAATAAAGCAGACGGATCCACTTAAGATTTTCAATCTCAGAAAGTCTTCTAAGCAGCTTCGGAAGCTTTTTTTCACCATATAAATCAATGCCATATCGTGTTGTTTCCTGTGCCACCAGACAAATTTCAGTGATTCCGTTTGAGACAAGATAAGCCGCCTGTGCTACCAAATCCTCCATTGGAACACTCCGGAAACTTCCCCGGACCTTTGGAATAACACAATATGTACAATGTTTATCACATCCCTCCGCAATCTTTAGATATCCCATATATGTTCCGGACGTAATTACCCTTTTCTCGTGACTTGGAGGAAGGTAATTCACATCTTCAAAGTGCTCATACCACTTGCCTGCAAGTGTCTTTTCTACAGCCTCTACAATGGCTTCTGTGCTCATAGTACCCAAAATAGCATCTACCTCTGGCATCTCCTCATGAATTTCATCCCGGTAACGCTGCGCCAGACAGCCGGTTACAATAAGTGCCTTAAGCCTTCCTTTTTCCTTAAGCTTTCCATACTCTATAATATTTTCAATACTCTCTTCTTTCGCATCATGGATAAAGCAGCAGGTATTGATAACCGCTACATCAGCTTCCTTTTCTTCATTTGTGATTGCATACCCCTTCTCCTGTAAAAGTCCAAGCATAACCTCACTATCCACCAGATTCTTGTCACAGCCAAGGGATACAAATAAAATCTGAATCATTTTCTGACTCCTATCTCTCTATCTGCAGATTCCATCCGCAATTTATCAATCTGCATGTTTTCAAAAACGTTATACCTATTCATCAAACATGGTGGCAGCTTCTACACAGTTATTCATCAGCATTGCAATCGTCATGGGTCCAACACCGCCCGGCACCGGAGTGATCGCAGATGCCACCGGCTCCACACTTTCAAAATCCACATCCCCGCAAAGCTTGTTATTCTCATTTCTGTGGATTCCTACATCGATTACAACCGCACCCTCCTTCACATAGGAAGCATCTATCATTTTCGGTCGTCCGATTGCCACGACTAAAATATCTGCACGTTTACAGACTTCTTTTAGATTTTTTGTTCTCGAATGTGTAATCGTTACCGTACCGTTTTCTCTAAGTAAAAGAAGTGCCATTGGCTTCCCAACAATATTGCTTCTTCCGATTACAACACATTCCTTCCCTTCTATTTCAACATTACTTCTCTTAAGCAGCTGAATAATCCCGGCAGGTGTACAGGATACGAACCCTTTTTGACCAATGCTTAATGCACCTACACTTTGAGGATGAAAGCCGTCCACATCCTTTTTCGGAGAAATGGCTTTGATCACAGTATCTTCATCAATATGCTCTGGCACCGGAAGCTGCACTAAAATACCATGGATTTTATTATCCTGATTAAGCCTGTCAATTAAAGCAAGCAGTTCTTCCTGTGTTGTTTCCTCCGGCAGCTCATAGCTTTCTGAACGGATACCAATATATTCACAGGCTTTCTTCTTATTCCCTACATATACGGAGGAAGCAGGATCATTTCCTACCTGAATCACCGCCATACCGATTTCTTTTCCCTCTGCCCTTAATGCTGCTACCTTTTCTTTCAACTCATCCTTAATCTGCTTACTGATCAGTTTGCCGTCAATTATACTTGCCATTCTTATCCTCCTTTTGTAACCAATTTTACTTTGAATATTATATTAAAATAACCCAACTATCTGGTCACCCACCACATCAATATTTTCTGCCGCCGGAACCTTTGGAAGCCCTGGCATCGTCATAATAGAACCGGTGATTGCCACTACAAATCCTGCTCCTGCATTGACATATGCCTCTCTGACGCTGATATCAAAATCGGTGGGTCTGCCAAGCTTTGTCTGGTCATCCGACAAAGAATACTGTGTTTTTGCCATGCAGACCGGAAGATTGCCATAACCAAGAGAAGTAATCTTTTCTAACTGGCTCTTCGCTGCTGCAGTAAAGTTTACACCATTTGCACCATAAATTCTTGTGGCAATTGTTTTAATTTTATTCTCCAAAGACATATCATCTTCATAAAGCATCTTAAAATCCGCTTTTTTATTCTCTAAGAGATCTACTACCTTTCCTGCCAGTTCAAGACCACCTTCGCCGCCCTGCTCCCAAACTTTTGCAAGGGCA
>CAMWYJ010000046.1 GCA_947178445.1 uncultured Clostridium sp.
TTTGTATGGAGTTCTGAAGGTACAGAAAAAGGAAAGAGTACCCTGACAGATTACCAATATGGTAATCTTAATGCATATAGGGGATTGGTCAAATGGTATGATAGGGGTCTCCAAAACCTTTGGTGGGAGTTCGATTCTCTCATCCCCTGCTTTAAGAAAAAGTGCTGTAAGTCTTGATTTTCCAAGGTTTGCGGCATTTTTCGTTTTTTATTTCAAAGAGCTTTGTAGTATTTTAGGAAGATATAGTTTGAAAATATAGGAGACAGCAATGAATTTAAAACAGGTGTTAGAGGGATTAGACACATTATTTGAAGAGCATAGATTAGAGGAAGTTGAGGATTATTTAAGTGAACAGTTATCGCAGGCAGTTTCAGAAAATGATTTCGGAGCCATGGTATCCATTCTGAATGAGATGATTGGATTTTCCAGAGAGACCAGCCAGTATGATAAATGTGAGATGTATGGAAATCAGGCACTTAAATTGATTGAGAATAGTCCATATAAGGGAACAATCAGTCATGCGACAACATTGCTCAATGTGGCAAATGCAAAGCGTGCGGCGGGAAAACTTGAGGAATCCTTCGCTGATTATGAGAAGGTAGAACAGATTTATAATAAACAGTTGCCCAAAAAAGATTATCAGTTTGCAAGTTTTTACAACAATAAGGGGCTGTTATATGAGGAAATGCAAGAATATGAGAAGGCAGCTCATGCATTTGAGCAGGCAATAGACATTGTGTCAGCTTATGAAGGAAATGAATATTATCAGGCAGTATCCTATGCAAATCTGGCAAATGCAAAGGTTATGCTAAAAGCTTATGACCAGGCACAGGAATATGCCCAAAAGTCTGTTGCTTTGTTTGATTCTCTTGCGGTTAAGGATTCGCATAAAGGAGCAGCTTTGGCAGCTCTTGGAGAAATTTATCAGGCAAAGGGAAATACAGAGGAAGCCATTTCTTATTATGAGCAGGCAAAGGAATGTATTTTTTGCCATATTGGTAAAAATGCCTCGTACTATCGTGTGGAGGAGCGTTTAGAGTATCTGAAAAAGAATAGTGGGACAAAAAAACAGATAGATGAAAGTGAAAAGTCTGTAAAAAAAGTTGCTGATAAAGTCATAAACAGTTCAGAGAGGATATCCGGTGCCAGGCTTTGCCGGGAATATTATGAGCAGTATGGTATACCGATGATTGCTGCCAAATTCAAAGACTATGAGTCAAAAATTGCTGTGGGACATGTGGGAGAAGGTTCAGATTGCTTCGGATTTGATGATGATATTTCAACTGATCATGATTTTGGACCAGGATTTTCGATGTGGGTAAGCAAAGATACCTATGATAAGATTGGTGAAGATTTACAGCAGGCCTATATGAATTTACCAGAGGAATTTATGGGATTTAAAAGAGTTCATAGCAGACATGGCGGAGAGCGGTTTGGTGTTTGCACGATAGAGGATTTTTATGAGAGGGTGCTTTCCGGTGGGCATCTGCCACAAAAGGATACGGATTATTTAAATCTGGAAGATTGTTATCTTGCGGCTTCAACAAATGGTGAGGTATATAGAGATGATGAAGGAGTATTCACGGATATTAGAAACCGGTTAAAGGCTGGATACCCGGAGGGTGTGAAGTTGCTGAAGCTTGCACAAAAGACAGCATTATATGGGCAAAATGGGCAGTATAACTATGCCCGGTGTGCTGACCGGGGGGAATGGGCGGCTGCATTTCTTGCAAAGGCAGATGCTATGCGGCTTGCCATGCAGACAGCATTTTTGCTTGCTGGTGTTTATGCACCCCACGATAAATGGCTGCATCATGGGTTGCGGGATATTTGTCCGGATATCTATAAGAGAATCAATCAGCTAATAGAAACTGATTTGCAAGATGTGAAAGAGAATAGACGGATATTGGAGGAGATAGCGCAGATTTTGATTGGGATGCTAAGGCAACAGTTTTATGTGACATCTGAGGGGGATTTTCTACCAGACCTTGCTGTGGAGATTGCAAGGCGTGGGCAGTTGATGCTGCTTTCGAAGGAGGACTTGATCCGTTCGGTATGTGAGATGAGTGAATCACCTGATTCTATAAGAGCTTGGCTCATAGAGCTTTCCAAGCCTCTTTTAGTTCAATATCGGTACGATTTGGAGCAGGGAAATGAATATTCATTGACAGGTGATGCGGTACCGGAACAGAGAAGGCAGATTGTGGGTACTATTTTGGATATTGTGTCAGAAGAAAAGTCGGATGCATATGTATTTGCGTTAAAGCAGAGGATTGAACACTTTTCAGATGTAATGCTGGTACAATATGGAAGATATCTTGCACGTAAGTAGCAGGGAAATGGAATTTGCGCAATCATCTACTGTTTATAGTAAAAAAGGGAGATTATTATGAAGATAGCAGTTTTATCAGATACCCATAATCTGTTGAGAACAGAAGTGTTAGAAATCATAAGGGATTGTGATGCTGTGATTCATGGCGGAGATATTACTAGCCAGAAAGTGTTAGATACAATAAATGCAAATAAGAAAGAGAATGCACCGTTTTTTGTGGTAAGGGGAAATAACGACAAAGAGTGGGCGAAGCATATACCGGATCATTTGGAATTTAAGCTGGCGGGGATACACTTTTATCTTTGCCATATAAAGAAAGAGATACCAGATGAACTTCCGAACACACAGATTGTCATTTATGGACATTCCCATAAATATGCGGCAGAAGAGATAGGGGAAAGATTGTGGTTAAACCCTGGAAGCTGTGGAAGACGAAGATTTCATCAGGCAATCACCATGGCAGTATTGGAAATTCATGACGGGAAATGGAATGTGACACGCATTGATATCCCCCATGTGCAGACAGGACAAAACCGGATGGAGATTCCTGCTGATAACCTGTTGGCAGTCATTTCAGAGATCATGAAACGGATGGATAAAGGGCAGACTGTACAGGAGATGAGCCAGAAGATGAATATTGATGCCAGTTTCACGGAGGAA
Source organism: uncultured Clostridium sp. (assembly GCA_947178445.1). Classification (GTDB taxonomy): domain Bacteria; phylum Bacillota; class Clostridia; order Lachnospirales; family Lachnospiraceae; genus CAG-590. Next base: position 2,993 of record CAMWYJ010000046.1, read on the forward strand.
ATCTGCCGTATTCGTGTGACACATCCTGGTGTAACGGCACAGGGCATTGTTGACAAGGTTGAGGTGAACCGTACAATACCAAAGGGGTGAATGGGTTATTTTTCTGTCATATTATTGAATTCATCTTCATCGAGAAGCTCTTCGAATTTGTCTTCTACGATTTCCCATTCCTCATCGGATTCAATTTCAGAGATTTCTACATGTTCACCGTCTGACTGGTAGCGGTAGAGAAAATATTCCTCTGCTTCATACCCTTCTATTGGTTCCTGTGGTATCAGGGCAACATAGAAACGTTCCTTTACTGGGAAAATGGCAAGAATATCACATTCTACTTCACGATTGTCTTCTAAAATAAGTGATATGGTATCTTCTGTTAAAATTGTGTTATCATTTTCTTTGTTCATATTTTGTAGAATCCTTTCCACATAGGCGTTCAGAAGCCTGTGTTTGTTAGAGTTGACTGATTTGTATAAATTTTATTATATATAATTGGTAATGATTATTCAATGAGTATTCAATAAGTATCTGGATGTTTTGTGAAAATGTACAATTATATTAGGAAATAATTTGCATTTTATAGTCAAAGTGTGTTAATATATACATAGATTTTATACATTTAACAATGGATATATTCCATTAAGGAATATAAGGAGGATGAACATGTTTGGGGTTTATTTTGGACGTTATTTGGTGAGCAAAGGAATTTTAACACCAGAGCAGTATAATGAAATGATGTCTGACAGTAAGAGTACAAAGATAAAAATGGGATTTTTGGCGATAGAGGAAGGTGTAATGACTGCAGAGCAGGCAGATGAGGTAAATATGCTGCAGCAGACACAGGATAGACGATTTGGTGACATTGTAATTGAGAAGGGATATCTGACGGAAGAAAAGGTTGCGAGTCTTCTAAAAAAACAGGGAGATGAGTATCTGCTTTTCGTACAAGCATTAGTGGATAGAAATATTTTATCTTTGGAGGATATTCAAAAGGAGATTCTGGCATATAAAAAGAGCAATCGGTTTACGGATCTTGATATTGAGGCGATTAAGAGTGGTGATATCGACCGTATTGTGCCAGTCTTTACAAAGGATGACAGTATTCAGCCGCTTGTGAAGGATTATGTGGCATTGACCGCCCGGAATTTGGTTCGGTTTATTGACAGCAGGTTTCAGATGGAGGAGATTCAGAGGATAAACACCTATACTTCAAATTATATGGCAACCCAGGAGATAGTTGGAGATTACAGACTTTTGACAGGTTTTTGTGGAGAAGCAGAAGGGCTTAAGTTAATTGGCGAATCCTTTGTAAAGCGGGAATATGCAGAGCTTAATTTGGCAGAAATGGATATTTTAGATGTATTAGATATCTTAGACGCAGCATGTGAGTTTTTAAACTGTAATAATGGTCTGTTTGCAAGAAAGGTGGATGAGGAAGAGTTAAATATGGATATGTGCCCACCAGAAATGCGAAATACCAGTTCAGAGATTCAGGCAGATGGTAATATGTATAAGGTGTCCTTCTATATCAGAGATGAAAAAATTGATTTGATTATCTGTGTTCAGTCAGATTGGAAGATAGATTAGGTAAGTAGCGAGGTGTTGAACGATGAAAAATATTTTAATCGTTGATGATTCCAGAACATCAAGGAAGATTTTAAAAGGAATATTGGAAAATTCAGGTTATGAGATTGTTGCAGAGGCAACAAATGGGCAGGAGGGCTATGAGAAGTATGTAGAGTTTAAGCCGGATGTGGTTACAATGGATATTACAATGCCTGTGTTAGATGGAATTGGAGCTTTGAAGAAGATTGTTGGAGAGTTTCCAGATGCAAAAGTGATTATGGTTACAGCAGCAGGTCAGAAAACGAGGATGGTAGAAGCGTTACAAAGTGGAGCCAGTGAATTCGTCTCAAAACCATTTGATTCGGAGCAGCTTCGGGATGTTATTGAGAAAGTAACAGCATAGGAGAAGAAGAAAGAAGGTTTTTCTAAGAGTATAGATAAAACCTTCTTTTTTGCTATAGAAAGGCATGTTAGCGGATTGTTGTTGTGCCTGCATTTTGACTTAGAACTGTCTGTGGGTGCATAAATATAAAGAATGGGAAGAAAGAATGTATTTTTGATACTTTTTTAAGAAGAAATAGGGCTCAAATGTTTGACTTCATATAGAAGATATTATATATTATAAAGAAGTATGAATGCTATGTCTTGTGGCAAAAAAATAATTGTCACAAATAAAAGGCATATTAGATATTGGTTCTGAAGTGCTTAGAATCTATGGGATTTTAGATAAGGCAGCCGTTTAGGAAAATATGAGCCAGGGACACAGGAGGATGCTATGAGCAAGGTTAAGAGAGTGTACGTGGAAAAGAAACCGGAGTATGCAGTAAAGGCAAAGGAATTATTAGAGGAAATGACAGAGTATTTAAATCTTGATATCAGCAAGGTAAGAGTACTTATCCGTTATGATGTGGAAAATATTTCAGATAAGACATATGAGAAGGCATTAAAGACTGTATTTTCTGAGCCGCCGGTAGATTATGTATATGAGACAGCTTTTCCGGCAGATGAGGAGGATAAGGTGTTCTCAGTTGAGGCACTTCCGGGACAGTTTGACCAGAGAGCGGATTCCGCAGAGCAGTGTGTAAAGCTATTGAATGAGAAAGAAGAGGCAGTTATCCGCTGTGCGACTACTTATGTTATTACTGGTAATTTGAGTGATGAAGATGTGGAGAAGATAAAAACATATTGTATTAATCCGGTGGATTCCCGTGAGACAGATGATAAATCTATTCCGGAAACCTTAATCCAGCAGTTTGAAGAGCCTGCGGATGTAGAAATTTTTGATGGGTTTAAGGATATGGCGGAAACACCGCTTAAGGAATTATATGATTCTTTGGGGCTTGCTATGACATTTAAGGATTTCCTGCACATTCAAAACTACTTTAAAAGGGAAGAAAAACGAGATCCGTCCATGACGGAGGTAAGAGTGTTAGATACCTACTGGTCTGACCATTGTCGGCACACTACTTTTGCTACAGAGCTTACGAATGTAATGTTTGAGGATGGATATTATAAAAAACCGATTGAGGATACTTACAAGCACTATCTTGCAGACCGTGAAGTATTATACAAGGGAAGAGATGACAAGTTTGTGTGCCTGATGGATATTGCGTTGATGGCGATGAAGAGGCTTCGTGCAGATGGTAAACTTCAGGAGATGGAGGTATCCGATGAGATTAACGCCTGTTCCATTGAGGTACCGGTTGTAATTGACGGTGAGGAGGAGTTATATTTAATTCAGTTTAAGAATGAGACGCATAACCATCCGACAGAGATTGAGCCATTTGGTGGTGCTGCAACCTGTCTCGGTGGATGTATCCGTGATCCGCTGTCAGGACGTTCCTATGTATATCAGGCAATGCGTGTGACTGGTGCAGCAGATCCGACAAAGGCACTTTCAGAAACTTTGGAGGGTAAGCTTCCACAGAGAAAACTTGTGACAACTGCTGCCCATGGTTACAGTTCCTATGGCAATCAGATTGGTCTTGCAACTGGTCTGGTGAAAGAGGTATATCATCCAAATTATGTGGCAAAGCGTATGGAGATTGGTGCTGTTGTAGCAGCAGCGCCTAAGAAAAACGTGAAACGGTTAACCTCTGATCCGGGAAATGTGATTATTTTAATTGGTGGAAGAACCGGTCGTGACGGTATTGGTGGTGCAACGGGAAGTTCTAAAAAGCACACTACAAAGTCGATTGATACGTGTGGCTCGGAGGTTCAAAAGGGTAATCCTCCAACAGAGCGTAAGATTCAGAGATTGTTTCGAAGACAAGAGGTTGCCAGTATTATCCGCAAGTGTAATGACTTTGGCGCAGGTGGTGTCAGTGTGGCGATTGGCGAGTTAGCAGACGGTCTGACAATAGATTTGGATAAAGTGCCTAAAAAATATGCCGGATTAAATGGTACGGAGATAGCTATTTCTGAGTCACAGGAGAGAATGGCAGTTGTAGTAGACAAAGAGCGTGTAGATGAGATGTTAGGCTATTGTGAAGAGGAAAATCTTGAGGCTGTGGTAGTTGCCGAGGTTACGGAAAACCCGCGTCTTGTTATGACATGGAGAGGAAAAGAAATTGTAAATATTGCCAGAAGTTTTATTGATACCAATGGTGCACATCAGGCAAGTGATGTAACGGTTACCATGCCGGATGATCATGCGGATTTCTTCCATGAAAAGGCAGTGGTAACAGATGTCAGGAAAACATGGCTTGATACATTGAGTGATTTGAATGTATGTTCTCAAAAAGGGCTTGTAGAGATGTTTGACAGTTCCATCGGTGCCGGTACGGTGACTATGCCATACGGAGGAAAGTATCAGTTGTCTGAAACACAGACGATGATTGCAAAGCTTCCGTTAGACAGTGGTAAGTGTGATACGGTAACGATGATGTCTTACGGGCTGGATCCATTTATGCTAAGTGAGTCGCCTTACCATGGTTCGATTTACTCGGTTGTGCATTCTGTGGCAAAGATTGTTGCTTCCGGTGGTGACTGGAGTAAGATTTATTTTACGTTCCAGGAATATTTTAAGCGTTTGGGTGATGATTCAAAGCGCTGGGGTGATCCAATGGCGGCATTGCTCGGAGCTTATGATGCTCAGATGGGATTTGGTCTTGCATCCATTGGTGGCAAGGATTCCATGTCTGGCTCCTTCAATGATATTGATGTTCCGCCAACCCTTTGTTCCTTTGCGATTGATGTAGCACGGACGAAGGATGTTGTGACAACAGAATTCAAGAAGGCAGGAAGTAAGCTCTGTAAGGTAGATATTAAGAGAGATGCTTATGGTATTCCGGATTATGAAAATATGAAAAAGGTATATAGTGCTGTGTACGCTGATATGCAGGCGGGAAAGGTACTATCTGCTTATGCCGTTGGGTTTGGCGGTATTATGGAAGCTGTATCGAAGATGGGATTTGGTAACGGAATTGGTGCAAAGATTTATGATTCTGTAAAAGCAGCAGACCTGTTAAAAAAGGATTACGGTGCAATCATCCTGGAAACTACAGATGATAAGGCACTTACGGTAGAGCATGCTGTGATTGGTGAGACGATGCAAGACGGAACATTTAGCTATGCAGGGGAAGTGGTTACCATGGACGAGGCTTTAAAGGCATGGACCGATAAACTAGAGAAGGTATTCCCTACTTCATCAGGCGTGAAGCAGGAGAACGTCCCGGAGAAAATTTATGAAACCTCTGATATCTATGTATGCAAAAATAAGATTGCAAAGCCAAAGGTATTTATTCCAGTGTTCCCAGGAACCAACTGTGAGTATGATTCCACGAGAGCTTTCGAGCGTGCAGGGGCAGAGGTCGAAACGATTGTATTTAAGAATATGACGGAGCAAAATATTCTGGATTCGGTAGATGCATTTGTTAAGGCAATCAGTCAGGCACAGATTATTATGTTCCCTGGCGGATTTTCAGCAGGTGACGAACCGGAGGGTTCTGCCAAATTCTTTGCTACGGCATTCCGCAATGAAAAGTTAAAAGATGAGGTTAAGAAGCTCTTAGATGAGAGAGACGGCCTGGCATTAGGAATCTGTAATGGTTTTCAGGCACTTATCAAACTCGGTCTTGTGCCATATGGCAAGATTACTTCTCAGAACGAGGATTCGCCGACTCTTACGATGAATAGCATTGGTCGTCATCAGTCTAAGATGGTATATACAAAGGTAGTTACGAACAAGAGTCCATGGTTACAGAAGGCAACGCTTGGCGGTGTATATACAGTGCCGATTTCCCATGGTGAGGGACGTTTCGTTGCAAGCAGAGAATGGATTGATAAGCTTTTTGAGAATGGGCAGGTTGCTACACAGTATGTTGATGTGAATGGCAACCCGACGATGGATGAAAATTACAATATAAATGGTTCTTATGCAGCAATTGAGGGTATTACAAGTCCGGATGGTCGTGTGCTTGGTAAGATGGCACATTCTGAGCGTCGTGATGATGATGTGGCAATTAATATCTTTGGTGACCAGAACCAGATGATTTTTGAATCAGGTGTAGAATATTTTAAGTAATTGTTGTAACCCAAACAGGCATGAGGTGATTATATGCAATATATTGTTACAAAAAAGGAAATGAAAGCAATCGATACTTATACCACGGATCGGATAGGGATTCCTTCTGCTGTTTTAATGGAGCGGGCGGCTTTGGCTGTAGTAGACCAGGTGGAGGCTGTAAATGAGCGCAAGGGCAGAGTGTTAGTTGCAGTGGAAAGTGGTAATAATGGTGGAGATGGTCTGGCAGCAGCAAGGATTCTAATGCAGAGAGGATATCCGGTGGATATTTTTTACATCAGTGGCATGAAGAAGTCTTCGAAACAATTCGAAATCCAGAAAAACATTCTTCATAAGCTGGGTGTCAGATTTCGTAAAACCATAACAAATAAGGAGTACTCGGTTGTTGTAGATGGCATTTTTGGTGTGGGTTTGTCGAGAAAGATTGTAGAACCTCAAAAAAAAGCAATAGAAGCACTGAATCAGATTGATGCAGTCAAGATTGCCATTGACATTCCGTCAGGAATTGATGCAACAACAGGAGAAATATGGGGAGTTGCATTTCGTGCAGATTATACAGTATCATTTGGACCAAAGAAACTGGGAATGTTCTTTTCGGATGGTATTGATTACTGTGGAAAGGTCATAAGTGCAGATATAGGGTTTCCGGCCGAGGCGATTTCGCATATAAGGCCTATGATTTATGCGTATGATGAATCAGATATGGATAAGCTGCCAAAGCGCTATGATAATTCCCATAAGGGGATGTATGGGAGAGTAGCGGTGATTGCAGGCAGCAAGAATATGTCCGGTTCTGCATTTTTATGCGGAAAGGCGGCATATTCGACAGGGGCAGGTCTTGTTAAGATTTATACGCATGAGAGTAACCGGATGATACTGCAGTCCCAGCTTCCCGAGGCGATTATGATGACTTATATGGATTACGAGGGAGCTTTATCCTGCATTGAAGATGCCATGCGATGGGCTTCCGTTATTGTGGTAGGACCCGGTCTTGGAGTGGATACGACTTCTGAACGTATGCTGTATGAACTTTTAATGAGCTCAGAGGTACCCCTGGTTGTGGACGCAGATGCGCTTAATATTTTATCTGAAAATATAGAGCTGGCAGAAACCTCGTCTGTACCAATGGTTATGACGCCACATATGAAGGAAATGAGCCGGTTAGTGAAGAAGACAGTTCCGGAAATTGGGGAGAAGCGTTTTGAAATAGCAATGGAATTCGCAAAGAGGCTAGGCGTGACACTTGTTTTAAAGGATGCAAAGTCTGTTGTAACGGATGGTGGAGCCCAGACCTATGTCAATCTGGCGGGTAACAATGGTATGTCAACCGGTGGCTGTGGCGATGTGTTGGCAGGGGTTATTGCCGGTATGATAGCTGGCGGCTTATCGCTTTCTGAGGCTGCAAGAATTGGAACTTATGTACATTGCCAGGCAGGTGACTGTGCGGCTGCAAAGAAGGGAAAATATGCAATGCTGGCATCGGATATTATAAGCTGTTTAGGAGAAGTTATGTGCGATTGAGCAGATAAAAATTTAGACAATCTTAACTGCAAGAAACTTAGTTTATGATGTACTAGGGCTATTAGGATGAAAACAGGGGCGAAGAAAATGGATAAATATTACCGCGTGGAGGCAGATATTGATCTTGATGCAATTAGAACAAATATCAAGACGATGAAGGGGTTGATTCCGGAGAATAAGAGATTATTGGCAGTGGTCAAGGCAAATGCCTATGGGCATGGTGCGATAGAAGTTGCAGAGGCTTTGGATGACTTGTCCGATTATTATGGTGTGGCATGTCTTGATGAAGCCGTTGAGCTTCGAAAAGCAGGTGTTACAAAGCCGATTCTGATTCTTGGAATGACAGATGGGAGTTTGTTTGAGGAGCTTGTATGCTATGACGTGACACAGACGATATTTACGCTAGAACAGGCGAAAGAGCTTTCAAAGGCAGCCGGCAGCGTGGGAAAAATCGGGAAATTGCATATCAAGTTAGACACCGGTATGAACCGGATTGGTTTTCCCTGTACAGAGGAGAGCGTGAGTGCAATTGTGGAGATTGCAAAGCTTCCAAATCTTGATATGGAAGGAATTTTTACACATTATTTTAAAGCTGACTGCGTGGATAAGACAGCTGCGAAGGAACAGCTTTTTCGGTATACCGATATGGTGAACAGACTTAAAAGTGCAGGTGTCACTTTTGCAATTCATCATATTTCCAATAGTGCAGGAATTATGGAGATGCCAAATGATATTTATGATATGGTGCGTTCCGGCATTTCAACCTATGGTTTATATCCGTCAGAGGAAATGGACATGCAGGCATGTATTTTGTATCCGGCGATGACATTTAAGAGCCGCATTACACATGTTAAAATGGTGCAGGCAGGGGAGACTGTTGGATATGGTGGAACCTATAGATTGCCCTGTGAGAAGAAAATTGCGACAGTGGGAGTTGGCTATGCAGACGGGTATCCGAGAGCATTGTCAAACCAGGGAAGAATGCTTGTACGGGGACAATTTGTGCCGATTGTGGGCAGGGTATGCATGGATCAGACGATGATTGATGTGAGTGAAATACCGGATGTGGCATTGGGAGATGAGGTAGTCCTTTTCGGAAAGCAGGGTGAAAATGTAATTCCCGTAGAGGAGATTGCCGGAATGTCAGCGAGTTTTAATTATGAAGCAGTATGTGATATAAACCGCAGGGTTCCAAGAATTTTTTATAAAAATGGAAAGGTAGTCCGAACAAAAAATTATCTTTTAGATTAGAAAGCCGGCTTATTTTGATTTAGGGTCATCACAAATTGAATAAACTTGGAATACAATGGTAATACTTAGGATACCTGATGGAAAGAACAGTTCTTAATGTGGAACAGGACATTACATATATGTGTATTTTGCAAATCAGGAATTTGTAAATTGGAGTGTGATACCATTGTTGGTGATGAGAGGAGACATTTATTATGCAGATTTAAGACCGGTGGTAGGTTCTGAACAGGGAGGTATCCGACCGGTATTAATTATACAAAATGAGGCGGGGAACCGTCATAGCTCAACTGTAATTTGTGCGGCAATTACGAGCCGGCAGAATAAGGCAAAAATTCCAACGCATGTAGAGCTTGCAGCGAACCGATGTGAGATTGCAAAGGATTCCGTAATCCTACTTGAGCAGGTGAGGACTATTGATAAGCAGAGACTGCGGGAAAAGGTGTGCCATCTTGATGATGACATAATGGGAAATGTAAATCACGCACTGAAAATTAGTTTGGCGCTTTAGAATGCCAAAAAATAAAAGAAAAGAGGGAAAGAACATATGTCAAGTGGGCCCAGTGGCTTAAAATCATTATTTAGCAGAAGGAACAAAGAGGATAGTGGTACCGTGGAGGAAATCCGGACGATAATCGAGGAGGGACACGAACAGGGAGACATTGAACCGGATGAGGCGGAGATGATTTCCAATGTCATTGAATTTGGTGATAAAGAGGCAAGGGATGTCATGAACCCAAGACAGAAGATTGTGGGAATTGAAGCGAACCTTGAGATTTCCGAGGCACTTCAGATTATGCTTCAAAACAGTTATTCCCGTTATCCGATTTACGAGGAAGACGTAGATAACATAATCGGTGTCTTACATATTAAAGAGGCTGTGAGTGCCTATCTTGTAGATTCGCATCAAAGTGTGCGAGAGATTGGCAGTGAGCCATACTATATTCATCCAACACAGAAAATTCGTAAGCTGTTTAATGAAATGCAGGATAATAAAGTTCATTTGGCTATTGTGGTGGATGAATATGGGCAGACAGAGGGTCTGGTTGCAATGGAGGACTTATTAGAGGTTATCGTTGGCGATATTTTAGATGAGCATGATGAGGAAGAGATTGACATTATGAAGGCTGCTATTGGTGAGGGATATATCGTAAAAGGCAGCACAGATTTAGAGGAGTTGGAGGATTTATTTGGAATTGTATTTCCGGATGAGGATATTGATACGGTAAATGGATTTATGCTGTATGAGCTTGGAAGACTGCCAAAGGAGTTTGAAAAGATTCATATCGTATATCAGGGATTTTCCTTTGATGCCTTAGAACGGGATGACCGGATGATAAAGAAAGTACGGATTCGGAAACTTGTTGAACCAGTAAAGGAGGAGGTTATATCAGAATAGAAAAAACAGGTAGTGGAAATTTGGCAGGCTGCCGGATAGAGTATCGTAAAAAAATACTTTATCCGGCAGTTTTTTACAATAAAATAAAGAGGATAAAAAACAGTTGACAAAAAGAATATCTTGTATTATTGTATTAAATGGATAATACAGTAATACAAGAGGAATAAAACTAGGATTGTTTTGGCTGGTCGAACTCACTAGTTTACATGGTTTTGAAAATAAAGAGTTTCGCAATTGCCTAATTTTGATTAAGTGAGAAAGGAGGGTATGCATGGAATGGGAACTAAAATCAGACCGTCCCATCTACACACAGCTGTTAGAGGAATTAAAACGAAGGATTGTCTCCGGATATTATAAGCCTGGAGAGAAACTGTTACCAGTGCGGGAATTGGCACAGGAGGCAAAGGTGAATCCGAACACAATGCAGAAAGCGCTGACAGAATTGGAAAGGCAGGCGCTGGTATTTGCTGTGCGGACAACCGGGCGGTATATCACAGAGGATGAGGAACTGGTCATGAAGACAAAGAAGGAATTTGCGGCATCCCATGTGAAGAATTACTTTGAAGAGATGACAGCACTTGGATTAAGCAAAGAGGAAATGATCCAGTATATTAAGGAGTATGAGGATAGCGGTTTATCAGAATAAGTCCGGGTAGTTTTACAGGGATTTTGGATAAATGCAAAAAGGAGAGATGATATGAGTTTAGTAGAATGTAGAGCGCTTACAAAGCGATACAGTAAAGCATTGGCGCTTAACCAGGTTAATCTTGATTTAAAGCCAGGCAAGATTATTGGTCTGCTTGGACCGAATGGAAGTGGGAAAACCACATTTATCAAGCTGTGCGCCGGCCTGCTTACACCGACAAGCGGTGAAGTGAAGATAAAGGGAATGGAGATAGGACCGGAATCAAAGGCGATTGTTTCCTATCTGCCGGAACGTACATATTTAAGTAAATGGGCAAAGGTTAAAGAAATTATAGATTTTTTTGATGAGGTATATGAAAATTTTCAAAAAGATGTAGCTTTTCGGATGCTAGCGGATCTTGGAATCAATCCGGAGGATAAGCTTAAGACAATGTCAAAGGGAACGAAGGAAAAGGTACAGCTTATTCTTGTTATGAGTCGTAAGGCAGATCTCTATCTGCTTGATGAACCGATGGGCGGTGTGGATCCTGCAGCGAGAGATTATATATTGAATACGATTATCACGAATTATAACCCGGAGGGAAGTATTTTGATTTCCACCCATCTGATTTCTGATGTAGAAAATATTTTAGATGATGTGATTATGATCAAGCAGGGGAATATTGTCTGCCATGATTCGGTAGATAATATCCGTATGACTTATGATAAGTCCTTAGACCAGGTATTCCGGGAGGTGTTTCGATGTTAGGAAAGTTATTCAAAGATGAATTTAAAGCATACAGTATGCCGTTTGGCATTACGTTTTTAGCAGGAATCATTTTTACAATTTTCATGAAAATTGTATGTATGCTGCCGTATCAAGAAGATATAAAGGCAACGATTCAGGGAATCGTTTTCTATGGATATTATTATATCATTATGTTGATAAGTGTAGCTGCAACCGTATTTGTGGTTGTGCGGTTTTACAGCACTATGGTGGGTGACCGGGGATATTTAACCTGGACCCTTCCTGCAAAGACATCTACGATTATATGGTCAAAACTCCTTGCCGGAGTGTTATGGAAACTGATTGCAACGGTTGTAACTTTTTTCCTGTTGGGTGTTTTTGTGTTTGGAAATTACTGGTTGATCTGGGATGATTTTGCAATGGATATAACGTTAAATGAGACGAATGTAACTGCATTGCGTGAAATTATCGGGGAATTGCTCAAAATGTTTAGACCGGAGTATCTGCTTCCGATGTTCCTGGGATTGCTGACAGTGGTGGTTTATGAGGTTATGCCACAGCTTCTTGTCTACTTTTGTATTGCGATTGGTCAGCTTTTTGGAAAGTGGAGAATCATAGCTTCGCTTGGATGTTATTTTCTCATTATGATTCTAATGGAAATTCTTATGATTGCAGGAATTGCGGTGATGGCAATAGGTGGTGTATCGGCAGCCAGTGTGGGATTTTTTGAGAATATGAGTGTACTTGGAATCACAAACTTTATACTAAGCATTGTGTTTGTGCTGGGCATACTGCTCTCTGTACTGTTTTTTGCACTGACAAATTGGATATTTAAGAAGCATTTGAATCTGGAATGATTTTTAAAAATATAAAAAAGCTGGAATCTTTGGATTCCAGCTTTTTTTATAGTATAGCATTCATCAATAAAAATGGCTGGTTCAAAAAATTTTATTGACAATGTGTATATAACTGTATATACTGTATATAGATAGTAAAAATGAGAACGGTAAAACAAGTTATAAAAATATGTAGAATGAGGTTGTGAAGAAAAACGGGTTATAAAAAAGAGAGGGTTGGAAAATGGAGTATATGATGCAATGTGACCATATTACAAAATGGGTGGGAAACTTTGCCCTTAAGGATATCAGCTTCACTTTGAAGCCGGGATATATATTGGCAGTGATTGGTCATAATGGTGCAGGAAAGTCAACGTTGGTGCGGACGATGCTTGGCAGTTATAAGCTTTATGATCATATGGAGGATTGCAGTTTTGATACGGCAGAGACGCGTCGGATGGCGGCAAATAAAGGAGATATTTATGTGGAAGGATATTCCCTCAGGAAAAACGGCCGCGCTTATAAGCAGCGGATTGGCTATGTGCTAAATGAGTGCCCCTTTCATCCTCGGCTTACCGTTCATAAGACAGGAGAATATTATGGCAGCTTTTACGAGGGCTTTGACCAGATGAAGTATCTGGAATTTTGCAAAGCGTATGGAATTTCAGATAAGCATTTAGTAGGGAAACTCTCAAAGGGAGAGCGGATAAAATTACAGCTGGCTTTTGCACAGAGTTATGGGGCCTCCTTATATATTATGGATGAGCCAGCCGGCAGTCTGGACGTGAAATTCCGCAGGGTTTTGTATGATTTAATGCGGGAGCTGATTGCTGCAGGGGATAAGAGCATTATCTTTGTGACGCATTTGGTAGAAGAGATTGAAAATATGGCGGATTATCTGTTGTGGCTGGAGGATGGAGGGCAGCAGTTTTTTGGTACAGCAGAGGAGCTGTTTGACCAGTATAGGATTTATAGTGGCAGTGTAAAGCTGGAAGAACTCTCCGATGGGCAGGATTTTTCGGTTGTGGGAAAGAGAATGCGGGAGTTCCATCAGGAATATTTTATTCGATTGAATAGTGAACGGTGTTCATTTTCAAAGGAGATTAGCAGAGACTGCCGGAGGGCAGCACTTACAGATATTATGTATTATGTTGAGGAAGCAAGGATTCAGAAAATGGCGGTTTGCAGGGAATAAGAAAAGAGAGGTAAGATAGATGAGTGGAAAATGGAATAAGCAAATCAGACAGTGGGTACAGATTACATATGGATGGCAGATTTTTTTGTTTGTTCCCTTTGGCAGTTTTGCATGGGGCTGCGGTCTGCATTCCCCATTCCATGGAATGACCGCCTTCATACTGGTTTCTTTTATGATAGATAGGGTGGTCAGAGCAAAGCAGGAAATATATGAGATTACAGCCTTTCTTCCGTTTGATTTGGAGGAATATAGGCAGTATATAGCAGACAAAGCATGGACAATTGCAATGTGGAAGACAGGCGGAACTGCATTGGTTGGGTTGGCAGTTGCTTTTTATCTTGGCGCTGTTAGGAAAGAGTTGGTCTTTGATGGAAAGTTTTGGTTTGAAGTTTTGTTTTTTGCTATCTTCTTATTGGTATTTTTAATACAGAGTTATCTGTCTGTTCTTGCAGATGAGAATGCAAAGTATAGAAAGTGGAAGAAAAAATATTATTGTAAACAGTGTTTACTTAAAGCAGATAGAGTACTATATAATCTGTCAGAAGGATTATTTTATTTGATGTGTATTTATATGATTCCAGTGCTGAGCCTGCCGGGAGGAGAAGACACTGGCGGTATGCCGGGAGAAATAAGCTGGGGCATGGGAATGTGCTTTGTTTTTTCAGGACTTGGGCTGGTCGTGAATAGCATAAACTTTGTGCAGAATAGAAAACAGATGCTTGAGAGCACAGGGACAGGCGATTATAACGCAAAGGGCGGTGTAGAATGAATATCAATATACAAACTAAGAGCAGTGTACCGATTTATGAGCAGATTAAAAATCAGATCAAGGACGAAATTGTGGCAAAGCATTTAGAGGAAGGGGAACCGCTGCCATCAATCAGGGCACTGGCAGGAGATTTGAAAATCAGCGTAATTACGACAAAACGTGCCTATGAGGAGCTCGAAAAGGAGGGGCTGATTTATTCTGTGGCAGGAAAAGGGTTCTATGTAGACAGTCCTGATACGGGATATCTTGCCGAGAAAAAGGTACAGGGATTAGAGCAAAAGCTTGATGAGGTGTTAAAGCTGTGCCGGGAGGCAGAGCTTGGCAGGCAGGATGTACATGACATGATCGATATTTTATGGGAGGAAGAGGAATGTTAGAGGTAAAAAATCTGGAATTTGCATATAAGGAAAAAAAGAAAAGGTTTGCTGGAAACAAGAGAGCGGAACGGGACGGGGATATAAAAAAGGAATTTGGTTTACATAATATAAATTTTGTTTTGGAAAAAGGATATATGATGGGACTTCTCGGCTTTAATGGCTCCGGAAAGTCTACATTGATGAATCTGCTTTGCGGCATCTGTATTCCAGACGGCGGCAGTGTGGTTTTGGATGGCATGGAGGTGTCGGCAGATAAAAATGCAGTAATGCAGAAAATTGGTGTGATATCAGATGACAATGAATTTTTGCTTTACCGGACGTTAAGGGAAAATGCAGACCTTTTTGGTATTTTGTATGATCATTATAATCAGAAGCTGTGGGAGCAGTATATGATGCAGCTTGGATTTCAGGAAAAGGATTTTTTCCTTTGCTATGATGACTTGTCAACGGGAGAAAAACGCAGATTTCAGCTTGCATTTGCGCTGGCAAGAAAACCGGAGCTGCTGTTATTAGATGAGCCAACAGCAAGTCTGGATCCCCATGCAAGGGTAGAGTGGATGGAGCTGTTGCTTGCCCTTGTCAGTAAAGAGGAATTGAGCGTAATTTTGGCAACGCATTTGACCAGTGAGCTGGATGAGACGGCAGATTATATTCTGGTACTGCGGGACGGAGAGCAGCTTGCATTTTTTGACCGGGAGGAAATGGTTGACCGTTATGGGGAGATTGAGCTTGCAGATTTGCTGATGCGACTGGACGAGGAAAGGAGCAGGGGATGAAGGAAATGGAACCGGCAGATAGAACAGAAATTTTTTTAGACCGGATTAAGGCAATGAATAAGCGCTCGTACCGTTTTATTTGCATTGGAGCTGCTTTTACCATCTGCTTTTTAGAGTTTGCCTTTATGTGGGGAGACATGTGGGGGATATGGGAAAATATCTGGTCTAAGGTAGGTGCAGTTGTTTTTTATATTGCGGTTATATGGAATCTGGCGTGGGTATATGGTGCTTTCTTTTTTGCACAATATATCCTGCCGCCCGGCAGGGATGGGAAAACGGCACAGAGTCTGGTTCCGCATTATGTAAACCTGCCGCTTGATGTAGAGCGTATGCTTTCAATTTTGAAAAAAGGTTTTGGAGAAGCATCTGGTATATTATCCCGCCATCCCTTCTCATATTTACGGCAGAGCTTTTTTTTGAATTTTCAAAAATGGATGGAAAAACCAGGCTTGTACCGGCAATCCCCACAGCGGGCAGGTTTTTCTGGTTTGTGATTCAGATTGCCTGTCTTTTGATTTTGTGCTGGCAAAAGTGGTTTGCTCTGTTTGCGGATAGCATAAAAATGGTTTATCGTGATAAAAGAACCGGATATGGCAAACTGGATGAGCATTATTTTGATAAATCGAACGAGGAGGGGTGAGTGTGCCGATGAAGAAGGAAAAGAGGGAACCTTCTAAGATGGAATGCTTTGCAAGGAAGATGGAAATGTATAACTCGGCTGAACGGTCGATGGTGAATTTTATTGCCGGAGGGGCGGTTGTCTGCGGTGGTATAATGCATCTTATTTTTTGTGTCATGCTATGGAATTTGGGTGTAACGGGAATAGCATTTAGTATGATTACAATACTCCTTTTATTTCTTTTATTTTCCGTGTACCTGGGACTGGGAAGCCGGGGAACAGATGTGTATTTAAAGATAGGGAATCCGCAGGGAAAAAAGCTGCAGGCAATTTCATGGGCAGTGTGCTATGAACCTATGGAATGGAAAATATATTATAAGGTAATTTGGAAAAAACTGCTTTTTTGGGGTATGCTTTCGGCGGCGGCATGGCTGGTGCTTTCTCTGTCTGCGATCCCGATATCATGGCTGGTTTCGGGGGAATGGAGCCAGCCAGCGTATGCCGGGCATATTTTTGTAATGTGTTTTTTGGGGGCAGGCATGATGTTAGCAGGGCTTTATGCAGGCTTTTCTCTTGCGAAGGGGTTCGAGGAACAAAGGAGAAGGCATATCAGAGAGAGGGATACAAAATGGATACAGATGAAGAAGGAGGGGGAACGGAAAAGTGCCAGCAGGCAGTGGATGACAGTCCGGATTATTTATGTAGAAGTGGTTTTCGTTCTTTCCAGTGTAATAGGTGATCTTTCTACAAGGCTGTCGGTTCTGCCGGAAGGAGAGATTGCTTACAGGAGATGGAGCAGTATCGGTGTAGTGATAACCATGTCCATTCTCGTTGCGTGTACGGATAAGGTTGTCGAGGTTGTGGACCAGATACAGCAAAGGAAAAGAGTGGAATGGCATAAGCTGGCAGTGCCGTTTTTGGGTATTTTGCTCATACTCTGGGGAGTGTCCGGCAGTACGACCTTTTATGAGGAGCATGTGGTAGTAAAGACGGTCTTTGGGGAGAGGTCTTATGACTACCGGGATGCGGAGCAGTATTATATTAGTAATGATTCTGGCGGGATGATTCAGATGACCATTCAGTTTGCAAACCGGGAAATTGAGGTGTTTGGCAATGGGGGATTTTATCGGTACAGGTATTCCGATGCCTTTTATGAGTCAGCAGATACGGTTCCGGAATATGATTATACAGCGTATCTGGCGGGACAGTTACATGCGGCAGGCGTGCGGGGAAAAGTGCTCGATAAGGCGGCATTAGAGGAAAATGTCATGGAATGGGAGGATGAGGACATATTGGCAGTGTGGAAGCAGATTTTGGAGATTGAACATGATTCATTGTCGAGATGAATTCTTTTCATATTTTCACTTTACTTTTAAGCTCATAGCACCTATAATAAGGAATGGTGTGCTGTGGGCTTTCTTAATGAATCAGATATCAAAATCCAAATCAGATTATTTTAAGAAACGAATCAGACAGAAATGGTGGAAAAAAGCTTTATCATGTGAAAAGCAGGACAAGGAGTGTAAAAAGTGAAAGATACAGTAGAAATCAGATGGCATGGCCGTGGTGGTCAGGGTGCCAAATCAGCGGCGCTGATGTTAGCAGATGCCGCATTTATGACAGGAAAGCATGTACAGGGTTTTCCGGAGTATGGTCCGGAACGGATGGGAGCACCAATTACGGCTTATAACCGGATAAGTGAGAATCCAATCCGCGTACATTCAAATATTTATGATCCGGACTATGTGGTTGTGGTGGACGAGACTCTGCTAGAGAGTGTAGATGTGACAGCAGGATTAAAGCCGGAGGGCGCTATTGTCATTAATACGACAAAAAGTGTTGAAGAGGTAAAACCTTTCTTAAAAGGGTATGCTGGTGGTGTATACACAATCGATGCAAGAGATATTTCTGAAAAGTGTTTGGGAAGATATTTTCCAAATTCTCCAATGCTTGCTGCAATCGTTGCAATCAGTAAGGTTATGACAAAGGAAGACTTTTTCCGGGAAATGGAAGGTTCTTATAAACACAAATTTGCAAAGAAGCCGGAGGTAATTGAAGGAAATCTTAAGGCATTACATATGGCATATGAGGAGGTGGAGTAAATGGCTGCAACCGATATTACAAAGATTACAGAAAAAAGTGAATGGCAGGACATTACAAAAGGAAATCAGATTTATGCTGCAGGCACCTCTAAATTATTCAAAACAGGTGAGTGGAGAACCCAGACTCCGGTGTTGGATATGGAGAAATGTAAACAGTGTTTATTGTGTGTTCCGGTTTGCCCGGACAGTTCGATTCCGGTGACAGAATGTAAGCGTGAGGACTTTGACCTTGACCATTGCAAAGGCTGTGGTATCTGTGCAAAGGTATGTCCGTTTGATGCAATTTCGATGAAGGAGGGACAGTAGGATGGCAAAAAGAGACCGTTTATCAGGAAATGAAGCCATTTCCTATGCAATCAAGCAGGTAAATCCCGATGTTATGCCGGCATTTCCAATCACACCTTCTACAGAGATTCCACAGTATGTGGCAAATTATATTGCAAATGGTGAGATGGATACGGATTTTATACCGGTGGAGAGTGAGCATAGCTCCATGAGTGCTACAATTGGTGCTTCGGCTGCAGGGGCAAGAGCATTAACAGCAACTTCTTCCTGCGGTCTGGCACTTATGTGGGAGGAGTTATACGTGGCAGCCTCAAACCGTCTGCCGTTAGCCCTTTGTCTGGTAAACCGTGCTCTTTCCGGTCCGATTAACATTAACTGTGACCATTCGGATTCCATGGGTGCAAGAGACACAGGATTTATTCAGATTTATGCAGAAAACAATCAGGAGGTATATGATAATTTTGTGCAGGCATACCGCATTTCAGAGCATAGGGATGTCATGCTTCCAATCATGATCTGCCAGGATGGATTTATCACCTCCCATGCAGTAGAGAATATTGAGCTGTTGGAGGATGGCGATGTCAAGAATTTTGTCGGTGAATATGAACCAGAGAATTTCCTGCTGAATGCGGATCAGCCGATGGCACTTGGACCGTATGCTGTTTCCAATTATTATATGGAAACAAAGATGGCACAAAATATTGCTATGAACAATGCAAAGAAGGTAATCTTAGAAGTCGGGAAAGAATTTGGTGCAATGTCCGGGAGAAGCTATGGTTTCTTTGAGGCGTACCGCCTTGAGGATGCGGATTATGCCATGGTCATCATTGGTTCTGCAGCGGGAACGGCAAAGGATGCGGTAGATGTATTAAGAAAGCAAGGCGTGAAGGCAGGTATTCTGAAGCTTCGTGTGTTCCGTCCATTTCCGGATGAGGAGATTGCAGCAGCACTCAAGAACTGTAAGGCAGTTGCTATTATGGACAGGAGCGAGGGCTTTCGAGGCAAGGGTGGCCCGTTGGGCGCCGAGGTGAAAGCAGCACTTTTTGACCATGCAGCGGATGTTCGTGCATTCAACCTGATTTATGGTCTTGGCGGTCGTGACTTTACAGTGGAAGAGGCAGAGTGTGTCTATAAAGAACTAGAGGCATATGACAAGGAAGGTAAAGCATTCAGGGAATACCGTTATGTAGGACTTCGCGGTGAGGGATATGTGGAAGAAAAGAAGCCGGAAACGGTTGGAACAACCAATATGAGCAGTATCGATTATACAAGTAAGCAGAATTAACAGGAGGCAGTTTGCTATGAGTTACAATTTTAAAGAAGAAATGAACAAACCAGAGCGTCTGGCTCCGGGACATAGAATGTGTGCAGGTTGCGGTGGAACCATTGCAGTCCGTGCAGTGCTGCGTGCCCTTCATGAGGGTGATAAGGCAGTGGTTGGTAATGCAACCGGATGCTTGGAGGTATCAACTTTTATGTATCCGTATACTGCATACGAGGACAGTTATATCCACAATGCATTTGAGAATGCAGGCGCAACGATGGGTGGTGTGGAGACCGCTTATAATGTGCTGAAGAGAAAAGGCAAGATAAAAGATGATTACAAGTTCATTACTTTTGGTGGTGACGGTGGTACATATGATATCGGATTCCAGTCCCTTTCCGGTGCCATGGAACGTAATCACGATTTTGTATATGTGTGCTATGATAACGGTGCTTATATGAATACCGGAATCCAGCGTTCTTCTGCAACGCCAATGTATGCTGATACGACTACCACACCGGTAGGCAGCCAGTCAAACGGTAAGATGCAAAACCGTAAGGATTTAGCATCTATCATTGCTGCTCATGATGTACCTTATGTAGGTCAGTCCACCCTGCTTGGAAATTTTAAGGATTTGCATACAAAGGCAGAAAAAGCAATTTATACAGAGGGAGCGTGTTTCTTAAATGTTATGGCACCATGCCCAAGAGGCTGGAGATATCCGACAGAGGATATTATGGAAATATGTAAGTTAGGTGTGGAGACCTGCTACTGGCCATTATTTGAAGTGGATCATGGTAAATGGATTCTTAACTACGAGCCAAAGAAGAAGCTTCCGATTGAGGATTTCTTAAGACCACAGGGAAGATTCAAGCATTTATTTAAGAAGGGAAATGAAGATCTGATTGTTCAGTTCCAGGAGGAAGTAGACAGACGCTGGGAGGAATTGCAGTTTCGGTGTTCAAAGTATTAGAAATATAGCGGGAATTATTTCCCGCTTTTCTTTTTAAGTGGAACCTCGATTGTACTGCTGCTGCTTTGCTTTGTTGTAATAAGATAATTATCGGGAGAAATATGAACTGCAGTTATGTTTTCCATTGCATAGGAAGGAAGACCTACATAATAGGAGACATGACCATAGGCACCAGCGGGAATTGTATTCCGTCTGCAAAAATCACTGTCCTGTGCATTTGAGTCATAGTAGTTATCCTGTTCATAAGGTAGAGAATTTTCATCCTGGTCGCTTATCTGGACAGAAAGATAGCCAAGATCCAAGGAGGAGTGATTTTCAACCATCAGCGTAATTTTATAATATGATTCATTGTCCGTTGCATATTCCTTTTGTTCTTCCGGAAGGGAGAGTGTGTCAACGAAAAACGGCTCGCCTGCCAAATTGCATTGATAGTTTTTTGTAATTTGTTGGTGCGATTCTAATTCAGAGCAGATGGGAACAATCAAAAGTAATTCAATACAAAATGCAATTACAAGAACACCATTTATACCGGTTTTTTTCCATATCCATATAATGAAATGAAGAAATAACTCTACTAGTTTGCTAAATAATTTCATCTGTCCACCTCCAAGTCTTCAAGCAGATAACTTCCAAGAACATCCTTTGAAATATCACCAACAGGATTCTGTTTTACATTATTTATAAAAAGTGACACTTTATCCTTTTCTTTGACCAGAAAGTACATCGTTCCATGTTGGTATTCAAAGGAGTCGCTAATGCCGATAGCTTGTGATGTTTCAAATGTATATTCGAAAGCATCTTCTATCGCGTATGCCGAGGCTGCATTCAGATAGGTCATCTCGGAGGAAAGCAGATAAGGTGTGAGTTCTATATAACTAGGTAAATAGTTATTATCATCCTTAAAATAGTGGGGGGCTGCATCATTTGGAAGTGTGACCTTGTAGGTCACTGCAAGTAATTCGTAGCCTGCAGGGAGTACTATGCCTGGTGTATGGTCTATGAAAGCATCCGTAATTGTGATTTGATACTCATATTCTTCTGCTGTATAGGAAAATGGTTCGTTCATAAAGATCTGTGATGGTTCTTTCAATTCAGTTTCGGCACTGTTTTTATATTTGATGTGTCCTGAAACGAGGATAATACTGATGGGTACTATGGCACATAATATCATTAGGAGAACTAGAAGGATGGTAACAGTATGGTAAGCCGCACACTTTTTCTTTGGTTGTTTGTGTGATGCAGGATTTTCATAAGCAGGCTGCTGTTCCTCCTGGATGTCAGAGCTTATGCTGGTGGAATCATTTGTGGTGACATCGGTTAGCATGTCCTGGGAGGTGGCAGCAGATATATGAAAGCTGCCACATTTTGGACAAAGTCCTGCATATTTGTCATAATCAAAGCGTTTCCCACAGGCGCTGCATTTAATTTTCATTTGAGTTCTCCTTTGCTTCTAATGGTGATATTTTATCTGTATATATTTTTATTAGTATAACATTCAAACTTTCTAAATGCAATGTTAGCCACTGATGAGGGGGCAGGTCATCAATTTGTGCAGATAACGAGCCAAGCGTAGATA
>CAMWYJ010000047.1 GCA_947178445.1 uncultured Clostridium sp.
GCGATTTGGCTGGATTTAGAATTAATGAAAATATATGTGAGGATTCAATTAGTTTCTATTATCATGAAGATAATAGAATAAGTGACTTAAATGCAGATTTTTATGAGATAATGGCGAAACATAGTTTAGGACTGGAATAATATGCTGTTATTCTTAGTTAAGGGAAAGAGAGGCAAATATATGGAAATGCAAGATTCCTAACCACCTTTACATGCTTAGAGGAGTTGTAAAAGAGAGAGGGAATGGTTGGAATATACTGCAGATTCATAGCAAATGCAACTAACCTGTGACTGTCTTATGGAAAAACTACTCCAATTGTTATTTGTCTTCTAAGTTTGATTCAAGTTTAGGAGAGGATGATATCATCATCAAAGGGGTAATTGCAAAGAAGACGATCAACATCCAGGATCCGGATGTTTAATTACTGGGTATATCAAAGAACAAACAGTTGGAATATGGACAATCGATAAGGAGAAGGATTATATATTGTTTAATTATCATACAGATAAGGAAGAAGAGCCGTCATGCAAAAAAATAATTTTATTGAAAGATTAAAAAAAGGTTTTATAAAAGCACATGCAGAATTTAGAGATGTAAGCACAGAATTTGCAGGAATTATTATTATAATATATATTATTCTAGTAGTGATAGCAATGGTTATAGATGCAATCTATGATAAAGGAATAGGATTTGTAAATATGTTTTCTGCAACAATATCATTGATAATTATGGGTGTTATTACAGCAGTATATTGGTTCCCTAAAATAATTACTATATTAATAGAGAGTATTTTTGGGGAATAAAAGAAACGGCGAAGGGAATGTTATGCCATTTGTGAATGAGAAATTAACTGAAGAACCAAGGAAAGAGTTTGTAAGCAGAGGAATAAAAAGATAATTATATCTTCTGCTGCGAAATAGATTGTGTAAAACATAGGGTGAAAGTATGAATTTTATAAGTGAAAAAATTGAAAATGCAGAGGATATAAAGTATTTTAATTCGTTTGGGTTTCAAGACAGCACAGGAAAAGAGTTAACGCCATCCTGGTGGGTAATAGACAGAACTTCCGGTGTTTTTTTATTTTCTTGTGGCAGGAGTACTTTCGGTTTGCCACAGAAGTATGGATTATGCATAGATAAAGAACTGGTGAAGATAGAGGCACTAAGCACAACGGAAGGAGACAGATTGAAATCCACTCTGATTGCGCATTGGATGATCAGCAAGATAGAGATACCCATCAGCCTGATAAAAAGGGGCTATGTGGAAGAAGATATTGTTTATATGATCGAGCAGGCATTTACTGCGTTAGGTCTTTTTGGTATGGATTGGAAAGATATTGCGAATGTTTTCGTACAGATAACGGTATCGCCTCAAATAATGAAAGAAGAAAGTAAGAAAGAAGAACGTGAAGTTTTGCTAAAGAAAAAAGATGACCCGTTTGGATGTGGTTCTTTCATAATTAGCTTTATAGCGATTGTTGTATTTTCGAATAAAGTGTCCGTTGCACTGGATATAAGTGGGAGGTCAGCAGACTATCTCATAATTCTTGTAGTGGTATCTCTTTGCTGGATTATTAATATAATACGAAATTGGATTATTGATACAATACGGAACAAAAAGTGATGAATTATAAGCACATATTCATTAAAAGAGATAGTAAAATCGCTAAATGACTATAGTATGAATTGTTACGATTGGGAGGTTTACGACTAGGGCAAGTGAAGCAGACTCCACAGAAGATATGGCAACGGAAGCAGCGCAGGGAGCTTCTTCAAGGCAGGAAATAAGTGAAAATCAGAAAACAGAGACTACAACACAAGCTTCTAAAGAGGATTCATAGAATAAAACAGAAGAAAATGTTTCAAGCGAGAGTGAAGAAGAGGGAACGGGTGAAAATAGCATTACAGATAAACAGGAAGGTGATGAGCTGCCTGGCTCAGACACAGAGTCAGGCGATAGGGATATTGATAATGCGGATGGTGATATAGATGCAAAGGTTATAGATGAAGCGGATGTATCAGAAAGTCTGTATTATCAAGGACTTAGATATTATCTGGCTCAATATGAGTATGAGTGCGAACTCACTTATTTACAATCCTATCTTGAATATGTCAAACTGGAAGTGACAGCCAGTAAGAAGATGTATGATATGGGAGAGCTTACCGCAGCAGATGTAAAATCCTGTGAAGCTCAGCAGGCATCCATAGAAGCACTGATACAGGTGGCAAAGAACCAAATCAGCTATAATAGCCTGTTCCTAAAAGAAAATAACCTTGACTATAGCGATTATGTAATTAAGGAAAAGAAGAATGTAGAAAGTATTGATTCCTATGTAGAGCAGTTCCCGGCGCATAATCACATGACTATGGCAGGTTATGTAACAAGCTATCAGGATGCTTTGGCATATATTGAAGCAAAGAAGGTTGAAGTAGAATCTTCGACAATGAAATTAGATTCCACAAAACTCCTGTATGAGGCTGGTGAAATCTCAAAGCTGGAATTAAAACAACAGGAAGCAGCACTTGCGAAGGCACAGTACGAACTGGAGCAGTATTACGTGGAGATGAATTTGGCATATGTAAATATTAAGGTATATTGTAGATAAGGAAGAGGAAAGACGTAGGATATCATGAATAATATGAGTGTATAGATATGAATTTAAAAGGTTTTTATGAGAATTGTGATTTATTTTGACAAAATTCGATATATGGGTTGAAAGTTGGAGAAAAATAGTGTATAAATGTAGTAGGAAATTTCGTAGGATGATTTTTAATAATAGATGGATAATCAAATATTATCCTTCAAAAATACTTATACAAAATGAAAAGGGGAATTTTATGTACAAATCTAGTATCATTGTGACGATAAGTAATGAATGTGCATTAACAGAAAACTTCTTTGATAATTTACTTTCAATTATAAAAGATGATATCAATGTATTTACTGTAGTCGATGGTGTGACAGACACACAGACAGCTCTTTTTTTACAGAAACTCCAAGACCAAAATAGCAATATTTCAGTCATTTTTAATAGCGAAAATCTTGGCTTTTCAAAAGCCAATAATATCGGTGCATTTATGTCCACAGCTCCATATCTGATTTTTTTAAACTCTGATACTTTTCCGATGGACAATGCTTTATATCAAATGATAGATTTTATGGATGCTTCTCCAGAAGTAGGTGTGGCACAGGGGTTAATTCTGTACCCCCAAAGCAATCTAGTCCAAAGTGCAGGTCATATATTTGGATTTTACAAGACTACCCATGCCTTTGACGGTTTGGATCAGCAATTACCAATCGTCCAAAAACCAGCTGAACGTCAGGCATTGGCGTCAGGATTTTATATTACACGCCGTCATTTGTTTTTAGAAGAGAATGGCTTTGACGAACTGTTTTACAATGCATGGGAAGGACTCGAATATTCTTTGAAAATTTACAATAAGGGATATAAATGTATGTATTACCCGGATGCCAAGGCATATCATGTAAAGGGGTCAGGGCGTAATCGCAGATTTCGAGATGAATCATACCAAACAGGATATTTTTGGCATCAATGGGGAGAAAAAATCAGAATGGATCTTCCGGACCTTTACCGCATGCAATTACAGGAAGACGACTATCAATATCGATATCTACTAATAAATGGAAGTTCTATCAGAGATAATATATGGTCAATTCTCTTAAAAGAAATTCCATTTCATATAATTGGACAATACAATATTGAAAAATCAATGATAAAAAATACAATATCATTAGAAGATTCTGTTCCCACTTCTTTTCTACAATGCAAAACCAGTATTTTGTTTGTAACGGATAACTTCAGGGATATTATCAATAACTACCGAGTATTTGGATTTCGATCATCCTTTATGCCCCACGACCTAGTGATTGATCTCCATGGCAATGTAATTCATCCACATATCTATAAAAATGAAGTCGTTACCACATTCTAGGGTCGAGACAAACATGATCAATCATTTTTTGATAAGAAGTTCCCCAAAGTGCAGTATTTTCATAGCATATAGGTTCTTTATATAAAACGGCATTGATAATACTGCATAAGTATTTTACCCGTTCATCGTTTCGCATGAATGTGTTTGCCTCCACCTCCATCAGGCAGCTTTTGGCATTTGAATATTTGCCCTTTAAAATATAACAAACAGCAAGTTTTAGATGGCATTTATAGTATTGAATCCAATACTGATTTTCAAAAAGCTCTCCCTGTGCAGATAGCAGCTTTTGAATACTTCCTTCTCCAATAAGCAATTTGACATATTGAATCTCACACAAGCAATCTAAATGGCGTCTTTTTTCAGAAGGCGTTTGAAAATAGTGATCTGCAATCTGCAAATATTGTAAAGCCAAAGAAAGATTCTTATGATAAATGCCTTTAGCATAATCCATGTAAGTATAACCGACATGTTCAGGTGCATTGAATTTAACTGCTAATTTTATGTTTTTTTGAAACCATTTTTTTGCCAACGATATTTGATCTAAAGCAAGGTAAGTTACCATCATTCGATTGGTTGCTGTCAAATAAGATCTCTTAGATATATCAGGCTTTTCTTGCGAAAAGTCCATCCAATTTCTGCGAAACTGATTAATAATTTCGGGCAGTTCTCTAAATTTTCGAAAACTCCAATACGCAGCATCAATATTCTCAGATTCAGCATCAAAGTATAAAGAAGTTTTCGCCTTCATAGAATAATCCTTCACAATTTCACGAAAAATACTCTGTGCATCTTTACTTGCATCACAATGCATATAGCTAAAAGCGAGAAAATATTTTATATAATTTATGTTTTCAGCATTACCTGAGTAAAAGAATTTTTTCTTGAGCAGAGCTTCGCATAAAAAGACAATTTGACTATACCGATTCTCTTCAAATTTAAGCTTTATATATTGAAAAACAGAATCAAAATATTGATTATAATACTCTGGATAATATCTCATTAAGGCACACTGATATATTTCCTTACGCTCTGGATATTCCTCTATTAATTTGAAAATATGGTAAAGCAACTCCTGTTTATTTCCTTCTAAAATAGACTGTGGAATATCTCTATTCCATTTTTCCAAATTGGGGTAAACATAACCATATTTCGTTACAATGAATTTCTTATTGTAAAGATTTCCTATTTCTGATGCATCTAATGCATCAATCGGAATTCCTTCCTCCACAAAGCAGATTAATAAAAGGGTAATATTATTAAACGAAAAACTCCCCTTTACATATCTTAAAGCACAATCCTGAAAGGAACCAATATAGTAATCCTTTACGGTCTTGATTGTGGAATAAAGACGGACATCTTGTAAAAACGCATGCAAAAGCCCTGGATATTTTAAATAATGCTTTTGGGGTAATATTTCGTCTATATTTTTAATTGTAAATGAAGTATTTTCACAAATGGTTTGAAGCACTTCATCGTTTTCAATATAGTCTAAGGATATATTTTTTATATATGAACCGCTTATTTTATTTCTGCTTGTCAGAACAAACGAAACTTTTTGCATCGGTTTGAAGGCATTCAATATAGCCTTCAAGATGCAGTCATTATTTGCACTTAACAAATGAACATTGTCAAGAAAATAGATTCTTGTATAATCAAAGCATTGCTTGGTTTCAAAGAGGCTTTCTGTGTTTGAAAAAATAGATCCCAATAATATATTTTGAACCAGTAAGTAATCATCATCACGTAACGCCTTGATTACTGTTTCAATATTTGAAGGACTCAATAAAGAATTTTTTAGATTATGCTCTTTGCAATATAAAGAGAATGCCTTTGCACTGATGCCCAAGTTATAATAATTGAAGACCAGTGTAAAAATAATTCGGCACAAATCCGCGACATCTGAGTCCTGACCATTGAAGTTAACATATATAATACGTTGCTCTTCCTGTGCTTTTTTTAATAAATCATTTTTTAGATTATTTATGAGCCAGCTTTTTCCAGAATTTTGAGGACCATAAATATTATATATTTCCTTATAATTTGCCTTTAGACCATTCTCGATGATTGTATAGTTTTGTACTTGATTTTTATACAATTCCCCTAAAACAGCGAATTTCAGACTATATTCCCCACAGATATATTTCTTATTATCCAATATATAATACAACTCCAAAGGATA
Organism: uncultured Clostridium sp.; assembly: GCA_947178445.1. Classification (GTDB taxonomy): domain Bacteria; phylum Bacillota; class Clostridia; order Lachnospirales; family Lachnospiraceae; genus CAG-590. The sequence continues at coordinate 6,133 of CAMWYJ010000047.1, forward strand.
TTCTTCATTAACACTAAACGTTTTTTTTGTATCATTTAAATTCAGAGCAAAGGTTGATATTTCAGGTAATACTGTTCCCTGATAAACCAATTGATTATTACAATAGAGTGACAGGGGGATGTCATCCTCAAAACCAACTGCAAGGAATTCGCCTTCTATTAAATAATTATGGGATAAATATAAAGGATACGATACCTGATTCTCCAACACACAGTCTATTGTATAGGAATCGGCTTTGCAAACCACGCGCACACAATGTAACTTGACATTTGGCATAGACGGTGCTGTAAATGCAATCGGTTTTTCAAAGAACCTTTGCTCTATATCAGGATGTTTTTTAATCCAGTAAGACAGAGTGTATCCATCTACAAAAGCTATTTCTTTTATCTCGGACAAATAGAAAAATTTTCGAATGCGACCAATCAAATTGGAACCTATGGAGGTATTTGTGATAAAGAAAATTTTAATCAAATTCTCTTCAAACATAGACGACACAAGTGTGGAATCATATTTTCTGGAACCAATATTTTCTTCTGTGTGAATCGTATATTTTGCCTCTGCCCACATAGACATCCCAGTAAATTCGCAGATATTTTCCAGATCTCGGTTACCATCTCTGGTTGCCTTGGTTAGTTTCCAGTTTTCTAAAGGATACCGTTCTTTTAAATATGTTTCTATTAATATCTCAAACTTTCTTGAATCTGAGCTTACTTTTTCTTTTTGGTATATTATTGTTTCTCGAAAGGTCCATTTTATCATCTTTTATGCTATGTTTCCTTTTATCCGTTTATATCTTAAATCACAAAAACTTCTACTTAAATGATATACATATAGCTTTACATTAAGGATAATATTTGATTATCCATCTATTATTCAAGTAAAATCACATTCTTTATTCCAATCCCCCAACCAACCGCAAGTGTAAGCCTCCCTCCCAAGGTATATTTATCACCCAGCCCAATCACCCTTCAATATGAAAATTCCTTCTCGGATGCTTCGTAGTCAAAATATCCCGTTGCTTTGCTACAGCTACGTGGGTGTATATTTCGGTAATGTTGATGGAGCTGTGACCTAACATTTCCTGGATGTACCGGATATCAACATCAGCTTCCAGCAGGCTGGTAGCAAATGTGTGTCGAAACATGTGTGGGGTAATATGCAGCTCAATTGCTGCAATAGAAGTATATTTATTGATCATTCTCCGGACGGATTGATCCGACAATGGTCTGCCGGACTGATTGACAAAGAAATATTGACAGTTTTGGATTTCGGGTAAGAATTCTGCTTTGTATGTGGATAATATATGAATCACATCCTCATTTCCAATCTGGAGCCGTCTTTCTTTGGAACCTTTCCCATATATAAGAATGGTTCCGTCATATAGGTTTACATCATTTATTTTTAATGAACATAATTCCGATATACGCATGCCCGTTGCAAACAGCATTTCAGAAACCGCAGCATCCCTCAGGGCATTTCGCTTCTGATAAATTGTTTTTGCGCTGGTACGCTGGGCATATATTGCCATCAAAAAGGCTTCTACTTTGTGCAGTGGAATGGTTTTTGGCAATATAACCGGTTCTCTGAATTTTACTTGGATTTTATTGAATGGATTTACGTCAATCAGCTCTTTGTATTCAAAATAGTGGAAAAGTGCTTTTAAAGAAGCGATTTTTCTTTTTGCTGTTTTAGGCTTGAATTTTTGATGGAGCGTGGCAATATAATTTTCTAATATATTGGGGGTAATGGATGTTGCTTCGGTCTCTGTAATCTGGCTGGAAAATTGTGCTAAATCAATGCGGTATGCCTTTAGCGTTTTTTCATCAAGCCGTTTTTGCGATTTGCAATATTCCAAATAGGTGTTAATGTGGTTTTCCAGGTTGTTCATAATAAAATCTCCTCATTTTTGTTAATTTTTCTTGGCATTTGTGAAATGCTTATAATATATCCTACAGGAATTTTTTTGGAAAAGCTATTGGTGTGTTTTAGAGGAATATTTTCTTGCTTATTACGTGAAGGAACTATAAAATAGTAATAGCTTGATTTTTGAAGGATTCATTATAGATGTCATGCAGGAGGTATCAACTTGAAGATATTGGTCGTTTTTACAGGAGGAACCATTGGAAGTGTTGTGGAGGAAGGATATATTTCGCCAGATTCAAGGAAACCCTTTAAATTGATGGAATGCTATCACGAACAAAAAGCAGGTCCGATACAGGGAATTACCTTCGATACTTGTGTGCCGTATACTTTGTTAAGTGAGAATCTGACAGGAGAGTATCTTGCAAAACTTGGGGCTTGTGTGAGAGAAAACTTAAGGAAGGATTACGATGGAATTATTGTTGCTCATGGAACCGACACATTGCAGTATGCCGCTGCTATGGTGGGATATCTGACAGGGAGTGCTTCCATACCGGTGATGTTTGTTTCCAGTAATTATGTGCTAGAGGATGAGCGGGCAAATGGGCTTGATAATTTTGCCTGCGCAGTGGAATTTATTACAGAGCGAAGAGGAAGAGGAACTTTTGTATCTTATCGAAACCAGGATAATGTAGTGTATATCCACCGGGCAGCGAGAGTACTGCCGCATTTACCATATAGTGATGAGGTGTACAGTATCGGAGACCAGTACTACGGTAAATATGTGAAAAATGCATCACAGCCTGGATTACTGGAAAAAGGTATACCGGAAACAGGTGAATGGATTTATAAGGAAAATGTAGAGTATCATTTTTTGGAAGATGCAGATTTTTCCTTTGAACAATTGCCAAGGCAATGGAATTCAGGGATTTTACGAATCTTTCCATATCCGGGCATGGAGTATTCGGTTATTTTTGAGCATGTAAGAGCGGTGATGCTTGAAACTTACCATTCCGGAACACTTTGCAGTATCACTCCGGGTATTTGGACATTTTTAGAAAGCGCAAAACAACAAAAAGTGCCGGTTTATGTAACGGGAGTGAATACAGAGGCAGATTATGCAAGTTTTCAGGGATTTGAAAGAAATGGAAAGGTGCTTCGAAATCTCTCTCCTGTGGCGGCTTATGTGAAGCTCTGGCTGGCATTAGAAAGCGGTGAGGATGTGGCAAGGGTGATGGAGATGAATCTGGCGGAGGATTTTTTTACCTTGCATAACCTATGAAATCAGTGTAAAATATATATAGCTAGTTTGGAAATACCAGTTTTTTGTTATTTCTGGATATAGAGCGTATTTTGACACCGCAATGGAGGATATTAGTTATGAACGAATGGATTTTATGGAGCGAAAGAGGTCCGAGCATGGAAGAAATCAGAGAGAATAATACATTTATCTGTTCTGACGGGTATGGTACATTTGTGCGTACTTATAGCTTTCGTGCGCGTGGCTTTGTTCATGAAGAGAATGGCAGGGAGATTATGGATCGAGGTATTGTTGCGTGGATGCCTTTGCCGGAGCCATACCATGAATAGAGACGATAGAGCATAAGAACAAGAATGATGTGTGGAGGTATAACATGTATAGCTTTGATGAAATTAGTAATTTTGATTCGGAAGTAGCAAAGGCGATGACGGATGAGATTAACAGACAGAACAATAATATTGAGTTGATCGCATCGGAAAATATTGTAAGTAAGGCTGTGATGGCGGCTATGGGAAGTCCGCTTACCAATAAGTATGCAGAAGGGTATCCGGGAAAGAGATATTACGGCGGTTGTGAGTATGTTGATGTAGTAGAGGATTTAGCGAGGGAAAGAGCGAAGAAATTATTTGGCTGTGAGTATGCAAATGTTCAGCCGCATTCTGGTGCACAGGCAAATATGGCTGTATTTTTCGCTATTATGGAGCCGGGTGATACCTTTATGGGAATGAACCTGAACCACGGCGGCCATCTGACACATGGTTCACCGGTAAATATGTCCGGTAAGTATTTTAACGTTGTTCCTTATGGCGTCAATGATGACGGATTTATCGATTATGATGAGGTAGAGCGCATTGCGAAGGAGTGCCAGCCGAAGTTAATTGTAGCTGGGGCTTCTGCCTATGCAAGAAAGATTGATTTCAAACGGTTCCGTGAGATTGCGGATTTGGTTGGGGCTGTTTTAATGGTGGATATGGCACATATTGCCGGATTAGTTGCGGCAGGACTTCATGAAAGCCCGATTCCATATGCACATGTAACGACAACTACGACCCACAAAACACTTCGTGGACCTCGTGGCGGTATGATTTTGTCAAGCAATGAAGTAAATGAAAAGTACAACTTTAATAAGGCAGTGTTCCCTGGCATTCAGGGAGGACCTCTTATGCATGTAATTGCAGGAAAAGCAGTATGCCTAAAGGAGGCATTGTCTGAGGAATATAAGGCATATCAGACACAGGTTGTTAAGAATGCAGCAACGCTAGCGGATGCTCTTAGTGAGAGAGGGTTTAAGATTGTATCTGGTGGCACAGACAATCATTTAATGCTTGTAGATTTACAGAACCTTGAACTTACTGGTAAGGAAGTGGAGAAGCTCCTTGACAGTGTACATATTACTGCAAACAAGAACACAGTTCCAAATGATCCGAAGTCACCATTTGTGACAAGTGGTATCCGGCTTGGAACTCCGGCAATTACAACCCGTGGCGCAAAGGAAGAGGATATGATCGTCATTGCAGATGCCATTAAGGCGGCAGTTATCGACAAGGATGAGGCAAAGGCTATGGAGCTTGTGAAGTCCATTACAGACAAATATCCGCTTTATGCATAACGCAGGTTTACCAGAGGATTTGACTTCAAAGACAGCTAATACAGAAGAAAAATTACCAGAGGATAGTCTGTTATGAACATTAATGAGAAAGCAGCTGTAGAAAATCTAGGAGGACAAAAGGAGCTTTTCAAAGAGCTTCTTTTGTATTGCCTGGAGTTAGAAGAGCAGCGTTGGAAGGATATACAGGACAGCTTTGATAAAGAGGACTTTAAGGAATATGAGCTTCGGATTCATGCTTTGAAGGGTGCCATGTTAAGTCTTGGAATTGATGAGATGGCAAGGATTAGTGCACAACAGGAGAAGGCATGTAAAGAAGGAGATAGAAAGAGGGTCCGGCAGCAGCATGCGGATTTATATGAGATGTATAACAGAGCACACAGAAGTATTGAAACATTTTTAAAATCCTATGAGATATAGATAAGGGGCAGAGTTAACTCTGCCCCTTTGAATGATTAGGAAAGCATAAACCGGTTATGCATTTTTGGAATCCAGTACTTTATTTACTGCTGATAGTAAAGCACATACGGAAGCATCGATAATATCATTTTTGATGCCGCTTCCCCAGGTGACTGCCCCATTATCGGTTTCGATTCCTACATAAGCACATGCCTGTGAGTTGGAACCATGCTGCAGTGCATGCTCTTCATAACAGATTATCTTAAAACTGATATGGAAGTGCTTCTTAATGGCATTGGATACGGCATCGAGACGTCCGTTTCCTGTGCCGTGGTATACCTTTTGTATACCGTCACGCTTGATGGTAAGTTCGGTGGAAATGACACCACCGCCTTCCTGTACAAAGTGGCACTCGTCTAATTTAATTTCAGTTTTAATATTGACGTACTGGTCGTTGAAAATTTTTAAAATTTCTTCCGGAGCCAACTCCTTGTGCAAATGGTCTGATACATTTTTTACTGCATAGCCCAAATCTTCACGCATTTTTGCCGGCATGTTAATCCCATAAGCCTGCTCCAAGATATAGCCAATTCCACCCTTGCCGGATTGGGAGTTGATACGGATGACATCACTTTCATACTCGCGTCCTACATCCTTTGGATCAAGTGGCAGGTACGGTACAGTCCAGTCATGCAGGTTTCTTTCTTCTCTCCAGTGCATGCCCTTTGCAATAGCATCCTGGTGTGAACCGGAAAATGCAGCAAATACCAGTTTTCCGGTATATGGTGAGCGGTCGTGAACCTTCATGCCGGTTACACGTTCATACATTTCTGTAATCTTTGGAATATTGCTAAAGTCAAGCTTTGGATCGATTCCGTGGGTGTACATATTCATGGCAAGTGTAATAATATCCACATTGCCGGTACGTTCCCCATTTCCAAATAAAGTGCCTTCGATACGGTCAGCACCAGCTAATAAGCCTAATTCAGCATCCGCAACACCGCAGCCGCGGTCATTGTGTGGATGAAGGGACAATATTACATTTTCTCTCATGGCAAGATTCTTACTCATGTACTCAATCTGGCTTGCATATACATGTGGCAGTGACATTTCTACAGTGGCAGGTAAATTGATAATAACCTTATTGTCTGGAGTTGGCTGCCATATATCAATCACGGCACTACAAACCTCTAATGCATAATCGACCTCTGTTCCCGTAAAGCTTTCCGGAGAATATTCAAACTGGTAATTTCCGCCATCCTGCTTTGTTAAGTCAAGTAACAATTTAGCGCCCTCTACGGCAATCTGCTTAATCTCTTCCTTTGATTTTTTAAATACCTGCTCTCTTTGTGCCAGAGAAGTGGAATTATATAAGTGGATTACCGCATGTTTACAGCCCTTTACCGCTTCAAAGGTCTTTTTGATGATGTGCGGTCTTGCCTGTGTCAATACCTGGATTGTTACGTCATCCGGAATTAGATCCCGGTTGATCAATGCACGTAAGAATTCATATTCTGTTTCTGATGCGGCAGGGAAGCCAACTTCAATCTCTTTAAATCCCACAGCGACTAATGTCTTGTAAAATTCGATTTTTTCCTCTAAGCTCATTGGCACGATGAGAGCCTGGTTACCATCTCTCAAATCAACGGAACACCATGCAGGAGCTTTGTCGATATACTCTTTCTTTGTCCATTCCAAAGATTCTTCTGGCGGCATAAAATAATTTCTCTTGTATTTTGTTGCATCCATCATAATTCATTACCTTCCTTCCCTTATTCTGATATCATAACTTCTTTCGAAACTCATTCCTTCGTGACAGAGTGAAGCGGAGAATAATAGCAGTTCTTGCAAATGTCAGAGGGAATCTGAGAAATTCCCTAAGCAAAAAAAATGCCCTACATCTCCTGTCAAGAGACGTAAAGCAAGTGCTTTCCGCGGTACCACTCTAATTCATACTTCTTTGTATGCGCTCATAAAAGATACGGACGAGTTGTCGATATCCTCCCATGATAACGGTTGGGTTCCGTCCACACCTACTTAAATGAAATAAATGTATTATTAACATTCATTCACTGTTCAGCGGGCTACTCAAAGGCGAGTTCAGATTCCTTTTGCAACTGCCTCACACCAACCGACAGCTCTCTTGATACGCTGGAAATCTTACTATTCCTTATCACAGTGTTTGTAAAATAATATGGATTTGTCTTAAGTAATTTGAGATTAACACATTAAAGGAGGAGTGTCAACCCCTAAAAAATATCAAAACACAGGGCAAGCTGGTTACCATTCAGGGAGGGGAAACCGTTACAAATGAGTTGACGGTGATTTCCTTGTAATTATATAATAGGAAAAGAATTCGGCATATTGATGCATTTATGGGCATGGATATACCGGATTTGATAAAATGTTTGAGGAGGACGGATAAATGGCAGACCGTATTAAAAAATATTTGGCGTATATTGATAAGTTATTAGAAGAGGATCGTCAGGATACAAACTGGGAGGAGGAAATGAAAAAGCATCTTGTCCAGATTGCTTTTTTTGCACATGAAAGGCTGATTCATTTGATTGTAACGGTAACATTTGCAATCCTTACCGTCATGGCTTTTTTATATACGATTGGTAATTTTTCCATTGCAATGGTAATGCTGATTTTTGCACTAATGTGTCTGATGATACCATATATTAAGCATTATTATCTGTTAGAGAACAGTGTGCAGCAGATGTATGAGCAGTATGATAGTATGCAGCAAAAGGTAGGAACAGGTTTTCTGCGATAGGAATTCTTAAGATTCTGAGATGGAAAAGTTAGGAAAGAATTAAGATTTTTAGAAGCAGGTTCGTGATATAATGTCACCAATCGCTTAAACAGAATAGGTAATTGCGAAACTCTTTTAACTTTACATTACAGTTGTGCAACATATACAATTCCATAAGCAGGTACTTTGGAGCCGTTGGTGCTTACATGCCGTACTTTGGCATGTTATGCACCACTACGAGCGACAAGTAGCGCAAGCGTGCCAGCGTTGGATTGTATATGTTGCACAACGAAAGAAAAAATTGTGTTTTGCAATTACCTATTAAACAGAACAATAAAAGGAGATGCATAATGAAAAATACAAGATGGAAACAAAGCTTTGCCAAAGCAGCAATGTTGTTTGGTCTGGCAGGAAGTCTGTTGATGCCGTTGTCCGTGCAGGCAACAGAAACAGAGGAATCCATGCAGGAAGCGGTAACCACGCAGGTTTCTAAAAATGTTACAAAAAAAATAACGAAGAAAAATACGGATATTACCATGGATGTGGTTTGTGGAATTGACGGGGTAGCTGTTTATGACAACCCAATGCTTATTCAGGTAACGGTAAAAAGCAGCAAGGATTTTAATGGGTATATCAAGGTTGCTCCGGAGAGAAACTATGGAGAAAAAATAGTTGCCTATGGAGAAGACATTTCGATTGCGGCAGGCACAGCCAAAACATTTTCTTTCGTAGTGGGGAATCAGAATAATGAAGGCAGATTTTCGGTTGCTTTGTTAGATGAGAAGGACAAGGTTGTTTATTCGGAGTCTGATTCAGTATATTTGGAAGGAATGGGCAATTCTGTTTATATGGGTGTAATGAGTGATGACTTTAGCAGCATGGCTTACTTTGATGCAGCTTCTGTTGATTATGCCGGATATGAGCAACAGGTAAATCTTTTGGAGCTTTCCAAGGATAATTTCCCGGAGGACAGCGATGCAATTGGAATGATGGCATATCTTTTAATTGATAATTATGATACAGCACAGCTTTCAGACCGGCAGTATACGGCTTTGAAGGACTGGGTAAAGGAAGGCGGCGTATTGTTGGTAGCATTAGGTGCAAATTACCAGAATGTGCTGCACCGTTTTGATGATGACTTTCTGTCCGGAACACTTGGTACAGTGTCTAAGAAGAATGTAAGCTGGAACATCGAAACGGAAAAGATTACTTTAAATGCAGTTGATTCCATGGAATTTTCACTGGATGGAGGGGAACCTCTTGACAGCTTTGCAGAAGACGGAACGGTTTATAAAAAGGAGATTGGTTCCGGTATGGTAGTAGTGTTGCCTTATGATTTGGGAATGGAGCCATTTGTAAGTTTTGATAAGCGTAAAGAGGTAGTGACAAAGCTTTTAAAGGAGTCAACAGGTGCTCAGACTATAAGCCGCATGGCGGGTAATACAAGTAGTTATTATTACTATTACAATTCGAGTGATATTGCAACGGTGATGAATGACTCAAAAAAACCAAGCGCATTGCTTTTTGGTTTTATATTAATCGCATATGTGGTTTTTGTGGGACCGGTATTATATTTAATTCTGAAAAAATATAATAAGCGGGAGAAGATATGGATTGCAATTCCGATTACAGCGGCAGCCTGTACAGTAGTTATTTTTCTGTTCAGTACCATTTACCGTGTGCGAAAACCAATGATAAATAGTTTTTCCGTGATACAGCTCGGAGAGGGGAGCAAGGAGGAGAAGGTGTACACAAACATCATATGTCCAAAGGCGAAGGATTACAGTCTGATGCTTGAAGAAGGTTATGGAAATGTGATGGCACAAATTAACTATAGCTATAATATATTTAGCGGCTATGAAAAGGATGAGGAAGGCAGCTATGATATGATGGTTAAGAAAAAAAATGATGGAATAGAGCTTTGCCTTCACAATTCGGAAGCCTTTCAGGAAAAGAATTTTACAATGAGCTGTACCAGCCCAAACGACCTTGGTTCCATAGATTTGGATATCCACTGTTACACGAAAGGGTTTGGTGGAACCGTTACCAATCATATGAATTGTGATCTGAGTAACGTGGTTGTGAATTTTGAGGATCATTTTTACATGATTGATTCATTAAAAAAAGGCGAAAGTGCCAAGATTGATGAGAGTAAGCTGATAGAGGCACAGACTTATGACAGTTTCTCAGATGTAATGGGATTAAATAATCTGGTCTTTACAAAGATTGCAAGGGAAACAGACCTCAAGAAGTACAGACATTTAGAGATGAACCGTTTTATGGAGAATTACTATGTGAAAAAGGATATCTACCAGCAGGGATGTGTCTGGGCAGATATAGGCTCTTATACGCCAAAGCTTACCAAAGAGGGTTCTGTAAAGCAATATGGCGGCGGAGTGGTGTATGTTCCGTTTAGCGGTGAATATGAGGATGTAAGCTCATCATATTGTCCGGATATTGATACGGTGATGATTGCATCGGATGGTGATTTTGATCCTATAGAAAAATATATTTATAGTGGTATCGTTACTGCAACTTATTCCTTCGAGGACTATCCGGATATTACCACACTTGAGAATTTGGACTATAACCAGACAGGTAATGGGGTTACGTATTCATCCGTTTATGCATATAATGCCGATACTGGTAATTATGATTCGATTTTTACGGATTCTGCGGTTTTGACCGGAGAGGAGTTTAAAAAATATGTGGTTGGAAATGTGTTGCTCCTGCGGTTTGAGTCCGGTTCAAATGATGTGGCATATATGCCAAGGATTAGTGCAAGGGGGGATGAGTAAATGTTAAGAATTGAGAATCTGACAAAGCGGTATGGGAAATTTTTGGCATTGGACCATCTCAACCTGCATATTGAAAAGGGAGAGTTGTATGGATTTGTAGGTCCAAATGGTGCAGGTAAGACGACGACAATGCGAATTGTATGTGGACTGTTAAAGGCTACCAGTGGCGAGGCTTATGTGGATGGTGTAAATGCCATTACAAATCCGGAGGATATTAAGCGGAAGGTTGGATATGTGCCGGATTTCTTTGGGGTGTATGACAACCTGAAGGTAATGGAATATATGGAATTTTATGGCTCCATGTATGGAATGGAAAAGAATGCAGTGGACGAGATTTCCAAAGGGCTGTTAGAACTTGTAAATCTTGCAGACAAAGAGGATGTGTTTGTTGATACCTTATCCCGTGGTATGAAGCAGCGTTTATGTGTGGCGAGAGCATTGCTCCATAATCCGGATTTACTGGTATTGGATGAACCCAATTCCGGTCTGGACCCCAGAGCCCGTTTTGAGATGAAGGAAGTGCTTAAGAATCTAAGTTCCATGGGTAAGACAATTATTATCAGCTCCCATATTTTACCGGAACTTTCCGAGATGTGTACAAGCGTTGGCATTATGGAGCGGGGAAGACTGATTGCAAGTGGAAGAGTAGAAGATGTGATGCAGCAGACAAAGGGAAACCAGCCAATCAGAATTCGTGCCTTTGTGGAGAATATGGAGAGTAAGGAAAAGGAGCAGGAATATATTGGAACAATGTTAAGGGAGCAGCCACTGGTAACAAAGGTGAATTTTACGGAGGATGAAATACTGGTAAGTTTTAGCGGAGATGAGAAACAGACAGCAGAGCTTTTGAAGCGTATGATGGCGCAGAATATTATGGTGGTTAATTTCTACCGGGAAAAGGAAGATTTGGAATCCTTATTCTTGCAGATTACAGGAGGACAGAAAAATGAAGAGTAAATGGAAAATGAACCCGATATTGAGAAAGGAACTGATGGTTGGTTCCCGAAGTATAAAAATGTCTTTAGCAATTATGGCGATAAACGGTTTTTTGACATTGATCGTTATTTTAGTAATGCTGGTGTCGGCAGGTACTTCTGGGCTTGCAAGTTACGACTATTCCAGTCTGATTTACTTATTTCTTGTGCTTGGCTGTATTGAATGTGGAATTATAAGTCTGGTGGTTCCGATTATCACTTCCGGTTCCATATCCGGTGAGCGGGAAAAACAGACACTCGATATTATGTTAACTACACCGATAAAACCATTTTCGATTGCTGTGGGAAAACTGGAGTCCGCTATGGTGGTTGTCATGATGTATATGATTTCGAATATTCCGATGCTTGCCATTTCCTTTGTGTTAGGCGGACTAAGCTGGTGGGCGCTGTTAGGGCTTATCGGCATGATGCTTTATCTTGGAATTTATGTAGGCAGCGTGGGTATTTTTTGTTCAAGTGTTGTCAAAAGATCGGTTGCAGCAACGATTTTAACCATTGTTATTGGAATTGGAATCATAACAATAACGGCATTGATTTTTGGCGTCTGGAATGGACTGGCAACATATTTAGGTGTCCTGAAACATGGAACAAACTATAACTATGAAATGGGAGCATCCTTAATGGTGATGATGATGAATCCCTATGCACCGATTTTTGATTTTATGGTGCGTACCCTGTCAAGCTTCAGTGTATATACAATGTGGGATTCTATGGGAAACGGAAATATGCTGCTTAAGGGAATTTATAAAGGGTGGATTCCGATTTCCATGATAGTGAATCTGGCTGTTTCTTTTGGATTTTTAAAGCTGGCAGCACGAAATATTGCGGCGACACGAAACCGGAAGAGATAAATAAGAAGAGTGGTGGTTAAAATGGAACAGATGGAACTGCAAATCAGAAAATTTGTACGCAGAGTAAGGAGCAGACTGCGGGAGCAGAGTATTTTGGATAGTCTGCCAGCTATGGTAGAAATTGGACTGGGAATCGGAATTGTACTGTCGCTGGTTTCTTTGGCTGTTCCGTTTTACTATGCGGTTCCTTTGGCAGTTGTGGCAGCAGCAGTATCTTTTTTTGTGGGAATTGGACTGGGAATCCATAAAACCCCAACGATGAAGCAGGCGGCTTTGCTGGCAGATTCTAAAGGACATAAAGAAAAGATATCTACAGCACTGTATTTAGAAGGGAAAGAGGATGCATTTGCTATTTTACAAAAAAAAGATGCCATAAGGATTGTGAATCAATTCGAGATAAAAAAAGAGTTTCCTTTAAGGATATCAGGGAAACGCTTTGTTATGGTATTTGTGCTTGCTGCTATTTTTGTGGTGACCAGTTATATTGATACACCGGCAAGGAACCGTGCAGTGACAAAGCATGAAGTGGCAAAAGATGTAAAGAAAGAGATTGCGAAGCTTGAAAAAGTGGAAAAGCAGATAAAAGAGAGCAAGGAGATATCGGAGAACGAGACGAAGGAAATTGAAAATCAGCTTGAAATAGCAAAGAAAGAGCTTAAGGAATCCAAGTCGCAGGAAGAACTTACAAAAGCAAAAGAGCGGATGAATAAGAAAATGGAAATGGCGGCTGAAAAGACAGGCAATAAGACCTTAAGTGAAACCTTGCAAAAGGCTGCAACCGGGTCAAAAGAGCAGGATTTTCAAGAAAGACAGGAGCTTGCAAAGGAAGCAGAAGAGGCTTTAGAAAAGGCAAAAAATGGAGATAGCAGGGATAAGAAGAAAGCTTATGAAAAGCTTTCAGAGCTTTCGGAGAAGCTTTCAGATGAGGAGTTAAAAAATGCAGCCGAGGCTTATAGGGAGGCACAGCAGTCGGAGCTATCTTATGCGGCAGCCCAAAGTGCCTTGCAAAATGCGATGCAGCGGATGAACCAGAGTAGCCAGAATTTGGCAAGCAGTAATCAGGATTCCTCCAATCAGGCAAGTACAAACAATACAAATCAGGCAAACAACACAGGTAACTCAAACAATCAGGCGAATAATGGCAATAATAGCCAGAGCCAGTCAAATGGTCAAAACCAGTCAAACCAGAACCAAACGAATGGTTCCGGAACACAGGGAAATAACCAGCAAAATGGAAACGGCAGCAATTCTGCTACAGGAAATGGTTCAGGTAATGGAAGTGGTTCTGGCAGTGGAGGCGGTTGGAACCACGGCAGTAAAGAAGGAGCGGAAGGAGCCGCAAAGACAGGCGAAAATATTACGATTCCGGATGGTGAACTTGGAAATGATGAGAATCTGACCGGTAAAGCAAACGGTAACAATACAGGGACGAAGGAAAAATCCAATCAGTCACAGGCATGGTCCGGTAATAAGGTGAGTTATGGAGAAGTTTCCGGTAAATACAAGGACAAGGCATACAAAAAGATAGAAGGTTCTAATTATCCCAGCAAGATGAAGGACAAGATCAAAAATTATTTTGATGGTTTGAATTAGAAAAGATGTGTAGATAAGGAAGGAGCAGACATGTTAGACGAAAAGCAATTGCAGGAAATGATAGGAATGGTGAAGACTTGTGAAGAGGAGATTGGCAAGGGTATTATCGGACAAAAAAGCATTATAAGACAGGTGCTTCTTGCTATCCTTGCAGACGGAAATGTATTGTTAGAGGGCGTGCCGGGACTTGGTAAAACAGAGCTTGTAAAGGCAATTTCCAAAGTGCTGTCGGTAAGCTTTTCGAGGATACAGTTTACACCGGATCTGATGCCTGCGGATGTGACAGGAACCAATCTGATCATCAAAGAAGAGGGGAATAACGTATTTCAGTTTGAAGCGGGACCGGTATTTGCCAATGTGGTATTAGCAGATGAGATTAACCGTGCAACCCCAAAAACCCAGTCTGCTCTGTTAGAGGCGATGCAGGAAAAGACGGTAACGGTGGGGAAGACAACCTATGAACTGCCGAAACCATTTATGGTGTTAGCAACCCAGAATCCAATTGAGAATGAGGGTACCTATCCACTTCCGGAAGCACAGTTAGACCGTTTTTTGTTTAAGCTGTTAGTGGAATTTCCAAGTAAAGAGGAGCTTAAGAAGATTATGGACATAACGGTTACGAATGAAAGTGTGGAATTAAATCCTGTGATAACTGGAGAGGATATCATCAACATTCGCTCTGTAATCCGTGATATGCCAATTTCGGATGCAGTTATGGACTATGCATTATCTCTTGTGGTTGCAACCCATAAAGAGGATGCAAATGCGCCGGAAGCTACAAAGAAATATATTGCAAATGGTGCCAGTCCGCGTGCGGCTCAGGCAATTGTTAAAACTGCCAAGGCAAGAGCATTTATGGAAGGCAGATATAATGTGGCATTTGAGGATATCCAGTTTGTGGCATATCCAGCATTAAGACATCGTCTGGCATTGAATTTTGAGGCAATTTCAGATGGTGTCAGTGCAGATGATGTAATCCGTGAAATTATTAATTTTGTAAAGACTATATAGGAATCATATGGATACGGCATATGGAGATAATATGGAATCAGCAGTATTTGATAAAGGATTTTTTGAAAAACTGAATACCTTGAAGATGAGTCTTAATATGCGGCTTAGCCAGGGGATGAGCGGAATCCGTAAATCCAGTGCAAAGGGTTCCTCTGTGGAATTTTCGGATTTCCGGGAATATATGCTAGGGGATGATATAAGACGCATTGATTGGAATGCCTACGGGCGTACAGATAAGCTCTATATTAAGCAGTTTATGGAAGAAAAAGAGGGTATCTTTCAGATTTTTATTGATACCAGCCGTTCCATGCGTTTTGGGGCAGTTCCCAAATCAACAATGGCATTGCAGATGGCAGGGGCACTTTCCTACATTATTCTGAATAATCTGGACCGTGTTTATATCAATGAAATGAAGGAAGGTTCCATGATCAGGGGGAAGGGTGTAACCGGAACAGCAGCATTTTCACATGTGTTAAAGGATTTGGAGCGGATCACCTTTGATGGAAAAACCGCTTTGAATAAAACGATTTTATCCCGTCCGGTACAAAATGGAGGTGTCTCTTTTATAATCAGTGATTTTCTCGATAGAGAGGGGATTGAGGATGCCATGAGATATCTCGCATACCGGAAACAGACGATTGTTCTGGTACAGATTTTGGCGAAGGAAGAGATTGATATAGATTATGAGGGAACCGTGAACATTCTTGATATCGAGACCGAGGAGCGGTTAAAGGTTACTATGTCAAATGCTTCTATACAGCAGTACAAGCAACAGCTTCATGCAATGCAGGAACATTTGCAGGCGCTTGCCAGAAAGTATGGAGCAGCTTATATTTTTATGCAGTCAGATGAATCTTTGATTTATGCAATGCTTCATGGATTTTCGGGTGTCTTGCAGGGGAGATAGAGAATGATGTTACAGGAAATTGCACCGCATTCCTTTCATATTGAATATAGGAGTCGGGCAGCGGGAGAACAGGATATTTTATTTTGTTACAGGCACAATAAAGTCCTGTTGAAAAAAACAGAAACGGGCACTCTTTGTCTGCCGACAGTGGGAGAAATCTGCCGTGCCGGTGCGCACATAGATTCTGTACAGGTATCGGATGCAGAAAAAATGACAGAAGAGGAAAAGGTGCAAGGCGGATTTTGCCAGTACCTTTTTTCGATAGATGCCATTGGGTTTTACTGTGTGTGGCGAGACGAAATCGGGGAATTTGAAGATTATCACTACTGTCCGGTAGATAGTCTTAGAAGGGCAGAGCCAATGTGGAAGGCTTTTGCGGCGATTACAGGTTTTCAGCTTTGGTCATGGTATGGAAAAAACCGATTTTGTGGAAGATGTGGGCATTTTCTTGTGCACAGTAAGACAGAGCGTGCCATGTGTTGTCCGGAGTGTAAAAATGTTATGTATCCGGTTATTGCACCAAGTGTTATTGTCGCAGTTACAAATGGAGACAGGCTGTTGCTTACAAGATATCAGAAATCACACAGCACATACCGCAATTATGCGTTGATTGCCGGTTATATAGAGACAGGGGAAACGGCAGAGCAGACCGTGCGGCGTGAGGTTATGGAGGAAGTAGGATTGAAGGTAAAGAATATCCGTTATTATAAAAGTCAGCCCTGGCCATTTTCCGGGGCATTGCTTCTTGGTTTTTTCTGTGAAGTAGATGGAGATGACACGATTTTCCGTGAAGAAGAGGAATTAGAGGAAGCGGTCTGGATGGAGCGGGATTGTCTGCCGGATCGTTCTAGGGACATCAGTCTTACCAGTGAAATGATGGAGAGGTTTCGGTTAAATTCCAATTTATTAGGGAGTTGAGTATGAAAAAAATCAGGATTTGGAGGAAACTCTATGGAATATATATGGTATATTCTTGCAGCACTTGGGGCAGGGATAGGAACCGGTCTTGCGGGACTGTCAGCAGCAACCGTAATGGTTCCGATACTAATTGTACTTTGTCCAAGCTTTAGTGGAGAAAATGGTGCTTATCAGGCTACTGCCATTGCTCTTGCATCAGATATTCTTGGATCAGCAGTCACAACAATTACGTATGGAAAACATAAAAATATTGACCTGAAGCGTGGTTGGATCATGCTGACATGTATTCTCACTATGAGTACAGTTGGCAGTTATGTAGCGTGGCTTGCAGGAAATGTAGTATTAGGCAGTTTTACGTTGTTTCTGACTTTTTTCATTGGCATCCGTTTTCTGATAAAACCGGACACGACACGGGAAGATACAGTGGTTAAGGGAGAGAAGCTTGATTGGAAAGGCGTAGCTATATCCCTTTTTTTCGGTTTGACTATTGGATTCGGCACAGGTTTTGTAGGGACAGGCGGTGGTATGATGATGCTTGTCGTTTTTACCGCATTTCTTGGTATGGAACTGAAAACTGCTGTTGGAACAAGCACTTTTATTATGACTTTTACGGCACTTATTGCATCTGTCAGTCATATTATTATACACCCAGCAATTATTCTGGTACGCTGGGATGTTATGTTGATATGTATTATTGTTGCGACTGCAGCATCTTTAATTTCCGCACAGTTTGCCAATCGAGTAAAAAATCGTACAGTTGGACTGGTGACGGGAGCATCGCTCACTGTACTTGGTGCCGCCATGCTGATATTAAATTACTGGTCAATAATATGGCAAGTATTTAACAAAGGTAACTAAAATGGCTATTACAGTGAATATCTATTATAGCGGTATAAATGGAAATGCAAAAAAATTTTCAGAGGAGATGATTTCAAGTGGAAAATTGCAGGCTGCTTTTATTTGATTTGGATGGAACATTGCTCCGCAGTGATAA
Organism: uncultured Clostridium sp.; assembly: GCA_947178445.1. GTDB lineage: Bacteria > Bacillota > Clostridia > Lachnospirales > Lachnospiraceae > CAG-590. The sequence goes on from CAMWYJ010000047.1 coordinate 24,084, forward strand.
GACCATTTCAGAAGTGACATTGAAAGCATTACATAAATGTCGGGAGAAAGGAATATTAATTGGGGTATCCACATCCAGAGGGGAACAAAATGCATTATCTTTTATTGAGGAATTACAACCGGATGTATTGATTGCCAGCGGCGGAGCGTTGGTAAAATATAATGGCAAATATATATACAAGGCTGAGTTTTCCAAAGAGGAAACAAAGCAGATGATTGCACTTACCAGAGAAGTATGTGGTGTAGATTGTGAGATAACGATTGATACAATAGATTCCCATTATTGGAATTATAAGATTGACCCGAAGAAACAAGACCATAGCTGGGGAGATAGTATTTATACGGATTTTACGGATTTTGAGGAAAGTTCCTTAAAAATGTGTGTAGAGATTTTTGAGGACAATCAGGCTATACGGCTTTCAAAGTTATTGGATCAGTGTGACTGTATACGTTTTTCGGATGGATATTGGTATAAATTTACCAAAAAAACGGCAACAAAAGAGCAGGCGATCAAAGAATTATGTTCTGTATGCGGAATAAGTGCAGAAGGGATAATCGCTTTTGGAGATGATTATGCAGACATCGGTATGCTTAACTTGTGTGGGACAGGTATTGCTATGGGAAACGCTATCAGTGAGGTGAAAGAACAGGCAGATTTGGTAATTGGGAGTAATGATGAAGACGGTATAGCAGAGTATTTAGCCTCCATCAGTATTTGACTTGTTGAAAGTATTTCAATCAGGTTACCGATTTCCATATGTTTTGCGTTAACTATGCAGGCAGCGGAGCGAAAGCGTGCCCGAAAGAAACTTAGACACATGGAATCCAGATGATTTACTTTTTGAATAGAGAAATCCGCAACCATTT
>CAMWYJ010000048.1 GCA_947178445.1 uncultured Clostridium sp.
TGGATTTCCCAACCTACGAATTAAAAGAAATTCCAGTCACAGATGCTATGGAAGCAGCTTTTGGCAGTCGTCCAATCAAAGCAATTTTGGGACTTGATTTGGTTTGTGTATTTGAGAACGCTGAAATTGTTCAAAATATGAATCCGAACCTAGACTTGCTTATGAAAATGGAAGGCAGAATTCAAAATGCTACAGCACTGGGAACAGATACGGACTGTGTTTCTCGTAGTTTTTGTCCCAAACTAGCTATATCAGAAGATCCAGTTTGTGGGTCTGCTCATTGCCAAATTGCCGATTATTGGTCAAAGGAGCTTAATAAGGATACTATTATTGCTTATCAGGCATCGAAGCGTGGTGGTACGCTTCATTGTCATATAACAGGAAATGGGCGAATCAAAATCAGTGGTGAAGCCGTACTGTTTGCAATTTCGGAAATACAGTAATGACATATTTTTTGCGGGATGCAGCCAGATACAGAAGGTAAAAAGGAAGAGAATATGACAAAGGAACTTAAGCAAAAAAAGCTTCAGAAATATATATGGATATTCGGTATTTGTATCGGTCTGTTTGTGTTCTTTTTCTGGCAGAACAATGCACTGGTTACTTCCCTGTATATATTTGAATCGGATGGAATAGGGGGAGCGGTGGACGGTTATCGCATTGTGCAGATTTCTGATCTGCATAACAAGTGCTTTGGCAGGGAACAGAACCGATTGTTAGAGAATATAAAGATATGTGAGCCGGATATGATTGTGGTAACCGGAGATCTGGTGGACAGCAATCATACGAATCTCAGGACGGCAATGGAATTCATTCACGGTGCAGTTTCCATTGCTCCGGTTTATTATGTGACGGGTAACCATGAGAAGTGGCTGGATGAGGGGACGGAAGCAGAACTCCTCAAACAGCTAAAGGAGGAAGGCGTGACCTGTCTGGATGACGAAAAAGAAGAAATAAAAGCAGGGCAGGACAGCTTTCTTTTGCTTGGTCTGGATGATGCCCATTTAATGGATGATACGTTAGGTCAATTGGTATCGGATACAGCAGGCTTGCCTTCCGCGGAAGATACCTTTACGGTTTTACTGGCACATGAGCCGCAGATTCTTTTGCAGTATAGTAATGCAGGGATGGATTTGGTGCTTTCCGGACATGCCCATGGGGGACAGGTAAGGCTGCCGTTTGTCGGTGGGATTGTAGCACCGGATCAGGGATTTTTCCCGGAATATACGGCAGGCTTATATGAGAAAAATGGCACCTCCATGATTGTGAGCAGAGGTCTGGGTAACAGCATTATTCCAATCCGCATTTTTAACAGACCGGAAATTGTCTGTGTGGAATTGAGGAAGAAATAAGGACATAGTGATAGATAAGAATATACAAATCCAATATGACGAAATTGAAAGAGTGGAAAAGATTCTACAACCATGTCACCGAGGAACGAGTCTTGGATACCTTTAAAGAACATATTCAAAAAACGGCTTACATTTAATAAAAACTTACACCATTCTCTACACCTTTTTTACACCAATTCCTTAAAAAGTTATGAAAATCTATAAGAAGATACATAAAAGGAAACGGTACAGAAATCTAGTAAAATCAATACTTCAACAAGATATAAGAAAATATAAGGATCTATATAAAATTCCCCAACCTTACAAAACTGTAAGCTTATTGTAAGCCATATCAATGGCAGGTAAGAGAAAATAAGTTTATGATGCATGTAAAGTAATTCATTACGAGTTGCAAGGACAAAAGGAAAAAGGAGAAAAGTGAAGTATGAATTCAAAAAAGAAAAGGGGAAAAATGATTGTAAAAGTCGCATTTATAATGCTTCTTTTGCTGTTGTTTACTGGAAAAAAGAAAAGACGGCAGGTTCGATAGAGGCTATAAAAAATAGCAATATGAAATGTTTGTGGATATGTATGAGGAAAGGAAATGATAGAAATGGAACATGTATTAGAGGTGAATCAGATTGAGAAATATTATGGGAATAAATCGAACCTGACAAAAGCGATTGATAACATTAGTTTTAATGTAGATGAGGGTGAGTTTGTTGGGATTATGGGCGCCAGTGGAAGTGGTAAGACCACTCTCTTAAACTGTATCGCAACCATTGACAGAGTGACAGCAGGACAGATTCTGGTTAATGGAGAAGACATTACAAAGCTTAAGGGAAACCATTTAAATAAGTTCCGCAGAGAGGAGCTTGGATTTATCTTTCAGGATTTTAATCTGTTAGATACTTTAACAGCCTATGATAACATTGCGCTTGCCCTTACAATCCAGAAGGTGAAGCCGATTGAAATTGACCAGCGGGTAAAAAAGATTGCGAATAAATTGGAGATTGTTGATATTTTGAATAAATATCCATGGCAGGTATCAGGCGGACAAAAACAGAGGATTGCATCTGCAAGAGCCATTATTACAAATCCGAAGCTTGTTTTAGCAGATGAGCCGACGGGAGCGTTGGACTCCAAATCAGCCAGACAGCTTTTAGAGAGCTTTGAGACCTTAAACCAGATACTTGGAGCTACTATTTTAATGGTAACCCATGATGCCTTTACCGCAAGCTACGCAGATCGGATTTTGTTTATCAAGGATGGTAAGATCTTTAATGAGCTGATAAAGGGTAATGATACCAGAAAAGAATTTTTTGAAAAGATTATAGAGATAGTTACACTTCTTGGAGGTGAATTGAGTGATGTTATTTAAGCTTTCGATTAAGAATATAAGGAAGAGTATCAAGGATTATGCAGTGTATTTTCTGACTTTGATATTAGGCATTGCTATCTTTTATATGTTTAACTCGCTGGACAGTCAGAAGGCGATGCTTGCGGTAAATGATTCAACAGCGGAGATTGTGGAGCTGTTGGTTACCATGGTAGCCTGGGCATCCGTATTTGTAGCAGTTGTATTGGGGTTTTTAATTGTGTATGCTAATAATTTTCTGATCAAGAGGAGAAAAAAGGAATTTGGACTTTACATGATGCTTGGAATGGGGAAAAGGCAGATATCAAATATTCTGTTATTTGAAACCATTTTTATCGGACTGTTGTCACTGGTGGTTGGAATGTTTTTAGGTGTGTTTGGCTCTCAACTGATGTCAATTCTGGTGGCAAAGCTGTTTAAGGCAGATATGAGTAAATACGAATTTGTGTTTTCAAAAGCAGCATGCTTAAAGACCTGTCTGTATTTTGGGGTGATGTACATTGTAGTTATGCTGTTTAATACCGTTACGATTTCCAAATATAAGCTCATTGATTTATTGACGGCAATCAAAAAGAACGAAAAGGTAAAAATGAAAAATCCGTTTCTGTGTGTGGCGGTATTTTTAGTGGCAGCAGTTATATTGGGATATGCTTATTATCAGGTAACAGCGGGTATTAATCAGATAACCACAGTTGATAAATTATCAGTGCCGGTCATGATGGGGGTGGCAGCCACATTTTTGATATTCTGGTCGCTGTCCGGCTTTGTTTTAAAGATTGTACAGTCCAGAAAAAATATATATTTAAGAGGTACCAATCTCTTCGTGTTACGGCAGATTCACAATAGAATCAATACAACAGTAGTCAGTATGACGATTATCTGTCTGTTGCTTTTTATGACGGTATCTGTATTGTCTACTGCCTTGTCCTTAAATTATGTGCTGACAAAGGATTTAGAGGAAATGACACCGGTAGATATCAATCTGGATAAAATTGCAAACCTTCCGGATAATGGTGATTATACAAAAGAACAGATTGCAGATTCTAAGTTAAAGATCAGTGATACACTGAAAAATAATGGCTTTGATCTTCATTTGTTGAAGGATGTTATAGAGGTAAATACTTATGCAACGAATGAACTGACATGGAGGGACTCTCTTGGTAGTACATATGATGAGGCAAAAAAACAGTTTCCAATGCTTATGTATGATACAGCAGAGGAGATTATAAAATTATCGGACTACAATAAGATTGCAAAATTATATGGAATCGAGCAGTATGAGCTGAAGGATGATGAATATATTGTATTATGCAATTTTATAAACATGAAAAAACTGCGGGATATGGCACTTGCCACAAACAACGAAATTACAATTGCAGGGAAAACGTATGTCTCCAGATACAAGGAATGCCAGGAAGGATATATTGAGATGGCTACAAGCCATGCAAATACAGGAATCATACTGGTTCCGGACAGCTGTGGACTGACAGAGGATATGAAGGAAGGACATTATCTGATTGCCAATTATAATGCAGATACGGAGGAGGAGAAGCAGCGAATCGATAGATACTTTATCAATTCCGGAGAGGGGGAAGGTTCGGAGCTTTTTAGGAATATTGTGGAAAAGGGAATCCAGATAGAAGGTATAACAAAAAATTATATTTTGGAAGCCAGCGTGGGAATCGCTACGGTTATTACCTTTATTGGGATTTATTTAGGCGTTATCTTTTTGATTGCAAGCTCTGCGATACTGGCACTAAAGGAACTTACAGAGAATTCGGATAACAGACAGAGATACACGGTACTGCGCAAAATAGGGGTTGATGAGGGTATGATCAACCAGTCCCTGTTTCGGCAGATTGGTATTTTCTTTTTGGTACCATTGGTACTGGCGGTGATACATTCCGTGTTCGGAATACAATTTGCATTAAAGCTGGCATCTGTAGAGGTGGAACCCAAAACAATGCTTCCATCCGTCATTGCAACCGCAGTATTTTTAGTGGTGGTTTATGGAGGATATTTTTTCGCAACCTATGAAGGAAGTAAAAATATGATAAGTGAAGAATAAAGAAAAGTTATTAATTTTGTCAGGAGGGGCTTGTACCCTCCTGATTCTATTGTATCAAATTACGCACGATAAAATTCTGCAAAGTGCATGATTTTTGGTGTAAATATTGATTGGGAAATGATATAATGAAAACAATTATAAAAACAATGGGTAGAAGCATTTGACTTACATGAAAGGTATACGAAGGAGGTTCCTATGGGTAGAAAAGCGACAAAGGCTTCCGATAATATATTTTATCAGGCAAGAGTGGAAGCAATGGAGAAAAATCCAGAGTTTAGCAGCAGAGAGAAGGCTTCCGATTTGATTGGGATTGACCGGACCAGACTGGCACGGATTGAATTGTCGGAGGTGGTTCCATATCAGGAGGAAGTAAAGCGGATTGCACAGGCATATGACAAACCGGAATTATGCAATCAATATTGTACAACGCTGTGTCCACTTGGCAGCATTACCGCAAAAAAGATTAAAGTGGAGAATTTGGACCGGCTTATCTTAAATACACTTGGTTCCTTAAATGATATATCGGAATTAAAGAACTCTTTAATTGACATTTCTCAGGATGGATTGATTGATGACTCAGAGAGAGAGAAATTTAGAGAAATCTTAGGTGTTCTTTCTGAAATTTCAGAAACAGCACAGTCATTGGAGCTTTGGGCGAGAAAGAATCTTGAGAGGTGGGAGAGCTAGTGTAATGATTTGCAATTAACTAGACTTTATTCTTGCCTGAATCCTCGTCTGCTGCGTTGTTTTTTCTTACCGTAGCCAACACTACGCCTACGAAAAAACGCCTTGCATACAAGAGATTCATTCGGCGAATAAAGTCTAGTTATTACAAAATCATTACACTAGTGCAATGCCCTGTATGCAAGGAATTCTTTTCATAAGTACGGTTAGTTATTACAAAACCGATGTACTAGCAAAATTCAATATTTATGGAAGGGTATAGGTTATGAGTAGAAGACATAGAAATGGGAAACAGGTCAGCGGAATGGAAATGGCATTTATTTGCTGCCAGGCAATTGCAGCGATGATGTTGCTTGGAATTCTGATGCAATTCATAGCAGCGAAAATGACATTTGAGGCAGGAGTGGAATATTTGCCAGTCACCATTACGTGGACAGATTCCAAAAGTTATGAAAGCACGTATATAGAGGATGGGAAAAAACGCACAAGGGTCATATATGATAATTCCTATCGCTATGAAGTAGATGGAGTAGAATACAACCATACCGTGGAGGAGTCCAATTACGGTGTTACGCCGGGAAGTACGGATATACGATATTATAATCCAAATGATCCGAGTGAAATAAGTGCATGGCGCTCCGTAGAAGAAATGATGAAAGGTACTGTGCATGTGTGGGTTTTGTTTGTGATTTTTCAGATTCCAGCCGTTTTTTTTAAGATAAAGATTGAACAAAAGAAGCGTCTGATCAAGGCTGATCATGAAGCATACGAAGAAAAAATCCGTCAGGATATACAGAAAAATAAAGAAATCTATCGTACTTTGAATCTTGCAATTGACAAGGAGAAGATATTTGCTGTCCTAGAGCCTTTGCGGATACGGATATGTCAAAACCAGAAAAAAATAGATTGGATAATGAAAAGAGCGGATGTGCAGGTCGGAGGAATTTTTATACTGGTAACGATTGTTGTAAAAATAATAGATAGTTATCGGCTTCGTAAGCTTAAGGATAAGCTTGACATGGATCATGCAACTTTCTATATGGAATATAAGCGAAATATTGCAGAACCAATCTTAGAGCGTTTTTTTGGAGAATTTCAATATAAGCCGTCGCAGGGCTTTTCTAAAAATGAACTTCTGGGCTTTAAATTTCTAAAAGGAGTTAATATGAATACAGTCCACTCCGAGGATTATATAGAAGGTATCTATAAGGGTGTGGGTTACCGGCAAGCAGATGTGCAGCGTGAGAAACGTTTGGATGCAAGTGAGCTGTATAATGAAATTGACAGGCTTCACGGAAGGATTTCCATCTATGAGTTTAAGAAAAGCTTAAATGGTGATATTGTCATAAAATCTAAAAATAGTCCTCATGTGGATGTGGGCAGCCTGGCAAAGGTGGAAATGGAAAATATCCAATTTAACGACAGATTTGATGTGTACGCTGCAAACGGGCAAATGGCGTATTATCTGCTGACACCGCAATTTATGGAATATTTGTTACAGTTGGATGTAAGGCGGGAAACTGCATTTCGGTTTTCGACAAATCATATTTATGTCCTGCGAAACGGTATCAATGGTGTTTTTGAAGTGGATATGAGTAAGCCCTTGGATTTACAATATGAGATTGGAAAAAGCTATAATGAAATGAAGGAAATTTTGGATTTTGTTGATGTACTGAATCTCGACAGGGTAGCAGATCAGGCAAATTTAAGGGTGATGTATTCCATGGAGGAAGATACGGAACCGTCTGTTGTGCAGGATGATGAATCCCCATATGGAGTGGTGGATATGGAGGACTCCATATTTGGAGGACCTGCTTTTGAGGAGGCGGAAATGGAAACGGATATGAGTGGGAATGATGATCTCGAGAACTGGAACAAACCGGTTTCCTCCCAAACAGGCAGTGGAGGGTTAAGGCTAAAGCTATGAATCGTGTGGATTTCAACCATAAATCGGATGAATATTCAGAGGATGAACAAAGTGTTTGTTATGCAGGCATCAACAGAATGCGGTAAATGCATTTTAAGAAATAGGGCAGACAATTTATGTAATGAGAGGATCCAGAGAGGGGACATATGGAGGAATTACAACTTGATGAAAACAGAATCTTGGAGGTTTTAGAACCGAAACGCAAGAAGAGGAATATGTTTATTTTTCTTATGCTGGGCTGTTTTTTAATTTCGATGGGAGGTATTGCAATCGCTCCATTTTTCGGTCAGCAGGGGGTTATCGTTGCAAGCAGTTTTTTTGTTGCGGCTGTTATATTTGTTGCTGCTTCCATTATGCTTGGAAAGGTTCACAAGGAATATGAAAATGAATATAAAGACTTGATTTCAAAACATGTTCTCAGGGCAAGTTTTGACGATGCGCAGTATTATCCTCTTAAGGGATTTACACCGAAGGAATTCCGGGATGCCCATTTAATACAGTGGAGAGGTGGTTTTCAGTACTCGTCTGAGGATTTAATTATCGGACAATATGTGGGAGTGGAATTCAAACAGTCAGATGTCCGGATTACCCATAACAGTGGAAGCGGTAGAAACCGTCAAACAGTAGTGGATGTAGACGGAAGACTGACACAGTTTCATTATAAAAAAGCAATTGAAAGCCCGATATTGATTGTGACAGCCACCCATAATGCTTTGCTGGAAACAGGTCTTTCAAGGATAAAGATGGAGGATGTGGATTTCAATGAGAAATTCGAAGTATATTCGGAAGATGGGCATAGCGTGTATTATTTGCTGACACCTCCGTTTATGGAGTATTTAAAAGAGTTATGTAAGCTTGACCGGAATTTGTATATCAGTTTTGACGGAGAGTATCTGTATGTACTGCGTTCCGGAAAGGGAGGGATTTTTCTGCCGCCGGGAGGAAAGCTTGATATACATGCAGAAGTGGAGAAATCTAGAAAGGAATTAAGTGAGATTGTTAAGATCATTGAAATATTGAAGTTAGATGATAAAGCATGGAAAGAGAAAATAACGGATGTGCCAAAACCGGCAGGGAACACTCCGGAGAAAATGGAAAGTGCTTTGATGGAAATGGAAGAGAAGCCCTATGTAATGACAAAATTAGATGTGGAGGAATCAAAAGGAGGGAATGTATTCTTAAAAATAGTAATGATTATCATATGGTTTAGTGTAATGATCAAAATTCTTCTTGCTACATTTCTTGCCTATTGAATTTGGTGATTATAAAGGATAAGCTGTGAATGCTATAGCCTAAGGGTTGTCTTAAGATGCTTTAGAGCAGAAAGGAGCGCATTACATAAGTGTTGCTTAGGAAATATTATATTTTTGATTGGTAAAAGTGTAACTGTAGATAAAATAGTATTAGGATGTTTAAAAAAGGAGGAATTTATTATGATGGGAATGTTTGTTGGAGGTATAGGAAGTATTATAGTTATTGTTGTATTGATTGTCGTAATCTGGTTTGTTGCGACTATGAATGGGATTAAGGCAGCAGGGCTTAAAGTGGATGAGGCAGATTCTGGAATCGATGTAGCGCTTACCAAGCGTTATGATGTGCTTACGAAACAGTTGGCGGTTGTGAAGGAATATACGTCACATGAGAGCAAGACATTATTTGAAACCATACGTTTGCGCTCCGGCATGAGTGTTGGAGAAAAAGCGGAAGCAGCAAATAAAATGAACGAGGTGGGAAATCAGTTCCGATTGACTGCGGAAGCATATCCGGAGCTTAAGTCCAGTGCAAATTATATTGCATTACAGAATAGTATTACGGATGTGGAAGAGCATTTACAGGCAGCAAGACGGCTTTATAATGCAAATGCAACAGCGTACAATACAAAAATTGTTATGTTTCCGGCATCTATTGTGGCAAATATGATTGGGGCAACGAAGAGAGAGTTGTTCCAGGCAGAGGATTATAAGAAAAATGATGTGGAGATGAAATTCTAGTATATTGATTTCCGCAAGCAGCGAGCCAAGTGGGCATGCTTGCATGAACATTCGGCGACTGCCAAAAAACGCCTTGCTTTTTTTGCAGGGCGTTTTTTTGGATTGCAGAATTTCTTTTGAAAATATATAATGAGACAAGAATGAGGCTGCGATGCAGATTAGAAATGAATTTGGTTATTACGGTGATGATACGGCTTATCTTGCATTTTTGCGGGATACAATGCGGGAGCATGGGATTAAGTTCCTCTTATAATCTTCGATGGACCGTGCGGGAAGAATCTTGAGACTGAAAGATGAAAGGGTGATTGTATGAAGCTTAAAAATGTGCTGATTGTTGTAAGGGATATTGAAAAATCGATAGCTTTTTATAAAAATATTTTTGGGCTTGAAGTTGTTTTGGATAACGATGGAAATGTCATTATGACGGAAGGGCTTGTTTTACAGGATGCCAAAATATGGGAAGAATTTATAGATAGAGAGATTATCCAAAAAAATAATTCCTGTGAACTGTATTTTGAGGAAACAAATATTGAAGAGTTTATTGACAGGCTTGAGAAATACGGGGAGCCAATAGAATATGTTAATCAATTGATGACTCATAGCTGGGGACAGAAGGTGATTCGTTTTTATGATCCGGATGGAAATCTGATAGAAGTTGGAACACCGATGTGATAAGAAAAGTATTGGGAATAGAATGGAAGAAACGATATGTGAAGGCAGATATTGAGGCAGATGGGGTGATATTAAAATGGAAAAATTATGTGTATTGAGAGACAAAAGATATTTATTTCATTGACAAAGGGAGCGGCTTGTGATACGATTCACCTATATACAGATAAATGCGATGATAAGGAGGAGTACCTATACTCCTAAACAGACAGAGAGAAGGCGGATGGTGCAAGCCTTTTGTTTAGACATAGGGAAGTAGCCTTTGAGCAGTGAACCGAACAGAGCATCAGTTGGGCTTTCAGTAGACTTCAACGGAATTCCCACCGTTACAGGGGAAGCAATATTCAAGGCAGCAGCCTGCGTATTGGCAGAGAGCAGAATGTAAGTTCTGAAATTTAGGTGGTAACGCGGATATGATTCGTCCTAAACTGATTGAGGTAATCGGTTTAGGACTTTTTTATATTATGTGCACTTGTACGCTTTGTTTTAAAAGAAAAGGAGGAATGCGCAATGATAAAAGGAACAGAATTGTTTGTAAAGGCATTGAAGGAGGAGGGTGTGGATATCTTGTTTGGTTATCCGGGAGGTCAGGCGATTGATTTGTTTGATTCCTTGTATGACCAGGATGATATTGAGGTGATTCTCCCAAGGCATGAGCAGGCTTTGATTCATGCGGCAGATGGTTATGCCCGTTCTACGGGGAAGGTAGGAGTATGTCTGGTAACGAGTGGTCCCGGTGCAACGAATCTGGTAACGGGAATTGCGACAGCCAACTATGACAGTGTTCCATTAGTTTGTTTTACAGGGCAGGTTCCATTGGGACTCATGGGAAATGATGCATTTCAGGAGGTGGATATTGTCGGGATTACCAGAAGCATATGTAAATATGCAGTAACGGTTCGAAGAAGAGAGGATTTGGGACGGATTATAAAAGAGGCATTTTATATTGCAAGAACCGGCAGACCGGGACCGGTTGTCGTTGATTTACCTAAGGATATCCAGCAGGCGATGGGTAGCGAGGAATATCCAACAGAGGTTAATATTAGAAGTTACAAGCCCAATGAATCAGTGCATATCGGGCAGATTAAAAAGGCGGCAGGTATCTTAAAGAAAGCGAAGAAGCCACTGTTTTTAGTAGGTGGTGGTGTAAATATCTCCGGTGCCAATGAACAGATGACCAGACTTGCTGAGCAGACCGGGGTTCCGGTTATTACAACCATTATGGGAAAGGGTGCAGTGCCAAGTAAGCATCCGTTATATATGGGAAATATTGGCATTCACGGAAGCTATGCAGCAAATCATGCGGTAAGTGAATGTGATGTGCTGTTTTCCATAGGGACTCGTTTCAATGACCGTATTACGGGAAAAATCAGTGAATTTGCACCTCATGCCACGATTATCCATATTGATATTGACTCTGCCTCTATTTCCAAAAATATTGTGGTAGATATACCGATTGTGGCGGATGCCAAACTGGCTATTGAGGCACTTTTAGAGCATACTTCAAGGCTTTCTGTGGAATCTTGGGTGAAACAGGTAACACAGTGGAAAGAACAGTATCCGATTAATATGGAACGGTATGAGGGACTGACACCGGAGAAGGTTATCCGGTACATTAATGAACATTTTGAGAATCCGATTGTGACGACGGATGTTGGACAAAACCAGCTTTGGACAACGCAGTATCTGGAGATTGAAAGTAACCGACAGCTTTTGACTTCTGGTGGATTAGGTACGATGGGATACGGTTTCCCGGCAGCAATTGGAGCGAAGCTTGGAAACCCTGAACGGGATGTTATCGCTATTTCCGGTGATGGTGGAATGCAGATGAATATTCAGGAGCTGGCAACAGCGGTTGCTTTGGAGCTGCCGCTGACCTTGGTGGTATTTAATAACGGATATCTTGGAAATGTACGGCAGTGGCAGGAAATGTTTTTTAATAAGCGTTATTCCAGTACTTGTCTGACTTACCGCAAGAGCTGTCAGAGGGATTGTATGAATAAGGATAAATGCTGTCCTAAGTATACACCGGATTTTGTGAAGCTTGCGGAAAGTTATGATGCCTATGGAATCCGTATTATGAAGGAAGAGGATATTGAGAAGGCATTTGCCTATGCGAAGGAGCATAAGGATGCACCAACTGTGATTGAATTTATCATTGAGCGGGAGGCGAATGTTTCCCCTATGGTGCCGGGAGGCAGACCGCTTTACGATATGATTATGGATTGTTAGGAATAAGGCATGAAAGCTGCAAAGCAGCAGGACAGAAGGAACGGGTACGTTAAAGAAAGATAATAGATTAAGAGCTTGGAGGCGAAAAGCATGAATATGAAGAAAAGATGGATTTCTCTTTATGTAGAGAATCAGATTGGTGTGCTGGCTAAAATTTCCGGTTTGTTTTCCGGTAAATCGTATAACCTGGATAGTTTAACAGTAGGTGAAACAGAGGATACGAGCATATCCCGAATGACAATCGGGCTGACCTGTGATGATATTACTTTCGAGCAGATAAAAAAGCAGTTAAACCGCAGTATTGAGGTTATTAAGGTGATGGATTTCACAGATATCCCAATTCATAAAAAGGAGATTTTGTTCATTAAAATCAATAGCTGTTCGGATAAGGATAAGGAAGAAATCTTCCGCATCGTTCAGACCTTTGAAATAAAGATAACAGATTACGGCAAAAAATCAGTATTGGTGGAATGTGTACAGACAGAGGTGAAAAACAATGATTTGATTGCACTGTTCAATCAGATTTTCCCGAACCGGATCGAGGTGGTTCGCGGTGGAAGTGTAGCGGTGGAAGCGATTTCCAGTGCAGAAAGATAGAGGTACTTTTGGAAGACTGTGGATAACTGGAATAGAAAAATAAACATCTGTTGATAAAATTGCAGAGACACGAGCGGACATTTCTTTTGACAATATTCCATTATCGGAGTAAACTATAAGTGTTGTTGGAATTTGTCAAACATGGAGTATGGCCGTATGGGGGAGGTGGATTATGTTATTATCTGAATTATCACCAAAGGAAGTGTTTTATTACTTTGAAAAGCTTGCTTCGATTCCTCATGGTTCAGGCAATACGGACCGGATTGCAGAGTTTTGCATGGATTTTGCAAAGGAACACGGGCTTAAGGCAAGGAGGGACCGGGCAAATAATGTAGTGATTTTTGCTCCGGGGACACCGGGCTATGAGCAGAGTGAGCCTGTGATTTTACAGGGACATCTGGATATGGTCTGTGAACGGGAAGAAGACTGCGGACTGGATATGGAGAAGGAAGGTCTGGAGGTCTGTACGGATGGTGTGAAGGTATGGGCGAGAGGGACTACGCTGGGAGGCGATGACGGGATTGCAGTTGCCTATATTCTGGCGATTCTTGCATCGGATACCATTGTACATCCACCTATTGAGGTATTGCTTACCAGTGACGAGGAAATCGGTATGCTGGGAGCAAGAGCGTTAGATGTCAGTGATTTGAATGGAAAGCGGCTCATTAACATTGATTCGGAAGAAGAAGGTGTGCTCTGTGTCAGCTGTGCCGGCGGTGTCAGAGCTTGCATCGACATCCCATTTTGTAAAGAACAGGTGGATAAATCTGCCAGTTGTGCATACCGTATCGGGGTGAGCGGTCTTTTAGGTGGACATTCTGGTATGGAGATTCATAAGCACCGGGAAAATGCAATTAAAATGCTGGGTAGTGTATTGGCAAGTGCCAATCGGGCATGTACGATTTCACTGGTCAGTGCTACAGGCGGTGGTAAAGAAAATGCAATTCCAAAGGCAGCGGAAGCCGTAGTATGCCTGCCCTTAAATCAGGCACATATGCTGGAACACAGTGTGGCAGAGTTTTTAAAGCTGATGCATCAGGAACTGTCTACGACAGAGCCGGAGCTTCTTATTACTGCAAAGCCGGTGGATATGCCGGAGCAATGTATGGATCAAGAGAGTACAAAACGTCTGATTTTTGCCCTGCAGCAGATACCAGATGGTATGCAGAAAATGAGTCCGGAAATAGAAGGGATGGTGCAGACTTCATTAAATATGGGTACTTTGCTGACAGAGGACAATTATGTTTCCCTACGGTATCTGATTCGCAGCAATACCGCCAGCGGAAAACAGCTGGTATTAGAAAAGGTGACAGCATTTACGGAATATCTTGGTGGAACGGTGACGCTGCAGTCTGATTATCCGGCATGGGAATACCGGGTAAAGTCAAAGCTTCGTGAAACGATGATCTGCACGTTTGAAGAGGTATATCAAAAGGCGCCGGAAGTGACAGCAATACATGCAGGACTGGAGTGCGGTATTCTTGCCGGAAAGATGATGGATATAGACATGATTTCCTTTGGACCTACGTTGTCAAATGTGCATACGCCAAAGGAGAGCATGGATGTGGCATCGGTGCAGAGGAGCTGGCAGTATCTGTTGAAGGTACTTGAGAATCTGGGATGAAAATTTAATAGGTATGTACTGACAGAAAACAACATAGAATTTATTATTATACTAGGAGGATTAAATGTATGATTCAAGACGGATTTATGTATATTGCGGCTTTGGTTTTTATTGCCGCTGTATTAGTCAATCTGCCAAAGATTTTTAAAGGACCAAAGGCAAAGGTGTTTTTTAATTTTGCACCGCCCATTGTACTGATTTATTTGGGACTGATGATTTTTTGTACCGTCCGTTTGTGGGATTTAGAGGCTACTGCTGATGCATATAGTGCTATGAAGAATCCTTTGCTCTATGCAATGCTGTTTATCATGCTTTTGCGCTGCGACCTGAAGAAAATTATAAAGCTGGGACCGAAAATGTTAATTGGCTTTTTTGCAGCAACCATTTCCATCGGTGTAGGCTTTGTACTTTCCTATGCTGTTTTCCACGGAGCACTGGGTGAAGGTGCGTGGAAGGCTTTGGGTGCGCTTTGTGGAAGCTGGATGGGCGGCGGCGGAAATATGCTGGCGATTCAGGCAGCCTTGCATGTAGATGAAGCGACTATGGCGTATGCATTGGTTATGGATTCCATCTGTGCTACACTTTATGTTATGTTTCTTTTATGGGCGATCGGAAATGCCGACAAGTTCAACAAGTGGACGAAGGCAGATACCCATTTAATTGACGAGGTAGGTGCTGCTTTGGAGGAAGAGGCAAAGGCGAATACGAACCCTTTAACATGGCAGAATATTGCTATTTTGCTGGGCTCCGGTCTGCTGGTATCAGCGGTCAGTCAGGAATTGGGTACCATGATTAATGTCTATCTGCCATTTTTTGATAAGGCTACATGGACAGTACTTATCGTGACAGTTGCCGGGGTGGTTATGGCACTGACACCATTTGGCAAGCTCAAAGGAACAGAAGAGATTTCCAATGTGCTTTTGTATATTGTCGTTGCACTTATTGCATCCCGTGCAGATCTTGCAAGCATGGGTAATGCGCCTATGTGGTTACTGTCAGGATTGTTTATTTTGGTATTCCATGTTGTGATTATGGTAATTCTGGCAAAGCTATTAAAGATGGATATTTTCACCTGCTGTGTGGCATCTCTTGCCAACATTGGCGGTACAGCTACTGCACCGGTGCTTGCGGGAACCTATTCCAGTGCGTTAGTACCGGTAGGTATTATTATGGCATTGCTGGGTTATGTTGTGGGAACCGGCGGTGGTTTAATCGTAGCACAATTAATGAGTTTATTTGGTTAGGAAACAGAATGAAATTTGTTCAAAAGGGGCATTTTGATATGCCCCTTTTGGTTTTTCATCTTCTTTTATGTTAATATAAAGACAGAAGCGGCATATGACCGAAACCAGAAAGGGAAGAGTGGATAAAAAGGCTTGACAGGGATTTTCAAAAGCATTCAGTGGAGGGTTAAAATATAAAAATGAAGAATAAAATCATAACGATTATAGTGTTTGTTTTGAATATTGTTCTTTTGGCAGGCATTGTTTGGAGCGTTAATGTGGTTATGACTGATAGCAACGGAGAACAGGATATTATGGCAGAGCGGACAATGGAATGGAGAACAGAGGGAATTATGGGGGAGATAACGGAAACTGCCGCGGAACTGACCACAAAGCTCGCAGCGGCGATAACGACCGAGAGAGTAACGGAAGTGGTTACCGAAGAATTGAAGGTAGAAGATGATGTGGCAGCACCAATATTTCTTACATTTGCGAACACTGTGGAGGTGAAACAGGGAGCAGAGTTTGATATACACGACTACGTTGGATATGGGGATGATGTGGACCGGACGCCGGAGCTTATCGTAGAAGGAGAGGTGGATACATCGGTACTGGGAACCTATCCGTTGACATTGACACTCACAGATGAAGCAGGGCATTCGACAAGTGAATCGATGAATGTTAACGTGGTATCAGAAATCACACCTTATTCCGGAGGAGAGAAAGAAGCATTTGATACATTTGCGGCAAATTACAAAAGGGATGATACGGTTCTTGGAATTGATGTTTCCAGATGGCAGGAGGATATTGATTTTGGGCAGGTAAAGAATGCAGGATGCGATTTCGTAATCATCCGGATTGGTGGATATGATGATGGCAGTCAATATGAAGACCGATATTATAAAACGAACATTCAAAATGCGAAGGCGGCGGGACTGAAGGTTGGAATATACTGGCACGCAGAAGAGAGCAGTGTGGAAGAAATAAAGTCCAATGTAGCATATATGATGGGGATTCTCGCTGGAGAGAAATTGGATTTTCCTATTGCATACGACTGGGAGGACTTTAGCGGATTTGAAAAATATGAGATGAATCTACATGATATCAATACATGTTTTGAAACATTCTGTAACGAAGTGGAAGCATATGGATATGAAGCGTGTCTGTACAGCAGCAAGAATTTTCTGGAAAAAGTTTGGACGAATGAAAAGGAACATCTGGTATGGCTTGCAAATTATACGGCTCAGACTACCTATGCGGGGAAATATTATATGTGGCAGCAGGGAAATACCGGGAGAATAGCAGGAATTAGCACAGATGTGGATTTCAATGTATGGTATACGGGAAGATGAGGGGAAACTATATGTAGCTGAAACTTACATTTCAAAACGAGATGTAGGTCTCAGCTACACTCAATTTTAGATATTTCACCTGTCTGCAAACCTAAAACGAAAAGACAACTCTAAAAATACCGCATCATCCTTTGTTTGCTCTTTCCGCAACCTCTCTTTCCTGTATCTCAGGCGGGGTCTGCTCATATCTTGCAAAGGAATAGGAGTATGTGCCGCTTCCGCCGGTTATTGAGCGCAAATCGGTATTGTATCCGTAAAGCTCCATGTATGGAATATCGGCTATAATTTCCTGATAGCCATTTTCCCCGGGGTTCATGGAAAGAATGCGGGCACGACGTTTGTTTAAATCGCCCATAATATCACCGGTATATTTGTCAGGTACAAGTATCTTTAAGGAGGCGATCGGCTCTAATAAAATAGGCTTAGCCTCCAGGAAGCCTTTTTTGAAGGCCTGTATGGCGGCAACCTTAAATGCCATTTCGGAGGAGTCAACAGAGTGGTATGAGCCGTCATATAACACAGCCTTCACGCCAACGGCAGGATACGATGCCAATGGTCCGCTTGTCACGGCCTCCTGTATTCCCTTTTCAACGGCAGGGAAATAATTTTTAGGAACGGCACCGCCGACAACGCATTGTTCAAATACATATGGTGTTTCCAAATCTCCCGATGGCTCAAAGGTCATTTTTACATGGCCGTATTGTCCGTGTCCGCCGGATTGCTTTTTATACTTATATTCGACGTCAGATTTTTTCAGTATGGTTTCACGGAATGCAATCCTTGGCTTTTTAAGCTCAATTTCAACCTTATATCTGCCAAGGAGCTTTGCGGCTACGACTTCAAGATGCTGGTCGCCAATCCCATATATAAGGGTTTGGCCATTTGCAGCATCATTTTCAACCTTGAGGGTTAAATCCTCGGACATTAACTTTTGAAGTGCCTGAGAAACCTTATCATCGTCCCCCTTCTTTTTTACGGTATATCGCTTATATGTATATGGGGTGGAAATGTTAGTACGAATGTAGGCAACAGGATTCTTTTGTGTGGAAAGCGAATCGGTTGTTGTAACGGAAGTAAGCTTTGCCAAGGCACCTATATCGCCTGCATGCAGTTCCTTCGTTTCCTCCGGCTTATTACCACGCATCACGTAGAGCTTTCCGATTTTTTCCTCAACACCCTTGTGATGGTTGTACATTATGTCGTCTGTTTTTAATACACCTGAATTAACCTTGATTAGGGAATATTTTCCAATGAACGGGTCAGCGATCGTTTTCCATACATAAGCAGATTTTGATTTTGAGAAATCATAGTCAGCATTAAATATCTCGTTTGTTTTTGTGTTTATGCCTGAACAGCTGCGCTTTTCAGGGCTTGGCAGATATTTTACGATGTCAACCATCAGCGTATAGATGCCCCGTGCCAATGTGTTAGAGCCCATAAGCACAGGCACAATACCGCCTTCGGCCACATTCACCCTAAGAGTCTGCCGTATTTCGTTTTCTGAAAATTCATCACCGTTAAAATAACGCTCAAGAAAATCATCATTTGTCTCAGCAACAGCCTCCATAAGTGCTGTTCTGCATAATCCTAAGTTTTCTTCGGAATATTCAGGAACGTCCATTTTTTCTACGTCACCATGTGAGGTCCAGCGTTTTGCACGCTGCTGTAAAACATTTACATATCCGATAAATTCCTTGTTTTCACGCACAGGAAGATGGAACGGTGCAATGCATTTGCCATACATATCCTGCAAATCCTGTACAACCTGCCTGTAGCTTGCGTTATCGTTATCCATATTCGTAACGAATATCATGCGTGGCAGCTTATATTTTTCGCATATGTCCCATGCCTTTTTTGTTCCGACCTCAACGCCGTTTTTGCCTGATACTACGATGATGGCAGCGTCGGAGGCTGATACCGCTTCCTCAACCTCCCCAACAAAATCAAATGCGCCGGGAGTATCTAAAATATTAACTTTTGTATCCTCCCATATAATGGGAATAACTGAGGTGTTGACGGAAATATGACGTTTGATTTCCTCCTTGTCATAGTCGCTCATTGTATTGCCGTCAGTGACCTTTCCCATTCGTGTTGTCATTTTGGCAAGGTATGCCATGGCTTCCACAAGGCTTGTTTTCCCGCATCCGCTGTGACCGAGCAATACAACATTTCTAATTTTGTCCGTGGTGTAAATATTCATAAGAGCCCCCCTTCCTGAAGCAGCGCCGCATTTTAAATTTGCTTCGCAAAATGCTTGAATTTACATGGTAAAACCATGCCTCTGACTAAAATGGCGGCGCAATGTGTATAAAGTTACGATTGCATTTACATGTATCATGTCATCTTTGGCTAATTTTAACACAATATGAGGCTGTGTGCAATTTTTATATCCTTCTTGAAACATCCCCAAATTAAAGATTTCTTGAAAGTAAATCTCTGATGTACTATAATTAGTCATATATTAAATTATCTACGTGAGTTAGCATAGCAGCAGATCATTTAATCATTACTTTTCGGGAGATAGGAATTTATGAAAAAAAGAACAACACGTTTTCTGAATGTAAGCCTTGTTCTGGTATCGCTTTTTTGTATATGTATATTTATCATCCAAACAATCTGTGTGAATCTTATGGGAGAAGATGCCATCCGGCAGCTGGGTATTTTTTACATGTCAGGAATCAGCGAACAGGTATCAGCACATTTTGGAACTACCATTGAGCTCCGTCTGTCTCAGGTAGAATCGCTTGTAGATGCTGTTCCACCTGGACGCGTTACAGGAGAAAGTGCAATGCGGATAGCGCTTACTTACAATGCACGCTCTATGGGCTTTGAATATCTGGCCCTTTATACGGAGGATGGCACCTTTCATATGCTCTACGGCTCTCAGGTGACGGCAGATGTTCCGGAAAAGCTGCACAGCTCTGTTCAGGGGGGAAAGTATAATGTCTGCGCAGGAAAGGATGCAGATGGAACTCCCGTTGTTCTAATGGGTGTACCGGCGGTATATCCCATGAGTGACGGAACGGCAAGCATTGCGCTGGTTGCGGCACTGCCCACCAGTTATCTCGATGATATATTGGAAACCAATATTCGAAACAGCAGCACGGAATATTCGATTATCCGCCAGGATGGCAGCTATGTTTTGAATAACGGTATCATAGAAGATAGTAACTATTTTGACCGGGTTAAAAGTCTTTATGAAACTTATAATGGAAAAGAACCAGCCCGGTATGCAGAGGAATTTCGTGACGCAATGGAAGCTGGCAGGGATTATAACAGCGAAGTTCTGATTGAGGGTGAAACATGGAATGTCTATTGCACCAGTCTTCCGAATTCAGATTGGTATCTGATTTTGAAAAATTCCCATAATACACTGAATGAGACGGTAAATCTTCTTCAGAAAAAATGGGCATATGTTTCCGTCGGCGGCGGCAGCCTGATTATCTGTGCACTGCTCTTTGTCTTTTTTGGATACTATCGTCTGACCAAAATGCATATGAAGGCATTGGAGGAAGCCAGGAAAACAGCGGAACAGGCAATGCTGTCAGCAGAGCGCTCCAACAGGGTGAAAAGTGAATTTCTCTCCAATATGAGTCATGATATCCGTACACCGATGAACGGTATTATGGGAATGACATCGATTGCCATAGGCAGTCTGGATAATCCCTCACGGGTGCGTTCCTGTTTAAAAAAGATACATGTATCCAGTCGGCATTTGCTGGGATTGATTAATGATATGCTGGATATGTCCAAAATTGAGAATGGGAAGCTTACGTTAAATATGGAACCTCTTTGTATTCGGGATATTATGCAGAATATTGAGACAGTCATCCAGCCGCAGATACAGGAGAGAAAACAGCAGTTTAATATTTATATACATGATATCTATCATGAAAATGTGTGCTCGGACAGAGTCCGTTTAAGCCAGATCCTTTTGAATATTCTGGGAAATGCGGTTAAGTTCACTCCGGAAGGCGGCACCATTACGGTTGACCTGTATGAAGAAGCTTCTCCGAAAGGAAATGAATATATCCGCTCCCATTTACATATCAGGGATAACGGCATAGGCATGTCCAGCGAATTTCAGAGTAAAATATTTGATGCGTTTGCCAGAGAAGACAATGCTCGTGTGGATAAAGCAGCGGGGGCTGGAATGGGTCTGACCATTACCAAGCATATTGTAGATGCAATGGGTGGCACCATTACCGTAGAAAGTGAGAAGGGAAAAGGAAGTCATTTCCATATTACTCTGGATATGGAAAGAACCGTTGACCAGGAGAAAGAACTGCATTTGCCGAAGCAAAATGTTCTGGTTATCGATGATGATGAAACAGCAGGAAATCTCGCCGTCTCATCATTGGAATCCATTGGGCTTAAGGCGGAGACAGCAGCAGATATCAAACAGGCCTGCCAGATGATAGAGGAGCGTTGCGGCAAAAATGAGCACTATCACATGGTTTTAGTGGATTGGGATTTACAGGGGCAGCATTGGACAAAGGTTGTCGAAGAGCTGGCTGGTCGTTTTGGACAGGAACTGCCTATTATAATCCTCACTGACGGCGAATGGGATGAATTAGAGATAATAAGTGAAAAAGCCAATATTTGCAGTTTTATTTCAAAGCCTCTGTTCCGCTCCAGCCTATACTATGGTCTGCGCCAATTTGCAGAAGAAAAGATGCCGCAGCAGGAGCAGAAAGAAGAAGCTGGTATCGGATTAAAGGGACGGCGTATACTCGTGGCAGAAGATAATGAATTGAACTGGGAAATTATAAATGCAATACTTTGTGAATTTGGAATGGAGGTAAAGTGGGCGGAAAACGGGCAGCTTTGTGTAGAACAATTTGAGCAGTCTGCTCCGGGCTGGTATGACGCCATATTAATGGACCTTCGAATGCCTGTTATGACAGGGTTTGAAGCGGCAGCTGCAATACGAGAGCTAAAACGGGACGATGCACAAGCTATCCCGATTATTGCAATCAGTGCAGATACATTTGAAGATGACATTCAAAAATGTTTTGACTGTGGTATGAATGCCCATTTGGCAAAACCCTTAGTGCCGCAGGAGATTATCTCTTTGCTGGAACAGTATATTCTTTAAGAATCCGTATGAATGGAAAGGGGAATTCGATTATGAAAAAAATAAATGCTTTGATAAGCTTGCTGTTATTGGTTGTCCTTTTGTCCGCTTGCAGCGGCAAAAACTCAAATATTGAATTGGAGAACGATAGCGACAGCAGAGAAGTTACGGAACTGGTTTTATGGACGTTTCCCATAGGCAATTGGGGCAATCCCACGGCGGTAGCCAGCATGTTGACCAGTTTTCATAAGGAACATCCAGATATCCATGTTACGGTAGAGTATTTGAATTACGATAACGGAGATGAAAAAATCAATCAGGCAGCTGAAGATGGAGGTATGCCGGATTTGATTCTGGAAGGACCGGAGCGTCTTGTGGCAAATTGGGGGGAAAAGGGATGGATGGTTGATCTGTCTGAGCTGTGGGAATCCGATACAGCCGGTGAAATATATGATAACATAAGAACTGCCTGCCAGCACAGTAACGGAGATTATTATGTATTTCCAATCTGTATGTCTGCACACTGTATGGCCATTAATTATGATATGTTTCGGGAGGCAGGGGCTCTTCAATACATTGATGAAGAAACACACACATGGACAACAGAGAATTTTATGAAAGCGGTCCAGGTTTTAAATGACTATCAAACGGCGCAGGAGAAGAATGGAAATGTTGGCGTCATATACTGTAAAAATCAAAGCGGTGACCAGGGAACGCGCGCCCTGGTGACTAATCTGTATGGCGGCACCTTTACGGATGCCACACATACAAGTTATACAGTTGACAGTAAGAAAAACAGGCAGGCCCTGCAGCTTCTTTATGACTTAGAGGGTATCAACTTTGAACCTTCTCTTTCCTCTGCGGATGCAATCGATTTGTTTTGCAAAAAAGAATCTGCCATGTGCTTTTGCTGGAATGTGTCCATGGAAGTGCAACAGACCATTAACAATCCGAATTTGGATTTTGAAGTTTTTCCGATGGCTTTTCCGACTAGCGAAGATACACCGAAGCTTCAGGGAGGTATCTGGGGGTTTGGTATTTTTGACAATGGCAGTCAGGAACGTATCATGGCAGCAAAAACCTTTATCCGCTATATGACAGAAAATAATATTCCGTACACCAGAGCAGTAAGGGCTACTTCCTACTGGCCGGTGCGGGATATGGGTAATATATATGAAAATGATATGCTTATGACGGAATATAGCATTTTTACGCCATACATGGGTGATTATTATCAGATTACTCCTAACTGGTCACAGGCGCGTGCTGCATGGTGGCAGCTGCTGGCGAAGATTGGAGACGAGACTGATATTTCGAAGGCGGTGAAGGGATTTCCTTCGCCGGAATGATTGTTGGTGGGGATAAATCTATGAGTACAAAAATGATAAGCTTTATCAAAAAGGAAACAATACTTTGCATAAGCCTTCTGCTTGCAGTTATATCTGCATTTTTTGTGCACCCCGACAGTGAGTACATGAATTATGTAGATTGGCACACATTAATGCTGCTTTTTTCACTTATGGCAGTGATGGCAGGTTTACAGCAGCTTGGTGTATTTCGCAAAATCGGAATAATGCTTTTATCCCATACAAAAAATACAAGACAGCTAGCGCTTATATTAGTTTTTCTTCCATTTTTCTTCAGCATGCTTATTACAAATGACGTGGCGCTTATTACCTTTGTTCCCTTCGCAATCATTGTTCTTAAGCTTGCCGACAGGAAAAACATGCTTGTTCCCATAGTTATTTTACAGACTGTTGCCGCCAATCTTGGCAGTATGCTTACACCTATGGGAAACCCGCAAAATCTTTATTTATTTTCACAATCACAAATGTCCCTTGCAGCTTTTCTAAAGCTTACGCTTCCTTACATAGTTGTGGCAGCTTTATGCCTGTTAGTTATAATTTTGTTTTTTAAGAAAAAAAGCATTGATGTGATTGACATGGAAAACGACTGCAATATATCAAGACTGTTGTTTTTGATGTATCTTATTTTATTTTCTTTATGCCTTCTCTGTGTTTTGGATATCATTGACGTTAAGGCTGTGACAATTATAATCACTATTTTTCTTCTTATTTTTGAACGTAAAATCTTCACTTCAATTGATTATTCACTTCTCGGAACATTTATCGGTTTTTTTATATTTATAGGAAATATGGGAAGACTGCCGCAATTCCACAATTTTATTGAAAATTTAATTATTGGAAACGAGACACCTGTCTCAATACTCTCAAGCCAGGTTTTAAGCAATGTTCCATCCGCGCTTCTTTTATCAGGTTTTACGGACAATTGGAATGCTCTTATTGTAGGAACAAATTTAGGCGGACTTGGTACACTTATTGCATCAATGGCAAGCCTTATTTCCTATAAGCAGATTGCCCGGAATTACCCGGACAAGAGAACAAGCTATCTTATCTGGTTTACTATTGTAAACATTATTATGCTTTGCATATTGTTTGCAATATATTTGGTCTTAAATTAATGGGCATTCATAATTATCTATTCATATCTTTTTTCAATCGCTTCAGATGATGTTCTATGCTTTGCCATGCAACGGAAAGTTGCATGAAAAAAATCAAATGTATACAACTGTTGGTGGCGCAACTTAGGCCTTTTTATTATGGTTGTCACATAGTAAAAAGAAAGGCGGTTGTATTATGAACAAACAAACAGTCATATCGGCAAAGCATTTGAAAAAAGCTTTTGGCGAAGGTGAAAGTCTTCAGGTTATTTATTCAGACCTGAATATTGATATTTACAAGGGGG
>CAMWYJ010000049.1 GCA_947178445.1 uncultured Clostridium sp.
TTTGGTACGAAAACGTAAATGGTTGCGGATTTCTCTATTCAAAAAGTAAATCATCTGGATTCCATGTGTCTGAGATTTCTGATAGGGACCTTTGCCTCCGTTGGTAGTTCGCACGAACTTAGTGTGAAAGTGTGCCTTGGCTGCGAGGTGTTTTCGAGCCTAGTACCACTACGCAGGCGACGGAGCGTAAGCGTGCCCAAAAGAAACTCAGAACATGGAATCCAGATTTTACAATCTCTAACAACAGAGAAATCCGCAACCTTAACACCCCGTCAAACAGGAATTTGCGTAAACAAAATTTCTATGTTATGATGTAGCCGTAAGCGAAGAAAATACATACTATAAGTAAAAGGTGTGTCAGGAAAGGCACTCAGAAAGGTCGTGATTTCATGGCATATGAAGAATATTTAAAAGCACAGAAAATGGGACTTAAGGCATTTAAGGCTGCAACCTCAAAAGGACAGTATCCTTATCTCCCGGTTTTAGACGAAATATTATCCCATGTGGATATTGATGGTGAAGTCAGCCTTGGAACCATCAACATTCCACTGAATCAAGTTGTGGGAACCAGCACAGCAGGAAGAACCCAGGCATTTGCTAACAATTTTATGCCGCTTCTTGATTATCAGACGGAATTTGGCAGTAAATGGTCCAGTCTTTTAGATTACCAGATTGAAGAGGGAATCCACGATGCTGTTAAAGTATATGAATATATGAACCGCTATTATGTAGTAGAAGGTAATAAACGTGTCAGTGTACTAAAATTTTTGAATGCTCCAACCGTTGCCGCAGATGTTACCCGGAAGGTGCCAAGGCGCACCAATGATCTTTCTAACCGGATTTATTACGAGTTTATGAATTTTTATAAATTGACTAAGATTAATTATGTTGAATTTTCAAAGCTTGGAAGCTATGAAAAGCTTTTCGCAGCAGTTGGAAAAAACACGGAGGATGAATGGACAGAAGATGAATGTATGGATTTCTCTTCTTTCCATGTAGCATTTTATAAGGCCTTTAAAGAAAAGGGAGGACTTAAACTCAACATCACCACCGGTGATGCCCTGCTCTTCTATCTTTCCCTCTATCCATATGAAGAGGCAAAAGAAATGATCAGCAGCGAAATCAAGACAAATCTGGACAAAATATGGTCCGAAATCGTCCTTCTTGGCAATCAGGATCCTGTTGAGCTCTTAATGAATCCTACCGAGGAAAAGAAAATCGTAAACTCCGTTCTTAGTAAAATTAACACCTCTAAGAAAAAAGTAGCCTTTGTCTATGATAAAGATCCTGCCACATCTGGCTGGGTTTACGGTCACGAGCTTGGTCGGCTTCATTTAGATGATGTCATGGGCAATATTATCGAGACAAAGTCTTTTGTCACTTCAACCACCGGCGACAACGCCGAAAAGGATTTAGAACAAATCTGTAATGACGGATTTGATATTATTTTTGCCGTTACACCAAAACTTATTAAAGCATGTCTTAAAGTTGCTGTTATCCATCCGGATGTGAAGATATTAAATTGTGCATTAAATTCTTCTCATAAAACAGTGCGTACTTATTATACCCGTATGTATGAAGCAAAGTTTCTGACCGGAATGGTTGCCGGTGCTCTGTGCCCGAACGATAAGATTGGCTACATTGCGGATTATCCAATCTATGGTGCCACTGCCAATGTCAACGCATTTGCACTAGGTGCACAGATGACAAATCCAAGGGCACAAATATATCTTACCTGGTCAACCGTTGAGAATTTCGATATTAATCAATATTACAAAGAAAATGAAATTTCCTACATATCTACCAAAGAAATGATCACACCTCAGAACAACAATAGACAATATGGTCTTTACGTGGAACAGGACAATACACTGAAAAACCTTGCGATGTCCATTTACCACTGGGGTGTCTTTTACGAAAAGCTTATTAACAGTATCCTGCGCGGTTCATGGAAAGTAGAGGAAGAAGGTTCCGGTGAGAGCAAAGCGCTCAATTACTGGTGGGGATTATCTGCTGGTGTCATTGATGTTATCTGCTCTGGAACACTCCCAACCGGAACCAAAAAACTTGTTAATATCGTTAAGAACAATATTTCTCAGGGAGTATTCCACCCATTTACCGGTCCTCTTACCGATCAGGATGGAAATATACGCTGTGATAATACCGATATTTTAAGACCAGAGGATATCATTACAATGGACTGGCTGGTAAACAATGTAATTGGTACGATACCAAGCATTGATATATTACAAAAGGATGCACAGTCGGTAGTTGAACTCCGGGGACTAGATAAAACCGCCGAAAAAGGAGGTACCTCAGTGCTATGAAAATACTTGTACTTGCAGATGAAGAATCCAAGTACCTGTGGGATTATTTTGAAAAAAATAAGTTAGACGGTATTGATTTGATTATTTCATGTGGGGATTTAAAATCAGCATATTTGTCCTTTTTAGCTACCTTCGCAAAGGTTCCTGTGCTTTATGTACATGGTAACCACGATGGGATCTATATAGAACAGCCGCCTGAGGGCTGTATCTGTATTGAAGATACCATTTATGTCTATAAGGGTGTCCGAATTTTAGGACTCGGTGGATCCATGAATTATAACAATGGTCCGCACCAATATACCGAAAAGGAGATGGCATCAAGGATTCGCAAATTACAGATGAAACTCTGGCGCCATAAGGGCTTTGATATTTTAGTCACCCACTCACCAGCCAGAAATTTGAATGATGGAGAAGATTTGCCTCACATGGGATTTGAGGCATTTCGCAAACTGCTCGATAAATACATGCCCAAATACTTTATTCATGGACATGTTCACTTAACCTACAAATGGAATCAGCAGCGTGAATGCAAGTACAATGAAAACACCACTGTAGTCAACGCCTTTGAGCGATATATATTAGACTATGAAGAATAGACTCTCACACAATGGCACAAGAAATTAACTTCCATAGTAGTCAAAAAGCTCATCACATACATGAATGTGGTGAGCTCTTTGATTTGTATTTTGACATGGTTACTATCTGAATAAACTATATAGCAAATGCTTCGCTTCCATTCGCATTTTTATCTGTCTTTCTTCTGACTACTCCTGTGAACTTTTATATTTACTATAATCTTTCTTTAATTTATCAATTGCGTTCTGTAAATCCTCCAGATTATCGATATCCTCTGTATCTTCCAAATCTTCCAGAATTTGCCCTAAGCTTTCCTGCGCTTCCTTATCCGTCAATATGTTCTCTATTGCCTCCTGTACATCCTCGTCTGTTATGGAATCGTCATAATCAATTTCGTATTTGTCCATGAGTTCTTTGATAGACACCAAATCGACATCTACAATCTCCTTATCACCATCTACATAAATCAAATCATTTCCTTCTTCATCCCTGATATATACTTTATCGCCATTCACACGGATACGAATCCCCTCTTCACCGAGCAAAGCATCCAAATTCGTCAGGGCATCAAGGGTATCGTCAGACACCACCTCAGAAATCTCATTGACCGTGCTTACTGCCGTATCGACAATGCCTACAAGACCTGTCAAAACAAATGCCACCATCAACATAGTGGATACGATCATAACACCAAGACTCACAAAAAAACCAATTAAAATATTGCGCTGTGATTTTTTAAAGTTAGCATCCTGGTCAGATACCTCTACCACTGGAACCAGCTCCTGCCCACAATTTGAACAGAATTTGCTGCTTCCATTTACCTGCTTTAAACATTTTGAACAGGTTACCTTTTTTGCATCGTACCTCACACAAAGGTATACGATAAGACCAATAAAACTTGGTACAAGAATAACCACCAAGGTCCATAAAATACCATTCATTCCTTTATTGGTTGCATCCCGATATATCCATACCGCTAATAAGATTGTCATTGCAATCGCCGCAATCGGAATCAGCACTCCCACAAAAATACTTGCCACCATAGATCCTGCCAATACTGTCATAATCTTTCCCTCCTATATTGAACACTTAATGAGCAGTCATACTGCGAATTTAGTGTGAAAATACACTTGCACACTTTGCGAGGTTTTCTCGAGCTTAGTGGGCATAGTGTTTGCTCTATAAAATATGTGCCCGTTTACGGAAATTCAATTTCCATAAACCAATCACTGTAAATACCCAGCTTATTCCAATCTGGAATACTGTCACCATCAGCTCCATTTGTAAAAAGCCCTTAGAAATCAGATGCACAAGATTTGGCATAATATAATCCGCACTTTTCATTTGGATAATTAAATATACCAGTAAACTGATTGCCAAACCTGCCACTGCCAAAATCGTACTAAGCATTGCCGGAAGCCACCAGAAAGAAATGCTTTTCTCCTCCATTGCCACCCTGCATGCATACTGATTTTTCAGACGGATATTGATATCTTCTGGCACTTTCTCCTTGCTATATGCTGTTTTTAACATTTCATCTAATTCCATAGCCATGCGCCTCCATTTCCTGCCGCAGCACCGTTCTTGCCTTATTTAACCTGCTTTTCACTGTGCCCTTCGGAATCTTCAATACTTTTGCAATATCCTCCACCGAAAGCTCTCCGGCATAAAATAGCAAAACAACCTGTCTGTGCTTATCCGGAAGCTGTTCCACACATTTTCTCAATTGTGTATACGCCTCTTCCTTCACAATGCCATCTAACATGTCACCTTCTGCCCTTACATCCTCAAGCTGTATTCCCTCTTCCTCAGAAGAAATCGTTGGAGCAATCCGCTCCCTCCTTGCATACCGGCTCTTGGAATTTCGCCATAGATTTGCAGCAATGGACATAAGGTATGCCTTTGGATTACGTTCCGGCACTATCCGTTTTGATAATTCAAATGCCTTTAAAAATGTCTGCTGGTAAAGATCCTCTGCATCCTCTAATGTGTATGTAATACTTCTGCAATACCGGTACACACTGTCACCAAACTCCTCCACCAACAAGTCCATATCACTTGCGCTCATATATTCTCTCCTATATTTTTGACATAGGCCCATGTCCATTCAGGCTGTTTCACTGCCCTCTACTTAGTATTGTTATAAAATACGCAAAGGTTCATTTTATTCTCATTTTTTATTCCCTATCATCTATTTCCTCTTCATGCATCTTAAGACTTCTTTCACCTCATCCGTTGGTATCCGTGACTCAATAATTTTCTGGATACCCTTGTGAAAGGTTACTTTATCCAATTCATTATCCCTCATAAATTCCATCGTATGATATGGATATACACAAAAACATTCTGCTATAAGCCAGGCTGCCGCCATGGAAGCATAATAGCCTTCGGTAAACTCCCGGTTTATTGCCTCTAATATCCGTCCTATAAAAAGTCCCGGTTCTTCCATGTTATTTTCTACGGCCTGCATATCTACTATCCGAAGCCTTGCAATCTTTTTTCCCTTTGCATCACATTTCAGCAGATGCTGCATCATGATAATGAGTGCCACCCGCACTTCAAATTCTTTCCCGGAATAAAAATATGGCTGTATATAATCCCATGTCCGCTCCCTGTCCTTTTGCAATACCGTCATTCCCATAAATACACTGTCACAGACGGACCAGTTATCCACTAGCGGAATAAATGCTGTAATATATGGAAGTATCTCTTCATACTCTCCCTTTACATAATTCAGTATCATTCCCCGCAGCATTCTCTCCTCAAAATAAATGTCTTCTTCATTGACAGCGGTTTTCCAATCCGATTTTGCAAGCTGCTTTGCGAGCTTTCTAAGCTCTGGCAGCCGGATTCCCAACATATTATTGACTCCCGGAATTAAACCGGCAGAAAATTTCTGATATTCATTTTCTGACAAAGTAGTTAAATGTTTTCTGATATCCTCTCTCATTTCTATATCCTCTCAATAGTACGCTCAATTTCATCGTTTGTGAAACACTTATGACATGTAAATCGTTTGCAATTCCATTATATCACTTTTTATAACCAAAACAATATTTGTTCTGTTCATTAAAAAATGCCGCATCTGCAAAGATACGGCACTTTCAATTCTAACCATTGATCTATATTTTGATATTTTCACACGAATTATACGTAGAACAGCATGTCCTCATACTGTGGGAATGGCCAGAAGTCTTTGTCCACCAGACCTTCTAAGGCATCTGCAGGCTTTCTGACTTCACTCATAGCAGCAAATACTTCATCATGGAAGCACTTCGCAGCCTTCTCCATATCATCCTCTAAAGCAATCGCCTTTTCATCAAGCTCCTCCAGCTTCTTTAATGCAACTGTGAGCTTCTTAAGCTCTGCAGCAATCGCATTTAAGATTTCTTCCTGAACGGAAGTATCCACTCCAACAGCCTTTAAGTCAACAACACCCTTTGCCAAATCTGCAGAGTACTCCATAACAGCCGGAACAATCTGCTTTTTCGCCATATCAAGCATTGTCTTAGCCTCAATATTAATCTGTTTCGCATAGTTCTCATAATAAATCTCTGCACGGGATTCCAACTCAGCCTTGCTCAATATGCCAAACTTCTCAAACAATGCAATGTTATCTTCATCCTGAAATGCTGCAACTGCATCCACAAGACATTTGATATTCGGAAGTCCTCTTCTCTCAGCTTCTTTAACCCACTCTTCTGAATAGCCGTTACCATTAAAGATGATTCTCTTATGCTTGGCAATCAGTTCTTTAATCTTATCATGCACAGCCATATCAAAGTTATCTGCTTTCTCCAACTCATCTGCAATTTCACAGAGAGAATCTGCAACAATTGTATTCAGAATGATGTTTGGAGTTGCGATTGACTGGGTAGAACCAACCATACGGAACTCAAATTTATTACCGGTAAATGCAAAAGGTGATGTTCTGTTACGGTCTGTAGCATCCTGCATAAAGGAAGGAAGCGTTGTAACACCGGACTCGTAGGCCTTACCCTGTAATGAGCTTGTAGCCTCGCCGGTTGTATCAAGCTGTTTTAATACATCATCTAACTGCTCGCCTAAGTATACAGAAATAATTGCCGGAGGTGCTTCATTTGCACCCAATCTATGGTCATTTCCCGCTGAAGATGCAGATAATCTTAACAAATCGGCATGCTCGTCAACAGCCTTTAAAATAGCAACCAGGAATAATAAAAACTGTACGTTCTCATGAGGTGTCTTACCCGGCTCTAACAGGTTGATTCCATCATCTGTTCCCATTGACCAGTTGTTGTGCTTACCGGAACCATTTACACCTGCAAATGGCTTCTCATGTAACAGGCATGCCAAATCATGACGGTCAGCAACTCTCTTCATTGTCTCCATAACCAACTGGTTGTGGTCGGTACCTACATTCGTTGTCCCATAAATCGGAGCCAATTCATGCTGTGCAGGAGCAACCTCGTTATGCTGTGTCTTTGCTGTAACACCAAGCTTCCATAATTCAATATTCAGATCCTTCATGTAGGAAAGAACTCTCTCTCTTACAGTACCGAAATAATGATCATCCAATTCCTGTCCCTTTGGAGGCATTGCACCAAACAGGGTACGACCGGTAAAAATCAAATCTTTACGCTTTGCATAATCCGCCTTATCAATCAGGAAATATTCCTGCTCCGGTCCAACAGAGGTTGTCACCTTTGTTGAGGTTGTGTTGCCAAATAATCTTAAGATTCTAAGGGCCTGCACATTAACAGCTTCCATAGAACGAAGTAACGGAATCTTTTTATCTAAGGCCTCACCTGTATAGGATGAAAATGCAGTTGGAATACAAAGAATACTGCTTCCATCCGGAGACTCCTTGATAAATGCAGGTGATGTACAATCCCACGCTGTATAACCCCTCGCCTCATTCGTTGCACGAAGACCACCGGAAGGGAAAGAAGAGGCATCTGGCTCACCCTTTATCAGCTCCTTACCGGAGAACTCCATCAATACCTTGCCATCTGCAGTTGGACTGATGAAGGAATCATGTTTCTCAGCAGTAATACCGGTCATTGGCTGGAACCAGTGTGTATAATGGGTTGCTCCTTTTTCAATCGCCCAATCCTTCATTGCATTCGCTACCGTGTCTGCAATTGCCGGCTTTAATTCTTTTCCCGTTTCAATTGTTTTCTTAAGCTCTTTATAGACTGCCTTTGGCAAACGCTCTTTCATAACAGCATCATTAAATACGTTTGTTCCAAAGATTTCTACTACATTCACATTGTCACTCATAAATAATACTTCCTTTCCTCTTTGCTTTATTTGCGATACCGAACTAATCTATGAATAAAACATTGTTTCATGAAAAAAGGGTATTCTCCTAATGAGAACACCCTTGTCCTTAGCCCTTTACGTATTCGCTTTGATATTTGTAATATAAACCACTCTATTAAAAAAATCAAGTCTTTTTTTCTCTTTTTATCAGTTTCTTTCATTTTGACTTAAATTTCGTAAGTTTGCCGACTGTTTTTGTGGAATTTTTACATAACAGCTGTAGGCTTCACACCCAGCTTCCTCAAAGTGCCATCCAACGCATGCAATGTTTCTTTCATGTTTTCCTCCGTACAATTATAACCCATGTGGCCAATCCGAATCACCTCACCTGCCATAACATCAAAGGAGCCGGCAAGCATAATATTATAATCCTCCCGCATCGTCCTTAAAATCTCTGCTGCCGTAACACCACCTGGAACAGTAAAAACTGTAACCGTATTGGAATATCCATTTTCAGCATATAATTTTAATCCCGCATGCATCAGAGCCTGCCTTGTTTTAGCAGCAATCTTTGCATGGCGTTTTAAAATATCTGTATCCTCTTTTATATTTTCCAATGCCTGTCTTAAACCATAAATGTCACTAATTGGCATGGAATACGGAAACCATTTATTCTCATAATACATTTTAAACGTCAAAAGATTTCCATAAAATGATGCAATCTTTGTCTTTCGGTTTTCCATCGCCTGCTTTGCATCCTCACTGATTGTCACAAGGGTCAGTCCAATCGGACAGGAAATTGCCTTTTGGGAAGCACCGCAGAGAATGTCAATTTTCGATTTGTCCACATTTACCTCATTTCCAAACATACCAGATACGGAATCTACCACAGTTAAGATGCCAAACTCTTTCAGCAGCGGACAAATAGCAGCAATATCATTTAACATACCGCTTGGCGTATCACAATGTACTACCGTTGCGTATTTAAAATCAGAGTCCTTCCCCAAAAACTCCCTTAATGGTTCTATCTCTATTTCTCTTTTATAATCTGTTGTATATAAAACCGGATTTCCGCCGTATAAGCTTACAAAATCAGCAAAACTCTTACCAAATACTCCATTATCTAAAACCAGTACCCGGTCACCCGGTTCTGTCAGGGATGCCACTGCCGCTTCTAAGCCTAAAATACCTTCACCACTAAGAATCAGGCTTTCATTTTCCGTATGTAAAAGACTACTGTACAATTCACATGTCTCCTTATAATAGTCATAAAAATCCAAATCCAAATCCGGATTTCCAGTTTCCATACTTCTTGCCATTCTAATATTTTCTGCGACCATAGTTGGTCCCGGTGTCATCATCTTATACATATTTTCATCCTTTCTATCTATAAATTCCTGTTTGTGCAACTCCCCCAAACGCTGACGGATAGGGAACGGACAATGTTGCCTTTCGTTTTAATCTGTATCATACTCTTATGTTGGCACTTTTAAAATATCCAGTTTTTAATTTTTGAACAGTGCCAGTTTTACAGAATTATACTATGAGCGTACAACATAAAAAAACAAAGCACATAATCTGTTATCTTTTGGATGTCAGCCAGTTAACAGCTAGTACATCGTAAATTAAGTTTTTGACAGGAAAGCGTAGGATAAATTTTGGGGAAAATACAATAAAAGAATAAAATCTATTGATAAACCAATACTAAATGCCGTATAATATAGCCGAATTTGAAAGGAGTAATTATGCAAAAGAAAATCGCAATTGTAAACGATATATCCGGCTTCGGCCGCTGTTCTGTGACGGTCGCACTTCCCATTTTGTCTGCCATGCGGATTCAGTGCGGTGTCATCCCAACTGCAATCCTGTCTAACCATACCGAGTACCCAGATTACAGCATGCTGGATTTTACTCCTTATATGAAAGAATATCTGGACAAATGGAACCAGCTTCATTTAAGCTTTAATGGCATTTATACAGGCTTTTTGGGTTCAAAAGAACAGCTTATCATCATACTGGATATGCTGGATTGCTTTTCTTTTTCACATATTATTGTTGACCCTGTTATGGGAGATCATGGCATGATTTACGACTCCTACACAAAAGAAATGTGTGACAGTATGCGCAAGCTGGTATGTCACGCCACACTTACTACCCCTAATCTGACGGAACTCTGCCTTTTGACAAACCAGAAATACCATGAACACATTTGTGCCACTGAGGTTGAAAAGATGTGTCAGACTCTGGCAAAAAATGGTCCTTCACATATTATAGTAACCGGAATTGAACAAGATGATAGGATTGGAAATGCCATTTATGAAAATGGAAACTTTGATATTTTATATGAGAAAAAAGTGTTGCCGCTCCGCCCTGGAACCGGCGATGTATTTGCATCTATTATAGCCGGTTTAAGTTTACATAACATTCCGTTAAAGGAAGCTGTACAAACTGCCGCACGTTTTATCGTTACATGTTTAGAAAGCTCTAAAAAGCTAAATATTCCAATCAATGACGGTGTCTGCTTTGAAGAACACTTAAATATATTAGTACAAAAAACAGATACCGCTGCCATGCAACAACCCCGCCACTCTTAACACAACAATATAACAAATATATTGATACAAAGACAATCGGTGACCTATCGGGTATAGGTCACCGGCACTGTTTTTTTTCCTAATCTTTTCCGAACCTCGGTATAATATTGCGCATATTCCTGCGAAATCAATCTCGCTTTTACAAGATTTTCTAATGTAATCTCAAACTCTCTCGCTGGTATTTCTGCGTAACACATCTCTTCTAGAGCCTGCTCTACAACCTCTTTATACTCTCTTATGCTATAAACCCGATCCTTAAATAATATATTGGCCGCATAGACGCGTTTAAAAAAACCATTCACCTTATCAGACCTTGTCAGCTTATCCTCTGGCATAAAATTCAAACATAGCAAATCCATCACATCCAAAATAGAACGGTTTGAAAACTGGATATCGGGATAAATCTGATAAAGATTCTTATACTTCAGCTTCTCATTTTTCACCTTTGACTCGAAATAATCTGGCAAATATTCCTTAAACACACTGGTTACCATATTTTCTTTGCGAAAAACCTGATATTCCATCTTGCGGTTTGCACGTACTTTTGGCACATAATCTACATGCCGGATCAAATCTCTGGAAATACTGATGCGGCGTGGTTCTTTTTCGAGTAAAAGCAGGTAAACCTTGTTATGTATCCGCCAGATAAATGCCGGACATTCTTTTATTTGGTACGACTTGGAATTATCAATCAATACCGGTCGGTGATCCCTTCTGACACGGTACTTTCGTTTTATTTTTTTTAACACACGCGCGTTATAATGAGATAAATCCACATTTTTTGCAGATTGCTCCTCATCATAAAAATCCTTCTCCTTTGTTTTCTTCTTGTTGTCTTTCTTAACGACCTCTTCCCTCTGTTTCTCTTTCTCTTCATCAAGCTGCTTCTCTGTTTCTATGGATTCATTCTCCTTTTGTTTTGAAATCCCTTTCTCCACAGAATCAGAATTATTCGTTTTCTTATTCGGCTGTGCATTTGAAGATGATACACCATTCCTTATAACAGATACCGTCACAACAGAATTCTTCTCACCATGTTTGCCAGTCTCTGCCACAAAATCATCATCTACAAGAGTAAAGGACTGGGAAACAACGATTGCCACTACACCTACAATCATGCCAACTATAAAAAGATAAAACTGTCCCAAAATCCCGGATACAAGAATGAGCACAATTCCTAATATAGAAAAAAATATCACGCTTCCAATACATTTTCTCGTCTCTGAATCACCATAACGCAGCGCATTCCATATACGTTTCATCTCCACACCTCCATCCTTGTTGTGCCAATTAAGGAATTGCAAACTTACCAATTCCTTCTATATGTACCAATTATTTCATAATCCATCTTGCACTACCTTTATTGTACACCAGATATCATTTTTTTTCAGTATATTTTTACATTTTATTTGCCTTTTCATTTGTTTTGTTATATAGTATTTCAATAAAAAACATAGGAGGATTCATGAATGGACAAAAGAACAACAGGTATCATTGCATATATCACATGGATTGGTCTACTCATCGCCGTTATTGCAGGCGATAAGGATGGTGCCAAGTTCCACATTAACCAGGCATTAGTTATCAATTTATTCGCTTTATTAGGTATGATTATTCCATGCATTGGCTGGATTTGGGATATTTTTATGCTGGTGTGCTGGGTTATGGGACTAATCGCTGCTATCAATGAAGAAGAAAAACCGGTTCCGGTTATCGGCGGCATCCAACTTATCAAATAACATATGACTCTTTACAAATAGAGCCTGCTTCATAAACCGGGACTGTCAGAAAGCCCCGGTTTTATTTTGCTATAACAGATTTAAATTTGATTCTTCCATAATAAAATTCTTTTCTTTCACCTTTATGCATATACTATAGGTAAAATTTCCTTGCCAAGGTGTATTATGCCATCTAATACTTCTGTTTCCATTATGAAATATATGTCTCTTATCCTGCTACTGCTTGTTTCCATTTATGGATTAAATATCCATTCTGCATCAGATTCTGTCCTTTCCACCTCTGCGTTTTCGTATAGCGAACTCCCCATATATAGTGTGGATACCGATGAAAATGTTGTTGCCCTCACCTTTGACAGTGCATGGGGCACGGAGGATCTCGCAGATATTCTCGCCATTTTAAAAAAGCACAATGCCCCCTCCACTTTTTTTGTCACCGGTGACTGGGCAAAAAAAAATCCGGATGCTATCAAAACCATAGATGCTGCCGGTCACGAAATTGCAAACCATGGTAATTCACACAAACATATGCCTCAGATTTCCCAGGAGGAAATGCTAACAGAGATTAAAGAATGCCATAACACCATATACACGCTCATTCAAAAAGACATGACGCTGTTTCGAGCTCCCTATAGTGACTGGAATGACCAGGTTGTGGAGGTTGCACACAGTCTTGGCTACATGTCAATTAATATGTCCGTAGACAGTCTGGACTGGAAAGACTACGGTGTAGACTCTATTATCCGTACCGTGTGCGAACACAAAAACCTAGAAAATGGAAGTATCATTTTGCTACATAACGGAGCAACCTATACAAAAGACGCTCTTGATGTTATGTTAACTAATTTAGAAAATCAAGGCTACTCTTTTGTATTGGTTTCTGACCTTATTTACACAGATGATTACAAGCTTGACCACACAGGAAAACAATTCAAAAAATAAATTCCTGTTTGTACACCTCCCCAAACGCTGGTGGATTGAGACGGACGATAAAATTCACCAAAGGAAGTGGTGTGGAGTGAAACCTAAAAAGCTTATAAACGTGCTCCGTTATGCATACCATTTCGATGAGCCTCAAACCATATGAGAACGGGCACAAAACGAGGTGCCCATTCTCACTGAGTCTCCTCTCCATTGCATAAAAGTCGCACTTATTATAAGCTTTTTAGGTTTCACTCGAATGTACGGTACTTCGTGAATTTTATCTGTTCATCCCCTTTTACCCAGCGTTTTCGCCACACCCGATTCCATTTGCCACCGGAATTTTAAACTTCGCCGGAGGCAAACAAATTTTGTCCATTTTTATTCCTTCATGGAATATTGTAAAAGTAATACTTCTTCTATATTAATTAGTACGAAAACGTATATTTGTTGCGAATTTCTCTGTTCAAAAAGTAAATTATCGGGATTCCATGTGTTTGAGATTTCTGAATGGGACCTTTGCCTCCGTTGGTAGTTCGCATTGAACACTTAGTGAGTGCTTTAGCACGAACTTAGTGTGAAAGTGTGCCTGGAAGAAACTCAGACACATGGAATCCCGATTTTACAATCTCTAACAACAGAGAAATCTGCAACCTCAACACCTCGTTAAACAAAAATTTAAAAATAAAAAAATGTATAGGTTTGGAAAGAAGAGAACATACTACATAAGACAGATGAGTGACAAACACTCATAGGCACATTATGTGCATAAAAACAACATAGAAGGAGTGTAAACAATGCGAAAATTAAGAAAATATCTTAGTCTTGTTACTTTAGGTATCGCTATTTGCCTTTCCATGACCGGCTGTGGTAATAATACCACAACAGGCTCCACCAGCGGTAACAATGACAATAATGTAATTGAGGATGTAGTAGATGATACAAGCAATGCCGTAAAGGATGTCGCAGATGGTGTGGGCAATGCAGTGGATGATTTAGTTGGAAATGGTGGATTTGACAATTACAAGGACGCACATGATTATTTTATGGATACCATGAGTTCCTATCATGCGGATGCCAATTTTGAAATCCGTGACGAAGACCAGAATCTTAATGACTATCAGGAGGGTTCAAAGGGCTATCGCTTTAACCTATATGATACCAGCAATGATAAAAATGGCTCATTATTTGGTGAATTTTATGTAGATGCCAATTCCGGCATGATTTACCGCAAGGATGAAAATGGCAAGATTAATGAATACCCTGGTTCAGATAATGGAACTACAACGGGCAGCAGTAATAAAAATAACAAACAAAATTCCAACAGTGGTTCTACATCCGGCAACCGTGGAACCGGCAGCGGCACTACCAGCGGCAGCCGTTCTAACAGCAACACAAATGGAACGATTACAGGCAGCAACCGATAAACACTTTATTTCCAAAATAACAGTCAGACAGTTACTCTTACACGAATACCTGACGGTGACTGAAATCTTAATTTGCAGGAGTTCACCTATCTATTTTCCAGATAGCTGAGCTCCTTTTTTAATATTTGCTTGCATTTTTCATTATTTGCAACTATCATGCTACATATAGGAATAAAATAGTATCATACAAAACCACCGTTAAAGATGTGAATTGTATACTTCTTCATTTTATAAAGAAAGGACTCTTGCTTATGGAACATACTCCAATAATTGTGGTTGGACACAAAAATCCAGACACGGATTCCATATGTTCTGCCATTGCCTACGCAAACTTAAAAAATCTCCTAACCCCAGACAGTGCAGTCGCCAAACGTGCCGGCAAAATCAATAACGAAACTGCATTTGTACTGGATTACTTCAAAATGGATACACCAGAGCTTATAGCGGACGTCAACACACAGGTAAGGGACATTGAATACCGTAAAACACCTGGCATAAAAGACACGATTTCCATTAAGGAAGCATGGAAAATGATGCGGGAACTGGATGTTGTAACATTACCGATTGTCGGAAACAATAACCTGCTTGAAGGAATTATTGCCATAAATGATATCGCAAAATCCTATATGGACGAATATGACAACACCGTACTTGCCAAAGCAAAAACTCCCTATTCTAATCTGGTAGATGTATTAGAAGGAGAACTGATAGCAGGTAATCCACACAATCATATCGTTAATGGCAAAGTAATAATCGGCGCTGCCAATCCACACATGATCGAACACTGGATTGAGAAGGATGATATCATGATCGTCGGTGACCGGGTAGATACACAGATCTGTGGTATTGAAATGGGGGTAGGCTGTTTGATTCTCTGTCTTAATTCCCCTGTAAATCCATTGGTACTTCAGCTTGCCAAGGAACGGGAATGCAGTGTCATTGCGACAAAGCTTGATACCTATAGTGTAGCAAGGCAGATTAACCAGAGTATTCCTGTTCGCTACTTTATGCGGAAGGAACATTTGATAACCTTTGAATTGGAGGAGACCGTAGACTCCATAAAAGAAATTATGTCAACCAAACGTCACCGTGATTTCCCGGTTGTGGATGACCTGGGACATTACTATGGCATGGTATCCAGACGTAATTTGTTGGCACTCCGCAAAAAAAAGGTGATTTTAGTTGATCACAACGAAAAATCACAGGCAATTGACGGTATTGATGATGCAGAGATTTGTGAAATCATCGATCACCACAGACTTGGATCATTACAGACTATTTCACCGGTCTATTTCCGTAACCAGCCTGTAGGATGTACTGCAACCATCATTTACCAGATGTACCAGGAAAATAACCAGACGATTGAAAAAAATATTGCAGGTATTCTATGCGCTGCCATTCTCTCAGATACTTTGCTTTTCCGCTCTCCAACCTGTACACCTCTTGATGAGGAAACTGCAAGAACACTTTCCGGGATTGCCGGAATCGAGCTGGA
Source organism: uncultured Clostridium sp. (assembly GCA_947178445.1). GTDB lineage: Bacteria > Bacillota > Clostridia > Lachnospirales > Lachnospiraceae > CAG-590. Next base: position 16,321 of record CAMWYJ010000049.1, read on the forward strand.
AGCCTTCGCAATGGAAATGTTTGAGGCAGGAAGCAGCCTTAAAAATAAAACACCGGAGGAATTATTTAATCAGGATTACAAAGCCTTCCAGGTAGATAACACAGGCATTGGCGTAAGTCAGATCAGCTCCATTAACCAAAGAGAGCTTGACTATGTTGCAGAGCTTATGCAGGAATATGTACCAAACACTCTTGCAAATCTCCCAATCCAGCTTTCCTATGTTATGTTAACCAATATTCATGAACAATGCTCAACACTGCTCGCCTTCGGTGCAAATGCAGTGGAATATGCTGAGGAAGCATTTCATGTAACTGCAATTGACAATGCCTGTACCCTACCCGGTGTCGTATCCCGAAAAAAGCAGGTGCTTCCTGTGCTGGTCAGCAGGTTACAGGAATAATTTTAAAAGCATCTGATAACTGTTCAGAGCCTGATATACCACTTATATCAGGCTCTGAATCATTACCGGAATTTTTTAATTTATCATATCATTTCACCCTGTTTGCTTCCACAATCTGTCCACTTTCGTAATCTTTCGCATTTTGCAAAGTAATCTCACTGATGGCTGTAAGAGCCTCTTTCGTCAGAAATCCCTGATGGGAAGTTACGATTACATTTGGAAAAGACAATAATCTTGCAGTAACGGAACTTTCAAGAAGCTCGTCTTCTCTGTTTTCAAATACATTCCTTCCCTCTTCTTCGTATACATCAAGCCCCACACCAAAGAATTTTTTACTGCGGATACCCTGTATCAAATCCTCTGTATTCACAAGTGCGCCTCTGGATGTATTTACCAGAATCACCCCATCCTTCATCACTTCAATCGTTTCTTTATGAATCAGATGATACGTTTCCTCTGTAAGAGGGCAGTGCAGGGAAATTAAATCACTTTGTTTTAACACCTTTTCAAGAGATGTATATTCTACAAAATCGAGATCCGGATTGGGATACATATCATACGCAATCACCCGCATGCCAAAACCATGGCAAATCCGGCACATGGCAGCACCAATCTTGCCGGTTCCAATGATTCCTGCTGTTTTCTCATAAAAGTTCACTCCTGTCAGCCCAACAAGGCTGAAATTGTTTTCACGTACTTTGATATAGCTTTTATGCAGATGACGGTTTACTGCAAGTGCTAATGTCATGGCATGCTCTGCTACCGCCTCTGGTGAATATCCAGGAACTCTCAATACCGTCATGCCGTACTCATTTGCTTTATCTAAATCCACATTATTAAATCCTGCACAACGCATGAGAATCAGGGATATTCCAATCTCATGAAGCATATCAATCACTTCTGCACCAAGATTGGAGTTTACAAAAGCGCATATTGCATCATATCCTCTTGCCAGCGACACTGTCTTTGGTGAAATATCCGTTTCCTGATACGTAATCTCAATATCATCAAACCTCTCTAACTCCTTGTCAAAGGACTCCACATCATACATTGTAGCATCATAAAATAAAATCTTCATAGGCACATCTTCCTTTCGATCTTTTCGAACATATTCCAAATATGGTAAATGCTCTTTCCCTATAGTGTGCCCCAAATTATGTCATTTACTCCAAAAATTCTCTCGCATTTCTTATCCGTTCCTCAAATTGTTCATAAAAATCCCTGTTGCCTTCATAGAGTGTCACAAAAAATACATTCAGGATATACATATTAATCCGTTTAGCGGCTTCCTCTGAAAGCTTTGGCATTTTTTCACCCAAATCCTTTAAAAAATAGTGCCATTCATTTATAAAATTCTCATTCTTTCCAATCTCCGGTGTATCAATCCATTTCTTAATCTTTACCTTTGTCCGGTTTCTTCCACACTCATTCACCTGCAAAAAATACTGGAATTTACCATCCTCATAGATGCGTCCAAGGGGAAAAATGCGGCATAATCCCGGCCGTATACTGTGAATACTGCAACGTCCCTCTTCATTCAAAAAAACGCAGGCTTCCTTATCCCCATTCATCTTAAGGTTTGGCAAAATGATATAATCAACCACATTCAAATCCAGTTTATCCAGCAAAAGTTCTTCAAATTTGCAGTTTAAACCGTTTGTCAGCCGATATACATCAAATGGATCAAGCACAATGGAATTACCCATATTATGACAGCAGGCAGAGCACCCTTCACAGCCGTTACAGCCAAGACGTGCCATATCATTTACACTGTACAATTTTCCATCGGATACCGCTTCTAAATCAATTTCCCGTTTCATATATACTCCCCTATCCTTTGTAACCAATTGCTATGTCCGGCTTGATTCCAGCCGCAAAGCATATGTGTTTTCCTGTTTACTGCCGCATGCTGTCAGGATTCCCTGTCCTTTTTCTTCTTTAATAGAGCATTCATATCAAGCATTTCATTTTGGCTGTCAGCCACCTGCTTCTGCTTCTTCTCTGTTTTTTGTCTAAGTGATGCACTCTTTTCCTTTTTTCCCATCCTGCCTGTATTTTGATTCGCTGTCTGCCCGGATGTCTTTTGCTTATCGGATGTTTTATAATCTTCCTGTCCTATACCATCTGATACGTTATCATTTTGCGCCATCTGTCCGGCTTCATTTCCGGCTTCTGCTACATAATCCTGCACTAAAATCTCTGCTTTCCCTGCTCTGATCCTGCCATATGCTTTTGTAAAGAATTTGGCAGCCGCCTGCATCCCAAGACGGATATATTGTAACACATCAATGGATAATCTGCGGATAGCAATATCAAATAGCAGTAAAAATACTGCTAAGACAAGCAATGGTATGGTCAAGGATACCCTGGACTTTACCGCCTCCTGCTTTGTCGTCCAAATATCCTCTTCCATGGTAACTAACTTGCCATCTGCCTGACTCACAAAGCTTGAAAGATCTGTGGTACTGTCATTAAACTGATACTCTGCAGAATACTGGTTTGCATAGGCAGTATTGAAATTCTTAAGAATTTCCTCTCCATTTTGCTTTCTCACACTGACATTATAAACACCGATTTCATCCATGGCAAGCTCTGTTGCAAAACTTCCCGGCTTTATGGCATCTAATGAAATCTCTTTCGCATTTCCCTCGTCATCTGTTATGACTGCGGTTACCTTCGTATTCTTATCATATTCCTTTGTTTCATAACTGACAGTAGCGGTATTGCTGCCTTTTTCTATTTCTAACGTATCCTCTCCAAGCTCCGTATCCGAAATAACATAATTGACAATATTTGACCACAAGAGCGGGTAATTTTCCCATCCTGCGTATTCTGCCGTCCACTCATTGTTTCCATCACTGTTCCACGCCACCGTCCTTCCAAGACCGCACTGCCATGTAGAAAGCACCGGATCCTCTCTGTCAGACATAAGCAAAACATCTGCTGTCTGCTTTGGTGTCGCTGCAATGTATCCATATAAAGCCGGACATCCCTCATCAAACACACCATCCAGCATTTCGTTTCCGCTGGATATTGTTGGATAAAATTCTCCATTCATCAAATAGGTATTTGTGGACAAATACACCTCCTGTGCAAAAATCCGCGGTATGGAATTGTTGATATCCGTATAGTAATAACGTCCGCCACACTGGTCCGCCAAATTCTGCAAGAGCTCTTTATCCGCATCATAACCCACTGCCACAGTAGATACCGTAATTCCTGCCTCATTTACCCGATTGATCAAATCCCGGTAGTCACGGAATCCATCCTGACCATCTGTTAACAATATAATATGCTTAAGCTTTGCATCACTCTTCACCATCTGCACATACGCTTCCTGAAATGCCGGATAAATACTGGTTCCACCACCATAATCAATCGAAGAAATACTATCCTTTATCTCCGAAATATTATCCGCCAGCCGAATCGGTACAATCCAGTGATATTTGTCATCAAATGCCATAACACCAATCTCATCTGTGGTCCTTAACTGGTCTACCCCTGAACGGGCTGCCTGCTTCGCCAGATCAAGACCCGTAACAGTGGTATTGTCATCTGTAGGGGTACTCATACTTCCTGACTGGTCAATTACCATTGCCATTGCCATTTTGGGCACTTCTTTCTCTCCCTGCAGATCCATATAAACCGGTAAAATATCTTCAAGCTCTGTTCCCCGGTAATTACCAAGAGCAAAGGAATTATCACCACCAATACAGATATAACCTCCTGCAAAATCCTTCACATAGGAGGCCAAAGACCTTGCGAAGCCATCCCGCAGATCATCATAATGCACATTTAAGGTGATAACGGCTTTATACTGATTAAGTTCAGAAACTGCCGTTGGCACGCCCTTCGGTGTCACCTTGTCATAGTCTATATTTGCCGCTGCGAGCACCTTTTCAAATTCATTGCCCTCATCTACAGTTCCCTCTACAAGCAGTACTCTTGGTTTTGCTTCAATCTGTGAAAATGCTGCATAGGTATTGTTGACACTGATGGTGTCTTCTTCCGGTTCAATCACAGCCTTATATTGTGCAATGGTTCCATCCACTCCCTCATCCTCAAAGACAAACTGGTTTGTCCCCTTATTAAGCCGGATGTCCTGTTGTCCTTTAAGCGTTCTTCCCGCATACAGGGAAAGCACTGCATTTGTCTCTATATTCGATGTAACAGAAACCGTCACATTGTAATGGTCCCCCACATGAACCACGGATGGAACATTGAGACCATCTATATAAACCTCCTTGTTACCGCCAATACAATCCTCCATGGCGATGGCATAAAGCTCTATATCACTCCCTTTTAAGGCTGTCGCAGCAAGGCTCATACTGCCCTCATTTTCGTTTCCATCTGTCAGCAGCACAATACGCTTTGACACCCCTTCATCAAACATGGAACTGGCATTTTGTAACGCATTTTCAATATTGGTTGCCGTTGTAACCGGAGCAACTGTAAAGGAAGAAAAAATTTTTTTCTCTGACAAAAACTGATCCACTGCTGTGTCCTTGCCAAAAGCTACTACTCCACATAGATTTTTCTCCGGCATTTCCTGTATATTTTTTTGTATATATTTTTCTATTTCTTCTAAATTGCCAGACATACTGTCTGATACATCAACCAAAAAGATCGTCTCACTTTTCTTCTGCTTTTTTGATATGGAAATACCTGCCATTGCTAAAATGACACAAAGCAGCAGCAATACCCGGACAGTCAAAAACTGTTTCTTTTTGGAAGAATTTACCTGTTTTATATACAAAATCCACTCAAGCACCAGCAATACAATGACAATGGCAAGCAGGATATTGCGAAGCGCCCTTCCGCCCGTCTTTTTCCTTGCTCCTTCACCTGCCTGATTTACTGCTTGAACCGGCTCCACATCCGATTCCTCCGACACCGGAAAATTCGTAATCTGGGCTTTGCTGCCTCCCGCTCCAAGCAACTCTTCCGTAAGCTGGGACATAAAAATCGGAAACTCTGTCTGCAGCGCAAGATCCGTATTGTGTATATCAAAGCCAAGCACCGCAAAAAGTACATCATTCCTATTCCCATAATATCCGCTGCATTTTCCATCCTCTGTCTCTAGCACCAAAACAGCACCGTCCGGAGGTACATAGGTAAATGTTTTTGTAATACCAAAGGAATATTCCTCTACATAATCCGTCACCGGGCTGCCCGTAAAATGGAGTAATGCATTTTCCACATTATCACTTGAAACAATATATGGTATCTCACCAGGTAAAGACGGATAATTCAAAAAGAATAAAGCTGCATTTTCTGGCAGTTTTCCCATATCAAAATCCTGCGGCAAAGTAATTCCGTCAAATACATATAGATCAAATAATTCCTCTGACTGGTTTAACACACTGATATCATCCGACTTATACACTTCCACATTTTCAGAAAGAGACAGTGCTTTTTCCAAAAACACATTTCCTTCAGAAAGAAGCAATATTTTCTTTTCCACCGCCGACACTGCTTCTATGCTCTGGCTGTTATCTGCGTTTAAATCATCCTTGGCACTAAGCTCTGCTTTTAAGATCACACCCTCATCTAATAAAACATCCTGTGGTGAAAAATATACCGTTACGCTCTCTCCTGCCGGAATTGTGACAGCCTGCACATCTACAATGGTATGATCCAAATATAGGCTTACATCCTGCGAAACGTCCACAGTTCCATAATTGGTAACCTTACAGAGTGCTTCGATTTTATAATTTCCCACCGCTTCCTGATTTGTATCCTGGTCTTCATCTGCTGACCTTTCTGCCGAATAGTTTACATAATCTACCGAACAGTTTTCTCCCTTGGAATAAACATCCTCCACGAATAAGGAAGCAGCTTTATTGCTCCGGATCAGTTCTTCGCTGTCAAAATCTGTGTCGGTATAACATATTACCTGCACATTATCCATACCGGAAATCAGAGAATTTACCGTGCCTGCCGCCAGGTCTAGTGTTCCAGCCTCATGAGAAACCTGAAGCTTTGACAGTCTGCTTTTCAAGGTTGTCTTATCACTTCCCTGATAAATTACATTCGCCTCACTGCCACATGCAATGAGTGTCACCACTGCCGATTCTGACAATCCGTCAATCTGCCGTTTTGCTTCCTTGATACTGCATGCAAGCCTGCTGTCTGCTCCATCATAACGGTATTCCATGCTTGCACTGGTGTCCATAACGAGAATCACATTTTCACCCGCAAAGCCTCCCCGCTTTAATGACGGCGCCATCAATGCTAAAATCAACAAAAGCATTAACAAAAGCTGTAGATACATAAGAATATTCTGTTTTAATTTCTCAAAAGGTGTTTTGGCTTCTAAATTCTTATAGATTTCCTTCCAGAGCAGATTAGAGGAAAATGGAGTATCCACTGCCTTTTGTTTTAAAAGATATAATAAAATGATGACCGGAATCAGTATTAAAAATGCTAACGGCCACAAATTCTGTATTGTCATGCCATATCCTCCTTAAAATTCCTATTTATACAACTTCCCCAAACGCTGGTGGATGGGAACGAACGATAAAATCCACCAGAAGATGTGGTGTGGAGTGAGACCTTTGGAGCTTATAAACGTGCTCCATTATGCAGACCATTCCGACGAGCCACATACCGTATGAGAATGAGCACAAAACGAGGTGCTCATTCTCACTGAGTCTCCTCTCCATTGCATAAAAGTCGCACTTATTATAAGCTCCAAAGGTCTCACTCGAATCTACGTTACCTGATGAATTTTATCCGTTCGTCTCCCTTCTCCCAGCGTTCTCGCCACACCCGATGCCGTCTGTCAGCAGAATTTGTGGCTTATGCCGGGGCAAACAAATTTCCTCTGGTTTAAAAAGTGCAAGTAAGATACCATAACATAAAATATTCATATGTTTTATTTGGTACGAAAACGTAAATGGTTGCGGATTTCTCTATTCAAAAAGTAAATCATCTGGATTCCATGTGTCTGAGATTTCTGATAGGGACCTTTGCCTCCGTTGGTAGTTCGC
>CAMWYJ010000050.1 GCA_947178445.1 uncultured Clostridium sp.
GCAGCGGCAGCCAGAGGGCGATGGACATGTACCTCAAATGCCAGTATATCAATGAAATAAACGGCGGCAGGGGGATTGTCTTTGCCACGGGGACGCCAATCAGCAACACGATGGTGGAAATGTATGTCATGCAGCAGTTCCTACAGAAAGACACGCTGGAGCAGCTTGGGATTTACCATTTTGATTCATGGGCTGCAAACTTCGGGGAGCAGACGACGGCACTGGAGCTGGATGCCACGGGCAGCGGGTTCCGGTTCAAGACGAGGTTCAATAAGTTTACCAACCTGCCGGAGTTAATGAATATCTTCCGGGAGACAGCGGATATCCAGACAAGGGACATGCTTGAACTTGATACCCCGGAGCTGCGGGATGGGAAATATATCATTGTGGAGAGTGAGCCGGACTGGTATGTGAAACAGGTAATGGAAACTTTTGTCCAGAGGGCGGAGGCAATCCGTAATGGGAGAGTTGATCCGAAGGTCGATAATTTTCTTAAAATCACCCATGAGGCAAGGCTGTTAGGAACAGATGCAAGGCTTTTAACCCCAGATGCGCCGGAAAGCGTGGACGGGAAGTTGAACAAAGTCGTGGAAAATGTGCTGTATGAATACCATAAGGCGGAGAGCGAGGGGAAGATTGGCACACAGCTTATTTTTTCTGATATCGGCACACCGAAACGGGCGTGGTCGGAGGAAATGCTGACGACACCGTGGCATGAGACAGGGACATTTGATGTTTATAACTATATCAAAACGGAACTGGTAAAACAGGGCATCCCTGCGGAGGAAATCGCATTCATACATGACTGCAAAACTGACGCACAGAGGGATGCCCTGTTCCGTGAAATGCGTTCCGGCACAAAAAAAGTGCTGATCGGCTCTACTGACAAATGCGGAACCGGCGTAAATGTGCAGACACACCTTGTTGCCATGCACCACTGCGACTGCCCGTGGAAACCCTCAAGCATAGAACAGCGTGAGGGAAGGGGGCTGCGGCAGGGCAATGAAAATGATGAGGTTGCCGTGTACCGTTATGTGACCAAAGGAACCTTTGACGCTTACAGTTGGGCGCTGGTCGAAAACAAGCAGCGTTTTATTTCGCAGGTAATGACAGGAAAATCTGTTTCAAGGACCTGTGAGGATATAGATGAGGCAACCCTTTCCTATGCAGAGATAAAAGCGGTGGCGACAGGTAACCCGATGATAAAAGAAAAGATGGAGATTGATAATGATGTGCAGCGGCTCAAAATGTTAAGGGCAACCTATGACAGCCAGCATTATGCCATGCAGGACAGCTTTATGGTGAAATTCCCGAAACTGATTGCAGCAGCAGAAGAAAAGTTAAAATGTGTCCATGAGGATGTCAGGGAACGTGACAAAAGACTGATTGCCGGGGCAGAGTTTTCCATTAAAGTAGGCGGGATGACGTTTACAGAGAGGGTGGACGGCGGCACTGCCTTTCTGTCTGCTGCCGGTAAATGCAAGACGGGGACAACAACCGAACTGGCAGAGTACAAAGGTTTTTCTGTCCTTGTAGAAAAGAACTTTATGGGGGCGGATTATCTGGTGCTGCGGGGAAATACAGAGTATAAAGCAGATATGTCAACCTCCCCGGTCGGCTGCATGACAAAGCTGGAAAATCTCTTTAACGGGATTCAGGGAAACATTGGTTTTCTTGAGGAAAGGCTGGAGAAATACCGCCTTGATATGGAACAGGCAAAGTTAGAATATGATAAGCCATTCCAGTATGAAGAAGAATTGAAAACAAAGCTGGCAAGGCAGTTTGAGTTAAACAATCTGCTGGATATGGAAAACCAGACACCAAAAGAGGAAGGACAGGAACCGGAGATCAGCCAAGTGGCAGAACCGTCATACGGGTATGGGACAGAAAGGGAGGAAAACCGTTGAGAAGTAAAAAAACAGTCATTTTAATTCTGATTGGGATAGCCATTGCGGCTGTCCCTTTTTTTCTGCGGATGCGGGAGCAGCAGAGGGCAGACCAGTATATCAATCAGTTTGAGGAGGAAGAAGATGAGGAGAGTGAAGAAACCGGCAACCGTAAAAAGAAGGCTTCCCCATATCTGGCGGAGGGTGCCATCGGGATTGTGGAGATACCGGACCTGAAGATAAAATACCCGGTATTTGAGGGGACAGGCGCGGTGCAGTTAAATGAGGGGATCGGACACATGGAGAGCAGCGCACCTTTGTGTGACAAAGGGAACTGTGTCCTTGCCGGGCATAACGGCAGCAGGCGGGGGACTTTTTTTACCAACCTTAGCAGTGTCAGGGCAGGGACGGAGGTAAAGATAACCACGAAAGCAGGCGTGACGCACAGTTATACGGTGGAAGAAATGCGGGTGGTAAATCCCTATGATGAATGGGTAACGGAAGAAAGCGGTACAGAGATGCTTACCCTGTTTACCTGTGCTGACCATGGGACAAGAAGGTTTGCCTGCAAATGTGTCCCGGTTAAGGACTATGACAGTGAAAGGGGGGATGCCGACAGCGAATGAATGTAACCCGTAAACAGAGTGAAAAATGAATTTTTCACTCCGCAAGTTTGTGTCTGCACTGCGACACAAACATTGCATTATGAATCAAGGCAGTGCAGAAAAGAGGGAAAATATGAAGTATGAGATTACCGTAGGGGAAGTAAAGACACAGAACAGCAATGTAAAGGGTTATGCGTCGGTGGTGTTTGGGGACAGTTTCAAGGTCAGCAACATCACGATTCTGGCGAGCAGGGATAACAAGCTGTATATTTCCATGCCGCATTATGCAAAAAGCGGGGACAGTGAGAAAAAGGATATATGCTATCCAACCACAAAGGAGTTCCGTGGGGAACTGGAGGGAAATATCCTTCTTGCACTGGAGAACCTGCAACAGACAGGACAGAAAAAATACCTTGTGGGGGATGAGCAGGACATGGAGCTGCCCTTTACCGTGGCGGTCACGCCTTTTGAAAAGGAAAACAGCAGTATCCGTGGGCTTGCCCGCATTTATCTGGATGACTGCTTTGCCGTCAGCAATATCAGCCTTGTCATGGGGAAGAACGGCCTGTTTGTTTCCATGCCTTCCTATAAGACAAAGCAGATAGACGAAAATAATCGGAGTGTGTACCGGGACATCTGTTATCCGGTAACGGGAGAGTTCCGTGAGAAAGTAAATAATCTTCTGACGGATGCTTACGAAAAGGCAATGGCGGAAGTACAGGAGAATGTGCTGGAGCAGGCAGACGGGTTTATGCCGGCACAGGATTTCCCGGATATGGAGCTGCCAACCAGATAGTACCGGTTAGGAAATGATTTGCCGGAGCCGGGGAGCGTCTGTTTCCCCGGTTCCGGTGCAGTGAAAGGAGAGGATGGAATTGGCAGAAGGACAGACGATCAGCAGTGATAACCGTATTGTGGAACTTTTGGAATTACTCACAAATAACCAGATGAGCGCACAGGCAGAACAGGTAAAACAGTTGTGTGGGTATGTGGGAACGCTGGAACAACAGTTATCATCTATGACAGAAGAAATAAAAAACGTGCGGCAGGAGCTTGTGTCCATGAAAGAGGACACCATATCAAAGCATGTGAAAGACGGCCTGCAGAAAGCAGCGGATACTTTACAGAAACAGTGCGATTCACTCAAACAGCAGATAAACGAAATGAAACAGAAAATCTGTGAGAGGGCAGGAAAGATTGTGGATGCGGCAAAGCGGAAAGGGCAGAAAGCTCTTTATAAAATAACGCAGATAACCGGTATGAGGAAAAAGCTGGCTGTCGTAAAAGATAAAGTGGACAGGGCAATCGACAGAGTGGAGAGTCTGGAGAAAGCAGTGGAGGAATGCCGCGGGCAGCAGGGAAAGGGCAGACAGGCGGAAACTCCGATACCGTGCCTTGCGGTAGCAGAACCGCAGGTGGAATATGGTGCAGAACTGTTTGAGCAGTATCAGAGGGATCATGGGGCGGAACAAATGGCTGAGGCAGCAGGGCGGACGGTAACACAGGAAGTGCAAAAAAGCAGATAGGAAATGCCGTGTATGAGGGGGTATGTGTAACAGCATACCCCCTTTTTATAGGGAAAGAACAAATGAGTTCGAGTATTACCTCATAAATCAGTTTTCGATTTTTCTGTTTTTTAAATACATATTTTTTAGAGTATATCTTTTTTCATGGACAATTTGATTGGGGGTAAATGATAATATAAATTCATATGGGTTTATACACCTAATTTCTTCTAAGCGATAACTTATTTCTCTATATAATAATTCATAATTGCGATAATATTTATATTCTTCATTATCTATCATCTCTAATAATTGACAAGACATTTCAAAACCTGTTTCTTCATCCTGATAATGTGATGTATTAAATATTTCATCAAGTATTTTGTCAAATAAGTCTATAATTTTAGCTTTTAATATTTTTCGTTCTGCAAAGGCAGAACTGTAATATTGTTTTTTATTATCTCTTTTGCTTTCGATTGTAACGGTCTCATTATCCATAAACTCAAATTCAAAAACTAAATCACATAAGTCTTCTAAATAAATTGTAGTTGCAAGATGGTTAATAAAGGAACAAAACATAGCACTATAATTCTTTGAATGTTTACTTATAATAGATGTGCTTTCTTTGGTTAAGCCAGTAATATCATATATTGCTTGCTGTGAATTTTTTTTGCAGTCTATTTCGCCTAACAGATATGCAGTATCTACATCTAGTAATTCTGCAATTCTTTTTAATAAATCAAGAGGTGGGAGTTTGTCATTTTTGGTTCGTAAATAATTTTTCAATCCATTAAGAGAAATTCCTAGCTTTTCTGCAACATCTTCTTGAGTGTATCCTTTTTCCTTATAACACTCCTTAAAACGTGTAGTAAAAACACACTTATTCATATATTCCCTCCGATTTTATGTTAAATGGTGTTCTTTTAATACACATTATAACATGATATACTATATTTGCAACAAATAATAAATGAAGCTTCAACTTAAATAAAGAAAGGTATAAGAGTGATAAAGGAAATGTTGTTGAATAATAATTCAGAGGATTTAATAATCCTTGTGCAGAAACTTAGAGAATTAGGCAGGGAAGGTTCTTATTGGGATTTTAAGAAAGCCTATTCATCAAATAAGGCTGAACTGTTATTGGATATAATCTGTATGGCTAATAATCAGGAGGATAGGGATGCCTATATAATTTATGGAATTGAAGATTATACAATGAAAGTAGTCGGAGTGGAAAAGGATACCCATAGACTAAGATTAAATCAGTTATCACAATTTTTATCTGGAAAACACTTTTCTGTGTATGTTCCAGAGATTGATTTACAGACAATTATATTAGAAGGACACGAGGTTGATGTATTGACAGTATTCAATACAAATCATACGCCATATTACATTGAAAATGATTTTGTTGATGGCGAAAAGAAAGTTATTCATGGCGAGATATATGTAAGATTGAATGATAGGAAAGCAGGAACAAGTGAGGCGGCGCCATATTCTTGTATAGAGCACCTTTGGAAAAAGCGATTTGGATTAGAGTTATCTATAATGCAGAGGTTGAATATGCGTCTGGAAGAATATGATCGGTGGCAGTTTGACTGGGGAAATAAAAAGTATGCATATCATATGGATTTTCCAGAGTTTCGTATGGAATTGGAGGATGATTTTCGGCAGGGATGGGTTCCGGCTACGGCATTTTATGCACATCCAGTTTTTTATTGGGCAAAATTAAATATTCTCTATCATAATACTATCATTTATGAAACAAATATGTGGAGCTTTGATGAGTATAGGAGATATTTGCCTGAGGCAAAAGAAACGGTGCCGAAATTCAAAATGGATTATTGGTATACTTATTATGACTTGAGCAAAATCGAAGGAAAACTTTTGAAAATTTTTACTCATGGAAAATGTAACATTTCTAGTCGGGAGGCAAACAGAAATCAAATACTGATATTCAAGGATAAAGAGGATAGAGAAGAATTTGAGATTTATTTTGAGGAACATTTTGAAGATTTTACTGATGAAGAAATTCAGGAGGAGTATCAATTTTATATACAAGAGGAGGATAGAAATGAATGGGCAGGAGGGGCTTATTCTGTTTTTCAAGTTGCTAAGACTGCTAAAATTTATGAGCAGTGGTGTGAAGAAACCCATCGAAAATATTATGAAGAATGGAAATGGGAAATATGACATAAATACAATGTATTTTAGTGAACGGAGGATGGAAGGTAAATGCATGATATGAATATGACAGATTGGTTTACAATAGAAACGATTGACCGTGACACGTTTGCGATCAGTGAATATAAGCATTGGGAAGAAACTCATTGCTATCTGTTGTGTGGGACGGAAAAAGTTGTTTTGATTGATACCGGCTTAGGAGTTGACAATATAAAGAGAATCGTGGATAGTTTAACATCATTACCTGTAATGGTAGTTACTACACATATCCATTGGGACCATATTGGCGGGCATAAACATTTTAAGGACATTGCAGTGCATGAAAAGGAAAAAGACTGGTTATCGGTTCAGTTTCCAATCCCTTTACAGGCAGTAAAAAGCAATCTGATGTGCAAACCATGTGATTTTCCGAAAAACTTTAACATTGAGGAATATCAAATTTTCAATGGAACACCTCAGAGGATTTTGTATGATGGGGACTGTCTGGATTTAGGGGATAGAAAGCTGACGGTTATCCATACGCCTGGACATTCACCGGGGCATTGTTGCTTTTATGAACCGGATAGAAAATATTTGTTTTCTGGCGACTTAATATATCAGGGCTGTCTTGACGCATTTTATCCTACTACAGATCCGCAGTTGTTTTTACAGTCTGTTAGGAAAATACAGCATTTAAGTATAAGCAGAGTATTACCCGGACATCATCAGTTGAACATTCCTGTTGATATAATTGGCAGGATTGAAAATGGATTTAGCAAATTATCAGATGAAGGAAAGTTAAAGCAGGGAAATGGCGTATTTGATTTTGAAGATTTTCAAATACATATTTAATCGGGATTGTTGGAGAAGAATACATGGAATAATTTATGATGTGAAAACCGCTGTAATGGATTTATGCCATATACAGCGGTTTGTCGTTTATGTATTTGGATTATAGACTGTGTGAAAACAGCAAGTGTTGAAACTTTAATGCCCTATTTTCGCAGTGATGCTTTTAAGGCTTGTATGGTATCTGTAATAATCATTAGTTCGTGGCTGGTACAATCTTCAAGCAGACTTGCAATCTGGCTGCAATAAGTGTGTTCTGCATTTTGCAATTCATCGCATAACAGTTCATCCGCAGAGCAGGACAGTGAATTAAGAATTGTGATGAACACTTTCAGGCTTGGAATACAGTTGCCTGTTTCTATATGGGATATATGGGTAGTGCCGACTTCACATAATTCTGCCAGCCGTTCTTGGGAAAGGTTGTGCTCTAACCGCTTTTTTCGGATTCTGCTACCTATGATTTTATAATCTATCATATCGTCACCTCTCTGTAGATTGTATGTGCAATCCGACTATATTGTAATGACTTAAAAGTGCAAACAGATAAAATAATGCAATTTTCTATAAATAATTGTAATGGATGTGACGATATAAAAGATAAGACGAGTGGCAGAAAATGGATTTTTGGTTTATATCAAGGAGGATGAATGTATGGATGTTTCAAATGTAGGAGCAGCAAACGGTTATCAGTACAATCCGAAAACAACAGGTGATTTGCAAGAAGAAGTCAAGAATACACCGGATTCTGAAAAAAGGGATTTAGGTGTGATTGTTGAGATTTCAAAAGACTCTCCAGAGGCTCAAAAAATATCAGAGTTAATAAAACAGAGGATAGATGGGCAGCAAAGAGGAAAAAGCAATCCATCAATGCACAGGATTATTAACGGTAACAGTGCAAATGGCATGGTCAGCTTTTACGGTGCAAGCGTGACGAAAGAGCAGAGTGAGAAACTGCAAAGTGTGATTATGGACTTGGAACAGCAGGGCTTTGTAAAGGCTGCGCCTAATGCAGATGGCAGTTATCAGGCAGGCGATGAAGCATTAGGCTACACATTGGAGCCAGGAACTTATGCACAGCTTGGACTTAAGGTTTCTCAGCTTTCCTATGCTTGCAAAGAAATGGGATTATCTGACGAAGTGGCAGAACAGATAACAAATGCATACGGTAAACAGGCAGAGGAAAAAATCAATAAAGTAAACAGCATGGTTGAGTTTGCTGCAAAGCAGGTAAAAGTTGAAAGAGAGAAATTTTATGCGGAACATGGAACACCTAATTACAAAAAGGGAATTACTCCGGTGGCAACAAATACAACAGGGAAAGACAGCGTAGAAGTAAATAAAGAATCGAACAATGATGTATACAAGATGTTTGCTAACCTTGATGTAAGCAGCAAAGAAAACTTTCGGAGCAGTTTTGAAAGAGCACTGGCGGGATTTAGGAATTATTTTGTTGCTGATCCGATTGAAAATTATAATGGAACAAACAAGGAGCAAATGCAGTTAGATGAGTTGTCAAAGAGATTTCAGAGTTTTTTAGAAAAATAGGAGGTAATGGATATGAATATTAGTTTTAATGCAAATAATTCTGGTTATACGGGAATTAACACTGGTAACAAGCAATATAAGGAAGTGGAAAAGAAAAAACTGGAGGCAGTCATAGCAGAAGAAGCTATGATGACACCTGAACAAAAAATGTTGTACGAGTTATTGGGTGGACGTGAAGCACATATGCGAAATGTAATGCGTAATTATAATTCTGACGGAGATTTTATCGGACCAGGGGGAATTGTGGTTCCTGGGATGTATCATGGAGAAGATGGTTCTGTAGATCGTTCAACGTGGCAGCAGTTGATTGATGTTTCTGATGATGCAAGGCAAAAGATGTTTGACAATGTTAAAAGAGAGTTTATTCAGGAGAACGGAATTTCCAATGGCGATACAACGAAAAGGTCGCAAATATTCAGAGAATATCAATTAAGCGTAAAGAAAGAGGATCGTGCAAAGGGTACATGGACTTTGCAACAGTATGAGGGGAAATATCGTTCTGCAATGTATGAGGCAGTAAAGGCGGCTAATCCAAACTGGCGGCCGGGACAGTCATTTGATCCTAGAATATTAGACAGCGTCACAAGGGAGTCCGTAGAAAGTACACTTGTTAAAAGTGGCAATACGTTTGTGAAAAGGTCGTCTGTTTCAGGAAGTTCACTGGATTTACAGATATAAAACTGTTTATGGACAAGAAAGTCTTTTCATGGGAATATCATCTGTAAACATAAGTAATATTAGATGATGATTTTGGAGGCAGTATGGAAAGTAGTCTTTTAGAGTTTGAGTGCGTTGGCATAGAAGATGGTGGTAAAATTCCGATTGAAAATACTGGCCGGGGATGGGATATATCACCAGAATTTGTGATTAAGAACCTTTCTCCAAAGGCAAAAACACTTGCTGTTACGCTGGAAGATTTGTCACATCCTGTCAAAAACTTTACACACTGGATTATTTGGAATATTCCGGCGGCTGACAGGATAGAAAAGGGAATTGGGGCAGGAAAAGAAGTTCCGGCATTGGGAAATGCAAGACAGGGTATCGGGTATGGCTTTCATCGGTATGCAGGGCCGAAACCGCCAAAAGGTAAAAAGCATATTTACCGATTCAGTATTTACTCACTGGACTGTGAGATTGATTTGAGTGCCAACTCTTTGAAAAAGACTTTTCTGAAAAAAGCGCAGGACCATATTCTTCAAAAGGGCAGTATAACAGGCGAATTTGAATGAAGCAATGACAAATTGTTCTGCTCTTTATAGATAGGGAGTAAAAGGAGAACTTCTCGTGTATTGGCAGAAGTTCCCTTTTTTAGTATCTGAGAAAGCGAGGAGTGTTTATCTATGAAAATACGCACAGAATATACATGCCCTTTGGAGCTGGTACATGACATGATTAAGGGAAAATGGAAACCTATCATTCTATGGCGGCTGCGTCTTGGAGCTACATCTTTAGCGAAACTGGAACGTGATATAGACGGCATTACACAAAAAATGCTGTTAGAGCAGCTAAAAGAATTAACGGAATATGGATTTGTTGAAAAGAAATCTTATGAGGGATACCCACTTCATGTAGAATATTCCCTCACAAACGACATGGGTATGGAAATACTGGAGGCATTAAGGATCATGCAGCATATAGGGATTGATTATCTGAAGGCAAATGGCATGGAACACATATTGCAGGAAAAAGGGGTAGTCCCGGATTAGTACCCACGAAAAAGTGGGTAATTTACTGTTTGGGAACCACTGTTTATAATATTGTCAGAAAATCGAATGGGAGGTTATTGAAGATGAATGTTACAAGCAGTGGTATTATAGGCGGGGTAATTGGGCCTCAGTATGGCGGGCATGGGACACAGTTTAATGAAAACGGTATCCCTACTTATTCGTTGCCTTTTACAGTGGAAAATGCACCACAGGAAACAGTATCGCTTGCCATTGTCTTAGAGGATAAGGATGCTTATCCAGTGACAGGGGGATTTGCATGGATACATTGGCTGGCGGCAAACATAACACGTTTTGAAATCAAAGAGAATGAGAGCCAGACGGCAGATGATTTTGTGCAGGGACGGAACAGCTGGACAAGCATACAGGGCGGTGAACAGTCCGTAGAGCTTTCTTCCTATTATGGCGGGATGACACCACCCGATAAACCACACATATATGAACTTCATGTATATGCTTTGGATAAAATGCTTGATCTGGAACCAGGCTTTCTGTTGAATGAGCTTTATCGTCAGATGGATGGGCATATCTTAGAGCAGTATACCCTGAAAGGCTTATATGAAAATTAGCGGTCTGAAAGTCGGTGGGCGCACATTAAAAACAGTTGTGGCAGTATTCTTGTGTTTGTTGACGGGTATAGTAAGGAAATCAGATACGGCATTTTATGCTGCCATCGCTGCCGTGCTGTGCGTTCAGCGTACTTCTGAGGATAGTTTTCGTGAGGCACTTAACCGTGAAGTGGCAACTGTGATTGGTGGAATATGCGGGATGCTTGTTTTGGTTTTTGAGAGGAATATCTATTGTGTCCCATATGAAGTATTGCGGTGCCTTTTGTTATCTGTTTTGCTTATTCCCATTATCAATTTTTCTGTTCTGATAAAACAGGAAAAGGGAACTTTCCTTATGTGTGTTGTTTTCCTTTGCATTACCGTGACACATGGAAGTGATGGGAATCCTTTGGCTTTTGGTATCGCAAGGATTATTGATACCACGGTTGGTATTGCGATTGCATTGGTAATAAATCAGTTTTCGCTCTGTAGGTCAAAAGAACCGTCGCATATGGATTGAAATATCCTTTTATTGTTTGATAAAAGATATTATGGTACAATAAAATAGATTTTTTAGAATTGGATAAATTTGAAAGGAGAAGAAAATGCCATATATTACAGTTGAGAGTGGTGCATTATCAGATAAACAAAAAGAGGAATTGATTAAACGATTGACAGAAGTATCTTCCGAAATTATGCAAGTGCCACAGGAATTTTTTGTAACCACAATTAAGGAAGTATCAGATAAAAATTTTGGTATCGGCGGAAAAACGATTGATAAAGTAAAAAAGGAATACATGGAGAAACAACAGTAACTTTCAACTTGTCTGAATGGGCAAAAAGGATTTGTGGAGGCGAAGTAATTTTATGGAAAAATTTTTAAACGATGAGAGTAAGTTTTTTGAAATTGCATATTATGGTTTGAAATTAAAAATTGAATTATTTAGTATTGAATATATTTGGGATAAATTGAAAACTCTTGAACAAAATCAAATTATTTTCTCGGCGGAGCGTTTACAGATACCTAAGCAAAAACCATTTAGGTCATTTAAAGAAATTTATACTGATACAGATGGAAAAGAAAAATATCACTTTTTTGCATATATTAAATTTTTTGTATATGAACGTCAAAAATATGGATTAGTGGGCGGAAAGACAAATTATCCAAATCCAGATATAAGTTTTGATTACATAATAGATAAGAGAATTGCCCGAACTTTTTTAAATAATCAAAACTTTAAATGGTCTGATGAGATAATTATCGTAAATCATGAACCATTTCTTGATTGTAGAGAAAAGGATGAGCAGCAAGCGTTGTTTATAGAGAATTTTTTACAGCGACAGTTTAATTTATTTGATAGCTAATTATTTGGAGGAGGACACCTTCCTGTTGGGATGATGTCCTCTCTCTTTTTAAAGCTGTGAACTACACTATTTTACAAGAGTCCTCTCTCCGCAAACACTTTTTTAGCCACAAATACAGCATTTAGCACTTTTGGAAATCCCGTATATGGAATACACTGCAAAAATGTTTCTATCACTTTTTCGGGAGATATTCCTACATTCAATGCGCCATTGATGTGTACCTCTAACTGTGGTTCGCACCCTCCGGCAGTAAGCAGGCTGGACAGGGTTATCATTTCCCGTTCTTCTGTTGTCAGTCCTTCCCTTGTGTAAATATCGCCAAAAGCAAACTCAACAATGAATTTTCCTAAATCGGGTGCTATGTCCTCAAGGGACTTTATGACATTTTCGCCTCCTTTGCCGTCAATCGCCTTTAACTGTTCCATGCCTTGTGTAAACCTTGTGTTTTCCATTTGATTTTGCCTCCTTTTTTGATTACAATAAGAGCATATTACTTAGAGTATAGTGTAAGTCAAGAACTTTTTCAGGAGTGGTTTTTATGAGGATTGGAGAGATGGCAAAAACAGCCGGGATCAGTGAATATACCCTGCGGTATTATGAGAAGAAAGGGTTGATCCGGGTAAGGCGGGATGATGCTGGCAGACGCTGTTATGATGAAAGCGATATTGAATGGATAAAATTTATCAAACGCCTGAAAGACACTGGTATGCTGCTAAAGGATATTAAGGAATATTCAAGGCTGCGGTATGAGGGAAACGCTACTATGCCGGAACGTCTGAAAATGCTTGAAAAGCACAGGGAGTATGTGTTAGAGCAGCAGAAGAAATGGGCGGAATATCTAAGCAATCTAGACGATAAGATTGCTTTTTATAAGGAGTCTATTGATGGTTTGGCATGAAATAAAAATGTCCTTTTGAGACCATTTTTTCATACAGATCATGTAGAAGTATTCATTGGCAGTTCTCCTTACAGTTTTGTGTTTCGGATAAATAGTTTTCGCCCCAGTCGCACAGGGCATCCAGTATGGGGGCAAGTGTTTTACCATATTCCGTGAGGCTGTATTCCGTCTTTGGCGGCACGACAGGATAGACCACACGGTTGATCAGGCCGTCCTTTTCCAGTTCTCTTAATTGTTGGGCAAGCATTTTATCTGTTGCCTTTGGCATTTTGCGGTGCAATTCGCTGTACCGTAGGGTATTGTTCATCAGATGCCACAATATGACTGCCTTGTATTTGCCTCCGATCAGGGAGATTGTTGCCTCCACGGGGCAGGTAAATCCGTTGCATTGTTCTGTCATGTTTTCTCTCCTTTACAATCGCACCTTACTTACTTTTTGGGAAGTATATACCTAAAAAGTGCATTCTTGTCTATTTATCTGTTCCTGATATAATTATACTATGACCGGTCAAATTTTCAAGAAGGAAAGGAAGGATACGAAAATGTCAGTATTAGATACAGCAAAGGCACGTTCTTCTGTCCGTGCCTATACAGGGCAGGCAGTGGAAGAAGAAAAGCTGCAAAAGATTTTAGAGACTGCCCATGTAGCGCCAACAGCTGCAAATATGCAGCCGGTACGGCTGATTGTCGTGAGGAGCAGGGAGGGGCTGTCGGCAGTTTCAGAATCGGCAAATATTTATAGTGCCCCGGTAGCGATTGTGGTATGTGCAGATAAAAGCAAGGCATGGACACGACCATTTGACGGCATGGTAACGACAGATATTGATGCCTCCATTCTGACTGACCACATGATGCTTATGGCCACGGAGCTGGGACTTGGAAGCGTATGGATTTGTTATTTTAAGCCGGATGTATTGAAACAGGGGTTAGGTCTGCCGGAAAATCTGGAGCCGGTAAATATCCTTGCATTGGGATATTCAGCAGAGCCGGAGGCAGACAAAGACAGGCACAGCCAGACGAGAATACCGATGGATGAGTTAGTGCAGTACAAATAAGATAAAACGAAAAAAATACGGATAGGCTGAAATTATTCTAATGAAAGGACATACCTTGAGAATAAAGTTTCAGCCTATTCTTTGTTGTATGGATTTACATAATCCGGGCAGAGGTATTTTTCACTCCACTCAAACATGGTTTCCAGTACAGGAAGAAAACTCTGTCCTAACTCCGTCAGGGTATACTCTACTTTAGGCGGTATTTCCTCATATATCTTTCTATGGATAAATCCGTCCTTTTCCAGTTCACGGAGCTGTTTTGTCAGGGTGGATTGCGTAATGCCGTCTAACCGCCGCATCAGTTCCCCAAACCGTTGTACTTTGTAAAAAGATATATACCATAATATCAGGATTTTCCATTTGCCCGCAATATATGACTGGAGCCTGCTCATTGGCTCACAGCGGGCAAGCTGTTTTTCTTCACTGAATTTGTTGTCTGCCATTCTTCTCACCTCACCATTAGTATAGGATACACCGTATAAAAAAACAAGAACTGACTTTTTTACTACTTAGTACGAAAAAAGGTACTATTACTAAGAAAAGACAGGACTTGTGGAATCCTACCTGGTTTGTGTAACCTTATAGCAGAATATTTTTCAGAGGAGGAAAGATTATGCACTATACAGGAACGATCTGGAGGCCGCCTTATGAGGCAGGCTCGTTACTGCTGGAGGCGACAGCAGGATGCACCCATCATAAATGCAAATTCTGCACATTATACAATGATCTGCCTTTTTCTTTTCGTATGTCTCCATTAGAGGACATCGAGGAGGATTTGCAGGAGGCGGCAAAGAGGAACCGGATGTGGGGATGGGAATGCCGGCGTGTATTTCTGACCGGAGCGAATCCGTTTGTTTTGAAATTCGATTTGCTGATGGAAATTTCTGCTTTGGTAAAGAGGTATTTTCCATCTTGTGAAAGCATTGGCTCTTTTGCAAGGATTACCGATATTGGGCTGAAATCCGATGAAGAATTGCAGCGGTTAAAAAGTGCAGGGTTTGACGGACTGACGATAGGCATGGAAACGGCAGATGAGGAGGCGCTGCAGTTTATGAATAAGGGATATGGGCAAAATGATATTCTGGTGCAGTGCGGGCGTCTGGATAAGGCAGGCATATCCTATAAATTTTTCTATCTGGTGGGCATATCAGGGAAAGGCAGGGGAGCAGAGGGGGCAAAAGTGACCGCAGAGGTATGTAACCAGTTGCGCCCAAAACTGGTTGGTGCCAATATGCTGACAATTTATAAGGACTCTGGATTGTATCAGGAGATCAGGAAAGGGAACTGGCAGCCGGAGGGCGAAAAAGAAAAGTACATGGAAATGAAAACTCTGGTTGAAAACCTTGCCATAGAGACGGAATTTGCGGCAATGGGAGCCTCCAATGCGGTACAGTTATATGGGGTTCTCCCAAAGGATAAAGCAAAGCTGCTGGCTGTTCTGGACGAGATTACGGGCAGTGTGGATGAGAAAGAGCTGGAGAATTACCGTAAAAATCTCCGGCATTTGTAAAGAGGGGAAGAATGATGCACTTTAGCGGACGGACATGGAGGCCGCATTATGAGGCGGATTCCTGTATTATTGAGCTGACGGCGGGATGTACCTATGGGAAATGCAGCTTTTGCAATCTGTATGAGAATGAGCCCTTTCGGATGGTTTCATTGGAACAGTTTGAGGAGGATTTGCAGGAAATCAAGGATTACCAGCCCCATGCAAGGCGGCTGTTCCTGACAGGGGCAA
Organism: uncultured Clostridium sp.; assembly: GCA_947178445.1. Classification (GTDB taxonomy): domain Bacteria; phylum Bacillota; class Clostridia; order Lachnospirales; family Lachnospiraceae; genus CAG-590. Next base: position 15,882 of record CAMWYJ010000050.1, read on the forward strand.
ATCCCTTTGCGCTGTCCTATGAACGGTTAAAGCCTTATGTGCTGACAGTGAGGGATTACCTGATTAAATGCCAGTCCATTGCCATGTTTGCCAGTATCCGTGATATTCAGAATAAGGAGGTATGGCAGCTCCGGAAATTGCGGGCAATGGGAGTGAATGGCCTGAGTATCGGGACGGAAAGCGGGGATGATGACACCCTTGCCCTTGCCGGGAAAGGTTACACGGCAGATGATATTCTAAAGCAGTGCCGAAAACTGGATGAGGCAGGCATAGAATATTATTTTGTATATATGACCGGGCTGGCAGGAAAGGGAGGCGGAACCCGCAATGCAGTAAACAGCGCCAGACTGTTTAGCAGGCTGAATCCATACTTTATTTCTGTGGATGCACTGACACTATTTCCTAATACCAAACTTTATGATATGGCAGGGACGGGCAGTTTTATCCCGGCAGGGGAGAAAGAGAGATTGCGGGAGTTACAGGTGTTTATTCAGAATTTGCAGATCAGGACACATTTGTTTGCCAATTCTTCCTCAAATTTTTATCCATTATCTGTTTATCTGCCAAAAGAAAGGGAAAGCGCCATTTCAGAGCTGCAATATGTGATGGACCATCACAGTGAGGAGGAGATGGCGGCATACCGGGCAGGGCTGAAATCATTAGGGTAAAAAGATAATTTTGATAAAAAGGCAGGAACTTCAAAAGGGGGTTTTTCTGTCTTTTTTCAGTTAAAATGACGGCAGTATGGGAGTTTTAGAGACAGAAATGGACATGAAAAGTTTTTCAAAAACAGGCTGACTTATTAAATAGAGCGCGGTATAATTATAGTAAATAAAGATAAGCATGCTATTTTTAGAATATCATATACAGTTTACAAGGAGGCAGATATTATGAGAAGAAAAAATACTATTATAATTCTCTTTGCTTTGGTACTGACATTACTGATACCCGGCATGGAGACAGAGGCGAAAACAAAGCCAAAACTGGCGGCAAATAAAAAGACAATGACAGCAGGGCAGACTTACAAGTTGAAATTAAAAGGTGTGTCTGCTAAAGCAAAAGTGAAATGGAAAACCAGTAAAAAATCTGTCGTTTCCATTGCTAAGAAAAAAGGAAATACAGTTACCCTCAAAGCAAAGAAAAAGGGAACAGCAGTGGTTACAGCCACTTATAAGAAAAAACAGTATAAGTGCAAAATAACAGTTAAGGCAAAGAAAAAGGAAAAAGCTACAGCAGATAATCCGACATTAAACAGTAAAGATGTAACATTGTATTATCTTTCTGAAACATATAAGGATTACATAAAATATGACAAAAGCCATATGAGGGAATTTCGTTTCCGGGTGTCCGGCACAAAGAAAGAAGTAAGGGACTGGAAGATAACCGGGGAAGGAGCAGATTATTTCAGTATTACAGATTATGGGCTGTTGCAGATGGATTGGGAGCCTGCCTATGTTGAACCGTGTGTGACGGCAACAGTGACCGCCATTCTGGAGGATGGAAGAAAACTGACGGCAGCAGTGAGGGCATATTCAGAACTGAATATTTACATAGATACGGTATTTACGGACTTTGAGAAACAGTATATTACCCCTTCCATGACAGAAAAGGAAAAAGCAGAAAAGGCAGCATGGTATATCAGTACAACCTCTGATTATGAATTATACAATAACAACTGGTTTGACATTTTTATCAAGGGAAAAGGGGACTGTTATGCAAGCCGTTATGCGGTGCAGTATATGTGCAATCATATGGGAATTAAAGCCCTTGTCTGTAGAAATTACGATGCACACGGGCAGACGCTGGTTTTTGCCGATGGTAAATTTTATATGATAATTACTGGATATAATGAGCCGCAGCCACGGAGATACACAATGTATGAGATTAGTGGGGAGGCGTTGGAAAAAGTGGCAAAAGAAAATCTCATAGACCTGAATTATTTTTACCAATAGCAGAAAGGGGAGGAAACCGTGGATTTTGTAACAGATGAATTTATTCTTGCCCGTACCGGGGAAGTTCTGGAGGCAAGGCTGCGTGGCAGTGAGAAATTTCAGCAGCAGGTGAAAGCACTTCACGAGGCGTCGAAAGCATTTTCAAAAGGTTCTGGTATGTCAAAGAAGTGTTGGAAACTATATGATATACTGGAGGATGAATGGACAAAGTATAATATCCTTTATGGGGAGGAGGCATACCGCCTGGGCTTTGAAGATGGCGTGCAGGTAGCCTCAGAACGTCAGATAAGGGTGGAGGGCTCTGTTCTCTCTGTTAAGGATATGACACATCTGATTTATCTGTATGATGCTATAAGGGAACTGAATAAACTCCTGTTTGGGGAGTGGGAGATACATGGCAGGGACGGTGGGATAATAGGTGTGTTGGATCGAGTGTGTGATGTGATAGAGGATGGCGCCTGTGCTGAGGTCAGGATGCGCGGGGAGGATGAAATGTATGAATGTCTGACCGATATTCTGGATAATCCGGGGATGACACCGGAAGAACGTGCGGAAAAGCTGGCAGGGGCTGTCGGGGTATGAGCGGGAATTATACAGTTACAGTCAAAAATGGGAGAAAACAATTATTCTACAGGGGAGGAATATGTTTTGGAAAAAAAGGATATGGCATTACTGATAGAGGTGGAGGATGAGCTGCATAATATGGATAAAGCACTGGAACAGCTTGCCGGACACGGCCATGCCAGCGGGGATTTTATCAAGCTGGATAATGTATTTGATGTGATCCACCGCAATTCACATGAATACTATACTGTTGAATCTGATGAAAGGATGCAGTTATTTTTTCAGATTTTAATGAGCAGGGAAATGACACCGGAGGAACGGGCTGACATTCTGATGAATGGAACGGTTCGGATAGGGTAATAAGATTGTGGTGCAGATGGCAGAAACAGTGAAAATGGAATAAGAGGAATTGATTAAGGAGTGATTTTGTGGAGGGAATTACTCCTTATTTGTATAATGTTTTTTTTCAGAAAATGAAAAATGAAGATATTTTACAAGACGCAGTTCATAATAAGGGGTAAAATGGGTGTGACAAGGAGGAAATCCATATGAAAAAGGAAACAAGGACAGTGGTGTATGATGATGGGTTAAGGCTGGAGGCATACCATTTTGAGGGGATTGTGCAGCCGTTTCCCAACCACTTCCATGAACATTATGTGATAGGGTTCGTGGAGGACGGCACACGCAGGCTTTCCTGCAGGAACAGGGAATATTCCATAGAAAAAGGCAGCATCGTGCTTTTCAATCCGGGGGACAACCATGCCTGTGTGCAGAGTGATGATGGTACATTTGATTACCGTGGGTTTAATATTGCAAAAGAGGTCATGCTTGATCTGGCAGAGGAAGTCAGCGGGAAACGGCAGCTTCCGGGCTTTTCAGAGAATATCATTTATGATGGTGAAGCTGCCTTCTATCTGAGGCGGCTGCATGAGATGGTTATGAAAGGAAATGATGATTTTGGCAAAGAGGAAACTTTGCTGTTCCTGATTTCACTGCTTATCCAAAATTATGGGCAGCCATTTGAAAATTGTATCCCGGAGTGCAGTGGGGAGATTGAAAAAGCCTGTGAGTATATGGAGCAGCATTTTACAGAGCGTATCTATCTGGATCAGATATGCCGTTATGCGGGGCTTAGCAAATCAACGCTGCTGCGTGCCTTTACGAAGTCAAAGGGAATCACGCCATACCGTTATCTTGAAACAATCCGTATCAATGAGGCGAAAAAACTTTTAGCAGAGGAAGTGCCGCCTGTGGAGGTGGCTATCCGGACGGGCTTTTCAGACCAGAGCCATTTCACGAACTATTTTAACCAGTTTATCGGGCTTGCTCCGGGCATTTACCGTGAAATTTTTTCGGAAAAGGATGGGGATGGTGGACAGATGGAAAGGAAGAATAGATCTGATGGGAAATAGGAGGATAGCCGGGCATTTGGCAGCAGTGTTTACTATACTTATATGGGGAACGACCTTTATATCCACCAAAGTCCTGCTGGAAGATTTCATGCCGGTGGAAATTCTGTTTTTCCGTTTTGTAATGGGATTTGTAGCATTGTTTCTGGTCTGCCCGCATCGGCTGAAAGCTGCGGACCACAGGCAGGAGATAACTTTCGTTCTGGCGGGGCTGTGCGGGGTTTGCCTGTATTATCTGCTGGAGAATATCGCCCTCACCTATACAATGGCTTCTAATGTGGGCGTCATCATATCAGTTGCACCATTTTTTACAGCGGTGTTGTCACATCTGTTCATGAAGTCGGAAGGGAAACTAAGGATAAATTTCTTTATTGGTTTTGTGGTGGCGATGGCTGGTGTTTCCCTTATCAGTTTTAACGGCCGGGAGCTGGAGCTGAACCCTATAGGGGATATACTGGCGGTTCTTGCAGCTTTTGTGTGGGCATGTTATTCCATACTCACAAGGAAAATCAGCAGTTTTGGCTATCCGGTCATTCTTACCACACGCAGGACATTCTTTTACGGCATTCTTTTCATGGTTCCGGCATTGTTCTTTTTTGACTTTAAGATTGGAGCGGAACGGTTTACAGATATGACGGTTCTGTTTAATCTTCTGTATCTGGGGCTTGGGGCGTCGGCACTCTGTTTTGTCACATGGAATGTTGCGGTAAAAATGCTGGGTGCAGTTAAGACAAGTGTTTATATTTATATGGTTCCCGTGATAACGGTTGTGACATCCGTGCTTGTGCTGAAAGAGCCGGTAACATGGGTTTCCGTAGTAGGAACGGTTTTAGCAGTCGCAGGGCTTTCCCTTTCTGAGTATCATGGAAAGGGGCGTGAGCTGGATGAATGAATCAGCGGTAAGGCTGGAAGAACAGATTATCAGTTTGTTTTCTGAATGGGAAACGGAGATTTGCCAGGGATGGATACTGAAAAAAATGGGAAGGTATCTTTTGGTTTATCCACTATATGGTAATTGTTCTCAGATGAATATTCTTGACAACATACAGAAGTGCGAGGAAATCAGTTGTCAGGGCAGCCTGAATTGTATGTTTCGTATCGTTGAGTATACAAATTATTATCTAAGTTCTGTACTTGCAGATAATGGATATAGAGTAGAGAAATGCTGCGTGGTTGGCAAGCTGTATCTGTTGGAAAAAGGCAGTTGCCTATGTGAATCCGAAATGCAGAAGTGCAGGCTGTTCCTAAAGCAAGGAAAGGGTACGGAAACGGTGGAATATGTTATGGCAGAGCCTGATATAACCATTGGGATAAAAAGGCAGAACCTTCTATTTCTGCCAGATGGAAATTTACCGGACGGCACTGACTTAGAGGAAGTTTTGCAGTTTGGGGTGGAAAATGGGATTACACAGATATTGGCAGATATTCCGGGACGGAAAGAACTGCCGGAACAATATAAGCGGGCAGGCTTTTCTAAAGTCTATCTTTACCGCTGCTATCAAAAGGAGGAGAAATCCTCCAAAAAACAGGAGGAGAAATCCTCCCGAAAAAACTAGGAGGATTTGAGAAATGGATTTACAGAATGAAAAATGTGTCATGGTAATTGACGAAAACCTGCCGCTTGGTATCATTGCAAACACGGCGGCGATTATGGGAATCACGATGGGGAAACAGATGCCGGAGGTTGTCGGTGCGGATGTATATGATAGGACAGGAAATGAACATTTGGGGATTATTGAGTTTCCAGTGCCAATCTTAAAGGGAAACGGGGAGGTCATCAAGACGATCCGTGAAAGGCTGTATGAACCGGAATTTTCCGATTTGACGGTGGTGGACTTCTCGGACTTGGCGCAGGGGTGTAAAACCTATGATGAATTTATCGAAAAAATGAAAGATATATCAGAAACGGAGCTGAATTATTTGGGGATTGCCATATGTGGGCCGAAAAAGAAGGTCAACAAATTAACCGGAAGTATGGCATTGTTGAGATAAGAAATTCTTTCCTTTCGTCTGTGTGTATGTTATAATATATTTAATATGCAAAAACAGACAAAGGAGGCGTCATGGAGCAGGTTTCATTAAAGATAGGAGAACGTCTGAAAGAAATCCGTAACACAAGGCATTTTACGCTGGATGAGGTTGCGGAGCTGACGGGAGTAAGCAAGCCCATGTTAGGGCAGATTGAGCGGGGGCAGTCCTCGCCTACCATTAACGTACTGTGGAAAATTTCAACAGGGCTGAAGATACCGTTATCCTTTTTTTGCAGACAGCCAGAAACGGAGTATACAGTTGCCGGTCTTTCGGAAAAAGAAATGATTACGGAGGAAGATGGGGGAATGAGGGCATACCCGCTGTTTCCTTTTGATCCGGCAAGGAATCTGGAAGTATTTTATATTGAGTTTGATGCAGGGGTAACGCATGATTCCCTTCCCCATGTGGCGGGAGTAGAGGAATACATTTTGCCGGTGCAGGGAACTTTGAAAATGGTAATAGGTAAGAAGGAAGTGTTTTTGCAGAAAAGGCAGTCCATACGGTTTGGGGCGGATGTCCCCCACGCATACCATAATGTTTCAGATGAAGTGTGTACTGTTTACAACGTAATTTTTTATCCAGACAATTAAATTAAAGGAGGAGAACAATGGCAATCGAAAAGGTAAAGGCATATTTCAGGGAATATGGCATGGAGGAAAGGATTCAGGAATTTGATGAGTCCAGTGCAACAGTGGAGCTTGCCGCCAAAGCATTACACTGTGAGCCTCAGAGGATAGCAAAGACACTTTCTTTTATGCTGGAAAATGAGGCGGTGCTGATTGTGGCGGCTGGGGATGCGAAGATCGACAATCCAAAATATAAGGGAAAATTTGGTAAAAAGGCAAAAATGCT
>CAMWYJ010000051.1 GCA_947178445.1 uncultured Clostridium sp.
TACATTTGGCGACTATTGCAACAAACGAAGTTTCTTCGGAAATTGGTGACATATGTTATAACCAATGAAAAATGGGTATACTTTCGAAAGAGGAAGGAGAGTGATAAGGCATGTATCAGATTAGGGAAGAGCGGACGAACAAGAAAACAAAGGCATATACATTATTGATTCCTGCAATGCTGGATGCACATTTTCCATTGCTGAAGTATGCGTTCTACTCTAAAAAGTATCATCCGGTGGTGTTAGAGACAGAAGAGGGAATTACCAATTTGGGGTTGAAATATGTTCATAATGATTTGTGTTATCCGGGGATTTTAATTGTAGGTCAGATTATAAAAACGCTGCAAAGTGGAATATATGATGTGAACCGGACTGTTGTATTAGAACCTCAGGCGGGGGATGCATGCAGAGGCTCTAATTATATTCCTATGATACGAAAGGCTTTGGATGATGCAGGGTTTCCGATGGTACCAGTGATTTCTCTAAATGTAACAGGACTTGAGAAAAAGAATCATCTGCCGATTACAACGGATTTGCTGTTCCGTGCAGTGGCAGCCGCCTATTATGGAGATTTACTAATGATTCTGAAAAATCAGATTTCCCCATATGAATGTAACATAGGGCAAACGGAGGAGATATATCAGAAGTGGCTTAATGTGTTATCAAAAGATATGTGTACCGGAAAGGGCTTAAATTTTAAAAATATGAAGATAAATTTTAACCGGATTGTAAAAGACTTTGCAGAGATTCCAAGGAAACAGATGAATTTGATGAAAATAGGTGTAGTGGGTGAGTTATATATCAAATATTGCCATATTGGAAATTGGAATTTGGAATCTTTTTTAAAGCAGCAGAACTGTGAGTATTATATCAATGGAATTACCTGGTATGCATTATATTATGTAGATACTCACCTGTTGACGGAGGGTGGAAAGGAAAAAACCGGAGTTTCCGTAAAAGGGTACCAGATGGTATTTGACTACTTTTTGAAACTGCAGCGTAATATGGTAGAAGCAATTCGAAATGCTGGATTTTATGTTATGGATGCCTATGACATTTTTAAGAAAAAGGCAGAGGGATATGTGACCTATCAATGCGCAATTGGAGATGGCTGGCTGATTGGAGCAGAATTTGCGAATCATGCATTAAACGGTTATAATCGGATCATTTGTGGACAACCATTTGGATGTCTGCCAAGCCATGTCTGCGGAAGAGGTCTGTATCCTGCTATCCGAAGAAAGCTTCCGGATACCCAATATATTAGTGTCGATTATGATTCCAGTGGAACGGATACGTTGTTAAAGAGCCGGATTAAGATGCTGTTATCCTTTTAAAAATCAATAAATCTACTTTAAAAGGAGAGCAAATAGGCATTGGAGTGTTAGGGCATATTTGAAAGTGTGATAAATGATGAAGGAATTTTTTTGGTTTGAAACGGAATATCCAATAGGAAGCGGATTTGCGCACTTTGGACCATGTCATCTGGCATGGCTTTTTGTGATTGCAATATTTGTATGGATGAGCAGTAAATGGTATTGTAAAAAGAGCAGGGCATCGCAGCAGAGGATCAATCGAACAATTGGAGTTGTGTTTCCGCTTATGGAAATTTACCGTGATACGGTGCTTTTTGCTACCGGATATTGGAATGCGGGGTTTTTGCCATTTCATCTATGCAGTATGGCGCTTTTGATCGCTTTTTTATATGTATATACTGGATGGCATTTTTTGGGAGTCATCTATGTTGTATTATGTATGCCGGGAGCAGCGGCAGCACTGCTCTTTCCGAACTGGACCACATACCCGTTTTTAAGTTATATGCACATTCATGCATTTTTAGCCCATGGACTCACGATTGCTTTTGGAGCATGGCTGATTGCTTCCGGACAGATTGTTCCTAAGTGGAGGGAATACTGGATCGTGATTTGTTTTGGGGGAATAGGATTTATGTTATTGTACCCGCTAAATCAGTGGTTAGGTACGAATTTTTGGTTTCTTGCCGTTCCTTCTACGGGGTCTCCGCTTGAGCTTGTATGGAAATACACAGGGAGTGGATGGTATCTTTTGGGTTATTTCTTATTTTGCATGGCAGTGATAGCCTTGTGGCAGTTGGGAATTTATTTTGTAAGGGGAAGAAGAAAATAATGGAAAAATGCAGTTGACAGGACTGCTCTTTGGTTTATAATTGAAAAGGATGGATTGCAATACCAAATAAGTTTTTGCAAATCTATACGGAAGAATAAGAGAGGGACTGTTCCGCTTGCATCTGAAAATTGCTTTTAGCGTGACAGCCTTTTTGTCAGGAGGTTACGATATGCAGGACAGATGTGGAATTGACCAGTATGTGAGAAATATTCCGGATTTTCCGGAACCAGGTATCATTTTCCGGGATGTTACATCAGTGATTCAGGATCCGGTGGGACTTAAGAAATCAATCGATGGAATGATTGAGAGCTTGAAGGATGTGGATTTTGATGTGATAATAGGTCCGGAATCCAGAGGATTTATTTTCGGAATGCCGGTTGCCTATGCACTTAACAAAGGTTTTGTACCGGTTCGCAAGAAGGGAAAGCTTCCATGTGAAACAATTGAGAAGGAATATGCATTAGAATATGGAACTGCAGTGGTTGAGATGCATAAGGATGCAATCAGGCAGGGCGAAAAAGTTGTCATTATAGATGATTTAGTGGCTACCGGTGGAACGATTGAGGCGATTATCGAGATGGTGGAAAGTCTTGGTGGTGAAGTAGTAAAGCTCCAGTTTTTGATGGAGTTAGCGGGTCTTAAGGGAAGAGAGCGGCTTAAGGGCTATGAGGTGGATTCTTTGCTGGTTTATGATGGAAAGTAAAGAAAATACTGTTGGACAGCCTTTGGAGGACTGTTAATTAAGATAGTTTCAAAAGGGGCGAAAGCCCCTTTTCCTTTTATGCGAAGCAGTAAATAAAATACATAATTTTTTACAGTCATACAAAAATTAGAAATGTATGGTTTGGAGGAGGAAAAACAATGAAATACGAAAAACTGGGTAAGAGAGCTCTTACCTGTATGTATGTGAAAACTGCCATTTGGTTCCTGGTGGCGGTGGTGACAGTTTTCATAGTAAATGGGCTGTTTAAGGAGGAATGGCCTGCCATAATAAGCTATATTTTGTATGGCTTTATTGCAGTGAATTTTTTGTATCTGCTGGTGGCTCCCAAAGTCCGGTATGAGCGTTACCGTTACTGTCTGACAGAAGAGGGAATTGAGGTGAAAAAAGGTCTCTTGGTCATAACAACACAGATTGTGCCGATTGAGCGTCTTCATAAGATCGAGGTGACAAGCGGTCCTATTTTCCGTGCGTTTCACCTTGAAGAGGTGTTAGTGACGACGGCTGGTGGGGATTTGAGCGTTTCCTATCTTGATAGTACGGTAGCGGAGCGTATTTCTGCGTATTTGAGAAAGCGGATCAATACGATAGCGGCAGAGGAAAGGAATTATGCAAATGCCGGCCAAAAGGATGATGAGAATTTATCACCAAAAAAGCCTCAGGCAGAAAGTGAGGGGGCAGATGGAGAAGCATGAGTTCAGATGTCATTACAGTGTGGTGTTTGAAAATTTAGGTCGTGTATTCTGGTTTATCGTAATCTGTTTCTTAGGACAGGCAGACGATATCGCGGATACTGTTGTGGATGTGGCGAATGGAGAAGTTCAAGCAGTTGATGTTTTGCTTGGATTTGGAATATTGTTCGGTATTATACTGATATGTTTTCTGGTGCAGAATATTATATGGGCAAAGACATGGATTTCCATTGAACAGGATGCGGTTGTAATTGAAAAAAGAACCATTAACCGGAAGAAAAATACGATTGGTATGAAGAACATTTCGAATATTAATTTAGAGCAAAATATCTTTGAAAGGATTATGAATACTTATAAGATTAAGTTGGACACCGATTCAAAGACAACAGCAGATTCGACAGATGTTAAGATTGTGCTTTCAAAGGATAAAGCTGAATGGTTTCAGCGGCAGGTTATGGAGCATATGCAGGATGTTGCCGGAGAGCAGATGGTGCTTGCCAAAGAAGAGATGACAGATTATGATGTCACCTATTCTGCAAAGGATATTATTTGGCACTGCATATATACGGCAAGTGTTATCAGTGTGTTTATTTTTCTTGGAATCATGATTGGTGCGGTGGCAGGAATCCAGTCTCTTCGCACTGGCAAAATTTTATTAGATGGCGTTGTTCATGCAATTGGCAGCATTTTAGTCGTGGCGGTTTTACTGTTTAGTGTGATACAGAATCTGATCAGGGATTTTTTTGTATATTACGGATTCCAGGCGAAACGGCAGGGAAATAAGATTTATCTTACCCATGGACTTTTAAAGAAGCGTAAATATGTGCTTGCAGTGGATAAGATCAATGCAGTTGAGGTGATTTCTCCCCTCGTGTCACGGATATTTAAAAGACAGTATGTGAAGCTCGTGTGCGTTGGTGTGGGGGATGAAGAAAATGAAAACTCCATGCTTCTGCTTTCCGGAGCAAGGGAGGAGATGTACAAAAATCTTTCCGTGCTTTTGCCGGAGTTTACGTTAGAGGAGAGCAGATTTGTTGAAAGAGACCGGTTATCCGTTTTTTCAGAGCTGCCAAGAAAGATGATATATTATGCAGTTTTGATTGTGCTCATGGTGGTGTTTGGCTATAAGAATGTGCTTCAAATTTCAGTGGAATGGGGAATTTATCTTATATATGCAGCCGGTATTTTTCTTATGCTGGTATCAGTGCTCAATACGGTTATGTCCTTTAAGACGCAAGGGATTATGATTGGCGAAAATGAGTTGATCGTGGTAAAAGGCTGTTATGAAAAAAATATTACATGGATTCCCTATCAAAAGATTCAGCAGATGAAGTATTGCGAAGGACCAATCAGAAGACATTTTGGTCTGGCTACCGGTGAGGTGCATATTCTTGCGAAATCGTTAGATACTGTACATGTAATTACCTATGTGAAGAAAGAGCTTTATGAACAGATTGCGGAACATATCATGAAAAGAAAAAACAATATATCAGAATAGTCATTTTTTAATTGAATTCAGTGTAAAATACAATAGATGGCTGGATACATTTTCAGCTTGTTAAAATGCTTTAAATAAGTTAAAATGTTATACTAGGGAAGAAAAGGAGGAAAGAGTATGTCAAGTGTGATGTATGTGGTGTGCTGGTTATTGCTTGCAGCGATTTTTATTGTGATAGAGATTATTTCTCTGGGGCTTACCACCATCTGGTTTGCGGGTGGAGCATTTGTTGCAGCACTGGCAGGGCTGGCTGGCGCAAATCTGATCGTGCAGCTTATTTTGTTTGCAGTGGTATCTATTGTGCTGTTAGTTGTGACAAGACCAATTGCAAAGAAGTATTTGGACTCTAAGACAGAGAAAACCAATGCAGAGGCTTTGGTCGGACAGAATGCAATCGTATTAGATGAGGTAAATAATCTGTTAGAAACTGGCAGGGCAAAAATTAACGGAATGGAATGGACGGCGAGGTCTAAGGATGATTCTGTTACCATTCCGGAAGGATCTGTGGCAAAAATTGTTGAGATTCAGGGTGTTAAGCTGATTCTGGAGAAAACATCGGAAAAATCGGATGGAGAGAGTCCGGAATCGGAGGAGATAGTGAAGTCTGGTGAGAGTGAAGCAGCAACAGCAGCGGAACCAGACGATATTCAAGTTGTTTAGGATACATGAAAGGAGATTGATTATGGGAACAGGATTAGTTGGTTTTGTTTTTTTTATTTTGTTTATTGTGGTTATTGTGGTGGTGAGCAGCATCCGTATTGTTCCACAGGCACATGCGTATGTTATTGAGCGGCTGGGAACCTATACGGGTACCTGGTCAGTAGGTCTTCATTTGAAGATGCCGGTTATAGATAAGGTGGCAAAGCGTGTAACCCTAAAGGAACAGGTTGTAGATTTTGCCCCACAGCCGGTTATTACAAAGGATAACGTTACTATGCGGATTGACACGGTAGTATTTTTCCAGATTACAGATCCAAAGCTGTTTTGCTATGGTGTGGAAAACCCGATCATGGCGATTGAAAATCTGACCGCTACGACACTTCGTAACATTATCGGTGATCTGGAGTTAGACCAGACACTTACTTCAAGGGAGACCATTAACACAAAGATGAGGGCAACACTTGACGAGGCAACCGATCCATGGGGAATCAAGGTAAACCGTGTGGAGCTTAAGAATATTATTCCACCGGCAGCCATTCAGGATGCAATGGAGAAGCAGATGAAGGCAGAGCGTGAAAGACGTGAGCAGATTCTGATTGCAGAGGGTGAGAAGAAGTCAGCGATTCTCCGTGCAGAAGGTCATAAGGAATCGGTTATTTTAGAGGCGGAGGCTGAGAAGCAGTCTGCAATCCTTCGTGCAGAAGCGAAGAAAGAAGCAACGATTCGTGAGGCAGAAGGTCAGGCTGAGGCGATTCTTGCAATCCAGCAGGCGAATGCAGACGGTATCAAACTGTTAAATGAAGCTGCACCAAGCGGTCAGGTGATTCAGTTAAAGAGCTTAGAGGCATTTTCTAAGGCTGCAGACGGAAAGGCAACTAAGATCATTATTCCTTCTGAGATTCAGGGCTTGGCAGGTCTTGCAAAGTCTGTTGTTGAGGTTGCTTCAAACGCAGAATAGTGTACTGTAATTGAGAAGATAGAAAGGGACTGCCCCGCCAGGGTAAATATTCTTTTGTGTACCTGGTGTGGCAGTCCCTGTTTTATATGAGGAACTTTCTTTTTTGATAAAAATACTTCCTGCGGTGATATAAAGACTAGAAAAGTTTTAGCAACCGCATGTTTTGGGTAGACGATGGTAAAATAATAATTTATAATAGTTCATTAGAGAAAAGAGTTGCAATGTTTGGAAAGTGCAGATGTTGTAAATTATGGATAATGGAGGAATTGGGATGAAGTGGAACATAGAAAAAAAGTATTTACGGATGGGATTGATTTCGTTGGCTGTCATTGTGCTTGCCCTTTTATTTAATTATGCACTGCAGCATAATGCTGAAATGATGAACTTTAAAGAGACGGTGAGGGGAACCATGTGGCCAATTGTTATGGGCTGCGTGCTGGCATATCTGCTAAATCCTGTCCTGCACTTTTTCGAAGACTATTTTTTCATTCCTCTTGGGAAGGTATTTTATAAGGATCCAAAGAAGGAGGAAAAGAAGAAAAAATTTGCCAGAGCGCTGGCTATTTTTTGTACGATTATATTTCTTCTTATTATCGTGGTTGGTGGTTTATATCTGGTTGTTCCACAGGTATATCAGTCATTGCTTAAAATTGTGACAGATGCTCCGTTTTATTATGATGAAATTCAGTCATGGGTAAATTCTTTAAATCCGGAAAAATCGGAGGTAAGCCGTTATGTATTGATGGGGATTGACAGGGTGTATTCCCAGGCGATTGATTATTTGAACAATAATATTTTGCCGAATATGGATAAGATTGTAGCTGGCGTAACATCAGGAATTGTTGGTGGTTTAAAATTAATCTTAAATTTAGTGCTGGCACTTATTATCTCAGTTTATGTTATGGCAGGGAAGGAAAAACTGATCAGTGTGGCAAAGAAGCTGGTGTACAGTATTTTCAGTATAAAGAATGCAAATAAAGTACTAGATGGTATGCGCTATGCAAACCAGGTGTTTGGTGGTTTTGTGAATGGCAAGATTATTGATTCTTTTATTATTGGTGCAATCTGCTATGTTTTCATGGTGATTGTAGATTTTGATTATACAGTGCTGATTAGTATCGTTATCGGTGTAACGAATGTAATTCCATATTTTGGACCATTTATTGGCGCAATTCCGAGCAGTCTGATTTTGCTTATGGTGGATCCGAAGCAGGGAATTATTTTTGCTGTTTTTGTAATAATATTACAGCAGGTGGATGGCAATATTATCGGACCGTTAATTTTAGGAGACCGGTTAAAGCTTTCCAGTATGTGGATTCTTTTTGCAATTTTAGTAGGTGGTGGATTTTTTGGTGTGATTGGGATGATACTTGGTGCGCCATGCTTTGCCTGCATTTATACATTTGTAAGTACAATATGCAAAAGTAAGCTTATGGAAAAAGAGCTCCCAACGGATACAAAGGTTTATTATGAGTTAGAGAGTGTTGTACCGGAAAATGGTGTAAACGTGATAAAAATCCGGGAGAGAAAACAGGCAAAGGTGGAAGCGCAGCAAGAAGAAAATAACAAGGCAGATAAGAATGAACAGGAATAGGAAGGCAGAGAATATGATAATCGATCAATTGAGAGAGAAAAAGGCGGGACTTATTTTAGAAGGTGGTGCTTCAAGAGGTGTATTTACAGCGGGTGTGCTGGATTATCTGATGGAGCAGGATTTTATGTTTCCATACGTGGTGGGTGTATCGGCCGGAGCATGTAATGCGTTAAGCTATGTGTCGAAACAAAGGGGCAGGAGTTTTGCCTGCATGGCACCAGAGAGAAAGGAAGACAGTTATAAGAATTCTTTCAAAAAAGCGGTGAGACAGCGCAGTATTTATGACATGGACAAATTATTTAATACATTTCCGAATGAAACCTTTCCGTATGATTTTAAAAGCTATATTGCTTATGGTATGGAATGCGAAATGGTAGTGACGAATGTTTATACAGGGCAGGCTGAGTATATGTCAGAGAAAGACAGTCCTGAAAGACTTTGTAATATCTGCCGGGCATCTTCATCACTTCCGGTTGCAGCACCTATGGTTACGATTGATGGAATGCCATATCTGGATGGAGGGCTTGCAGACTCAATACCACTAAAACATGCCTTGGAAACCGGCCATAAGAAGAATGTACTGGTTTTGACAAGACCATATGGATACCGGAAGAAATTTCCCAGTGAAAAAGCAAGAATGTATATTGCTTTTTTTAAGGATTATCCCAATTTGGTGAAAAGCATATATTACAGACCTTATTACTATAACAAGCGGATAGAAGCAGTTGAACGGTTAGAACGGGAGGGGAAGATATTTGTTTTAAGACCATCCTTAAAAAGTCCGAGAAGAACAGAGGTAAACCGTGAAAAAATGCAGGCATTCTATAACCATGGCTATCACACCATGGTCACAGAATTTGAAAGGATGAAGAAGTTTTTGGATGTGTAATTTTTATATAAAACGGTTTAGTTCTTCATTGTAAGAATAGTCGATGGAAGAAAGCTTTGTGGTAATATCAGATGGTTTTAGCTCTAAATCATCACAGAGAAGCTGAAGATTTGCATATTCGTCTCGCAGCTTTGTATTGATGAAGCTTAGAAGCATCATTGGATCATTTGGTATAGTTGCCATAATGTATTTATCTCCTTTTGAAAATAGTATAGATAGTTCTATTTAATATAATATGGGACAGAAAGTCAAGAAAAATGCGTTGAAAGGATAAGAAATATGAGGAAAGGGAAGAAGAAACAGAAGATGAGATAAAATTCAAAACATACGAATAGAAATATAAATATTGTCGGGAGGCTAAAAAAATGGAACAGTTTGAAGGATATACATATGTGGATGGCGGTGTGTGTGCCGCAAAAGGATTTCAGGCAAATGGCTTACATTGCGGACTGAATGCAGAGCCGGATAAAAATGATCTGGCATTAGTGGTGAGTGATATCATTTGTAATGCAGCGGCAGTTTATACAACAAATAAGGTAAAGGGTGCCCCGATTCTTGTGACAAAGAGGCATTTAGCAGCCACAGGTAACAAGGCAAAGGCAGTGATCGCCAATTCAAAAAATGCGAATACCTGTAATGCGGATGGAGAAGAAAAGGCTGAAAAGATGGCAGAGCTTGCGGCAAAAGAATTAGGGATTAAGCCGGAGGAGGTCATTGTGGCATCTACTGGTGTCATTGGACAGATTCTTCCGATTGAGCCAATTGAGACACATATAGGAGCGTTGGCAGAGGGGCTTTCTTATAATGGGAATGCCAAGGCAGTGAATGCAATCATGACAACGGATACCGTACAGAAGGAGGTTGCGGTAACCTTCAATTTGGGAGGTGTTACCTGTACCCTTGGAGGAATGGCAAAGGGTAGTGGCATGATTCATCCGAATATGGCGACAACACTTAATTTTGTGACAACGGATGCTGCGATTTCCTCTGATATGATGCAAAAAGCACTTTTAGAGATTACGAAAATTACTTATAATTGTCTGAGCATTGATGGAGATACATCAACAAACGATATGGTCTGTGTCATGGCAAACGGTCTTGCAGGGAATAAAGAGATTACAGGTGAAGATGCGGATTATGAGGTCTTTAAGCAGGCACTTTATATTGTTATGATGAATATGACAAAAATGCTTGCAAAGGACGGTGAGGGTGCTACAAAGCTGATTGAGTGTACCGTATCAGAGGCAAAAGATCTGGATACAGCAATTATAGTGGCAAAGAGCGTCATACGTTCCCCATTGTTTAAATGTGCAATATTTGGTGAGGATGCTAACTGGGGGCGTGTGCTTTGTGCCATCGGTTATGCAGATGCTGAATTTGATATCCATAAAGTGGATGTGGACTTAGCCTCTAAAAAGGGTGTACTGCCGGTATGCCGCAATGGTGCAGGAGTTGAGTTTTCAGAAGAATTTGCATCCGTGGTGCTTTCGGAGGATGAAATCATGGTGAATGTATCGTTACATGATGGTGACGTAGCTGCCAAGGCATGGGGCTGTGATCTTACCTACGATTATGTGAAAATCAATGGAGATTACCGTTCATGATTTTATAAAAAGAAAGTGTAACGGTTATAAAAATGAATAAAAGATATCGTTTCATGCAAACTATTAAAATGATTGGTATGGAACAAAAACAGCGTGCATAGGCAGCATAATGGAAAAGACCAAAACAGGAGGTAAGATATGGCAGTGTTGGAGGGGTTAGAGCCGGAGCGAGTATTTTATTATTTTGAAGAGATCAGCAAAATTCCACGTGGTTCCTATCATGAAAAGGCAATTAGTGATTATCTGGTAGAATTTGCAAAGAGGCGGGATTTAACGGTATATCAGGATGATTTATACAACGTGATAATGCTTGTTCCTGCAAGCGAGGGATATGAGAAAGAGGAGCCAATTATATTGCAGGGACATATGGATATGGTTTGCGAAAAAAAGGAAGGCGCAGACATTAATATGGAGAAAGACGGCATTACACTTATGCATGATGACCGGTATATTTATGCGAAGGATACCACCCTTGGCGGTGATGATGGGATTGCGGTGGCATATATGCTGGCGATTGCGGAAAATGGTGATATCCCCCATCCGTCATTGGAGATGGTCATCACTGTATCGGAAGAGGTGGGTATGGAAGGTGCGAATAGCATTGATCTGTCGATGCTAAAGGGACACCGTATGCTGAATCTGGATTCGGAAGAAGAAGGTGTTTTTTTAAGCAGTTGTGCAGGTGGTCTTTCTACCCATTCAAAGATTCCTGTAAGTTTTCAGATGTCAGAGCCGCTTAAGTGGTATGAACTGTCAGTTTCCGGTCTCCTTGGCGGGCATTCCGGCTGTGAAATCCATAAAGGCAGGGCAAATGCAAACCGTCTTCTTGGCAGGGTATTGTTTGAGCTGGAGAAGGAAATAACCTTTTATGTTGCAGGGATGGAGGGCGGCAGGAAGGATAATGTCATTCCGCTTAGTGCAGTTGCTTTGATTGGCATGGAGGATTTAGAAGCCGCAAGGGCAGAGGCGGTCATAGGGCGGATGAGAGAGACAGTACGCGCAGAATATGGAAAGGCAGATCCGGATATTGAGATTGCCATCCGGGAAGTTGACATAACACTGAAAAGTCGCATGGTTGCAGAAAAGCCGTGTCTTGCAAATATTATTACGTTGTTAATGACATTGCCGGAGGGTGTTCAGGACATGAGCATGTCAGTACCGGGATTAGTGGAAACTTCCTTAAATCTTGGAATTATGAAACTTTCCGGGGATCATTTATTCTTACAACATGCCATTCGAAGCAGTGTCACCACAAAAAAACATTATGTGGCAGACCAGGTGGAGCGCCTTGTAACCGGACTTGGCGGCAGTGTGGAACGAAAGGGAGAGTACCCTGCATGGGAATACCGGAAGGAGTCAGTGGTGCGTTCCCGTTTGATTGCGTTATATGAGAAAATGTATGGAAAAACACCGGTTGTGGAAGGAATCCATGCGGGATTGGAATGCGGGCTGCTTGCTGGTAAGATTAAGGAACTGGATTGTGTGGCGATGGGACCGGATATACTGGATATTCATACTACAGCAGAGCGGTTAGATATTGCATCCGCAAAACGGGTGTATGAGTTTTTGTTAGAATATTTGAAAATAAAGGACGAAGGATAATGATACGGAGTTTGCAGAGCAAAATTGGTTACAAATAATACAGGAGGAAGGAACATGAGAGTTGGAATGGGATACGATGTGCATAAGCTGGCAGAGGGAAGAAAGCTGATCATAGGTGGTGTAAATATACCGTATGAAAAGGGGCTATTAGGGCACTCAGATGCGGATGTATTAGTGCATGCAATTATGGATGCACTGCTTGGAGCAGCAGCGCTTGGAGATATTGGGAGGCATTTTCCGGATACAGATGAGCGGTATAAGGGGGCAGACAGTATGGAACTGCTCCGCCATGTAAAAGGTCTTTTGGATGAAAAACAGTATGTGATCTGTAATATTGATGCCACGGTAATCGCACAGCGTCCAAAGCTTTCCCCCTTTATTCCGGATATGGTGGCAACAATCGCAGAAGCATTGTCGTTACAGGAAAACCAGGTAAATATCAAGGCAACAACGGAGGAGGGGCTTGGATTTACAGGAACCGGAGAGGGAATCAGTTCCCAGGCAGTCTGTCTCCTTGAAACAGTGGCAAATTTTAATTATGATGACCGCTTAGAGAGCGCTCAAAAGGGTTGTGCGGGCTGTGGCGGATGTCCAAAGGCATAGGATACAGGAAGAAAATATGTCAGTGAATCAGTGGAAGGTTTGTAAATTAAATCATATACAGGAAAAGCTCTTAAAGGAACAATCTCTCCGATGGCTCTGGCGGGAGTGTTTTGGGGATCCTCTGGAATACGAAAATTACTATTTTCAAAATGTATATCTAGGCAATACAGTATATATGCTGGAATATGAAGCAGGACATAGGGAAGAACATTCTTTGAAAGTTCTGGTACAGGATGGTATGAAGAAGGAATGTTTTGCAGAAGGTGATGTATGCGGGATGCTTCATTTGAATCCGTATTTTTGTAAGGTAAACGGTGTAGAAGTGCTGCTTCACTATGTAGTCGGGGTTGCAACGGCAAAGGAAGCAAGGAGACAGGGAGTTATGAGGACCCTTCTTTCCAATGCACTTTCAGGGCTATATAAGGCAGGGGAACCATTTACATATCTTATGCCGGCAGATGTGCGGTATTATGAACCCTTTGATTTTGTGCCAATATGTGAAAAGGAAGAGTGGAAGATGTCAGCGGAAGAAATTCCTTCTTCCATTGCAGAGAATGATGTGATCTACACAGATTACAATGAGTTGAAAGCCATGTTTGAGGAAGACCTGGATTGTCTGCTTTCCTATGTGGATTATAGCCTCTCGGATAATTACAGTGGCTTTGTGAGTCATGGCAGGGAATATTTTGATCTGCTTGCAAGGGAAAAGGAATGTGAAAACGGGGCAGTCATTTTCTGCTTTGACCAGGCGGTAGGGATTGAAAATCTGATTGGCTTTTTTGCATATGGAAGAGAAGGGGAAGCAGTATTTGTGGAACAGAACGTGCTTTTTAAGACAGCGGAATGGAATCTCACGGGAAAAGAGGAGAATCCCCATGTGTTAGCGGAAAGGGAACGGACGGAAGAAATTATGCAGGGATATTTTGGAAATGCAGCAGTATTTCAAAATGACAGGGAACAAAAGAATGGTTTGCAGGAATGTATTCGGGAAATACGCTGTATTGCTTCTTATCCTTATATGGTGCGGGTGGTGCATGTACAAAGCTTTTTAAAGCTGTTTGCGGACTGCTTTGCCGAATTTGCAGAAAATGGCACCCGTTTATATGTCGAAGATCCGCTGCTCTTTGATGCGGTGGAGAAATGCCAGGAGAACAACAAAGAGACTTTGTCCTATACAGAAGGTGTCTATACATTTCGTAAAAAAGAGGATACGGTCATAGTGTGCAGGCAGGAAATTTCACAGATGGAATATGATGTAAAGATGACGGTTTCGGAACTGGTCTGCTATGTATTTGGCAAGAAAGGGAAAAAACTGTTTTTTTCTGAACTCGTATAAAATGGCAGAGTATTTTGTAAATAACCTTATTGCATTATCCCATATCAATATGTATAATAGCAGAAGATATAAGCAGACATAGAAATTCCCGGTATTATGGGATGAATTGTGTTAAAAAGATGGATAGCAAATGGAATGTAATGATAAGCCGGAAAGGAATAGATTATGAAGATTTATAACACGATGTCAAGAAAAAAAGAGGAATTCAAACCAATCAATGAGGGAAGGGTAGGTATTTATGTATGCGGTCCCACTGTATATGATTACATCCATATTGGAAATGCCCGTCCGATGATTGTATTTGACACTCTTAGAAGATATCTGATGTATAAGGGCTATGATGTGAATTATGTATCGAATTTTACTGATGTAGATGATAAGATCATAAAACGCGCCATTGAGGAAGGTGTGACTTCTTCCGAAATTTCGGAGCGTTATATTGCAGAGGTAAAAAAGGATATGGCAGATTTGAATGTCTTAGAGGCAACGACACATCCAAAGGCGACAGAAGAGATTGAAGATATGATTGCCATGGTGGAGACGTTGATTGAGAAGGGGCATGCCTATGAAGTAAATGGTACAGTGTATTTCCGCACAAGAAGCTTTCCGGGATATGGAAAGCTTTCAAAGAAGAACATTGACGACTTAGAGGCAGGACATAGAGATGAGAAACACCAGCTCAAGGTATCAGGAGAGGGTGAGAAGGAGGATTTCCTTGACTTTGTTCTCTGGAAACCAAAGAAAGAGGGAGAGCCTTCCTGGCCGTCACCATGGGGCGAGGGTCGTCCCGGATGGCATTTGGAGTGCTCGGTTATGTCAAAGAAATACATTGGTGACATCATCGATATTCATGCCGGTGGAGAGGATTTGATCTTCCCGCATCATGAGAATGAGATTGCCCAGAGTGAAGCAGCAAATGATGTGGAATTTGCAAGATACTGGATGCACAATGGATTTCTTAAGATTGACGGTGAGAAAATGTCAAAATCGCTGGGGAATTTCTTTACCATTCGTGATATTGGCAAGAAATACCCATTGCAGGTTATCAGGTTCTTTATGTTAAGTGCTCATTACAGAAGCCCGTTGAATTTTTCGGATACGTTAGTGGAATCGGCAAAGAACTCCTTGGACAGAATTCTTACTGCAATGAGCCGCTTACAGGATGCCATGGCAGGTGCTGTTGAGAAGGAGGTAAGGGATGAGGAAAAAGAACTTCTTTCAAAGGTGGCGGAATATGTGACAAAGTATGAAAATGCCATGGAAGATGATTTAAATACGGCAGATGCGATTTCTGTTATTTTCGAGATGGTAAAATTATCCAACAGCAGCATTTCTTCTGATAATGCAAAAAGTGTAATTAATGAGGTATATGAGACGTTGGAAAAGCTCTGCGATATTTTAGGAATCATTACCAAGACAGAGGCGGAGATGTTAGACAGTGATATTGAAGCTTTGATTAAAGAACGCCAGGAAGCCAGAAAGGCAAAGGATTTTGTCAGGGCAGATGAAATACGGGATACCCTGGCAGATCAGGGAATCATTTTAGAGGACACAAGAGAAGGGGTGAAGTGGAAGAGAGCATAACCATTTACAGGATAATTTGTTCGATAGAATCGATAAGGCAAACCTGTTTGAGGACAGAAGGTTTTGTGAAATGGAGGAACATATAGGAGAGAAAGAAGCATGTGATGGCTTAGAGGCGAAGGTTAAATGGAAGAGAATAACAGGGATTGTACAAGCTGGTATCAGCATTTTAAAGAAGAGTTAGGGGTAAAGGATGTGAACCCCAGAAATTATTCGCCACTGGCGCTTGCCTACATTGGTGACAGCATTTTTGATGTGATGATCCGGACGATGGAGGTAAGCCGGGTGAACATGCAGGTGAACAAATATCATAGGCATGTAAGCAGGGTTGTGTGTGCATCGGCACAGGCAAGAATGATACTGGCAATCGAAAGTAAGCTTACAGAAGAAGAACAGGATGTATTTAAAAGAGGAAGAAATGCCAAGTCCTATACAAAAGCGAAAAATGCGTCTACAATCGATTACCGCAATGCAACGGGGTATGAGGCTTTACTCGGATATTTGTATCTGAAGGAGGATTTTAAGCGTCTAACAGATGTGGTGAAGATGGGGCTTGCGGTGTTAGAACAGGAAGAGAAATAGTAAGAATGTAATAAGGTGGAGTGGATAGCAGGAAAGTAAGGCTTTCATGTCTGCTGATGGAGGAGATAAGGAGTAAATATGCGGTACGAAGAATATACGATAGAGGGAAGAAATGCGGTTACAGAGGCATTTCGCTCCGGTAAAACGATAGATAAATTATATGTGTTAGACGGCTGCCATGATGGTGCGGTGAATACCATTAAAACACTGGCCAGAAAGCAGGATACTATTGTAAATTATGTGAATAAGGAGCGTCTTGACCAGATGTCTTCTACCGGCAAACATCAGGGTGTTATTGCACAGGCTGCTGCATATGACTATGCTGAAGTGGAGGATATTTTGCAGTCAGCAAGGGATAAGGATGAGCCGCCATTTCTTTTTCTGTTGGATGAGATTGAGGATCCGCATAACTTAGGTGCGATCATTCGGACAGCAAATCTTTGTGGTGCGCACGGTGTCATTATTCCAAAGAGAAGAGCAGCGGGACTCACTGCAACGGTAGTTAAGGCTTCTGCGGGAGCAATTAATTACACACCGGTTGCAAAGGTAACCAATCTTGCAAAGACGATAGAGGAGCTTAAGGAAGAGGGAATTTGGTTTGTGTGTGCAGATATGGATGGAGAGGTTATGTATCGTCATAATCTGACGGGACCGATTGGACTTGTGATAGGGAATGAAGGAAATGGTGTCAGTCGCCTTGTGAAGGAGAAATGTGATTATGTGGCATCCATTCCAATGAGAGGGGATATTGATTCGTTAAATGCTTCTGTGGCAGCGGGAGTATTGGCTTATGAGATTGTAAGGCAAAGACTGCAGGGAAAGTAAAAACAATGGGTAGAAAAAAGCAATAAAAAAGGAAACCTAGTATAATGAATTGCGCTGATGCGCAAGAAGTCATCAATTTGTGCAGATAACGAGCCAAGCGTAGATACTTGTATATACATTTGGCGACTATTGCAACAAACGAAGTTTCTTTGAAAATTGGTGACATATGATAAAATAAGGTTTCCAGAGATTTATCTACAGCTAGCGACGGGAATCGAACCCGTGACCTCCTCACTACCAATGAGGTGCGCTACCGACTGTGCCACGCCAGCTTGTCTTTGCGACTCGTCTATAATATCAAATAAAATTCTATTTGTAAAGAGCTTTTTCAAAAAAACAAAAGAATCAAAATGTGGGAAGGTATTACAGTATTTTTTTTACCTTTTCGCGGATTCTCTGTACGGCATTGTCTACTGATTTGGCTGATTTGCCAAGAGAAGCACCGATATCTGCATAGGATTTGCCGTTCATATACTGATGAAGAACATCTCGTTCCAATTTGCTAAGGTCAGCTTCTAACTTTTGCTGGAAAAGAGAAGTGTTTTCACGGTCTAGTACAATATGTTCCGGATTAGAATCATTTCCGGCTTCCAGATTATCGATTAACTCAGCTTCACCTTCTCCGATATTTGCGTATAAGGATATATATGAATTAAGCGGAGAGTGTTTTTTGCGGTTTGATGCCTTTATAGCACTGTAAATCTGGCGGTCTATGCAAATTTTTGCATAGGTGTAAAAGGTTGCATCCCGCCCGGGTTCATAATTTTGAATGGCTTTAAAAAGACCAATCATGCCTTCCTGCGATAAATCCTCTGTATCGGCGCCGATCAAATAGAGGGTGCGGATGGATTTTTTCACAAGCGGAGAGTATTTTTTTAACAAATATTCAGTTGCGTCCTGATTTCCCTCATGGATAAGGAGAATCAAATTTTCATCACTATGTTTGGTGTAATTCATAAAATCCTCTTATAATATTTATTATTCTAGGTGATTGCGAAACTTAAGTTTTGCAGACTTCCGCCTCGCAATATAGACAATATCAACGCTGGGCACGCTTGCGCTGCTTGTCACTCGCAATGGTGCTAAGCTCGAAAACACCTCGCTAAGCACCAGCGGCTCCAAAGCACCCTGCTTATGACATTGTCTATATTGCACAACTAGGTTTTGAAAATCAGAAGTTTCGCAATCACCCATATATATTATTCTTCTGGAGTTGCCTGGATAGGGGTATCAGGCTCTGTAACAGGTGTATCTGTTGACTCCTCCGTAACGGCTTCTGTAGGGGCTTCGGTTGTTGCTTCCGGAGCAGAGGTGGTTGCTTCTGTGGTATTCTTGCTATTTTCCTTTTTTTCGGTAGTAGGCTTTGTTGTAATATTTCCATTTACCTTGTTGGTAATATTTTCAATGCTTTCCTCAAGCTTCTTTTTCTGATCGTCAGTATTGCTATTTGAATCAGAGGAAGAACCTGTGTCTGACTGCCATGTATCCTTCCAGTCTTTTTCTTCTGTGGTGATTTTGGTGTCCTTCTCTTTTTTTGCAGAATCTCCTCCTACACTATTGACGATCAAGGTGACAAAACCAAGCATCAGACAGGCGATTACGATGACAAATAAAATCATAAGAATGGTTTTTAGCATGTCACGGTTTGGTTTGCCGATTATAGTATCACTGTCTTCGGTACGCTGTTTTTTTAATGCTTCGGCACGTTGCGCACGGGATTTAGCTGCTGCCTTTCGTTCTTCTTTCAACTGGAGTTTTTGTTCTTCCTTTTCAAATTCTTCATCGAATTCATTTAAGTCAAAATCAATGATATCAAATTCGCTGGTGTTATTATTTTTATTTTCCATTATGTTCCACGGATAAACCGGTTCCTTTCTATAAAATTATGTTTTATAATAGTTAAGGAAAATTGTATTTTGTAATATGAAAAACTAATCTTTGTACATTTATGCCACCATCATACAACAAATGTGAGGAATAAGCAAATATAACATTTCATTCTCTCAAAATTCAAAGGAAAATTGACGTAACAGGGGTAAGTGTGATAAAGTATAAATAATTGCGGCAGACTGTTTTTTTGTCAGCGAAAGATATTATATGACAGGATAAGGAGAAATTCGTAGATGGAAGGCGAAACAGTATCAAAGAATTTTATTGAACAGATTATTGATAAAGATTTAGAGGAAGGAAGATATGACAAGGTTGTGACTCGTTTTCCTCCTGAACCAAATGGATATTTGCACATTGGGCATGCAAAATCTATCGTTTTGAATTCCGGGCTTGCAAAGGAATATGGCGGGACATTTAACCTTCGCTTTGACGATACCAATCCAATGAAGGAGAAAAGCGAATATGTAAATTCCATTTTGGAGGATGTTAGGTGGCTTGGAGCTGATTTTGGTGAGAAGATTTATTATGCATCCGACTATTTTGATGCAATGTATGAGGGAGCGGTTAAGTTAATTATGAAAGGGAAGGCTTATGTCTGTGACCTTTCAGCAGATGAAATCAGGCAATACCGGGGAACTTTAAAAGAACCGGGGAAGGAAAGTCCGTATAGAAATAGAAGCATTAAAGAAAATCTTGATTTGTTTGAACGCATGAAAAATGGTGAGTTTGAAGATGGATCAAAGGTACTTCGGGCACGTATCGATATGGCTTCCCCGAATATCAATATGCGTGATCCTGTCATTTACCGGATTGCAAGAATGACACATCATAATACAGGGGATAAATGGTGCATTTATCCTATGTATGATTTTGCACATCCGATTGAGGATGCAGTAGAGGGTATAACACATTCTATTTGTACGCTGGAGTTTGAAGATCACAGACCTTTATATGACTGGGTAGTCCGTGAGCTGGAATTTGCACATCCGCCAAAGCAGATTGAGTTTGCAAAGCTTTATTTGCAGAATGTGATTACCGGCAAGAGATATATTAAAAAACTGGTAGAAGACGGTGTGGTAGATGGCTGGGATGATCCAAGACTGGTATCAATCAGTGCACTTCGCAGAAAAGGTGTGACACCGGAGGCAATCCGTATGTTTATGGATTTATCCGGTGTATCGAAGGCGAATTCCACTTCGGATATGGCGATGCTTGAATATTGTATCCGCGAGGATTTGCGGATGAAGGCAAAGCGTATGATGGCGGTGCTTGATCCGGTGAAACTTGTGATTGATAATTATCCAGAAGGAGAGAGTGAGTTATTAGAGGTTGAGAATAATCAGGAAAATGAAGAGATGGGCAAACGTATGGTATCTTTCAGTCGGGAGCTTTATATTGAACGTGAGGATTTTATGGAAGATCCGCCTAAGAAATATTTCCGTCTGTTTCCTGGTAATGAAGTTCGGTTAAAAAATGCATATTTTGTAACCTGTACGGATTTTGTGAAAGATGAAAATGGTAAGGTGGTTGAGGTACATTGCACCTATGATCCCCAGACCCGTTCCGGTTCCGGTTTTGAGGGACGAAAGGTGAAGGGAACGATTCATTGGGTAGATGTAGCAACTGCCGTTGACGCAACGGTTCGTCTTTATGCGAATTTGATCAAAGAGGGTGATGAGGTTTTGGCAGAGGATTATTCAAATCTGAATCCTGACTCATTAATTGAACTCAAAAACTGCAAGTTGGAGGCGGCACTTGGTGACGTAGAGGGAATTGAGCGGTTCCAGTTCTTGCGAAATGGATATTTCTGTGTAGATTCTAAGGACTCTATAAAGGAGCACCCGGTGTATAACCGTATTGTTTCGTTAAAGAGTTCATACCGTCCAAAATAGGAGGAAAAAAACGATGGGATTATTTTCTGGATTAGAAGTATTTGGCCTTAAAATAAACGGGATAGAGATTTATGAGAAGCCAAAAGAAAAAGATAGCAAGGGAAATACAGAGAAGAAAGTGCAAGAAATTGTACACAGTGAAACAGATTATCTGTTTCAGAAGACCTATAAATGTCCGGTTTGTGACGAACAATTGAAGTCTCTAACAGTGAAAAGCGGTAAGCTGCGGGCAGTTGGCCATGAGGATGATCTGCGTCCGATTTATAAGGAATTAGATCCGATAAAATATGAACCTGTAGTATGTCCAAGTTGTGGATATGCATCACTTGCACAGTATTTTGACAGTATGATGCCATTACAGGCAAAACGTCTGCGGGCAGATGTAGAAAGCTGCTTTTCAGGGTTTGACACGAATGAAATGGAGATTTACAGCTACGATGATGCCATCATACGGTATAAAATGGTCTTATATTGTGATGTAATCGGAATTGTGAAAAATAGCCGTAAGGCATATACCTGTCTTAAGATGGCATGGGTAATCCGTGGCAAATTAGAGAATGAAGGAGACAAGCTGTCGGAAGAGGAACGGGAGAGTCTGAAAAAAGACGAGCTGGAATGTATTCAGAATGCCTATGACGGATATCGGTTGGCGCTTTCTACAGAATTATTTCCGATAAGCGGAATGGATGAGACTACTTTGACATATTTATTGGCGGAGCTTGCATTCCGGTTAGAAGATTATAGGGAGGCACTTCAGTTAATATCGAGAATTATTGGTAGTAATAGCGTTTCGTCAAGAATCAAGAATATGGCAATTGATTTGAAAGAACAGATTCGGGCGAAGGTAAGTGAAGAACAGTAAGTTTAAAATATTAAGGGGTGTTATTATTAATGCATAAGTTACAAAAGGATCAAAGATATATATACGTATTATTGAGTAGGACACATACGGTTCCAGCCAGATTGATCCGGCTTTTTACAAAGGCACCGTATTCCCATACATCATTAGCGCTTGATTTGGAATTGAAGGAGATGTACAGCTTTGCCAGAAGGCATATCCACAATCCTTTTGACAGTGGATTTGTAAACGAGGATATAGAGACCGGGATTTTTGGCAGAGATAAGAATGTTTATTGTAGTGTATATGCAATTCCGGTGACAGAAGAGCAGTATCACATCGTGCGGGAGGAACTGCAGCATTTTATTGAACATAGGGAATTATATAATTATAATTATATGGGA
The DNA here is from genome assembly GCA_947178445.1 of uncultured Clostridium sp. Taxonomy (GTDB): domain Bacteria; phylum Bacillota; class Clostridia; order Lachnospirales; family Lachnospiraceae; genus CAG-590. The sequence goes on from CAMWYJ010000051.1 coordinate 22,315, forward strand.
CTTGTTGGAATCTTGTTTGGAAAGAATATATCAAAGGATTATAATTATTTTTGTTCTCAGTTTGTATCTCATGTATTAAGCAGAAGTGGAATTGAATTATTCAAAAAAGAACATGGATTGATTCAGCCATATGATTTTCATTTACAGCTTCGGAAGCAGAGAATATATAGCGGGAAGCTTTCAGAATACCGCAAATATATCAAGGCAAACCAGGAGAGGGAATTTAAGGACAGTTGTGTCCAGGCTGTGTGAGATTGATTTCCGCGAAGCAACAAGCCAAGTGTGAGCTTGCTCGCATTTGGCGACTGCCGTGAGGG
>CAMWYJ010000052.1 GCA_947178445.1 uncultured Clostridium sp.
GACGGCTCCAAAGTACCCTGCTTGCGATATTGTCTATATTGCACAACTAGGTTTTGTAAATAGTGAGTTTCGCAATCACCTATTAATGAAAAAATTTTGAAAGGGAATAAATAGAAAATGAAAAAGCAGCAAAATGACATAGAATTAGGAAAATTTATCAGCCTTATCCTGCGGCATAAGCCAGAGGTCATAGGAATCACTTTAGATGAAAACGGCTGGGCAGATACAGAGGAATTACTTTTCGGCATGAATGCTTCAGGGCGTTATATTGATTTGGCGGTTTTAGAGCGGATTGTCAGGGAGAACAACAAGAAGCGATATTCTTTTAATGAGGATAAAACGAAAATCAGGGCAAATCAGGGGCATTCCGTTCATGTGGATGTAGAGATGAAGGAGATGCTGCCACCGGATGAATTGTATCATGGAACGGCTGAACGTTTTCTGGAAAGTATTCGGGAAAAAGGGATTTTAAAGATGAACCGTCAGTATGTACATTTATCGGCAGATGTCGAAACGGCTAAGGTCGTCGGAAAACGTCATGGAAAGCCGGTTGTACTGGTAATTGATACTAAGAAGATGGTGAAGGACGGATACCATTTCTGGCTGTCTGATAACGGTGTGTGGCAGTCAGAGGAAATCAAGTGGGAGTATGTGAAGGAAACTCTGGCAGGTTGAATGGTGAATATATGAATAATAGCATGATAAGGTTGGGTAAGATAGAATCTCTGTAGAGGAAAAGAGGTGTTTTCATGGGGATGTGGGTTATTTTGATTGGTGATGAACGGTTTAATATTGGAACAATAAAAAATATGAAATTTACCGGTTGTGAACGAATGGCAGAACACGAAGAAAAACAGTTAGATGTGTTTTATAAAAAAGGTTATGTCAGCTTTCAGTATGATTACGACGGATTGATTAGAGGTGGTTATTCGCAGGAGGAAATAGCATGTCTGCCGTATAAGGAACCGCATTTTATATTGATGCAATATACAGATTTGGATTTGCTGAAGCGTATTATTGGTTCAACAGATTTTCCAAAGGATATTCTTATAGACTGCGATGGAGTTAATCTTGGATTAGAGCAGATAGTTGATGATGCCAGACTGTTAAATACGGAAATGTGGTGGTTGTACTAATCCGTTGCCTATGTTAAAATGTTTACGATAGCAAATGGAAAAACTGGCTGGATAGATTATCTTGACAATATTTTCTGTAGGCAGAGATTATCAAAGGAGATTAACACTATGAAAAATCAAAGAATGAGTACGAAAATAGCGGCTGCCATTACACTGGTCATTATAATCTGCATTTCTTTACTTTATGTGATTGCAAGCAACCGTATGAATGCCATGATGAAACAATCAGAACTTGATCATATGGAGGCATCTTTGCATGCACAGACAAAGTTAATAGAAGAATACATCAGCCATCAGGAGGATTTGCTGACTGCTTTTAGCAAATCTCCTATTGTTGTTGACTTTTTAAGGAATCCCGAGGATGCTGAGAAGCAAAAGGCTGCTCAGGAGTATACTGAACAGTATTATGCTGGTTTAAGTCAATGGGAAGGCTTATATATCGGAGAATGGAATACACATGTAATCGCGCACTCCAATCCGGAAGTGGTAGGTATTACGACTCGGGAGGGGGAAGGATTAAAGGCGTTGCAAACTGCCATGGAATCGGCAAATGGTTTATATAATGCCGGAATCATTGTCTCTCCAGCTTCCTCCAAACTCACGTTATCAATGTATTGCACGGTATTTGATAGCGATGGCAAGACGATTCTTGGATATGTGGGTGGCGGTCCATTTGCAGATGAATTAAAGAGCCTGCTGGACTCTTTAAAGGAATCCGGTACGGATACTGCCAGCTATTCTATGATTAATGCGCAGACGGGAATGTACATATTTGATAATGATACTTCTTTAATGGCTACGGAGATTCAAGATCCCATGTTGCTAGAAGTGATTGATACCATCAAGGCAGACAAAGATGATGTCTTTGGAGAATTAGAGTATGATAATGAGAAAAATGAAAAATCTCTGGCAAGCTATGAACATATTACACAGTATGACTGGGCGGTTGTTTGTTATGATACGGAGAACAATATCTATAAGGATAGCCGTATGAATATGAGATTTTTTGGAATTATCTGCATTTTTTCAATTATTATTATTAGTTTCCTATCATGGATATTTATTCATCTGAATATGCGTCCGTTAAAATATGTTGAAGACTCTATCATAATGTTAAAGGATTTGAATTTACAGCGTAATCATAAACTGGATGCATACATTAATAAAAAAGGCGAAATTGGTGAGATTGCAACAGCGCTGGATTCTCTGTATACGTCTTTTCAAAATATTGTCATGACTTTAGATCAGTGTTCTGATTCTCTGACGAGTACTGCCGTTAAAATGACAGATTCCTCGGAACTATTGCTGCAATGTGTAGAGGATAATTCCTGTGCAACAACAGATTTTGCAGACCATGCGGAGACGATTAACCAGGCTGTACAGAGTGTAGATGGACAGATTTCAGAAATTACACAAGTAGTATCAGAAGTGGAAAATAAAATCCATGCGGGAAATGATCAGAGTAATTTACTGCTGGAAAAAGTATCCCGTATGCAGAATCTGGCAAATGAGTCATTAACTAAGACACATAGGCAGATTGGGGACAACCAAAAAGCGATAGAAGATGCACTGGAAAATCTGCAATCCCTCATGCGCATTGATGAGATGGCAAACCAGATTCTGGATATTACAAGCCAGACAAACCTGTTGTCGCTCAATGCTTCTATCGAGGCAGCCAGAGCCGGAGAGGCTGGCAAAGGCTTTGCAGTCGTTGCTGGGGAGATTGGAAATCTTGCAAAGAGTTCTTCAGAGACAGCAACCAATATTCAGGATATCTGTAATGAAACAAGAAACAATATTGCAAAAGTCCAAAACTGTTTTGATGGTATTATCTCTTTCCTGCAAAATGATATACAAACACAGTTTAAAGAATTTGTAAATGCCACGAATGAATATTATACGGCAATTGAAGAAATACAGGTCATTATCTCCGGTATTGATCAGTCAGCTCAGGTATTTGTCAATGCAGTAACAGATATTCATAATCAGATTGAAGAGGTACAGTCTGTCTCAGGAGGCCGTATTGTCAGCAGTGAGGAGATTCGCGAAAAGGCAGAACAGACTACTCAGACTACTGAAGAATTGTCCGTTGCTGTCAGCAGAAATCAGGAGAATGCAGATTCCATCCGTTCTATTGTGGATCGTTTTTCAAAGTAGCTTAAGCTATTATTAAGTCTGTTTTCATTGCAGCAAGGTATTTTCATGGGGATGTGGGTTATTTTGATTCTTGCGAAGCAACGAGCCAAGTGCGAGCTTGCTCGCATTTGGCGACTGCCGCAAGGTTTTGACTGGTGATGAGCAGCTTAATATTGGTACAATATAAGGGAGGACACATGTGTCCTCTTTTTTATGTGTACATTTTTATGTTTCCTAGTGACAAAAAAGGATAATTTTTAAATTCTGCATCATTTATAAGAAATAATTTAGACAAAATTTTTTCAGGTGATTAAAAATGCTTCTGCTTATACCATTTGCATAGAAAAAGATGTATAATAGAGCAAAATATCTAGATATTTTTACGCAAGCAGTTTTTTTCTGCAAATGGGGGTTATGCGATGAGGATAGTTAATTTAATTGAAAATACTGACGGAGGAAAGGGCTGTGTATTTGAGCACGGATTAAGCTTTTATATTGAAACGGAGAAGCATAAACTATTGGTGGATACGGGAGCTTCAGATGCGTTTATACAAAATGCAGAAAAGCTGGGAATTGATCTGACTAAGGTGGATTTGGTGGTGCTAAGCCATGGACATTATGACCATGCCGGAGGAATCATGGAATTTGCAGGGAGAAATGCAAAGGCTTCTATTTATATGCAGAAAAATGCAGGGAATGGATATTATCATAAAAGTGCACAGACAGAGAAATATATTGGGATTGACCCAAACATTATAATGCTTCCGCAGGTGGTACTGGTTGATGGGGATTTGAAGATAGATTCAGAACTGTTTTTGTTTAGCGGGGTGACAGAACGCAGATTATTTCCGGATGGCAATCTGGAATTAAAATATAAGAAAGAGGATTCTTTTGTTCAGGACAACTTCTCCCATGAGCAGTATCTGGTGATTTCCGGGGAGAATAAGCATATACTGGTATCCGGGTGTGCCCATAACGGAATACTGAATATACTGGAAAAATACCGTTCTATTTATGGAGGGAATCCGGATGTTGTAATCAGTGGCTTTCATATGAGAAAAAAGAACGGTTATTCGGATGGTGATGTTGCAATAATGAAGGAAACTGCGGAGGAGCTAAAGAAAACGGAAACGATTTATTATACAGGACACTGTACGGGAGAATATCCATATGAGGTGATGAAAAGCATTCTGGGTGAACAGATTGTTTATGTACACAGCGGTGATGAAATTGCTATCGATAATTTTTGGTATAAGGAATATAGGTAATTGCGAAACGAATATTATTCCATAAACAGGAATTTGCACGTAAGACAGGGTTATGGTAGAATGGCAGGAGAATATATTGGAGGTACGAGCTATGGCAAATGAGACGATGGCGGATTTTGAAAAAGAGCTTACAAGCTCATTTCGTGTGATGAAGGTGGGAGAGCTTGTAAAAGGGATGGTTGTGGATATTAATGATGAGCAGGTTACTTTGGATTTGGGATATTACGCACCGGGTGTGATTCCTCTTTCCGAGTTATCAGACGATCCGGATTTTTCGGCTATGAAGGATTTGAAGATTGGGGAGACCATTGAGGCAGTTGTCATAGATACCGATGATGGAAAAGGGAATGTGGAGCTGTCCTTAAAGGAGGCAGCAGAGGGCGCTGCATGGGATAAGCTTCGTGAGATGCTGGAACAGGAGACAATCCAAAGTGTCCGGGTGAAGGAAAGTGTAAATGCTGGTGTGATTGCTTATTTAGAAGGAATTCGTGCATTTATTCCGGCCTCTCAGCTGGCACTTACTTTTGTGGAGAATACGGAGGAATATGTTGGAAAACAGTTAGATGTCAAGGTTATTACCGCGGATGAGCGGGCAAAGAAGCTGGTGCTTTCGGCAAAGGCTGTATTGAAAGAAAAGGAAGCGGAGCATGACAGACAGAGAATGTCAATGATCGTGCCAGGCTCTATTTTTGAAGGAACGGTAGAAAGTCTTATGCCATACGGTGCATTTGTACAAATGGATAACGGATTAAATGGGCTTGTGCATATTTCAAAGATTTGCATGAAGCGGATTAAAAAACCATCGGAGGTACTTTCAGTGGGACAGAAGGTGAAGGTAAAAGTTTTAGAAGTAAAGGATGGTAAAATCAGCTTAAGCATTCGTGATGTGGAAACCAATACCTCAGATATTGTAACCGATGTGATTGAAGAATTTGATTATAAATGTGAAGAGACACCAAATAATCCATTTGGTGCGTTGTTAGCGGGGATAAAACTGGATGATTAGAGGGTATTTTGTACAGAGAAGAAGAAATTTTTGGCATATCTTCTGCATATTTGTAATAATATGGACTATGATGAATGTATTTTCTTTTTCATGTGAGGCGAAAACGGTATTTAAGAAGGATAAACCTGTTGGTATTATGTCAACCGCTGTAAACAATCAGATTGCTGTGTCATGGGAACCGGTGTCTGGAGCTACAGGATATGAGATATATGAGGCGGCGGAGAATTTGCCAGAATCAGCCGAGAAACGTTCTAAGTATATAGTAGTCAAGAAAACACGGAGCTGCCAGGCTGTTTTGAAGGAAAAGGAAGCGGGAGCTACTTATTATTACTATATCAGAGCCTATAAAAAAGCAAAGAATGGCAAGATAACCTATAGCAGGAAAAGTGCTGTGGTATCCACTACAGTGGCAGTGGAGGGAACCTCTACGATTAAGAACTTTCTGGCAACGGCACTTGTGCCGGTTGGTTCTACGATGTATGTCTGGGGTGGAGGCTGGAACGAGGCAGATACGGGTGCAGGACCGGATGCAAAGCGAATTGGGTTAAGTCCTGCATGGCGTAGCTTTGCAAAAGGTAAAAAATCCTCTTATAATTATAAAAATTACCGATATAAGATTCATAAGGGATTGGACTGTTCAGGCTACGTGGGATGGGCTGTTTATAATGTGCTTAATACAAAGAAGAATAAAAAGGGTTATGTTTATTCTGCCTCAAAACAGGCAAAAAAGTTTTCAGAGCTTGGATTTGGGAGCTACAAAAAAGCAAATGAGATAGAAAATTACAAGGCAGGAGATATTATGAGTTCTACCTGTAGCTGCTGTGGTCATGTTTGGATTGTGGTGGGGCAGTGCAAAGATGGAAGCGTTGTGCTTTTACATTCATCACCTGCCGGTGTACAGTTAAATGGAACCGTAACACCGAAGGGAAAGAAAAACAGTCAGGCAGTAAAGCTTGCAAGAAAGTATATGAAAAAGTATTACAAATCATGGTACCAGAAATATTCGAAGATGGACCGTGGCAGTTCTTATTTATCCCACTATGGGCAGATGCGCTGGGAAACGACAGGAGAAAATGCCGTTTTGTCAGATCCGGATGGCTATCGGAGCATGAGCCCGGAGAAGATTTTGAAAGATCTGTTTGACAGATAACATTGTCATAAATAAGGAAAAATCCCATATCTTATTGTAATGGATAAGATGTGGGATTTTTTTATGGAGCGGGAAAAAATAAGTCCGGAGCTGATACTGGCGATTGATTTATCTGAGGAGGAGAGAGAAAAGAGCCTTGATTTGGATGTGGGGTATAGCGGGCTTTTTGATGAATGGGAGCTGATTGTCCGTTATACTGGAAATCTGGATGTAATTCGGCAGGAGCTTGACATTTCTGTGGAAGAACTGTTAGGTGGATATGCAATACTGAGGATTCCGCAGTATTTAATTGGGAGACTTTCCGAGTATTCCCAGATTGATTATATTGAAAAACCGAAAAATCTGCTGATTGAAGAAATGGAGGGAATCAGGCAGTCCTGCATTAACCGGATAAGATTGCCAGATTTTAATTTGACGGGAAAGGGAACAATGGTTGCCTGCTTAGATTCAGGGGTGGATATCTATCATGAAGCTTTTCGGAGAGCGGATGGAACATCAAAAATAGCTGTTTTATGGGATCAGACAATACCGGGAAATCCTCCGGAGGGTTTTACAACCGGCAGTATATATACGAGAGAGGATATAAATGAAGCTCTGCAAAGGGAGAATGACTTAAGTGGGCGGCAGCAGATTGTTCCCCAGTTTGATGGCAGTGGTCATGGAACCGCCGTGCTTGGAATTCTTACAGAGGTGGCACCAGAAGCGGAATGTATTGTGGTAAAAATGGGAAATGCCACAAGAACAGGGTTTCCAAGGACTACACAGTTAATGCTGGCAATTGATTTTAGTGTGCGTTTTGCTATTTCGGCCGGAAAGCCGCTGGCAATAAATATAAGCTATGGGAATAATTATGGAGCGCATAACGGAAATTCTATTTTGGAGCAGTACATGGATAACATATCGAATTTGTACCGCAATACGATTGCTGCCGGGACAGGAAATGATGGGTTGTCGGGAAGGCATTTTTCAGGAAAACTTTCTAAGAACCAGTCACAAAATGTGGAGATTTATGCTGCTGATTATTTGCAGGCTTTTAATTTACAGATATGGAAAACCTATCAGGATGATTTTGGTATTTTGATAGAAAGTCCAACCGGAAAGCGAATCGGACCATTTAGTATATATTCTGATGTGCAAAATTATAGGATGGCGGGGGAAAATATTTTTGTATACTATAGTGAACCAACTCCATATAACCCAAGACAGGAAATATATATATCATGGATTCCGCACAAAACATATGTCACCTCCGGAATTTGGAAAGTGATTCTTATACCCCGAAATGTAATAGATGGGTTTTATCAGATGTGGCTTCCAGTGGCGGGAAGCACTTCGTCAGAGGTGTCATTTTTAAGACCGGTGCAGACCGGAACCCTGGTCGTGCCGTCCACTGCCCGGTATGTAATATCGGTAGCGGCTTATGATTCAAAAAATGATACGTTTGCACCTTTTTCTGGAAGGGGAATTGAAAATGGTCTGTCAGGATTACAGATACAGAAGCCGGATTTGGCAGCTCCCGGTGTGGAGATTAACACTGCCTCTGTTGGAGGTGGCTATGCCAGCAGGTCGGGAACTTCTTTTGCAACACCTTTTGTGACAGGTGCAGCAGCACTTTTGATGCAGTGGGGTATTGTAAATGAAAACGATCCCTATATGTTTGGTGAAAAGGTACGTGCCAGTCTCATAAAGGGAGCCCGCAGACTTCCTTTTCAGGAGTATGTTCCGTCTGCGGAAGCAGGTTGGGGAGCACTCTGCATATCGGATAGTATTCCACAGTAATAAATTCCTGTTTGTGCAACTCCCCCAAACGCTGGCGGATAGGGAATGGACGATAAAATTCACCAAAGGAAGTGGTAAGGAGTGAGACCTTTGGACCTTATAAACGTGCTCCGTTATGCAGACCATTCCGACGAGCCTCAAACCATATGAGAATGAGCACAAAACGAGGTGCTCATTCTCACTGAGTCTCCTCTCCATTGCATAAAAGTCACACTTATTATAAGCTCCAAGGGTCTCACTCGAGCTTATTACCACTACGCAGGCGACGGAGCGAAAACGTGTCTGGAAGAAACTCAGACACACGGAATCCGGATTTTACAATATCTAACAACAGAGAAATCCGCAACCTCAACACCCCGTCAAACAGAAATTTATTTCCTTAAATCTTGTAAGTCGTTGTAGAAGGTCGGATAGGAGATATTTACCACATCTGCGCCGAGAATTTCAGTATCTCCTTCTGCGTTGCCACCGGCAATCGTAAAGCTCATCGCAATCCGATGGTCTAACTTAGAATCGATGGTGGCACCGTGAAGAGGTTTGCCTCCACGGATAATCATGCCGTCATTCGTTCCTTCAATATCAGCTCCCATAGCAGATAAATATTCCACCATGACATCAATTCGATTGGATTCCTTTACCTTTAATTCTGCTGCATCTTTGATGATAGTCGTACCCTCAGCAAAAGCTGCCATAACGGCAATAACAGGGATTTCATCAATGAGCTTTGGAATGATTTCACCTTCAATGGTACAACCGTGCAGAGTGCTTGTAGAAACAGTGATATCTGCAACGGGTTCTCCAATATCATTTTTTATGTTGGAAAGGGTTATATTTGCACCCATATTTTGGCATATTGTAATCATGCCATCTCTGGTTGGGTTTATTCCTACATTTTTAATGGTGATTTCGGAATTTGGGGTAATCAATCCTGCTGCAATAAAATAAGCAGCAGAGGAAATGTCGCCAGGGATATCAATGTGCTGTGCTGTCAATTCTGTGGTCGGAGCTACTGTGGCAGTAGTCCCTTCCCTTTTGATATCTACGCCAAAGGCTTCAAACATCAGCTCTGTATGATTTCTGGATAGATAGGGTTCCGTTACACTTGTTACATCATCTGCATATAATCCTGCCAATAGGATTGCAGATTTTACCTGGGCAGAGGCGACAGGTGAATGATAGTGGATTCCATGGAGATTACCGCCTTGTACCTGGAACGGTGCACAGTTTTCCGTCATCAGGCTTTCAAAAGAGGCACCCATCTGTGAAAGTGGAATCATGATTCGCCCCATTGGACGTTTACGGATGGATGCATCTCCATCCACAGTGGAGACAAATGGCTGTGCGGCAAGAATTCCTGACATCAACCTTGTGGTGGTTCCGCTGTTCCCGACATCTAATGTAGCGGAAGGTGCGATAAGGCCCCTCAATCCATTTCCTTTGATCCGCACTGTGTTTAGGGCAGGATTATTCTCAATTTCGATGCCCATTTTTTGAAAGCAGGAAATAGAAGATAAGCAATCCGCTCCCTGTAAAAAGCCGGTTACTTCGGTTGTTCCTTTTGCAAGGGAGCCTAACATGATACTTCTATGGGAAATCGATTTATCACCTGGTACGGTGAGTTCTCCCTTTAATCTTGAAAAATGTGATACTTGCATAATAACCTCCGATTCTTATCATTCATAAACATTTGCAAAACTCACTACTCACAAAACCTAGTTGTGTAAACAGAGTTTTGTTCATTTCTAATCATCATACAGGTAATTGCGACCTCTGTTTTTGCAATTACCTGCTATCGTTCATAAACGTTGTATTGTAGTGTGCGAAGTAAATGAGCTGCATGGGTGGCGTCCTCGTTATTATAAAAGCAAAGCCGTAGCACACCTTCATTATCTTCCCTGTTATGGGTAATACCAATATTTTTTAGATTAATCGCTTTATCGCCAATATAGGATACAACTTTTGCTAAAGCGCCTGGTTCATCCGGTACATCCACATACACCTCATAATTCATGCGAATGACACCGGTCGCATGTTCCGGTATGGAATTCCGATAATTTTTTGCGTGATCAAAAAATGCATAAATGTCACGTGCCTTTTCCTGTTCGATGTATTCTGTCATTTCCGTTAATTCGCGGATAAAGCTTTTAAGACCTGTTGCGACGTTGTCCGGATTGCTGAGCAGTATGTGTTCCCAGACAACCGGATTAGAGGAGGCAATTCGTGTAATATCCTTAAATCCACCTGCGGCAAGCTGCTTGAGCATTCCATTTTCATCTTCTTTTGATGCAACAAGATTGACAAGTGCCGATGCAATAACATGCGGAATGTGGCTGATATAAGCAGTGATTTCGTCATGGCGCTCTGGACTGTAAACGATTGGAATGGCACCTAAATCTTCTAAAAACGTGCGATATTCCGAAACCTTATTCTCGGAAACGGTGGAGGATGGGGTGACAAAATAGTAAGCGTTTTCAATTAATCGGTCACTGGCAGCTTCATAGCCGCTTTGTTCGGAACCGACCATTGGATGCCCACCGATAAAATAGGCTTCTAAATGATTGTCATGAATGGCTTTATAAATATCGCTTTTTACACTTCCTACATCGGTCAGAATGCAGGAATCTTTCATCACGTTTTTTAGAATGGGAAGATATGCAATATTATAATGGACAGGAGCACACAAGAAAATGTAATCACAATCCCCCATTTTTTCAATTGCAGTTACAGTTTTTGAAAGGGTGCCGTCTTTGGTGGCAAGTGATAGGGCGGTTTGATCAACGTCAAATCCAAGAATCTCTATCTTGGGGAATACTCTGCGGATAGATTTGGCAATGGAACCGCCAATTAACCCAAGACCGATAAAACCGATACAAAAATTAGCTTGTTCTTTCATATACACACTCCGTTATTTGTAAAATTTGATACAGGGCAATTGTCAGAGCCAGACAAATACTTTAAATGCCTGCTTTGTCCTGACAGTTGAATATGCCGCATTAAAGAAAATATAGGCTTTTCAAGAAAATGCTCTACATAATTATACATTTTAATCGTTTGAATAAAATATGTCAACACTTTAAATTGCTAAAGTACACGACATGGATAACAGACAAGCCATACCCATTTGCATGGCAATTTATTTTTTTAAAAGTTCTAATTCTGCTTCTGTCAGTCTACGGTATTTGCCAAGGGGAAGGTTTTCTGGAAGGGTGAGTCCTCCAAAGGAGATTCGTTTTAAATAGATTACTTTTTTTCCAACGGCCTGAAACATTCTTTTTATCTGATGAAATTTTCCCTCCTGAATTGTTATATTAATATAAGAGAGATTTTCTTCTATATTATAGTCGGCAACGATAGAAAGCCTGGCAGGGAGGGCTTTGACAAAATCCTCATCCCCAATCACAAGTCCTTGAGAAAACAGGTGAATGTCTCGTTCGTTGACATTTCCTTCTACAATGGCATAGTAGGTCTTATCCACGTGATGCCTTGGTGACAGGAGCCTGTGTGACAGAGCACCATCATTTGTAATTAATAACAGTCCTTCCGTATCCTTATCCAGTCTGCCTACAGGGAATAAGTCTTTGCGACGGCTCTCGATGAGGGACAGGACGGTAGGTGCAGTGTTATCCGCTGTGGCACTGACATATCCGGCAGGCTTATTTAGCAGATAATATTCAAAATCATCCATATAGATTCTTTCGCTTTGAAATGTAACAGAGTCTTTTGCAGTTTCAATTTTCATGTCTGGCTTTTGAATCAGTATGCCATTGACCTGAACAGCTCCCTTTTTTATGTAACTTTTGATTTCCGAGCGTGTTCCAATACCGGCATCTGCCAAAAATTTATCAATTCTCATGAGAGCCATAATCGTGAGTCCTCCGCTATGTTGAAGCACAATATATATTAGTTGTTACGTTTTTGTAACCATATTTTGAGGAAATATATATTATTTTAGCATAAAACAGGATGAAATTCTATTTGAATATAAAAAAAAATTTTAAAATCGACAAAATATAAAGGCTTGACAATTAGTTTGTTAAATGCTATATTACAACTTGTAACAAGTTTGTAACATTTGAAGCTGGGTATACTGGCTGAATGTAGCTTTATGGTAAGAGCAAGCGGATGGAGAACCGCTTCGTCACATGGAGGTTAGATCATGAGACATAGCAGAAAAGCTGTAATGAAAGAACAATATAAACTCTATATGAAAAAACATATTCTTAATGGAAGATATTTTGTTCGGAATATGCAGATTGCTGCAGGCTTGGTATTGGTTATGGCATTAGTGATTGGAGCAGCTTTTGCCGGGTATACGGATAAAGATAAGACAGTAACTGCAAGTGCTGAGGTAAGCGTAAAGGATGCGCTGTTTGGAAACAGTGAGGAAGAGAAAAACGTTACAAGAACAGAGAGTGTAGAAGTGACATCTCCTGGATTGGAAGAGATTAGCACGGAAGCTGTGACTGCGGCAAAGATTGTAGATGTAGCGGTGAATGACAATATGGAAAAGACCGAGCAGACTGTTTCTGATGATAAGGAAAAGGAAGCTGCGAAGGCGCAGAAAGAGAAAGATGAGCAGAGCAAGTTCAGTGACCGTTGTATTGCAAATGTGGAAGAGACATTGAATATCAGACAGCAGCCGGATGCTGAATCGGAATTTGTTGGTTCTATGAATCCTGGTGCCATTGCAAAGGTGGTTGGTACAGAAGGTGAGTGGACTAAAATCAAGTCAGGTGATGTGGAAGGATATGTATTGACAGAGTATATCCTGACTGGTGAAGCTGCAGAAAAGTTCTCGGAAAATTATGTTACCCTTCAAGGAAATGTATTAGAAGATGGTGTTAATATCAGGAAAGAAGCATCTACGGAAGCAGATATTTTACAGGTTTTAAATAAGGATGATACGATTACTGTTGCGGAGTTACCGGAGGATGTGGAGAATGCGGAAGATGAAGTTCAGAAAAAAAAGACTTCTTCTATTGCAAAAACATCTGATAAAGAGAAGAAAGAAAAAAAGACATCCAAGACAGAAGAAATCAGTTGGATTACAGTTGTGTTAGAAGATGGTCAAACAGGATATGTTTCCGCTGATTTGGTAGAGGTAGATGAGTTATACGAGCTTGCGGTATCAGCAGATGAGTTGAAACGTATTGCAGAGGAGAAAGAAGCTGAAAAACGTGCTGCAGAAGAGGAAGCGGCAAGACAGGCAATGGCTGAGGCAAATCAGTCACCTAACACCTCGAATAATGGTGGACAGACGGCAGCAACTGATAATGATGATTATCAAGGGGCAACAACAACACCGATTACAGCAACTGCATCTGGAGATTGCATTGGAACCTTCACAATTACAGCATATTGCGGATGCAAAAAATGCAGCGGTGGGAGCAATAAAACAGCAAGTGGAACAACTCCAACAGAGGGAAGAACCATTGCAGCAGATACAAGTATCTTGCCATACGGTACACAGGTTGTAATTGATGGTATTGTGTATACGGTTGAGGATTGTGGAAGTGGTGTAAAGGGTAATCACATTGATATTTTCTTTGCTACACATGAGAAGGCTTTGGCATTTGGCAAAAAAAGCGTGAAAGTATATAAATATTAATGCTTCATTATAAAAGTCTTGGCGGTCAGCCAGGACTTTTTTTGATTGCTGACTCTTTACAAAAATCTTTAAGTTGATTATAATGGCACTATATGTGCGTTTGGAAAATTAAGGGAATTGGAAAAGCGGATGGAATACATTTTCAGGAGGAGAAGGACAATGGATTACAAAAATGCCGGAGTGGACATTGAAGCTGGATATAAGTCAGTCGAACTAATGAAGGAATACGTGAAAAAAACAATGCGGGAAGAAGTACTTGGCGGTTTAGGTGGATTTTCCGGTGCTTTTTCTCTTAAAAAGATTAAGGAAATGGAAGAGCCGGTGCTGTTATCTGGTACAGATGGATGTGGCACAAAGGTTAAGCTTGCTATGGTTCTGGATAAACACGACACTATAGGGATCGATGCAGTGGCAATGTGCGTAAATGATATTGCATGTGCAGGTGGTGAACCATTGTTTTTCCTTGACTATATTGCATGTGGTAAGAACTATCCTGAAAAAATTGCCACCATTGTAAGCGGTGTAGCAGAGGGCTGTATGCAGTCGGACGCCGCCTTGATTGGTGGAGAAACAGCAGAGCATCCAGGCTTGATGCAGGAGGATGAGTATGATTTAGCAGGTTTTGCAGTTGGTGTTGTGGATAAGAAGGATTTGATTACCGGTGAGAAAATCAAGCAGGGAGACGTATTAATAGGCATTGCATCTAGTGGTGTACATAGCAATGGTTTCTCCCTGGTGCGAAAGGTGTTTGATATAACGAAAGAATCATTGGAGACTTATTATGATGAGCTGGGAAAGACGCTTGGAGAGGCCTTACTTGCACCGACTAGAATTTATGTAAAAGCACTTCGCAGTGTGAAGGAGGCAGGTGTTACCATTAAGGGCTGTTCCCATATTACAGGTGGAGGGTTTTATGAAAATATTCCAAGAATGCTTCCGGAGGGTGTGAAAGCAGTTGTAAAGAAGGATTCTTATGAGGTTCCGGCTATTTTCCGGCTTTTAGCAAAGACTGGTAATATTGAGGAACAGATGATGTACAATACCTATAATATGGGAATTGGTATGGTGTTGGCTGTGGATGCCCAAGATGCAGATAAGACATTGGAGGCATTAAAGAATGCTGGTGAGACAGCATATGTTGTTGGTGGGGTTGAAGCTGGCGAGAAGGGCATAACAATTCAGTAAAGCTTAGTCGATAAAAACAATCATTGTGGCTTATAGTTGAGTTTATGGAAAATAGGAGAGAAAAATGTTAAGGGTTGCAGTAATGGTTTCCGGTGGTGGAACAAATTTGCAGGCGATTATCGATGCGGTAGAGTCTGAAAGAATTACAAATACAGAGATTGTGGCAGTAATCAGCAATAACAAGGATGTTTATGCATTAGAACGTGCGAAGAAGGCAGGAATCAGAGATATTGTGGTTTCGCCGAAGGATTATGATCAAAGGAGCGAATTTCACAGGGCATTGGTGGAAACGGTGGATTCACTTCAGGTGGATTTAATTGTGCTTGCCGGGTATCTGGTTGTAATTCCTCCAGAGATGATTGAAAAATATGAGAACAGGATTATAAATATTCATCCGTCTTTAATTCCGGCATTTTGTGGAACAGGTTTTTATGGACTTAAAGTGCATGAGGCTGCTTTGGCTAGGGGTGTTAAAGTAGTGGGTGCAACGGTTCATTTTGTAGATAAAGGCACCGATACAGGTCCGATCCTGTTACAGAAGGCGGTTGCTGTGAAGGATGGAGATACACCAAAAGAATTACAACAGCGTGTTATGGAACAGGCAGAGTGGATTTTGCTTCCGCAGGCAATTGATTTGATTGCAAATGACAAAGTGGCAGTTGTGGATGGAAAAACCGTAATCAGAAAATGATAATAATTGTAGGTATTATGTTGGAATATTCAGCAGACAATAGACTTTAGGAGGATGAACATGAAGGTTTTAATTATTGGAAGTGGTGGAAGAGAGCATGCGATTGCTGCTGCTGTGGCAAAGAGTAAGAGAGTTTCAAAGATTTATGCAGCACCAGGTAATGCTGGTATCGGAAAGTTAGCAGAATGCGTGGATATCTCTGTCATGGACTTTGATAAATTGGTTGCGTTTGCAAAGGAAAAAGAAATTGACTTTACGATTGTTGGACCGGATGATCCATTGGTTGCCGGTGCAGTGGATGCATTTGAAGCGGAGGGAATGAAGGTGTTTGGACCGCGTAAGAATGCGGCAATTATCGAAGGCTCAAAGGCTTTTTCAAAGGATTTGATGAAGAAGTATGGTATTCCAACAGCAACCTATGAGAATTTTGATAATGCAGAGGCTGCGTTAGCATATCTTGAGACAGCAGATTTTCCGATTGTATTAAAGGCAGATGGCTTGGCGCTTGGAAAAGGTGTGTTGATCTGTGAGAACTTAGAGGAGGCAAAAGCCGGTGTAAAGGAGATCATGCTCGATAAACATTTTGGTGATGCTGGTAATAAAATGGTAATTGAGGAGTTTATGACTGGACGTGAGGTATCCGTATTGGCATTTTGCGATGGTACCACGATTAAGACAATGACTTCTGCACAGGATCATAAACGTGCGAAGGATGGAGACCAGGGTCTCAACACAGGAGGAATGGGAACCTTTTCACCAAGCCCGTTTTATACAGAGGAGATTGCAGCATTTTGTCAGAAAGAAATCTATGAAAAGACTATGGCTGCGATGAAGGCAGAGGGCAGAGACTTTGTAGGTGTTTTGTTTACCGGTCTTATGATTACGGAAAGCGGAACGAAGGTACTGGAATTTAATGCTCGTTTTGGCGATCCTGAGGCGCAGGTGGTATTGCCTCGTATGAAAAATGATATTATTGATGTTATGGAAGCCTGTGTAGAAGGCAGACTGGATGAGATTGATTTGGAGTTTGAAGATAATGCAGCAGTTTGTGTTGTGCTTGCCTCTGATGGATATCCGGTTTCATATGAGAAAGGGTTTGAGATTAAGGGGTTAGATGCCTTCAAGGATAAGGATAACTATTTTGTATTTCATGCCGGGACAAAGTTTGCAGATGGCAAGGTGTTGACAAATGGAGGACGTGTACTCGGTGTGACAGCAAAAGGAGCTGATTTGGTAGAGGCAAGAAAGAATGCTTATGAAGCCACCAAGTGGATTGATTTTGATAATAAGTATATGCGAAATGATATCGGAAAAGCGATTGATGAGCAGTAAAAGATACAAAGGAGGGGGCTGTGATGCGTGTTACAGTCCCTTTATCTTGAACATATTAAAAAAGATTGGAGAATGCAATGGATTATACGAAAAGTGCGAATAACGTTCTACGATATGCAAAGAGGATTGCATTACAGATGACACAGGAATATGTGGGAAGTGAGCATTTGCTTCTTGGACTGATAAAGGAAAAAAGTGGTATGGCTTATGCTGTGCTTGTGCAAAATGGAGTGGAAGAGGAGAGACTGGAGAATCTTACGAGCCAGCTTATGATGGAACATACAAATGTTGCATTGGCGAATAAAGCGGAATTTTCAAAACGCTGTCAGGATATTTTAGAACTGGCAGACAAAGAAGCACTGAAACTGAAGGCACAGCAGGTTGGAACAGAGCATTTGCTTATTGCAATTATTAAGCATCCGGATAGCGTGGCATTTCGCCTGCTCACAGCTATGAATATTTCAGTAACAAAGTTATATTCTGATATATTGGTAGCAATGGGATTAGAGCCGGGAGTGGCAAAAAACGAACTTAACAGCTTAAAATCAAAGGAAAAGAAAGGAAAGTCGGCAACGCCGACCTTAGATCAGTATTCCAGGGATTTCACGAAGCTTGCAAAAGAAGGAAGACTGGATCCCGTTGTAGGCAGAAATGAAGAGATGCAGCGTGTCGTTCAGATTTTGAGCCGCAGAATGAAGAATAATCCATGCCTTGTAGGGGAACCAGGTGTCGGTAAGACTGCGATTGTAGAAGGGTTGGCACAGTTGATCGTGGCGGATGATGTCCCGGAAACCGTTAGGGGAAAACGTCTGCTGTCTCTGGATTTATCCGGGATGGTAGCAGGTTCAAAATACCGTGGAGAGTTTGAGGAGCGTATTAAAAAGCTGATTGGAGAGGTGACGCAGGTTGGAAATGTCATTTTATTTGTTGACGAGCTGCATACCATTATTGGTGCCGGTGGAGCGGAGGGAGCAATTGATGCGTCTAATATTTTGAAACCGGCATTGTCTCGTGGAGAGATTCAGATGATTGGTGCAACCACTACAGCAGAGTACCGCAAGTATATCGAGAAAGATGCAGCGTTAGAACGTAGATTCCAGCCGGTGACTGTGCATGAACCAACAGAGGATGAAGCAATTGACATTTTAAAAGGGTTAAAGTCCTGTTATGAATATCATCATGGTCTTACTATTAGCGACCAAGCAATAGATGCCTGCGTGAAATTAGCAGTGCGTTATTTAAATGACCGTTTCCTTCCGGATAAGGCGATTGATTTGATGGATGAGGCTGCTGCAAAGAAGAAATTAAATGCATCAGGACTTACACCGCAGATGAAAGAAATTGAGAAAGAAATGGCGGCCTTAAATACGGAATTAGACCAGGCATTTATGGAAAATGATTTGGAATTTGCCCATGAGACAAAGCTTGCAATCAAGGTATTAGAAGAGAAGCTTGAAAAGTTAAGAAAACGCCATGAGAGCAGCCAAAAGCTGCACAGTCTCGTTTTAGATGAAGAAGATGTTGCAGCAGTGGTATCTGACTGGACGAAGATTCCGGTCAGCCGTCTTCAGGAAGAAGAGTCCAAGCGCCTGCTTCATTTAGAGGATATTCTGCACAAGCGTGTGATCGGACAAAACGAGGCTGTGGATGCAGTTGCAAAAGCGATTAAACGTGGCAGGGTGGGTCTAAAGGATCCAAAGCGCCCAATCGGATCCTTTTTGTTCTTAGGACCGACTGGCGTAGGTAAGACGGAGCTTTCCAAAGCTCTTGCGGAAGCGGTGTTTGGAGATGAAAAGTCTCTGATTCGTGTAGATATGTCAGAGTACATGGAAAAACACAGTGTGTCAAAAATGATTGGTTCGCCGCCGGGATATGTGGGTTTTGAGGAAGGTGGACAGTTAAGTGAAAAGGTACGGCGGAATCCGTATTCTGTAATCCTGTTTGATGAAATTGAGAAAGCACATGTGGATATTTTCAATGTGCTGTTGCAAATTTTAGATGATGGCCATGTGACGGATGCCCAGGGGCGGAGAGTTGATTTTAAGAACACCATTATCATTATGACCAGTAACGCAGGTGCTTCACGGATTATGGAACCAAAAAAACTTGGATTTTCAAGTGATGAATCAGAGAAGAAAGATTATGAGTATATGAAAAACGGTGTTATGGAGGAGGTGAAACACCTTTTTAAACCAGAGTTTTTGAACCGTATTGATGAGACGATTGTGTTCCATACACTTACGAAAGATGAGGTAAAAGAGATTGCAGATCTGTTGCTTCGTAGTTTTGGACAGCGGGTAGCAAAACAGATGGATATTACCATAAAATATGGAGAGGCTGTAAAGAATTATGTTTTTGAAAAAGGCTATGATAAAAAGTATGGTGCAAGGCCTCTTCGCCGTGTGATTCAAAATGCGATTGAAGATAAAATGGCAGAAGAGATATTGGCAGGTAATATCAAATCTGGTAACACTGTACGTCTTTCTGTTGTAAAAACAGGC
Organism: uncultured Clostridium sp.; assembly: GCA_947178445.1. Lineage (GTDB taxonomy): Bacteria > Bacillota > Clostridia > Lachnospirales > Lachnospiraceae > CAG-590. Next base: position 19,793 of record CAMWYJ010000052.1, read on the forward strand.
ATAAAATTTAAAGTGATTGAAAAATAGAAATAAGCTGCTATGGATAACCAATGAAAAGGTTTTTGCCGTAGCAGCATTTTTTTTACAAAAAATATATAAAAATATAGTGGAAAAATTCTACTACATATTGTATACTATATTATATAAAGACGGAAGATGTGCTTTCCTTGTATGAAGGCAGGAAAAGTGAATTACAGGAGGACAATCAGATGGCAGTAGTTACTGAATTGATAAAGGAAGAAAACGGGGCATTGAGTTTTGGAAATTATGAGCTAGAGGAAAAGACAAAATTAGACGGGTTTGATTTTAAGGGAGATAAGTACAAGATTAAGACTTATCATGAGATTACGAAATTAGAGAAGAACGGTTCCTTTGTCTATGAATCTGTTCCGGGAACTGCAGTGCATGGTTTTCAGGCTGCAGAGAATCTTGTAGAGTTTGAAGTGGAAGGAATGGAGGATTCCCAGATTACTTTGGAGTTAGAAGCCGGACAGGAATATGTTACAGTAATTGATGGACATAGTGCAGGCTCTGTCAAAACGAACCTTGGCGGCAAGCTTAATTTAAGCGTGGAACTTAATCCGGGAAAAGCTTCAAAGATTAAGATTGAGAAATTATAATTGATTAAGGTTTTATATTTTTTTCGGATTGATTTCCGATTCATTTGAAGAAGAAAGAGAAAGGAACACAAATATGGCAAAAGCAAAACAGATGTATTTTTGCCAGGAGTGTGGATATGAATCAGTAAAGTGGCAGGGGCAGTGCCCGGGTTGCAGAAACTGGAATACTTTTGTAGAAGAAAAATTAGTAGTAGGCGCTGGTAAGCATTCTGGCAGGACAGAAGCAGCAGCGCCTACTAGCATTTTAAATGTAACAACTACAGAGGACACACGGATTGGCACAGGAATGAAGGAACTAGACAGGGTATTGGGGGGTGGTATTGTAAAGGGTTCTCTTACCTTAGTTGGCGGTGATCCGGGAATTGGAAAATCTACGATATTATTACAGGTATGCAGAAACCTTTCAGAGACAGACCATAAGGTGTTATATGCTTCTGGCGAAGAGTCATTACAGCAGATTAAATTAAGGGCAGACCGTCTCGGTGGTTTCACGAAGGATATGCTGTTATTGTCAGAGACAAATTTAGATGCTATTGAGGGTGCAATAACCAAGGTAATGCCAGAGGTTGTGGTCATTGATTCTATCCAGACCATGTACATAGAGGATATGGGAAGTGGAGCCGGAAGTGTCTCTCAGGTCAGGGAAGTGACAGGGCGGCTTATGCGGATTGCAAAACAGATGGGGGTTGCTATTTTTATTGTTGGGCATGTGACAAAGGAAGGAAATGTAGCAGGTCCAAGGACCTTAGAACATATGGTAGATACGGTGCTTTACTTTGAAGGTGAGAAAAATGCACTGTTCCGGATACTTCGGGGAGTAAAGAACCGTTTTGGTTCTACGAACGAAATTGGTGTGTTTGAGATGAAAGATACCGGTTTGTATGAAGTGCAGAATCCGTCACAGGTTATGCTAAGCGGCAGACCTGTTGAAGCAGCAGGTTCTGTGGTCGTTTGTTCCATGGAGGGAACCAGACCGATTCTGATTGAAATTCAGGCATTGGTGTGTCAGAGTAATTTTAATCTGCCGAGAAGAACCTCTGTGGGAATTGATTATAATCGTGTGAACCTTCTAATGGCTGTGTTGGAAAAACGGGCAGGAATGATGATGGCTGGCAATGATGCCTATGTTAATTTAGCAGGTGGTATGCGTTTAAATGAACCGGCAATCGATCTTGGAATTATTATGGCATTGGTGTCCAGTTTTAAAAATGAACCAGTGGATGCCTATACGATGATCTTTGGTGAGGTTGGTCTTTCAGGTGAGGTGCGGGGAGTGTCTATGGCGGAACAACGTGTGAAGGAAGCAGCAAAAATGGGATTTACCACTTGCATTTTGCCGAAAATCAATTGTGAGGGATTAAAAACCATAAAAGGAATGAAACTAATCGGGGTGCAGGATATTTCGGAAGTGTTATCTTATGTATGGTGAAGTTTAATGCTAGTACATCATAACTAAGTTTCTTGCGGTTAAGCTTGTCTGAATTTTTATCTGCTGTGTTAGATTTTCTAGCTGTAGCCACCGCTACACCGTCGTATTGAGTATTATCTGAAAGAAAATGAAGAAGAAATCTGCCATTTGTCCCTGGATTGTTATTTACATCAATTTACAGTATTGCAGATTAATGAAATTTTGTACGATTTGGAGGAGAATGTTCTTTAAGAATATTTATTTTAGCTTATGTCAAAAAAATTAAAAAAAGGTGTTGACATTGATACCCCCCTATGCTAATATAATCAATGTTGCGGCGCTGATAACAGGCAGTGTGGCAGCAGGAGCAAATTGAAAACAGAAT
>CAMWYJ010000053.1 GCA_947178445.1 uncultured Clostridium sp.
ACCCAACATCTCACGACACGAGCTGACGACAACCATGCACCACCTGTCTCCCCTGTCTCGAAAGAAAGCAGACATTACTCTGCGGTCAGGGGGATGTCAAGACCTGGTAAGGTTCTTCGCGTTGCTTCGAATTAAACCACATGCTCCACCGCTTGTGCGGGTCCCCGTCAATTCCTTTGAGTTTCATTCTTGCGAACGTACTCCCCAGGTGGAATACTTACTGCGTTTGCTGCGGCACCGAAGGCCAATGCCCCCCGACACCTAGTATTCATCGTTTACGGCGTGGACTACCAGGGTATCTAATCCTGTTTGCTCCCCACGCTTTCGTGCCTCAGTGTCAGTTACCGTCCAGTAAGCCGCCTTCGCCACTGGTGTTCCTCCTAATATCTACGCATTTCACCGCTACACTAGGAATTCCGCTTACCTCTCCTGCACTCTAGCTTGACAGTTTCCAGAGCAGTCCCGCAGTTGAGCTGCGGGCTTTCACTCCGGACTTGCCCTGCCGTCTACGCTCCCTTTACACCCAGTAAATCCGGATAACGCTTGCCCCCTACGTATTACCGCGGCTGCTGGCACGTAGTTAGCCGGGGCTTCTTAGTCAGGTACCGTCATTTTCTTCCCTGCTGATAGAGCTTTACATACCGAAATACTTCTTCACTCACGCGGCGTCGCTGCATCAGGGTTTCCCCCATTGTGCAATATTCCCCACTGCTGCCTCCCGTAGGAGTTTGGACCGTGTCTCAGTTCCAATGTGGCCGTTCACCCTCTCAGGCCGGCTACTGATCGTCGCCTTGGTGGGCCGTTACCTCACCAACTAGCTAATCAGACGCGGGTCCATCTCACACCACCGGAGTTTTTCACACCGTACCATGCGGTACTGTGCGCTTATGCGGTATTAGCAGTCATTTCTAACTGTTATCCCCCTGTGTGAGGCAGGTTACCCACGCGTTACTCACCCGTCCGCCACTCAGTCACTTACATCTTCCACCCGAAAGCTTCTGTCATAAGTGCTTCGTTCGACTTGCATGTGTTAAGCACGCCGCCAGCGTTCATCCTGAGCCAGGATCAAACTCTCATCTTAAAAGTCTGTCCCGTTCATGACTCTCCATTGCTGGCCAATCAATCCCGTTTTACTGTTAGGTCGTTTCCGGCAGTTCCCTGCCTTCCACGTTCTTTGAAAAATTCTCTTGAGAATTTTCAGGGTTGGTCTGTTGTTTTGTCATCATTCTGTTTTCAATTTACTTCCTTGCGCTCGTCTACTTAAACGGAGAAGGAGGGATTTGAACCCTCGCGCCGCTATTAACGACCTACTCCCTTTCCAGGGGAGCCCCTTCAGCCGCTTGGGTACTTCTCCAAGCCGCAAGTTATGTTCCTAAATATTAACTTAAGAACAGCGGAGAGGGTGGGATTCGAACCCACGCGCCCTTGCGGACAAACGGTTTTCAAGACCGCCTCGTTATGACCACTTCGATACCTCTCCGTGCTTCTGACGCAATTCTTTTCGTCAGCGACATTGACTATATTATCACCAACTTTCATCTGTGTCAACAGCTTTTTTCATTTTTTTCAAAAAAATTTCTACCACCAATAAATCCTCTGGTGTCGTCACTTTTATGTTACAATAATTCCCCTTTACCACGCTTGTTTTTTTTCCTAGATAGCGTTCTATTATCATCGTATCATCTGTAATATCCCTGTCTCCGGAATACTTCATTTTCTCATATGCTGCAACAAGATCATCATATAGAAAACTTTGGGGAGTCTGAATCTGCCACAAGGATTCTCTAGGCGGTGTATCAATCCCTTCATTCTTTTCATTCACTACTTTGATTGTATCTTTTACAGGAACACCCATCGTACATGCCCCGCATTCCCTTACTTTCAAAATAGAATCATAAATCATCTTTGCTGTCAGACACGGACGTGCCGCATCATGAATCAGAACATAATCTGTTCCCCTGCACTCCACCAAACCATTCCACACAGACCAGTAACGCTCTGATCCTCCTGTCACAATTTTTTTAACTTTTTTGATATGATATTTTTCTATAATATCCCTCTGACAAAATTCCACATATTCTTCATTTGTCACCAATACGATATCATCCACAGTGCTTTCCTCAAACACCTTCAATGAATAATAGAGCAATGGTTTTTCATCTACCATTAAAAATTGTTTCGGCGTTTCCAAATGCATTCTGCTGCCTTTTCCTGCTGCTAAAACAATTCCTGTAACATGTTCCATAGTCCCTCCTACATATGTTGCCCGATCTTAAGATTCGGTATTGCATTCAAATCAAGACCATGACGTACACCTTTTTGATATGCATAATATCCTGCTACACCAATCATTGCTGCATTATCTGTACAATAAACCGGGGATGGATAGTAAAATTGCAGATTATCTTTTTCACAAGCCAGCCTTAAGCTTTCTCTCAATGAAGAATTCGATGCAACGCCACCGGCAACCGCAAGTTTTTTGATTCCCAATTCTTTTGCTGCTGTAATTGCATGGTTTGCTAACACATCAATCACCGCATACTGAAAAGAAGCCGCTACATCTGCTCGATTCACTTCAATTTGTTTCATTTCACACTGATTCAAATAATTGAGAACTGCCGACTTTAACCCACTAAAACTAAAATCATATGGATTTCCCTCTACCTTTGCCCTTGGAAATACAATCGCTTCCCTGTTTCCTTCCCTCGCAAGCTTATCAACCTTCGGCCCGCCTGGATAACCAAGACCAATCGCCCGGGCAACCTTATCAAATGCTTCTCCCGCCGCATCATCTCTCGTCTTTCCTATAATTTCAAAGCTGTCATAGTCATTTACCTTGATCAAATGTGTATGTCCTCCCGAAACCACAAGACACAGAAACGGCGGTTCCAAATCAGGATGCTCTATATAATTTGCTGCAATATGTCCCTCAATATGATGTACACCTACTAATGGCTTTTTGGCAGCATAAGCAATTGCCTTTGCCTCTGCCACACCAACTAACAGTGCTCCGACTAATCCAGGCCCATAAGTCACCGCAATCGCATCCATTTCCTGCAATGACATATGAGCCTCTAAAAGTGCCTGCTCTATTACCTGGTTTATCTTTTCTATATGTTTTCTCGATGCAATCTCTGGCACAACACCACCGTACAATTTGTGCAGTTCAATCTGAGAATAAATCACATTTGAACAAACATTCCGCCCATTTTTCATAACTGCTGCTGCCGTTTCATCACATGATGACTCGATTGCCAGTATATATGTATCTTTACCCACTACTCAACATTCCCTTCATTTTTATCTGAATCTGACTGCAAGGTCTGCCATCCTAATATTTTCCATTTGCCACTTTCATCTTTGCGAAGCAGATATTCCTGCTCAGCATAAACAGGTGCTGTACCAACCGTGATATTAAGCGTTACTTCGATTTTCGCATAATCTTTTCCATCCTCGGTATTGTATTGAATCTGACTGGCTTCCTCCAGTGAATACCCGATAAACTTCTGTTTCTTATCTTTATATAAAGAAATCTCTTTTTTTAATTCTTCAAACTGTTGCTCTTCTGAATTATATGCCAAAAGTTCTTCATCATACAATTTTCTCATATTGGAATTTGCAATCGGAAACTGTTCTTCTTCAAATTTTAAACCATAGGCATTTTTCAGATATTTACAATGTAACTTCACTGTTTCCCTAACTGTTTTGGGATAATTTTCTTCAAAGTCATATTCCAGTAATTGCTGTACCTCTGTTTTAGTCGTTGTACTCTGTCGTTTTGTCTGGTTAAGCAAACGGGTATAATACCCTAATCCCACAACCACCAATATCAGAATAATTATTACAAATCCTTTTGTATTCACCTTTTTCATTCAGCCCACTCCTTTACATTCTTTCCAAACCTGCTTGCAGCAATTTCTTTTCCCTTTACTCCTCAAACAATAAGGTTGTTGTACGGCGGTCTTTTGAAATAACCGTATTAGGAAAAATCGACCTTACTTTTTTCTCATATTCCTGCGGACGTATTAGAGACGGCGAATAGTGCGTAAGCCACATTTCCTTCACTCCTGCTTTCACTGCCATCTCTGCTGCTTCATAAAAAGTCATATGCTTATACTCTTTCGCTTTTGACTCTTTTCCCTCTTCACCATACATTCCCTCACATATAAACAAATCAGAATCCATTGCATTTTCGACAATTCTTTTAGTCGGGCGTGAATCCGTACAATATGTCAGTTTAATTCCCTTACGTGCAGGACCTAAAACCATATCTGCTGTATATACACCTTCTGCTGTCTCAATCCTTTCGCCTTTTTGAAGGCGGCTCCAATATTGCATCGGAATATTTGCAAGCTTCGCTCTCTCTGTATCGAATTTGCCAGCCCGTTCCAATTCAAAGCTATATCCATAACAGGTTATATTATGATTCACCCGGAAAGCATTAATTTTCAAACCATTAAATGTGAAGCTTTCCTCCTCTTCTTCTAATTCAATAAAACGAATCGGAAACGGAAGCTCTGGAGCAATCATTCTTAATGCATTTACAATCTTTTCTAAACGTTTCGGACCAATCATCGTTATCGGCTCTGTCCGTTCTGCATTTCCCAACGTCAAAAGCAGACCTGGCAATCCACTGATATGATCTGCATGAAAATGCGTAAAACAAATTACATCAATGGGTTTTACACTCCAGCCCTGCTGTTTAATTGACACCTGAGTTCCCTCGCCACAATCCACTAATACATTCATACCGTTATACCGCAGCATCAATGATGTCAGTGCACGGTGTGGCAAGGGCATCATCCCCCCTGTTCCGAGCAAACATACATCTATCATTTCATCCCTCTTTCCTCTCTATACTTATATCCTGTTAGGTGATTGCAAAACTTCCTATTTTAAAGCTTGATTGTACAATACGGACAATATTGTAAACAGGGTACGATGATGGTTTGCTCCGGTTGGTGACATTATATCATCTCTTTCGTCTCATATTCCTCAATTGGCACCTTAAACCCAGCAACCAGCTTTTCTATACACTGCTCACACAAAACAAATTCCTGAGTAATCCCATCCTTCTTTGAAAAATATCCCCATGATTTTTTGATACGAACAAAATCCTCACATACTGTATTCTTTTCAATCTTCAGTACCTTACCGCAACAATTACATCTGGTTTTTTCCATAATTACCTCCGTTATTTCTATGAAATATATAACACTATGTTAGCTTAATCCCATTATAAAATCCAGTGGTAATATATAGGTTGTTACATCATCCACGATATCCTTTTGTCAAAACATCATCTATAACCTTTTTTCCATAATAACCGCATCTTCCTTTGGATTATTATAGTATCCTTTTCTCTCTGCAAATGACGTAAATCCATTTTTTTCGTACAAATGCCTTGCAGGATTATTACTTTTGCGAACCTCCAACAAGATTCTGCCTGCCCCGTGTTTTTTTGCCTCCACAAGCATCCGGTCAATCAGCATCTGACCAATTCCGCTTTCCCTGTACTCCGGCAAAACCGCAATATTTAACAGCTCCGCCTCATCGGCAATCATCATAATTCCGGCAAAACCTGTCACTACGTTCGTTCCTTTCTGTATTGCAACATAAAAAATATTATTATCATATAATAATACATCCTTCACACTTTGCAGCGACCAGTGCTCCGGCAGACTTTTTGCCGCAATACGGTAAACCGGTTCGCAAAGCTTTGATGTAAGTGGCAAAAGTTCCACCTCGTAAGTCTTATGGTTATTCTTCATTTTTTGCACCACTTCTACATATTTTATTCAAGAATATTCTCCTTTTATACCGTATTCACCGATCACTCTCCCTGATTACGGCACTCTCCTTTTCCCTCCGCTCTCTTTCTGCCTGCGACAAACGCAAATATACCGGTTCAAATTCTGCGGCAGTTTCTCCCCTGACTCCGGCATTCCAATAATCCAATGCACGGACTGCAATCGCAGCGGCCCGCTGTTTATTCACATGCGCCGGCGCAAAGGAATATGGTACATGAAGTTTCTCCTTTACAATCTGTTTGTATACAGGAACACCATCACCCAAAAAAAACACTTCTTTTCCAATGAGGTTTAATGCCTCTATGATTTCCTCAATCCCAATAGCAACCTGTTCTTTCACAATCTCTAACCGTCCATCCAAAAAACGGTAAATTCCCGTATAAACCTGATTTCTCCGTGCATCCATCAACGGACAAATCAATGCTTTTGTACCATACAAATTCATTGCCAGACCTTCTACTGTAGGAATACCTATAACTGGTTTACCAAGTGCCAGTCCCAGCCCCTTCGCTGTGGCAGAACCAATTCTCAGTCCTGTAAAAGAACCCGGACCTGCTGCCACCGCAATCGCATCTACATCTTCTAACCTGGTCTCTGTCATTTTCACAATTTCATCCAACATCGGAAGCAACGTCTGGGAATGTGTCTTCTTGTAATTTACGGTATATTCTGCAACTAAATTATCATCTTCAACCACTGCTACTGAAGCAACAAGTCCTGAACTGTCTAACGCTAAAACCTTCATTCTAGTATCCTTTCCATCCGTCAAATACACTCGACAAGAATCCGCCTGTAGTCAAACCCCTTCTCGAAATCCTTCTCTATCGTAACCTGCAAAAAATGTTCCGGTAAAATGTCAGCTATATACTCTGCCCATTCAATTAAACATACACCCTCACCATACACCATATCAACGAAACCAATTTCTTCCATTTCTTCTGAATCCTCAATTCGATATACATCAAAATGATATAATGGGAGTCTTCCCTCGTCATATTGCTGGACAATGGTAAAGGTTGGACTGCTTACACTTTCTGCAATTCCTAATCCCTTTGCAAAACCCTGTGAAAACAAAGTCTTTCCCACGCCTAAATCACCATTTAAGCATACTACCTGTCCCTTTTGGGCTTCCCTTCCCATTTTACACGCAATCCCAAAGGTATCCTCAGGTCTAAAACTCTCATACACCATATCCTAATCTCCGTTTTTTCTTATAACAAATATATCATTTATAACTGCCATTTTTTAACAATCCCTTAAGCTGGACCCGGGTATTCTTTGTACTTTCTAATATCAGTTTCCTCAATTCGTCAGCACATCCGTCCTCTAATCCTGATTTTGGGAAAATAAATGCATACATCGGATTGCTATATACAAGGAACTGCTGTTTTGTCTCTACAATTTTAACAAACTGTTTCCATTCCACTGTCTGCTGCTGTTCACCCTGCGAAATCGTAATTCCCATTACATCTGCAGCATAATTCAGGGGCTGCTGGTATGCCTTGTTCCGCTTTACCTGTCCCCTTGCCCGAAAATACAAAATAACAGGATCTATTATAACAAACCAAACCGCAACTAAAATCAAAACCGCTTTTGTCTGTTCCCCCAGTTGTCCAAAAGATACAGCCAGTACAATACAGGCTGCAATGGACAATACAATCCCAAGCACACCCGAAAACTTATGATATGCATGGTACATAATAAAACGATACAATTCCTTTACCGTCATCTGCACTGAAAATGATACCTTTTTCTCTTCCATCACACACTCCATATAAAATAACAAATATCTTTAAAGAATCATAGACAACTGTATCCGTTTTCGTCCCAAATCGACACTTAGCACCTTAACTTCTACAATATCACCAACACTTACTACCTCTAACGGATGCTTGATAAATTTCTTATTGGTAATCTGTGAAATATGTACCAGACCATCCTGATGAACACCAATATCCACAAACGCTCCAAAATCAATCACATTACGCACAGTGCCTTTTAACACCATGCCCTCTGTCAAATCTTCCATATCCAGTACATCCGTCCTAAGAATTGGTTTTGGCATCTCGTCACGAGGATCTCTTGCCGGTTTTTCCAACTCCTTAATCATATCATCAAGCGTAACTTCACCAATCCCTAATTCAGATGCTAATTGCTTCCGGTTTCTGGCAAGCATAGAAAGACCAATCATACCCTGGCTTGTAATATCTTCTAATGAATATCCCAGTTTTGTAAGTAATTTAGTCGCAGCTTCATAGCTTTCCGGATGCACACTAGTTGCATCTAGTGGATTTTTTCCACTCTGGATTCTCATAAATCCTGCACACTGTTCAAAAGCCTTTGGTCCTAATTTTGCAACCTTTAAAAGCTGTCTACGGTCTGTAAAGCGACCGTTTTCTTCTCTATATGCAACAATATTCTTTGCAATTACCTTTGTGACACCTGATACATATTCAAGCAGTGATGCAGATGCCGTGTTTAAATCCACACCTACTTTATTCACACAATCCTCAACCACTCCAGTCAACGCATCTCCCAACTTCTTCTGGTTCATATCGTGCTGGTATTGTCCCACGCCAATCGACTTGGGATCAATTTTTACAAGCTCTGCTAATGGATCTTGCAGTCTTCTTGCAATGGATGCCGCACTTCTCTGTCCCACATCAAAATTCGGAAATTCTTCTGTTGCAAGCTTGCTTGCCGAATATACAGATGCACCAGCCTCATTTACAATAATATATTGAACCTTCTCCGGAATTTCCTTAAGAAGCTCCACGATTACCTGTTCAGATTCACGGGAAGCAGTACCATTACCAACCGAAATCAACGTCACTCCATATTTTTTTATCATATTGTGAACAATCCGCTTTGCCTCTGCAATTTTTTTCTGTGGCTCTGTTGGATATATGACTACTGTATCTAATACCTTACCCGTTGCATCTACTACTGCGAGCTTACACCCTGTACGAAATGCAGGATCCCAGCCAAGCACAACCTGCCCGGTAATTGGCGGCTGCATCAAAAGCTGTGTTAAATTTTTACCAAATACAGAAATAGCACCATCTTCTGCCTTCTCTGTCAGCTCACTTCGAATCTCCCGCTCAATGGCACCTGCAATCAAACGTTTGTAACTATCTTCAATAGCTGCCTTCAATAACGGTGTTGTATTTGGATTTTCCCTCTCTATCACTTTTTTCTCTAAGTACCCTAAAATTCTCTCTTCCGGAGCCGCAATCTTAACCGTTATGAACTTCTCTTTCTCACCACGGTTGATTGCAAGGACACGGTATCCCGCTGCTTTACTAATAGGTTCTTCAAAGTCATAATACATCTCATAAACGGATTTTGCCTCCGGATCTTTTGCCGCTGTGATAATCCTGCCTTCCTTTGAAGTAATGCCCCTGATATAGGTTCTATACTCTGCTTTATCTGAAATATTCTCTGCAATAATATCTAACGCTCCCGCAATCGCATCTGCAACCGAATTAACTTCTTTTTCTTCTGAAAGAAATACTTCTGCTTCTTTTTCAACCGGATTGTTTGTCATCTGCAGATAAATGATATTAGCAAGACCTTCTAAACCTTTTTCTTTTGCAATGGTAGCCCTTGTTCTTCTCTTTTGCTTATATGGGCGGTACAAATCTTCCACTGCAACCAGAGTCATCGCATCAAGAATCTGTCTCTCTAAATCCGGTGTCAATTTCTCCTGTTCACGGATGCTTGCAATTACAGTTCCTTTACGTTCTTCCAAATTGCGCAGATAAGTCAGCCGTTCATATAAATCCCGCAAGACCTCATCATTCAATGAGCCAGTTACTTCTTTACGATACCGGGCAATAAACGGTATTGTTGAACCCTCATCAATCAGCTTAATGGCTGCTTTCACCTGTCCTACTTTAACACTTAATTCGGATGCTATCACTTTTGCAATATCCATGTTGCTTTAACCTCTGACTTTCTATAAAATAAACATATAAATGATGCTCGCGCAGGTCATCAACCTCGTTTCACTTCGGTTGGTGACATTTTATCATAAACTACAGGTCGAGTTTTATTTCCTGATTCTTTGATTCAAATGCCCTGTAACTCACACCCGCCATATTGAACATCATTTTAGAAGCAATGGTAGCCTCTGTATCAGAATACTTATCAGACAAATATACAATCTCTTTAATGCCACTTTGAATAATCGCCTTTGCACACTCATTACAAGGAAATAATGTTGAATAACAGGTAGCTCCCTCTAAAGATCCGCCTCCATAATTAAGAATTGCATTTAACTCCGCATGGCACACAAAAAAATACTTATTCTCCAAGGGTTTCCCGACTCTTCCCCATGGCATCTCATCATCATTACATCCGGAAGGCATACCGTTATACCCAACGGAAAGTATCTTGTTATTCGTATCTACAATACAGGCTCCTACCTGCGTATTAGGATCCTTGCTACGCTCTGCGGAAAGCAATGCAATCCCCATAAAATACTGATCCCAGCTCAAATAATCCGCTCTCTTCATCCTGTGTACCTCCTGCTCATAAACATATCATCCATTACATATGTAAAACATCACCAAAATACATTCGTATCATACCACATAATACCGGACTTCGTAAACCTTCCAATCCATTCTCCTCTTAAAAAGGCTGCCACACGTTTTCATTTCGTCAACTGTTCCGGCAACATAATCCTGAACACAAAACTTTCCGTGCGACAGCCTCTGTCCTATCCCTTTCTCCTATTAACGGTCACCCAAGCCAAACTTTTCATGCACCGCATTCATTGCCTTTTCTGTATGCTTCTCGTCAATCAATACAGACACACGAATCTCAGATGTTGAAATCATCTTGATGTTGATTGCCTCATCATATAGACATTCAAACATCTTCGCAGCAACACCTGCATTACTCTGCATTCCGGCACCAACGATGGAAATCTTTGCAACCTCTTTATCCACATCAAGCTTTTCATACTCATGAAAATGTCTTTCCACAATTTCTACCGCCTCGTCTGCATTATCCTCCGAAACAGTAAAAGAAATATCCTTTGTCGCATCACGACCTACTGACTGTAAAATCATATCTACATTAATATTGTGTCTGGCTAAATGATTAAACAAACGGAATGCCACACCTGGCTCATCCTTCAAACCAATCAAAGCAATTCTCGCTGTATCCTTATCTGCTGCCACTCCACTAACAAGCATTTTTTCCATCTTTGCATCCTCCTTAACAATGGTACCTTCTGAAGTATTAAGACTTGAGCGGACAACCAACTGTACGCCCTGCTTCTTTGCAAGCTCTACGGAACGATTATGCAATACTCCTGCCCCTAAAGTTGCAAGTTCTAACATCTCATCATACGTAATCTGTTCCAACTTTCTAGCTGTCGGAACCTTTCTCGGATCCGCAGTAAATACACCATCCACATCAGTATAAATCTCACAGGCATCTGCATTGAGAGCCGCCGCAAGTGCTACTGCAGTTGTATCAGAACCACCACGCCCTAGTGTCGTATAATCATCATACTTATTAATACCCTGGAAACCTGTTACAATAACAATTTTCCTCTGGTCTAATTCATTACGGATTCTCTCGCTGTCAATTCGTTTAATACGTGCATTACCATATACAGAAGTAGTATGCATTGCCACCTGAAAAGCATTTAGGGAAACAGCCGGAACACTCAAATTATTCATGACCATACCCATTAGTGCAACAGACATCTGTTCACCAATAGTATAAAGCATATCCATTTCACGCTTTGGCGGATTCGGATTCATATCACGTGCCATAGCAATTAACTCATCCGTATATTTGCCCATAGCAGATAAAACAACCACTACATCATTACCCTTTTTGTAGTCCTCGATACACCTATTTGCAACATTGTACATTCTCTCTTTATTTGCAACAGAGGTACCTCCAAACTTCTTTACGATTAACATTTGATTTGTTTCCTCCTACCTGTTAAAGTCACTTAGCATAATTTACTACTTTTTAAGCATCCGGTCAATACGTTTTTAAAAATCCACACGGATTATACTATATATATCCTCAAATGCTGCAATCTTTTCTGCAAATTCGCCTTCTTTGATAGGCATTGTCACAAATGCAAGTTCATCCACGACTCCTGATGCCTTTACATACAACACATCTCCAAACGCATTTGTAATTTCCGTCATTTGGTCATCATCTAAACCCTTCATCCGGACAAAAAATTTATTTTCAAAATCCTCAAATTTACCGAGGTTTGTCTTTCTTTCCTCCCAGATTGTCATAATATTTGTTCCCATATGCTTTACTGCATCCACAACATCGGAAACTACCGCACTGGCCGTTGGAAGTTTTCCTGCACCCCGTCCATAAAACATAACATCATCCAACACATTGCCATGTACAAATATACCATTAAATACACCATTCACACCAATTAACGGATGATTTTCTCCAATCATAAATGGTGCAACCATAGAATAAAAAGTATCATCTACCTTTTTACTCATTCCAAGCAGCTTTATGGATGCTTTTAATTCCTTTGCATAGAGCATATCAACATCTGTAATCTTCGTAATTCCCTCTGTATGAATATCCTCGTAATCTACCTGTTCACCTGCCACCAATGAGGTAAGAATCGCTATTTTACGGCAGGCATCATACCCTTCAACATCTGCTTCTGGATTTCGTTCTGCATAACCTTTCTCCTGTGCTGTCTTTAACACATCCTCAAATACAGATCCTTTCTCTGCCATTTCAGACAATATATAATTCGTTGTTCCATTAAGGATTCCCGTGATTTCTGTAATCTCATCTGCAGTAAGGGAGCTGTTTAACGGGCGGATGATTGGGATACCACCGCCAACAGATGCCTCAAATAAATAGTTAAGTTTTCTTTCTTTTGCAATCGCTAAAAGCTCTGCGCCATGCTTCGCAACCAGTTCTTTATTAGAAGTACACACACTCTTACCCGCCATAAGTGCCTGCTTGGTAAAAGTATACGCCGGTTCCACTCCACCCATAACCTCTACAATAATATCCACATCCGGATCCTCTAAGATAATGTTAAAATCATGCACCAAAATCTCCTGTATCGGATCCCCTTCAAAATCTCTTAAATCCAGTACATACTTCACATTAATCTCTTTTCCGGCTCTCTTATTGATGCTGTCATGGTTCGTATTTATTACTTCTACCACACCCGAACCAACTGTACCGTAGCCTAAAACCGCAATATTAGCCATAACTGCCTCCTTATTCCTATGCATCCTTCTGCATGATTATTTCATTTATTGATGTTCTTCAACAATCTGATTCAGCGCCTCTGCCATCTCATCAGACAAAATCTTATTCACATTGATTGCAATCACAATTTCCTCTCTAATGTGTAAAACCTGCTCCATAAAAAGAGTTTCTTCACTTGAGGCAACAGATGGCATCCTGTTGATATTTTTCGATACCATTTCTTCAATTCCAACCACCGCATCCACCTCATATGCAAGAGGAGTATTTGAGCTTAATGTGATAAGAAGACTCTTCTCTGGATTGTCTATACGGGAATCCATACCAAAACGCTCCCTTAGACTATAGACCGGAATCACTGCGCCTCTTAAATTAATAATGCCCCTTATCCCTTCCGGTGCATTCGGGACCGGTATGATATGGTAATCCTGTTCAATCCCATTCACATACACAAGGTTCATGCCGTATTTTTGATCCCCCAACTGAAAAACAATGTACTTCAATTCCTCCATACAGCTACTCCTCCTTATTCACACTAATCCATTTTAGATATGCATTCATAAATGGATCCACATTACCATCTATCACTCCACCAACATTACTGATTTCGGTTCCTGTCCGATGATCCTTTACCATTGTATATGGCTGCATAACATAAGACCGGATTTGTGCTCCAAATCCATTCTCGGTTATCTCACCCCGAATATCATTCAACTTTTCCTGATTCTTCTGCTGTTCTAACACATATAGCTTGGACATTAACATCTTCATTGCCTTGTCCTTATTCTGATGCTGGGAACGCTGGTTCTGGCATTGTACAACAATTCCTGTTGGCAAATGCGTAATCCTGACCGCAGAAGATGTTTTGTTAATATGCTGTCCACCGGCACCACTGGATCGATATGTATCAATCCTTAAGTCCTCGTCCCGGATATCAACAGAAATTTCTTCATCTATATCCGGCATAACATCACAGGATGAAAAAGAAGTCTGTCGTTTGCCTGCTGCATTAAATGGAGATATTCGCACCAATCTGTGCACCCCTTTTTCTGATTTTAAATAACCATAAGCGTTTTCTCCGTTAATCTGAATCGTTACAGACTTTACGCCTGCTTCATCCCCTTCTAGATAATCAAGAACCTCTGTTGTATAACCCTTCTTCTCTGCCCAACGGGTATACATTCGCAGCAACATTCCTGTCCAATCACAGCTTTCTGTTCCACCAGCTCCTGCATGCAGCGTCAAAATTGCATTGTCCCTATCAAATTCACCTGACAAAAGCGTGGTAATCCGAAGCGTTTCAAAATGTTCTTTAAAATTCGCCATCAATTCTTCAATCTCCGGCAGCAGCGAGGTATCATTTTCTTCCTCAGCCATCTCAATCAAAACGCCTAACTCCTCATATTCTTCTGCTACATGATCAAAGGATTCCAATGTATCCTTCAACCCTTTCACCATCTTCATCACTTCATTGGAACGTTCCACATCATTCCAAAAATCCGGAGCCTCCATATCTGCTTCTAGCTCTGCAACCTTATCTTTCTTGATAGGGATGTCAAAGTGAATCCCTCACTTCCTGTATAGGGCTTTCATACTGAGCAAGCTCTGCTTTATATGCATCTGTCTCTATCACAGAATCACCTCTTTCTTTACTTTATAATAACTTAGACTAATTACAATCTTATCATAATCACTCGTTACAGCTTATAAATCATATATAATTACATGCAAATATTTCTTATGCATTTTTCCCACAGCACTGCTTATATTTTAAACCGGAGCCACACGGACACGGATCATTTCTACCTATCTTGGCAGATTTCCGTTTTATCGGCGCTTTTACACTTGTGTCGTCCTTATTCGTTCCTGTAACTTTAGCAACCTCTTCACGTTCTACCTTCTGCTCCACCCGGATATGCGTCATCGCCTTCACCGTATCCTGGCGAATAGCAGCAGTCATATCATTAAACATATCGTAGCCGGCAAATTTATACTCTACCAATGGATCTCTTTGTCCATATGCCCGAAGACCAATACTCTGTCTCATCTGATCCATATCATCAATATGATCCATCCATTTACGGTCTATCACCTTAAGCAGAATGACACGTTCCGCCTCACGAACCATTTCTTCTTCCGGAAATTCCGTTTCTTTCTCCTCATAAAGCTTCGTACACTCTTCTTTGATCCTCTGAATTAAATCCTGCTTTGGAAGCGCCTTCTTATCCTCTTCGGAAAGCTCAACTTTCCTGATTGGGAAAATATCCAAAAGCTCCTGGTTGAGTGCCTTCATATCCCACTCGGCGGGTTCTAAATCCTCAGAAATATTACGATTCACAATCTCCTCTACCGTCTCATTAATCATGTTAAGAATAACATCACGCATATTCTCTCCGTCTAATACACGGCGGCGCTCTTTGTAGATTACTTCTCTTTGTTCATTATTTACCTGGTCATAATCTAACAGATTCTTACGAAT
Source organism: uncultured Clostridium sp. (assembly GCA_947178445.1). Classification (GTDB taxonomy): domain Bacteria; phylum Bacillota; class Clostridia; order Lachnospirales; family Lachnospiraceae; genus CAG-590. The sequence goes on from CAMWYJ010000053.1 coordinate 15,526, forward strand.
TCCAAAGTTATTATTCTCAATTTTTTTCTGTGCTTTTTCAATAAAGTTCGTTATCGTCTTATGCTGGATTTCTTCACCCTCCGGAATATTAAGACTTTGATACATGGCCATAACACGTTCCGAACCAAATAACCGCATTAAATCATCTTCCAATGAAAGATAAAACTTTGACTGTCCCGGATCTCCCTGACGTCCGGAACGTCCACGCAACTGATTATCAATACGGCGGGATTCATGGCGCTCCGTACCAATAATTCGCAGGCCGCCCAATTCTTTCACTCCCTCACCAAGCTTGATATCTGTACCACGTCCAGCCATATTCGTTGCAATGGTAACCGCATTCATCTGCCCAGCCTGGGCTATAATTTCGGCCTCCATCTCATGGAACTTTGCATTTAATACCTTATGCGGAATATGCTTTTTCGTAAGCAGACGGCTGACCTCTTCGGAAGAATCAATCGTAATCGTACCAACTAAAACCGGCTGTCCTTTACGGTAACATTCATTGATATCTTCTACAATTGCATTTAGCTTCTCCTTTTTCGTGCAGAAAATGGAATCATTCTCATCAATTCTTGCCACAGGCAGATTTGTTGGAACTTCCACAACATCCATGCCATAAATCTCGCGAAACTCATTTTCCTCCGTAAGCGCAGTACCTGTCATACCAGCCTTCTTCTGATATTTATTAAAAAAGTTCTGGAATGTAATGGTTGCTAACGTCTTGCTTTCTCTTCTTACCTTTACATTTTCTTTCGCTTCAATCGCCTGATGAAGCCCATCTGAGAAACGGCGCCCCGGCATCACACGACCGGTAAACTCGTCTACGATTAAAACCTCTTCATCCTTGACAATATAATCCTTATCCTTAAACATCAGATTATGCGCCCTAAGAGCGAGAATAATGTTGTGCTGAATCTCTAAATTCTCTGAATCTGCAAGATTCTCAATATGAAAGAAATTCTCCACCTCTTTGACACCCTGTGTTGTCAGCATAACCTGCTTGTCTTTCTCATTTACAAGGAAATCTCCATCTTCCTCCACATCAATTCCCATGATTGCATCCATCTTGGAAAGTTCACCATCACCCTTTCCGCGCTTCATCCTTCTTGCAAGCAAATCACACATTCTATACAATTCTGTCGATTTTCCACTCTGTCCGGAAATAATGAGAGGGGTTCGTGCCTCGTCAATCAACACAGAGTCCACCTCATCAACAATCGCATAATGCAAATCCCTTTGCACAAGCTGCTCTTTATAAATTACCATATTATCTCTTAAATAATCAAAACCAAGCTCATTATTGGTTACATAGGTAATGTCACAATTATAGGCATCTCTTCTCTCATCGCTGTCATAACTATTAAGAATCACTCCAACCTTAAGACCTAAAAATTCATGAATCTGACCCATCCATTCTGCATCACGCTTTGCCAGATAGTCATTCACGGTAACGATATGAACACCTTTTCCCTCTAACGCATTCAGATAAGCAGGAAGTGTTGACACTAAAGTCTTACCCTCACCGGTACGCATCTCCGGAATTCTTCCCTGATGAAGCAATATTCCACCCATGAGCTGAACCGGATAATGTTTCATGCCAAGTACACGGCTTGCAGCTTCCCGCACAACTGCGTAGGCCTCCACCAACAGATCGTCTAAAGTCTCGCCTTCCGACAGACGTTTCTTAAACTCCTCTGTTTTCGCCTGCAAATCCTTATCACTTAATGCCTGCATGGATTCATCCATTGCCTCTATTTTCTCGACTAATGGCATAATACGCTTTATTTCCTTCTCACTGTGTGTTCCAAACACCTTTTCAAAAATACTCATTTTAATCCGACACTCCTATTATTTAAAGATAATCATACGTGTTCCCATTCTAACATCATTTTTTACAAAAGTAAAGGGCTGTCCTATGACAGCCCTCTATCTACTGGAATTCTAGCACTCTGGTTCGATTAAACCATACGTATTACCTTTTCTCTTATATACCACATTCACCTCATCCGTTTCGGAATTACGGAAAACAAAGAAATTATGTCCCAACAGATCCATCTGCACACAGGCCTCTTCCGGATCCAGTGGCTTCACAGCAAATCTCTTGGTCCGAATAATATTAATCTCGTCATCATCCGGAATGTCTTCTTCAATAAATGTCTTCTGGAAAAATGCTGCACTCTGTGCCTGATCTACCAGCTTCTTCTTATGCCTTGAAATCTGACGCTCAATTACCTCTGTCACAAGATCAATTGACACATACATGTCATCGCTCACCTGTTCCGCACGAATTATATTCCCTTTAATTGGAATGGTAACCTCCATCTTTTGTCTGTCTTTCTCAACCGAAAATGTTACCTGTACCTCCGTATCTTCATTAAAGTACTTCTCCAGTCTATCTAATTTATCATAAACTGCAGTCTTTAACCCCTCTGTTACCTCAATGTTCTTTCCACTAATAATGTACTTCATATCTGTCAACTCCTTCTCTGTCATATTGTACGATTCCTATTACCAAAAGAACCGCCCGTCTGTCAACACATTATAGCCAGACTAACAGTCAGCCTTTTCCCCAATCTCCCACAAAAGGCTTAATATCACAGTTTACACTGTACCTTTTGTATCAGCCATCTGTTAAAAATCATTATACCATATCTTGTGTATTTTTCAATCAATATCCAAAAATATTTTTCGAATTTTTCGTTAATCTTCTTTGAATTTTCTGTCAATTCATATAATTAACAAACCTTTTTCGACATTTCATTTGTCAATGCCTTTCGAAAAATAGTTTTTTTTTAGGAAATATTCACAAAACATATTTTCGTTTTTTTTCTATGTTATCCACACTCTTATCTTTCCGAAATTGTGGATAATGTGGATAAATCTGTGTATAAGTCCATTTTTAAAGCTTTTTTCTGCATTTTTTTGTGTAAAAATTGATGTCATAATAACTTTACATAACAATATCCACTTTTAAAAGTGGATATTGTGGATTATTTTTTGTGCATTTTAGCAAATATGCCGCTTCAAAATATTGTTTAAATTATTTGAAAATTCTCGCCAGGCATCCCTATTGTGTGCCATCTCAATATATGGGGGTGTTTATTTGTTCCATCCTTACCAGCATCATACAAAAATCCATTATTAACCGGACTGCCACCTGCCATTGCTCATGGGAATGGAATCAAACATCAAAAAAAAGCTGTTATGTAGATATACATCTACATAACAGCCTCTGTCTTTATATCAATCCCAGATAATACGTGCTGCACCACACGGTGTCCGGTAACCCACATTTGAAATAATGATACCTGTTGTGCTGCTGCTGGCATGCACCACCTGTCCTCCACCAATATACATGGTAACATGACCAATTCCACCATTCTTGTCTTTATAAAACAGCAAATCACCTGGCTGGATAGAATCCAAACTAACACTGGATAACCCCTCCATCTGCGCTGCTGCTGTTCTTGGAATTCCGTATCCAAAATGAGCATATACACTCATTGTAAAACCGGAACAATCCGTACCATTTGTAAGACTTGTTCCACCATATACATAAGGATTTCCAACAAACTGTAATGCGTAATTCACAATTGCCTGACGCTTTGTGCTTGTCATCTCCGCAAGCCTTGCAGCCTCTTCCCGTTCCTTTTGCAGACGAATCTCTTCCTCCTCCGCAACTGAAATCGCATGAGAAAAACCATAAGAAACATCTACATATTCAGAAGATACATAACCTTCAATATCTGAGTCAACCTTTAAATAAGTCCATCCATCCACATCATCATCTCTTGATATAACCTCATATGACTCACCTTCCGGAATCTGAGTAAGACAATCGCTGCTCTCATCCTGTTCCGCACGGACATTGAGTGTTACTGTATTAACCTTTGCCACCTTAGGGCAAGTCTCTTCCGCATAAGCTCCTGCCTGATCACCAAATAAAAGGAAATCATTTCTTACATATCCAAGCGTAATCCCTGACTCAATCTTTGTCCATGTATCGCCTTTTTCAACAACCAGTGCAATTCCATGCACCGGAAGACTTCCTACTCTTTCCGACTCCTCATCCGGCTCTTTTCTGACATTTACAGCCTCTTCTACATAAGCAAGGCATTTTCCCTCAAACTCCGGATATTTGCAGGTTGGTACTTCCTCCTCTTTTTCAATATCCTCTTCTTTTATTTCTTTTATCTGTAAGTTGTTCACATATTCATCAACCGCATATGTGATTCCAACTGTTGAATCATCTAATATATCTGCCTTACTAACAAATGATGGAGCTATAACCCCCGTTGTTCCCATTGCTAAAAGAGCACATCCTAAAATAACCTTTTTCTTCACAATGAACCTCCTTCATAAATTTTACTCTCATATTAATACGAGAAATTCATCACACTTCTTACTAATATTTCCATAATCGTTAAGATTATAACAAAGGGTATCCGGCTTGTCAACCAGACTACATTTTTTATTTATATAAAAATTGGAAATTTCGCTATGACCTAATATAGAAAAGATGCACCAGAATTCATCCGGTGCATCTTTTCTATATTCTGATATCAATATTCTGACCAACCAATGGATTCACAGAACGCTCCAACATTTTAGCCAATGCATCACCATTCTCCTGATCGGCACTCAATGTCTTGTCAAGCAGTGCTATTCCTACACCAGAACTTGTATTTGCGTTTGAAAGAACGGTTGAGGATAACCCTAATCCTTGAATCTCCATAACATCTTCCTCTCCTTATCCATCAATTTTTAGCTGTACCTATTATACGTGCTATCTTCTAAAAAATCAAGCCCTAAAACACCATTTCCTGCTATTGTCATTTATTTTACACAACATCTGGTATTTCTTCTATGCATTGCTTTCATAATTGTTTTTCACAATCCGGTCGCAGAATGTTTCTATATCCCGAAATACTTTTTCGCATTCCTTCTCATTATGAATTTCATGGCGGAGACCTTTATAGCGGATTTCCGTAATATCCTCGTATCCAAGCTTATATAACCTCTGTACAGCCTGTCTCCATTTCTTTTCATTCACATAGCATGGATCGTCTTCTCCGGAAATAAATAAAATTGGAAGTTTCGGCTGCTTTACCTCAAATCCTCCCTTTGTATAGGTTGTGCTTTCCAAATTCAGTAATGTCATAAATCCGTTTAATGTATATATGAAGTTGCATAACGGGTCTGCCTGAAATTTTTCTGCCACATCCTCTTTTACTGCCAGCCATGCAAACTGGCGGTGTTCTGCCTTAAACGCTCTTTCAAAACTTCCAACAACAAGCTTTTGCATAAATGGAGACCGATATTTATCTCCCTTCAAAAGCCCAACCGCTTTTACTAAAAGCTTTGAAGGCTCCACTGCCCGGTTATAAGCGGGACACCCCGAAACAATAAGTCCGTCAACTGTTTCATCATGTTTTCTTATGTAAGAGCGAACACCAAGTGAACCCATACTGTGTCCATATAGCACAAGCGGTAAATCCGGAAACTGTTTCCTGATATGACGGTTGACAGCGTAAATATCTTCTATATACCCCTTCTCCTTTGATGCATAACAATATCCAATATCCTCCGGTTGTTTTATACTTTCGCCATGTCCTCTGTTATCATGCATCAATGCAACATATCCTTTATCTGCCATCCATTCCATAAATGTTAGAAAACGTTCCTTATGCTCACTCATTCCATGAATCATCTGAAAAATACCAATTGGATTCTCTGGAATCATACAAATCCCATGTATCTTTACATCATCATATTTTGACTGAAATGAAAATGTTCTTTTTGTTATTTTCATAAATATCCCCCTTATTCAATCTCAACATTGAACCCTGTGGTCAAACGTTTGGAAACTTCTACCATCGCAGTTTCCATTTCGGAAACATCAAACTCCCGCAACACACCTAAATATCCATTAATTACAAAAGTTACATATAAATGATGCTGGAAAAAGCTTGCCGAATTGCGCTCCATTCCCGCTAAAACAAACTTATTCATAATATGCTCTATCACCGCACATTCAAACTTCCGGATAAGCGGGAGCATTCCCGTCCGGCGCATTATGGAACCTAAATCATTCGAATCCTTGAAATGCGCCCGTGCGATTTTTATCCACATTTCCGGTGCCTTTGTGATGGTTTCTTCATAGGGGTATTCATCAATGATTGCACATACATCCCGGATCAAAATATCCTGTATCTGATCCGCTAAATCATAAATATCATGGTAATGCAGATAAAATGTGCTCTTATTAATATCCGCTTCTGCACAGAGTTCCTTCACCGTGATTTCATTCAAATTTTTTTCCTTTGTCATCTCACAAAAAACATCCTGTATTGCTTTCTTTGTCTTGCGTACTCTTCTATCCTCCGGCATGCCATATCTCCTTTTTAACGGTATTTTTAATATATAACACATTGTTAGACATTTGTCTAGTAATAAACTTACTAGAACAAAGCACTTTTCTATGTAATCAGAACCACCGGCTTAGCCGGTGGTTTGCTCACGCCCTATAAGGGCTCATTA
>CAMWYJ010000054.1 GCA_947178445.1 uncultured Clostridium sp.
CAGATTTTGAGAATATCGATAAGGCTCCGGAAGAGAGAGAGCGTGGTATCACAATTTCAACCGCTCACGTTGAGTATGAGACAGATAAGAGACATTACGCACACGTTGACTGTCCAGGACATGCTGACTACGTTAAGAACATGATTACTGGTGCAGCTCAGATGGATGGTGCTGTATTAGTTGTAGCTGCAACTGACGGTGTTATGGCTCAGACAAAGGAGCACATCTTATTATCTCGTCAGGTAGGTGTACCTTACATCGTTGTATTCCTTAACAAGTGTGATATGGTAGATGACGAAGAGTTAATCGAGTTAGTAGAGATGGAAGTAACAGAGCAGTTAGAGGAGTATGGTTTTGAGGGATGCCCAATCATCAAGGGATCAGCTCTTAAGGCTTTAGAGGATCCAAATGGCGAATGGGGCGACAAGATCATGGAGTTAATGTCAACAGTTGACGAGTATATTCCAGATCCACAGCGTGATACAGATAAGCCATTCTTAATGCCTGTAGAGGATGTATTTACTATCACAGGTCGTGGTACTGTTGCTACTGGTAGAGTAGAGCGTGGTACATTACACCTGAATGAGGAGTTAGAGATTCTTGGTGTTAAGGAAGAGACACAGAAGACTGTTGTAACTGGTATCGAGATGTTCCGTAAGCAGTTAGACGAGGCTCAGGCTGGTGATAATATTGGTGCATTACTTCGTGGTATCAACCGTGATCAGATTGTTCGTGGTCAGGTTCTTGCTAAGCCAGGTACTGTAACATGTCACAAGAAGTTCACTGCTCAGGTTTACGTTTTAACAAAGGACGAGGGTGGACGTCATACTCCATTCTTCAATAACTATCGTCCACAGTTCTACTTCAGAACAACAGACGTAACTGGTGTTTGTGAGTTGCCTGCTGGTACAGAGATGTGTATGCCTGGTGATAACGTAGAGATGACTATTGAGTTAATTCATTCAGTAGCTATGGAGCAGGGTCTTACATTCGCTATCCGTGAGGGTGGTAGAACAGTTGGTTCTGGCCGTGTTGCTACAATCGTTGAGTAGGCATTGAGAACTTAGCGAATACGAGTCTTTGACGAAGTGTGAGCTTAGTACGAAAGCCCATCCCGAAACTTAGCGAAATCAAGCGTAAGCGCAGATTGAGGTTAGTTGAGTGGATGATATAATAGTATTAGAATTTTAAAGGGCTTTCCGAGAAATCGGAAAGCCCTTTTTGCGTCCTGAAATAGGTGGAAAGGCTTGACAAAAGTTGATTATATGATAAACTTAACAGTGTTAAGATTGGAGGTTGAGATGGATAAAAAATATCATCATGGAGATTTAAAAATTCAATTAATAAAGACTGGTTTGCATATGATACAAGAAGATGGAATTAATAAGTTGTCTTTAAGAAAATTGGCGCAGTTGTGTAATGTCAGCGAAGCTGCACCTTATAGTCATTTTAAAAATAAGGGCGAATTATTGATTGCAATTCAAGAATATATAACCGAACAATTGCAAAAACGTCTAGAAGATGCCTATGAGAGAACAGAGCATAGTAATTCCCCGATAGCAATATTAAACATGGGAAAAGCTTATGTCCAATTTTTTATTAGATATCCTGAATACTATTCATTTTTATTTGCGCCACCTTATTTGAAGATAGATTTATCTATGGGTAATGAACCAAATGCATTTGAGCCTTTTCAATACTATAAGGAGAAGGCATATACGATTTATAAGAACGAAGGTTTCAGTGAGGAACGTATTAAGTATGGTATTATCGCCATGTGGGCAAAGGTTCATGGTATCGCAGCTATTGCTTCGATGCAAGGTGTAAATAGAGATTTTGAATGGGAAGATGTTTTAGATAAAATATTGGTTGAATAGGTGATACATAATGAAAAGAAAGAGAGTGCCTAAAATGATAATAGGTTTTTCGGTGTTTGTTGCAGTTTTACTGCTGTTAATTTTAATTGTTTTTCCACCAAGCAAGGGCATAATACCGCAATTTTGTAATGAAAATGGAGAGGTTATTGAGAATAGCATAGCTGAAAAGTGTTATTTAGAAGTTGAAGACGGAAATCTCGGAATGATTATCATGGCAAAGGATATTCGTAATCCGGTCTTATTGGTTTGCGGAGGGGGACCAGGAATTCCGGAATATTTAATGGAATATATGTATCCATCCGGTCTTGCAGATAAATTTGTGGTTTGTTATTTGGAATATAGGGGAACCGGATTATCATACAGTTCTGATATCAAAGCAGAAGAAATGACCACGGAAAAATATATATCAGATGTTGTTGCAGTAAGCAAATATTTGTCCGAAAGATTTGGACAAGAAAAAATATATATTATGGGACATTCGTTTGGTACATATATTGCCATCAAAACAGTACAGCGATATCCGGATTATTATCATGCATATATAGCAATGGCGCAGACTTGCAATCAGACAGAGTCTGAATATATGGCATATGATTATATGAAAGCTCAATATGAGCAACTAGGTAATACCAAAATGGTTGAGAAATTTGAGAATTGTCCGATTCGAGAATCCGATGAAATGTATGCAAAGTATTTTTCATCTTCTTTGCGTGATACAGCAATGCATGAGTTAGGCGTTGGTACAACAAGAGATATGGACTCTGTAATTACCGGAATTTTCTTCCCAAGTTTGAGATGTAAGGCTTATACCTGGCAGGAAAGAATAAATATATGGAGAGGGAAAGGGCAGTCTACACAATTTCCTGTTGTAAAGGATTCTACGCATTTCAATGCTTTTAGTGAAGTACCTTCTTTACAGATTCCTATTTACTTTTTTGCAGGAAAATACGATTATACATGCAGTTTTGATTTGCAATATGAGTATTATGAACAAATTGATGCACCAATAAAAGAATTTTATGTGTTTCATAATTCGGCGCATAGTCCTATATTTGAAGAGCCGGAAGCGGCATCTAAATTGGTTGAAGAGATATTAGAAGTAGAATAGTACAAAATTTAGTTTGATTAAGGGAAGCATCCCCGGTGCCAAAACGGTGCTAGGAAATCATGCAAATAAAAATAGACCATATAAAATCAAGGAAAATGCCTGATTTATAGCAACGCACCATAATGGTGACAAGATATTTCAAGGTGGTGCTTGATTTTGTTTTGGATTTAAGGGATATTAGAATCACATCTGCAGATGATAAAAAACAAATGGAAGGAGTAGATGATATGGTCGAATTTGGCGAACAACTAAGAAGGGCAAGAGAAGATAAGGGAATGACGCAGCAATCCCTTGCGGAACAATTATATGTAACTAGGCAGTCGGTTTCTCGATGGGAATGTGGCGACAGATACCCTGATTTGCTTACGACAAAGAAGATATCTCAAATTCTGGATGTAAGTCTTGACGACCTGTTATCTGGAAAAGAAATGCAAAAAGTAGTGGAAAGAAACCCGGTAATAGAAAAGAAGAGTGCTAATAATGTAATGATTGCTCTTTATGCATTTGTGGTATTCTCATTTTTAATTACAATAGTTGATATTATTATTAGATTTCCAATACAATCATCAGAAGTACTTGATTATAGTGATATTCAGCTTATGGTGATTAATATTTTAGGAATAGTTATTCAGATCGTGTTTTTCGCTTATGGATTATTTCAAGCTATAAGAGGTACACTATCTCCTAAAAGGATGGGGGCTGTAATTGTGGCATATTTTGGCGCAATGTGTATAACAAGTTCCAATAATGTCGCCCAATATACAACATGGCAACTTGTTAGTGTTGGAATTGTTTTAATGATTCCTAACATCATAGGGGCTATTGCATCCTTTTTCTATTTCATACGTTGTAAGAATAATAAGGTATGGTCGTGTTTGATTTCGGTAGCAGCAATCTGGGGCATTGTACGGGTTATAATCCGAAATTACTCGATGATTCGATATGCAGGACAGTATTTATCAATGAATACCACACTAAGGCTGGTGCTGGAAATGGCTATCTATGGGCTCATTTTATATCAAACATTTACGTTAAATAGAAAGCGAAAGAGTGCTATGGAGGTTAGTGATAGAGAAAACAATTGTCGTTAAAAAATACGAGAATTGAAAAAAGAAGAGGAATATGATAATATGATGCCAATGAAGAAAAGGAAAGCAGGTGCATAAGCAATTGAACAGCATAAAGACAAAAGAACAAAAAAGAGAACAATTGCTGCAACGAATTAAAGGATTTCGCCTGCTGGATGATGATTTCATGACAAAGTGCTTTGAGGACAATATTGAATGCACAGAATTGTTATTGCATATAATAATGAATAAACCGGACTTGGTTGTAAAAAGGGCACAGACACAGTACAGTTTGAAAAATCTGCAAGGCCGTTCTGTACGATTAGATGTATATGCAGAAGACAGTGAGAATAAAAAGTATAATGTTGAGGTACAGAGAACGGACAGAGGAGCAGGGGTACAACGTGCCAGATATAACAGCAGCTTGATTGATGCAAATACTATTTTACCGGGTGATGATGTGAATGAATTGCCTGAGACTTATGTAATATTTATTACGGAAAATGATGTATTGGGAAAAGGTAAACCGATATATCATATCAATCGTGTGATTGAAGAAACAGGTGAGTCGTTTCGTGATGGTTCGCATATCATATATGTGAATGGTACATATCGTGATGATACTCCGTTGGGAAAATTGATGCATGATTTTTCTTGTTCTAATCCTGCGGATATGAATTATAAGGTACTGGCAGAAAGGACAAGATATTTTAAGGAAGATAAGGAGGGCTTGGAATCTATGTGTAAAGTTGTAGAAGATATGATTAATGAAGAAGTAAGAGAAATTGCAATACGTATGTTGGAGGATGGTAAACTATCTGTAGATGAAGCTGCTAAGTATTTTAATTTGAGTGTGGAAGAGGTGAAGGAGCTTTTAGCAGAGCATTAAATAATTTGATAAGAGTTCTGACCTTATTTTGACCTTAAGAAATCAAAAAACGTATTATTTTAGGATCTATTATTTTAAACTAGATGGAAAACACCACGCAAAATCGACTATACCACAGTAACAGTATTCGGATACCGTGAGGGTGGTAGAACTGTTGGTTCTGGTCATGTGGCTTCTATTATCGAGTGAAATAATAAAAATGAGTACCGCAATTCCTTGAAAAATCAAGGAGTTGCGGTTTCTTAATGTGTAAAAATTGCTGTTCCCTAACCCCGGCTGGCAACTTATGTTGAGAAATTGGCATCATATGTTTAGGAGAATTGAAAGAAAAATTACAAGAGGTATAATAAATCCAGAAGGGCGGTGGCATTTTGAAAATAGAAATTCATGTGGATGAAAAGGCAGCAGATTTGGAAATTTCCATTACGTGTAAGCAATTAACACCGGATGTTGAAAAAATTTTAGCAACATTGCGGATGATAAATCACCAATTGACGGCAAGAAAAGATAACGAAATTCATCTGTTGGATATCGAAAAAATTATATATATAGAAAGCGTGGATAGAAAATGTTTTATCTACACAGAAGATGAAATGTATGAGTCAGAATTTAAATTATATGAACTGGAGCATCAGCTTGAGGAATTTGGTTTCTTCCGTGTGAGTAAATCATTTCTGATCCACCTGCAAAACATTCAATCCTTAAAAGCTGAAATTAACAGAAAAATTCGTGTCACGATGTCAAACGGAGAACAAATTATTGCGTCAAGACAGTATTCTGATGAATTGAAAAAAAGATTAGGGGTGATGTAAATGGAAGATAAGAGAACCGTTTTGGATTATTTGGAACAGGTATTTATTATATTTGGATTTACAATGTTGATAATGAATATTTTCTGTTTTGCTTTTGGAGATTCTGCAAAAGAATTTTCTGCAATGTTTAAACTGGGAAACCAAGGTGTTCCAATCGAAATTGCTTTTCAGCTTTTATGTGTAACTGCATTGATTGCAGGTGTGAGGCTTGTGTTCTTTACTGATATTTTTATAAAGAAGATGCCGATTGGGTTAAGAACAATATGTATGCTCATTGCAGCCATTACAATAATTGCAGCTTTTATAATAGTATTTCATTGGTTCCCTGTAAATATGTGGCAACCGTGGGTAATGTTTTTTATCTGTTTTGCAATATCTTTTCTCGGAAGCTATTTTGTAATGATAATAAAGCAAAACATTGAAAACAAAAGAATGGCTGAGGCTTTGCAGCGGTTAAAAGAGAAGGAGGGAAATACAAAATGAGTTGTGCAATTATGGCAAGGAATCTTTCACTCAGCTTTGCAGAAAAACGGGTTTTAAGTGATATTAATTTTAGAATAAAACAAGGAGAGATTTTTGGTCTGTTGGGTCCGTCCGGAGCCGGAAAAACAACACTGATAAAACTCCTTACAGGACAGCTTAGACAGGATAACGGATATGCAGAGCTTCTCGGAAAAGATACGAAAGACTTGAGTACTTTGGAACACAGACAAATTGGAATCATGATGGATAACTTTGGATTGTATGACAGATTATCTGCATACGATAACTTACGGTTCTATGCAGATATCTATCATGTTCCCTATAATAGGATACCGGACATACTAAAAAGTATGGGATTGTATGAAGCACGAGGAACGGCTGTTTCAAAGCTTTCAAAGGGAATGAAGAACAGGTTGTCATTGGCAAGAGCATTGATGAATAATGCTAAAATACTTTTTCTTGATGAGCCGACTTCAGGGCTTGACCCTGCTACAACAAGAGAAATTCATAATATATTGTCAGAGCAAAAGAAAAAGGGAGCTTCTATCTTTCTCACAACACATAATATGTTTGAAGCAGAGAGCCTTTGTGACAACGTAGCTTTGTTGAATGAAGGGCTTATTATAGAGTATGGAAATCCAACTGATATTTGCAGAAAATACAATCATTTAAATAAACTTCAATTAATCTTAAAAGGCGGGGAAAGCATTTCTCTGGAAAATAGTAGAAGCTCTGCTTTCCAAATGAAAGAATACTTAGAGAAGGAATTAATTGAAGCGATACATTCTACAGAGCCAACGCTTGAAACCGTTTTTCTTGAACTTACAGGAAGGGGGCTGGACTGATATGGGCAATATTTGGGCAATTTTCAAAAAGCAGTGCAAAGATACATTTAAAAATAAAACCATCCTGATTCAGTTTGTCATGTTTCCGGTGCTTACTTTGATTATGAATAATGTAATCGTGGTAGATGGGATGCCGGATGATTTTTTTGTAAATTTGTTTGCAACCATGTACATAGGTATGACGCCGTTGACAAGTATGGCGGCTGTCATAGCAGAGGAGAAAGAAAAAAATACACTACGTGTGTTGCTGATGTCAAACGTAAAGCCTTACGAGTATTTATTAGGAGTTGGCAGCTATATTTGGCTTGCATGTATGATTGGAGCTGCTATAATCTGTGCTGCAGGCGGTTACAGCCTACAGGAAAGGCTTGCTTTTATGGCTATTATGGCGATAGGTATTTTAGCTTCGTTACTGATAGGGGCAGCTATAGGTACTTGGAGTAAAACACAAATGATGGCTACTTCGATGACGGTACCTGTTATGATGATTTTCTCATTTATGCCTATGTTGTCAATGTTTAACACTACGATAGCGAAAGTGGCAAAATTTATCTATTCTGAGCAAATAAGTATTATGCTTAACCAAATCAGTGCTTTGCAGCTTGAGGTAGGTAATATTTGTATTATTGTGACAAATATGCTTCTTTTTGTGGCATTATTTACAATTGCATATAAAAGGTGTGGATTTGAATAAATTTGAGGTGACATTGCGAATAGAAATGGTACGATCATATAAATAACTTCAAAATTTTTCTTGTTCCAATCCTCCCGATATATCAGAACCACATGTAAATGGCATTTTATATCCATTGATTATATTGAAATAATCGGAGCGTACTAAAGCAGTTTTATGTGGGGTACCATCATCCATAATAATCTCTTCTTTTTATATATGAGATAATTACTAAATACATAAATTCTGTCTATTATCATACCACATATACGAAAAACATAAAAGAGAAATTTAGAAAAGAAGTTTTCTTAGGAACAGCAGCAGCGGGTAGCAATTGCCCGTGCACTGGCTTCTGATGCGAGCGTTATCCTTGCGGATGAGCCGACAGGAAATCTTGACGAGGATACAGCAGTTGAGATTACTGGAATTTTGAAGGAATGTGCCCATCAGATGAATAAGTGTGTGATTATGGTGACCCATTCCAATGAGTTAGCAAAAGAAGCAGATGTGGTTTTGCAACTAAAGAAAGGAGAATTAAAAAAGTGATTTAATGAAACAGTAACACAACCCGAGGGATTATAACATTGAAAAAGAGGTTAAAATATTATATAGTATGCTTATAGATGCAGAAGGAGCTGTTTATGTGCCAAAGTCAAAACTCAAAGTTGGATATTAGTTCGTTTGGTCTCCATATTCTTGCTATGGGGCTTATGTTATGCGATCATTTATGGGCAATGCTTTTTCCGGCAGCGGAATGGCTCACATGGGTTGGGCGGATGGCATTTCCGATTTTTGCCTTTATGATTGTAGAGGGGTATCTGCATACTCACAATCTGCGAGGTTATCTGCTTCGGATGCTGGTATGGGCGCTTCTGGCAGAAATTCCGTTTAATTTAATGTATGGAAGCAGTGTGTTTTACCCCTATCATCAAAATGTACTTTGGACTTTCCTTTTGAGTCTGCTGTTGATTCTATTAATCGAAAAAAGCAAATCACGCTTTCGGTCTGTATTAGGGGTACTCTTGTCTGTGGGAATTATCATACTGGGATATGTTCTTGGATATGCTGCGATGGTAGACTATTATGGTGTTGGTATTCTGACGGTGCTGACATTTTATTTTTTTCGGAATCGAAACTGGAAAAGCCGGTTGTGTCAATTGGTGTGTCTGTATATTCTGAATGTGGAGCTGCTGGGCGGCTACTATGATGTCGTTCAAGTGTTTGGTGTTGAGATAGAGGTTGTCCAACAGGGATTCGCACTTTTTGCGCTGATTCCAATCTGGCTTTATCAGGGACGGCAGGGGATTCACAATAAAGTATTTCAATATTTCTGTTATGCGTTTTATCCTGTCCATATGCTGCTGCTATTTATTGCACGATGGGTGATTTTAAGATAATTAAGCAATCTGAAATTTTTCAGTATTTTGGAAATGAGATGCAAATAATGGAGTGAAATAATTCATCTTTTTGGATGTATAAAATAGCAACTTGTGGTTGACAAGTTGCTATTTCAAGTGGTTGATTTCTGCTTTGTTTTAAAATATACTTGTATACGGAGGTATAAATGTTATGAACTTTGCGGAAAAATTATTAAATTTAAGAACACAATATGGATATTCTCAGGAAGCTCTGGCGGAGAAGTTAAAGGTAAGCAGACAGGCGATTTCAAAATGGGAGTTAGGAGCAGCATTGCCGGAAACAGAAAAGGTAATAGCAATTAGTGATTTTTTTGATGTGTCCATAGATTATCTGCTGAAGGATAACATTCAGTTGAGTAATAGTGAAAGCTTAGACCGGGTTGTGTTAAAATTTTTAGGCTCGGCCAATGATATGGATGGTATATCCAGAGAATTGGTAGAAATTATGAGGGATGGTATAATTGATGATAATGAAATGACACGGATGGATCAAATTATTGGTACGCTGGATTCCATTGTCGGTATTATTGATGAGATAAAGCGAAAAGTAAATATGAAATAATGTTACCTTTTTATACAAATAGGCAATTACCGGTTGCGGTAATTGCCTATTTGGTTTGGTAGAAAAAAGAAAAAATGTCTGTTATTTTATTAATAGCAAGAGCAAAACGAACATCAGGCTGTGTCAGTGCTACTTTCGCAGCTTGATGCTCTGTAAAAAATAAGTAGCACAGAAAGAGGTAAGTATGGAAAAACAAATTCAAAAGCAGACTAATCAATTTTTTACTTCTGCAGCATTACTGTTTATCATGATATTTTCATTCAGTGTTTTTGCTGCTCCGCAGACAGTAAATGCACAGGCGTATGAACAGGTTCCTGTCAACAAGGTGGAGGATATTACCACTGATTTTAGCGGTGTGGGCTATTCGGTAAATAAAAGTCCTGATTTTTCTGCAAAAACAGGTCCCTTTATCGATACCTATTATTATCAGTTTACACTGGATTCCCCAAGCTATATCATGCTCAAGGAGTATGCGGATTGCTTTAAATATACTTGGAACGGGAAGATCAGATACTATATAAGCAATTCCAATGTGTTTACAGAGGGGTATATTATTGAAGGATTTGCAAGTGGCAGTGAGGAAAGTTATGCCAGTTTGTATGAAGCAGGTACTTATAGTGTGAAGGTGGAATTAGAATTTACGAGTAGTGAGGTAAACGAATACAACGGTTTCAGTGTTTCCCCCCATTACGCCTTTTCTATTTTTGTCCAGCCGGTAGCAAGGACAGGAATGACAAATGGAAACTCATTGTCAGCAGCGATTCCTTTATCAAAGGGCAAGCCGGTAAATGGCGCACTGTCTAAACAAAACAGAAAACAGTATTTTACGTTTAAGCAGGGAAGTGACGGAGCATTTTCGACAGATGTTGTAATAGCAGCCCCGGTTAACTGGAATATGCCCAATGTCCTTATCGAGCTCTATAAGGAAACAGGTGCTAAAATTGCAAAGAAAACTCTGCGCTGCAAATATACGGGAGATAATAGTGGTACACTTTCCGTGAAAAAACTTCCGAAGGGGAACTATTATATTTTGGTTTCCACATCGGATGAGGTATGGGATCGGATGCATGTTGGTACCGTGACACTCAATGCATCCTACAAAACGGTGGAAACATTATCTGTCCCAAAGCTTAAATCCTATAAAGCAGGTTCCAAGAAAATTACGGGCACAGCGGTAAAGGGTGCTAAGGTAACAGTGAAGGTTGGCAAAAAAACATATACGGCAACGGCGAAAAAAGGAAAGTTTACCGTCAAGCTGAAGAGTAAATTAAAGAAGGGGACAACCATTAAGGTAAAGGCGACCAAATCCGGTTACAAAGCAAGTAAAACGGTAACCTATAAGGTTAAAAAATCCAAGTGATGTAAACTTCCCGAAATTCTAAAATATCTTTGGGTAGACAGGTGATAACTGTCTGGCAGAATACAAAATGGTCAGCTATAGGATAAACCTATAGCTGGCTATTTGCGTTTCATACTGACAAACTAGGAAATGTAATGGTAATATAATACTTGTAAACAAATAGGAATCGAATGAAATGGAGCTGGTGAATGTGCGAGTAAGAAAATTAAAAAACCGCATAGTGATATATAATTCGATGTGCGGTCGGGAAGAAGAGAAAAACAGGAACAATATGATTTTAAGAAAGGAGAGGTGGAATGAGTGAGTTCGGAAAAATGCGAGAATTGAAAAAAGACAGGGAATATGATAATAAGATGCTAATAAGGAAAAGAAAGACAGGTGCATAGACAATTGAATAGCATAAAGACAAAAGAACAAAAAAGAGAGCAATTGTTGCTACGATTATCAAGTAATCAATAGAATTACAGTAAATTCAAAGGTTTCGGAGATTTCTCCGGAACCCTTTTTACATGGGGAATCATTTATAATGATACTGTTAAAATGAATGACTTGTGGATAAATCTGCAGAAATACAAAAAGGTATTTTCTCAATGACAGAAGCGGAAAATTCTGTTAAAATATAATAATCTATCGGTTAGGATTGGTTTTATTTGTCAAACAGGAGGATTCAGCTATGGCGTTTTCAAATGAGGATATGATTGATGTGATTTTGTCAATGAATAATGTATTAGTTATGTATTGGGATGTGCATCATGGCTGGAAAGTTGTAAATGGAAATTCAATGTTCTTTTCGGGAATAGAGAGTATACCAAATGCACTGGAGGAATTGTCACAATATGTACAGGAGGAAGATAAGGCAACTTACAGTGTTTTTCGGCGTAAGATAGAAGCGGGGATGAAGGGAAGCGAGCGCTTTGTACCGGTTAAGGAGGAGCGGCTTAATGTTTCCGTACATATGAACGCACAAGGAGATATCTACAGCTACCACAAGATAGAATGCTTTATCATGAAGGATGAGACAGGGGCAATTGTAGGTATGAATGTGGTAGTTTGTGCGTTAGATGCAGAGGAGATTTACCGTATACAGTTGGCACAGAATATGACAAATGACCGTTCTCCGGCAATGTTTATCAGCGTAGCAAATGAAATAATCAAAAAGAATCCGAAGGGTAAATATGCCCTGATTCAGTTTGATGTTGCCAAATTTAAAGCGATAAATGAATTATATGGAGAGGTCTTTGGTGACGAGCTGTTAAATTATTTTCTGGAGTCGCTGAAGATTATCTGTAATGAGGACCAGCTTTATGCCCGCCTGACTGCAGATGTTTTTATGATTATGACTGCCTATGAGACAAAGCAGGATATTATTGATTTTATTGAGGTCATAAATCGCGAACTGCTGGAATATAAGAATACCTCTTACCGGTTGGTATTCGGTGTGGCATTTGTGGAGGATATCAATGAGAGGCTTCGCAAATTTGGTGACCGGGCTGCATTGGCAAGACAGAGCATCAAAGATAATGCGTTAAAATATATTGAATTTTTTGAGGAGGGAATGGATCGTTCCATTCTGAATGGGAAATTTGTGGAGGATCACATGGAAAAGGCGCTGGCTAACCATGAATTTGTCATGTATTTGCAGCCTAAGTATAGCATTCAGAATAACAAAATGGTTGGTGCAGAGGCACTGGTCCGCTGGATACAGCCGGAGAGGGGCGTTATATCACCGATGGAGTTTATTCCGCTCTTTGAGAAAAATGGTTTTGTGACAAAGATGGATGCTTATATATGGGAGGAGGCCTGTAAGGTTATCAGAAGCTGGATAGATAAAGGGCTAGAGCCCATTCCTGTCTCGGTAAATGTATCCAGACTGCATTTAAAAAGTGGTGTATTTGTAACGATCCTCAATAATCTGGTAGAGCAATATAAAATACCAAAAAGATGTCTGGAAATAGAGCTTACCGAAACGATAGAGGATATAGATACCAGCAGCGGAATTGCCACGTTGAAGGAGAATGATTTTGTTCTGCTAATGGATGACTTCGGTTCGGGGTACTCTTCTTTAAATACGTTAAAGGATACACAGTTTGATGTGATAAAAATAGACCGTGGCTTCCTGCAGGATTTTATCAACTCAGACCGTGGACAGAAAATTGTTAAGCACACTATCCAGATGACCAAATCAATTGGTCTGGACTTAGTGGCAGAGGGTGTGGAAACAAAAGAACAGGCAGAATTTTTATCTGAATGTGGATGTGATACAGCACAGGGATTTTACTATGCCAAGCCGATGACGGTGGAGGAGTTTAATAAGAGATTAATGGAAGAGCAGTAAAGGGAAATTTAGGTCAAAATGAGCGTTATATAATAAGCTATAGCGAAATGGAGAATAACTGCTACAGTCTGCATGAGATTGCGGCAGTTTTGCTATGCGCCTGGAACTTGGAAGATTCTAGCTGATGGAGGATGATAAGTAAACAATATAAAACAGATAAAGAGAACACATACTAAGAGACACAATAAAAGGGTATACGGTTCCAACCTGTAAGATAATGTGAGTTTGTAGGAAAGCCAAAATGCAATTATAATACTCAAAATAAATATGCCAATATCTAAGATAAAAAGATCTTTGCCAAGAACAGATGTATAGGCATAGAAAAATAATGGGATTAGTAATGTTCCTGCCAAAATCCCAAAGCATAATGCAGAAGTTATACATGGATAGGTTTCTTTGAATTTAAAAATAATAAAAAGTGAGTACATCAGCATGGGGAAGAATATCAATTTCATATGTTCCCATATTGACTCATTAATTGGTGTAAAAAGCCCCACTATATAATTGTTTCCGCTCCAGTCATATAGAAAGTGAGCAAGTGTTCCTGTAATCAGGACAAAAATTATTCCAATCATTGTATATGATTTTAAATGTTTCATAGAAATTACCTCATGCAAGTAGTATATGTAATTGGTATGTAGTTATGTATAAGAATATAGATAATAGGTATTCAAAAATATAAGTAGCTATGAGCTTGGAGGAAAAAAACATTGCGGGCTGATTTTCTTGTAGATTTATTTTAGAGGGATTTGGACGGTAATGGAATACACGAGGATGTGATAACAATGGGAGAATTTAAGATAAACTTCCGGCTGCAGGATTTAGATAAAATATGTCCATGGGGAAGTGAAGAGGACCTAAGCCTTCATTGGTTCGGTCTGACAGACGGTCAGCTATGGATAAATGCCGGCAACCAGACAATATATGAATACAGTGAGGCGGCAAGACAGTATTTTGGGTGTCCAATACAGTATAATGATTATCAGATAGTCAGATTTTTAGAAGATTTTTCGTATACGTTCCGATATATAGGAGAATCCATTCCGGGATGCCTATATGATGAGATTGGTGAATTTGAAGCAAAAACGGATGCATGGAAAGAAAGTCATATGGATGATGAGGATGCGGTTTTTGAATTGTTCTATGATAATGAATATGAACCATTAATCAGATGGTTTTATGATAGAACCTTTGATTCCATGCATTTAGTGGGAGGCCCGTTGATTGGCTGTTTTCGCTTTAAAGATAAAATAAAGCTTCTATGGGAGAGTACTTTTCAACTGGAAAATGGAAAAAGTATATGGACAGCACCGGCGGGAATTGCGGAAATGGCATATGAGGAATTTGTCTCATCGGTGACAGAGTTTTATGACTCTTTTTTTGTTGCAATGGATAGACAAGTGGAAAATGCGGTGGCAAAGGATTGGGGCAATGTTTCACTGGATAAAGAACGGCTTGTAGAAGAGAATGAAGAGCGCAGGTCTGATTTTTTTGACGATATTAAACTTTTGAACCAGCCGGGAGAAAATACAGACTGGAATAAGATAGTGGAGCTATATGGTAGGATGAAGTGTTGCCTTGTCAAAATATAAGCAATAAGGCAGAACGCATTGTGATAATAGAATGTGATGTCTTGACAGAAATAGGAAGGAATGTTATTCTATCAATAGAAAAGTGCTACCGATAGACGGTTAGCCCAAATAATGTTTGGTTAAAAAATAACCGCTCATTTTTAAGGCATGAGGCGGTTATTTTTTATGTGAATTGCTATTTCGACCAATGGTATAACCAAGACCGAAACAGCTAATGCATAGGCTGATAACTGTAATAAGGCTTTCAATGGTTAGCATTGGTAAAATCCTCCTGAATGTAGATTTCCATATGAATGGATTTCTATGTAATCGGAGGTCACAGGTCTACGCTACCGCTTCGGTCCTTGCTAAACGAACATCCACCGGATGTTCAGCAACCTCCGTAGAAGACTAACCGCCTACCGAGTAGGGTAGCACCATATATATTATAACAAACGTTTGTTCTGTACGCAAGAATGATTTGTAGAGAAAAAGGTGCAGGTGCATTAGGTATAAATGCAATATGGATAAATCGAAATTTGAGTGTTTTAACGGTATGTTAATCTGCATTGCTTGTGGCAACCGGCGATTGAGAGTTACAATGATGCATGCGAAAGCAAAAAAATAAAAAGGAAGGTCGGTATAGTATGTTTAAAGAAAACTTGCAAATACTTCGCAAACAAAAAGGAATGTCACAAGAAATACTCGCTCAGCAGTTAAATGTAGTGCGTCAAACCATCTCCAAATGGGAGAAAGGATTGTCCGTTCCCGATGCCGATATGCTTATACGTATTGCAGATGTATTTGACACATCGGTGAGCGAACTGTTAGGAGTCAGAATTGAACAAGAAGAAAATATAAATGAAATTGCTGCACAGTTAGCATTGCTGAATGAGCAACTGGCACACAAAGTTGGGAGACACAAAAAGGTATTTGCAATCGTTATTGCCATCATTTTTATGTGTGTTTTTGCCGCTATATATCCGAGATGGAATGAGCTTTGGCGAGACTTCGGGCGTAACTTATATTATTTTTTTAATCAGTGACGGGGCAACGGTCTTTAAACGGTCAGATGTAAGGACAGGTATAACTTTTAAATTAAGTATGTGTGAGGTAAAAGAAATGATTTTATTTATTCAGTGTGTGGTATGTTGTTTGTTTTTAACATTAGCAATTCTACCAGCACAATATAAAGATCCTATCAATATGATTATGTCTTATCCGCCTAAGATTAGACAAAGAGTGGAAGAATTACCACAATACAAAAAAACGATTAAGCAAAGAGAAAAAGTTCATGTAGGGAAAAAATATTTGGGTTGATATTTTTTGTGATTGTTTTATCCGGCGTTGCCTATTTGTCTGGATGTAGGAGTTTTAGAACAACCTTTATTCATGTATTTATATTATTTTTCGTTGTGAATATCTATGATTTGATTGTCTTAGATTGGGGGATTTTCTGCCATAGTAAGAAGCTAAGAATATCTGGTACAGAAGATATGGAAAAAGAATATAAAGATTATATGTTCCATGTGAGAGGTGCTTGTATTGGAATTGGTTTAGGATTAGTAGTAGCATTGTTATCGGGATTCATAATACACTTTTGTTTTGCAGTATAAAATTTCAGTTGATTTTCAGACTGATTACCTTTTCACTATTTGTTAGAGGATTAATACTTGGGATTAAGGAAGGTCCGTTTAATGCTTATCGAAATTTGCAGAGGGGGATAAAAAATGGATTTAGAAGATGAAATGAATTATGTATTTAGAAAAATCACAAAAGATGAATTTGATAGATTATATGACTTGTTTCCAGATAATGAACAAATGTGGTTAAAGTATCGAGACATGAGATTGAAAGAATTTGATAATAAAGAAATTGATGTTTATGTTATTGAACTAGATAATATTTTTGTGGGAGAATTATCAATTAACTATATAAGTCATGATCTGCCTTCTGAAACAATACCGAATCAAAGAGTTTACCTTCAGGCCTTTCGATTAGATAAAAAATGTCAAGGATTAGGACTTGGGCAAAAGTTAATTCAATTTACTTTATCTGATTTAGAGCAACAGGGTTATACTGAATTTACGATTGGTGTTGAAGATGATAATAAAATAGTAAAACATATTTATTTTAAATTTGGATTTACAGAAGTGATTGATAGAGGTTATGGAGATGAATTTGATCCAAGTGACTATACATTATATATGAGAAGGATTCAGAAAAAATAATTTATAATACTGTTTTGATATTTATCTGTCCTTTTTTGATTTTTACAAGCATAGCAAAACAGCCTACCTACACATCGTTTTTTATTAGGTGGGCTTGTCCTGCCTATCTATGCTTTTTTATAAAGGGTTTGCTTGTATGAATAATAAAAGCATTTCTTTTATGCTGTCTGCAAAAGCATCAGCATCAATGCAGGTGCATTATTTAGTAAATGAATAAGAAGTGGAATTGTAGCATTTTTCGTCTTGATAAATGCTACGGAATAGATGATACCTGTTACAAACATACCGAGGTTGTAAAGCAATTCCTGAGGCGTAAGTTCGTGCATATGAAGTATCATAAACAACAGCGAGGCTACAATGATTCGAATGACAACGGGAATGCGTTTTCCATTTTTTATAGGTATGATTCGGAAAATGAATTCCTCAGTGACCGGTCCCAATATTCCAAATGTAAGAAACAATACTGGGATTGGGAGTATTGCAGCGACTTCTGCTACACTATTGTCATTGACGGAAACATAGTTCGGATAAAACATGGCCAGTGGGAGAGCCGAAAGATTTGAGAGGATAATGTTCGCAACAAATGCACCCATCAACCATAAAAAATTTTTGACTGTATGTGCTTTCCACTGGTTAACACCTTCCTTAATCATGTTACGGAAAACTATCATTCCTACTATCCCAAGAACAATATAGTTTATGGCTTGTATCCAAAGAGATAGAGGCGTATGCCTGAAATAGTGCAATCTGGGCAGAAGTAGTGCAACTACCGCATATATGCCCCCGAAAACAAATATAACAACCATGCTATTTTTTTTAGAAACTGTATTTTTCATGTTAATCCTCCTTGTAAATTTAATGGATTATAGGCGTTTGCGAAACTCATTGTTTTTAAAACCTAGTTGTGCAATATAGACAATGTCATAAGCAGGGTGCTTTGGAGCCGCCGGTGCTTAGCGAGGTGTTTTCGAGCTTAGCACCGCTGCGAGCGACAAGCAGAGCAAGCGTGCCCAGCGTTGATATTGTCTATATTGCACAACGGAAGTCTGTAAAAACTTAAGTTTCGCAAACGCCTATTAATGTATTATTGAGACAGATGTTAAAATCAAGAAAAACAATATTGCAAGTGGGACAATGCCAAGCATAAGAGCAAAGAAAATGTATTTTTTCCTACGGCGTTTGGCAGCGTCAATAAGCAGTATTACAGCTCCCCAGAGATAGATTGTGCCGATTATGATACCGATAAGCAAACCATACGGAAAGTTCCGTAGAGCAGAAAGCAGTATCACGAATAGCAAAGACACAATAAATAAAATCAGTGTAATGCGCCTTTCGCTACGGCGTGCCGCAGCATTTATACTGATTGTAGAAGAAATAGATTCATTTGCTTCTTGAATTGTAATGGTGTCGCTCTCATTTTTCTTACTGTGCATCAGTTCCACAAGACTAACTTCAAGAGCTTTGCTCAGATTCTCAAGTGTCTCTATATCGGGATAACCGTGACCGTTTTCCCATCGGCTTACAGCCTTGTCCGTCACCGAAAGACGTTCGGCAAGTTCCTTTTGTGATAGTCCAACAGCCTTTCTTTGCTGTGCTATAAATCCACCAAACTCTATTGTATTCATCCACCACACCTCCTTGTATCGCAATAAAATGATATAATATGCTTATGAAAAACGCAATGAACGAATCATAGAGTTTAGAAAAATTCCACTCTATGATTCGTAGACCTCCCCAAAACACACTTATATGTGCAAATGATTTCCCACCATCCATGATTGATTACATAGTTTACAGTAAAAGAATTATTGTGCGAAATAGGTTGTTTTCTAGCTAGAATTTGCATATAATATAATTGAAAGCGAGGTGCATATAAAATGACAATAGATACAAACACGATGATTTCAATTACCGAAGCGAATCAAAATTTTTCAAAGGTAGCCAAAGTAGTTGATGAACATGGAACGGCGGTTATTCTGAAAAATAATGTACCCAGATATTTGGTCATTGATTTCAACAAGGCAGAACAAGAAAAAGTTGCTAATACAGAAGATGTTCTTTCAATATCTGAACGATTGATAAAACAAAATAAAGAAGCATATGAGGATCTTGCGAAATGATTATCTTAAGTAAAGAACAGGTATTACAGCTTCATATAGATCTGATAAAAGCAAAGCGATATTATTCTTGCATTGGTATCTGGAGAAATTGGCGCAGAGAAAATATTGCAATGGATTATTGAACATCAAAATGCGGAGGAAAATTAATGAACGAAGATAATAATAAAAAAGAGCATTTGCCACTCTATGGTATTGGACCAATACTTTGTTTTCCAATGGTAGTATTGACTGCTGTGGGTGTATTTTTGTCCGAAAAAGGATATATTTTAGGAAAAATTTCAGATAATACAGTAAATACCATTCTCTTTATTATTGGTATTCTTCTGATAATCGAGGGCATAGCATTGTTTTTCGGTGCAGATGCAGGTGGCAATCTTCAGAATGACATAAAAGATAATAAGCTGAAAACCAACGGTGCGTACAAGTTTGTGAGAAATCCATGTTACACGTTATTTCTCCTTGGCAGTACAGGTGTGATTCTTATAGAACATAATCCGTTGTTGCTGATTCTTCCCCTGCTGTTCTGGCTGGAAATGACGATAGTGTTGAAAAATACAGAGGAAAAGTGGCTGAAAGATTTATATGGACAAGAGTATGTTGAATACTGTAAAAATGTAAACAGATGTATCCCCTGGTTTCCGAAAAGGAAATAATGGCATTCGTGATGACGGAGTGTTGGATTCCGCATTAAACGGATATGGACTGTCTTACAGCCCCAAATTAGCAAACGATAGGTAATTGCGAGGCGGAAGTCTGTAAAAACTTAAGTTTTGCAAACGCCTATTAACAAGCGAATCTAGCAGGTAATAATATCAAGGGAAGGGAGTAAAATGGCTTATAAGATATTGATTATTGATGATGACAAAGAACTTCTTAAAATGCTTATAAGATACTTTGAAATAAAAAAGTACGAAATAATTACAGCAGAGAATGGTGCTGAGGCATTAAGCAAAATGAAACTGCAGCCAGATATCATATTATTGGATATTAATATGCCGGAAATTGATGGAATAGAGGTATGCCGCAAGATACGGGATAAAGTATCTTGTCCTATTTTATTTTTGACAGCACGGGTAGAGGAGCAGGACATTATTAATGGGCTTTCTTCGGGTGGAGATGATTATATTTTAAAGCCATTTAGCTTAAAAGAGCTTGATGCAAGGATTACCGCACACCTGAAACGAGAGGTACGGCGTAAGAATAGGACAGAATGCTGCTTTCAGGGCGAATTATCTATTGATTATAAGGCAAAGACCGTGCAGATTCACGCAAATTATCTGGAGTTGACAAGATTGGAATACGAAATCATAGAATTTTTGTCCATGAATCCGGGAATGGTATTTGATAAGGAAAGGATTTATGAGAAAGTCTGCGGATTTGATGCAGAGGGGGATAGCAGGGTAATTACAGAGCTAATCCGTAGAATTCGAAAAAAGCTTCAACAATATACAAAAACGGATTATATTGAAACTGTATGGGGGATGGGATACCGATGGACAAAGTAAGAAACCTTTCCGTGAGAAAAACAATTCTTTTATATATGGCAGTTGCTTTATTTTGCAGTTTTCTTCTCTCGGCAGTGACTGTCAGAATTGCCACACGAACGCAGATGCAGATCTGGTGGAATTATGTGGATGAAGAAGCATACTTTAAAGCAGTAGAAAATAAAGGACCTGATTATGTAGTAGATATTCCAAGACCAAGTGAATATGAGATGACGCAGGCAGACTATTTCGTGTCAGAACTTTGTGATTTTTTAGAAACTTATACGATATTAATTCTGTCTATGGCAGGAAGCTGTGCGGCAGTTTTTCTTTTTTACCAGAATAAGCTGCAAAAGCCGATTGAGGAGCTGGCTTTAGCCTCAAAAAAGATTGCTGACAATCATCTGGACTTTAACATCACCTATGAAAATAAGGATGAAATGGGGGCACTTTGTATGGAGTTTGAGCGAATGCGGGGGCAGCTTGCTGAGAACAACCAGATATTGTGGAAAAACATTGAGGAGGAAAAGATGCTGCGGGCGGCTATTGCGCACGATATACGCTCTCCATTGTCTGTTTTAAAAGGATATCAGGAAATGCTGATCGAGTATTTGCCAAGTGCAGATATTGATATGGAACAGGCAATGGAAATGTTGTCAGAAAGCAGACATCAGATTGAGCGTATGGACACTTTTGTAGAAACAATGCGAAAAATGAGCAGTTTAGAAAA
>CAMWYJ010000055.1 GCA_947178445.1 uncultured Clostridium sp.
TTTCTGCCCTTATTAACAGAAGTAAAGAAATAAAGGACTTTGGACAGGATTATACATTGGAATCTTTAAGTGACATTTTTTCTATTTTGCATTTGTAAACATGAGGAGGGAACAGATTCGTATGTCGGCTATGCAGAAATATATGTATTTGAAATTAGTAAGACCGACCAATCAATATGCAGAGCAAGTCATGCAATATAAAAAAGATATGCTTGCAAATAATGACAGCTTTGATGGCTGTGCAGGTCTGGAAGAAGTTGATACCTTTTCGGAGTGGATTGACTTTGAGAATCGATTAAAAAGGAAATATGGGGAAGGATATGTTCCTTCAGAGGTGTTTTTGGGAGTAAGAATTGAGGATGAAAAAGTTGTGGGAATTATTGATTACCGACACCCGTTATCGCCGTTTTTCTTTCAATATGGCGGAAATATTGGTTACAGTGTTCTGCCATCGGAGCGTCGAAAAGGATATGCAGGTGAAATGTTAAAGTTAATGCTGTCTTTTTGCAGAAAATGCGGAGAAAGAAAAGTCTTACTTACATGTGACAAGACAAATGATGCTTCAAGAAAAACAATTATTAGGAATGGTGGGATTCTAGAAAATGAGGTGCAAGATGATGTAGGACTGAGTGAATGCGGTATTATTCAACGATATTGGATTACTCTGTAAATCGGGATTTGCAGATGAATTTCTTGGACTTTCCTTATTTTCCAAGGCTTTTAGAGCCTCATATAGTGAAATGATATGTATTTTCCCTTGCTTGAACAAGGGAAAGCCAATTAAGAGGTTACCATTTACATGATTGACGGTTTAATGGTATACTTGTTTCAGTAAATTAAGGCATATAGATTGTATTGCTTATCAGAAGGGAAATGCGTATATGGAAGAAGAAAGTTTAGCACAGCGGACTGCTGATAAAATAAGAAATATGATACTTATAGAAAATGTATATAAGTTTGGTGACAAGCTTCCAAACGAAAATGTGCTTTCTGAGAAATTTAAGGTTAGCAGAACGACACTTCGGGAAGCAGTCCATATTCTGATATCGGAAGGATTGCTGAATGTTCAAAGGGGCAAAGGCACTTTTGTTGTGAATCAAATGGAACGTCAGGCAGATAGTGGAATTGATTTGCAAGAATTACACAGCAAAAAAGTGACTTTACGGGATTTATATGAAACCAGATTGATTTTTGAACCGGAAGCTGCTGCTTTGGCTTGCAAAAGAGCGAGTGATGAAGAAATTGCACATATACTGGAATTGGGGGAACAGTGTCAGGAGCATTTAAAGAAAAGCTATACAGGTAAACAGAGAATAGAATCAGAGGTTGCTTTTCATGGTGCAATTATTAAAGCGTCCCATAATGAGTTTATCAGTCAATTTTTACCGGTATTAACCGCAACGATAGAAAAGACATTTGATTTGGATCATAAACTTTATATTATAGCAAAAGATGCGTATGAAGACCATGCTATGATTATGAAGTTTTTAGAGCAGCGAAACTCGGAAGCTGTTAAATGTGCAATTAAAATTCACCTGAGTAATGCTATCCATACAGAAGAATTGGAGTAGAAATAGTTGCAGCAAAAACTGCCACACCATAATATTGGCGTGGCAGTTTTTTGTTGCAACTATTTCTATTCCAATCATCTCTGCGAAATGTATTGACAAAACTGTCAAAGGGTAGTATAGTCATCATACAACATATAATATGATGTCATATCAATAAAGGAGGTACAATATGAATAAGGCAAAAATTTATTATGAGGAAGACTGTAATCTTGGTCTTTTAGACGGAAAAACAATTGCAGTTATTGGTTATGGGAGTCAGGGGCATGCACATGCCTTGAACGCAAAAGAGTCTGGATGTAATGTTATTATCGGTCTCTATGAGGGAAGCAAATCATGGGCAAAAGCACAGGCACAGGGTTTTGAGGTCTATACAGCAGCAGAAGCAGCTAAAAAAGCTGATATTATCATGCTTCTGATTAACGATGAACTGCAGGCTGATATGTATAAGAAAGATATTGAGCCAAACTTAGAAGAAGGCAACATGTTGATGTTTGCACATGGTTTCAATATTCATTTCGGTTGTATCACACCACCTAAGAATGTTGATGTTACTATGATTGCACCCAAAGGACCCGGACATACGGTAAGAAGTGAGTATCAGGCAGGCAAAGGTGTTCCTTGTCTGGTAGCTATAGCGCAGGATGCTACAGGAACAGCTTTAGAGCGTGCTTTGGCTTATGCATTGGCTATCGGTGGTGCAAGGGCAGGTGTTTTGGAGACAACATTCCGCACAGAGACGGAGACAGATCTTTTTGGTGAGCAGGTTGTCTTATGTGGCGGCATCTGTGCATTGATGCAGGCTGGTTTTGAAACGCTTGTTGAAGCAGGTTATGATGCGAGAAATGCTTATTTTGAATGTGTCCATGAGGTAAAATTAATCGTAGATTTGATTTATCAGTCAGGTTTTGCGGGAATGAGATATTCTGTTTCTAATACTGCGGAGTATGGTGATTATATTACGGGTTCTAAAATCATTACAGAAGATACAAAAAAAGCCATGAAGAAGGTTTTATCGGATATTCAGAACGGAAATTTTGCAAAAGATTTCCTTTTGGAAATGTCTTCTGGAGGACAGGTTCATTTTAACGCACTAAGGAAGTTGGCAGCAGAGCATCCGGCGGAACTTGTTGGTACAGAAATCCGTAAGTTATATAGCTGGAATAATGAAGATAAATTGATTGACAACTAATCGGATATTTGTCTTTCCGCAATTCCTATATATTTTGTGTTATAACGAATTGCGCTGATGCGCAAGCAGGTCATCAATTTGTGCAGATAACGAGCCAAGCGTAGATACTTGTATATACATTTGGCGACTATTGCAACAAACGAAGTTTCTTCGAAAATTGGTGACCTATGTTATAATGTTTCATGAGATTTTAATATGCTTTTTTGATTAGAAAGTCGTAAACAGATTTTGGGATTTGATGGAGGCAAGATAGATGGATATAGAAAAACAGTTTAATTTGATTGCGGAAGAATATGATTGTAATCGCAAAAAATTTATTCCCTGTTTTGATGATTTTTACAAGAATACAACAGAATTTATTGCTTCAAACATAGATGAGCCCAAACGAATTATTGATTTGGGCGCAGGGACAGGGCTGTTAACTTATTTTTGGTATCAGCAATGTCCGAATTCAGAATATGTGCTTGTGGATATTGCGGATGAAATGCTGAATGTCGCCCGAAAAAGATTTCATGATATTGGAAATATATCGTATCAGGTAGAGAATTACATTCATAAACTGCCGGATGCTATTTTTGATACGGTCATCTCTGCTTTATCCATTCATCATTTAGAAGATGAGGATAAGATAAAATTATTTTCAAAAATATATGATAGATTACCAAGTGGTGGTTTGTTCATAAACTATGACCAGTTTTGTGCAGAGTCGGCTAAAATGAATCTTTGGTTTGATTCATTTTGGGAAAGCTCTTTAGCGAATAGCGGATTAACGGATCAGGATATAGAGTTATGGAAGGAACGCAGAAAATTAGACAGAGAATGTTCGGTCGAGCAAGAAGTAGACATGTTGAAAAATTGTGGATTTGAAGTTGTAAAATGTGTTTATTCTTATCAAAAATTTTCTGTAATTGTTGCAATCAAATAGGGATTCGTATGTTGGCTATGCAGAAATGTCTATTCGATTATGAATTTCAAAGGGGAGATAATCAATTGTTGATTATCAGGAAATAGAGGTAAAGATTTGGGAGGTCATTATGTTGAGATTAAGACCTTATAAGGTTTGCGATGCACAAACTATAACGAAATGGTTAAAAAGTGAGTATGCTTTTCGGCAATGGAGTGCAGACCGTTATGAGAAATATCCTATTACTGCCGAGGATATGAATGGGTATTATGATAGGGATAAGGACAATGAAAGAATCTGGGGTATGACAGCGTTTGATGATACTGGAATAATAGGACATTTCACGATGCGTTTTCCGAATGAAAATAATCTCGAAGAAATACGGCTTGGTTTTGCAGGCAGAAGATAGAACTTTAGAATTTCATGTACATGAAAATTCGGATGAAATGTTTTATTGTATTGAAGGTGAATTTGATATCGAATTTGAAAATGGATTAACACATTTATGTGAGGGCGATTTTCTGATTATTCCGAAAGGAACAAAACATCGTCCTATATGTAAAGAACTAGTTAAATGTCTTTTGATAGAAGTGGGGGGAACTCTTAATAAAGAAAATACAGGAGGAACATATACCGGATAATGTTGCAATGATAGATTTTTGTAGGATGTTGTATAGGAGAGGATTATGAGCAAAATTGTTGATTTTTATATATTGGCAATTTATAATTGTTTCAACAAAACGAAATCTATGGAGGAATAAGGATGAAGCGTTATGTCGATTTGCATATCCATTCGTGCGATTCAGATAGTACTATGACACCAGAAGAAATTATGGCTGAGATAAAGCGACAAGGAGTAAAACTGTGCAGTATCACTGACCATAATATTTTAAAAGCCGGATTCTATGATCCGGATGGTGATGTGACTGTATTGCCAGGTGCAGAAATCGATGCTATATACGATGGAGTAAATATCCATATATTAGGCTTTGGTTGCGATGTGGATAATGAAAACTTGCAAGGGCTCTGCCGAAATACGCGTGAAATTATGGAAGACACCAATCGGCGTCTTATTCATCAATTGGCACAGGAATTTCCTCAGATTAATGAAGAGGAATATGAAGATTATACCTATGATCGTCGACTTGGTGGCTGGAAAACGCTGCATTATATGATTGAAAAAGGGCTTGCAAAAAATACCGATGAATGTTTTCCCTATTATGTTCGGTACGGAAATCTGTATAATCAGACACCATTTGAAACGGCAGAAGTTGTGATTCATGCTATACATGATGCACGTGGCAAAGCTCTTTTGGCACATGGGGGATACACTTTTAGACAGCGTACAGATGAAGAAATTGTAGAAGTAGTTAAGGGATTACAAGCTTTAGGACTTGATGGGGCGGAGTGTTATTATCCCTTACATACGAAAAGTCAGCAGGAAAAGTTGCTTGCTTACTGCAGAAAAGAAGGACTACTAATTAGCGCAGGAAATGATTGTCATGGAACATTCCAGCCGGAAACAATTAATCAGATAAAAGTATGTGAAGATCAAATCAGCTGTGATGCTCTGAAAGCATTGTTGCATACAACCTTGGAGCTTCCATACAATAATGTATAAAAGCCAAAATAGAGATTTGAAGGAGTGAGTTTATGGCAAATGCTTATAAGATAATCGATGAGCAAACATGGGAAAGGGCTATGCACTGTATGGTTTTTAGAAATAGTGTTGAACCTGCATTTTGCGTGACATTTGATGTAGATATCACAAATTTTTTGGAAGAAACCAAAAAGCAAAAGTTTTCATTTACACTTGCATTTGTATATGCGGTGTGTAAATGTGCTAATGAGATTGAAGCATTTCGATACCGTTTTTTGGATGGCAAGGTTGTTTTGTTTGATAAAATTGATACCGCCTTTACTTACTTGAATAAAGATACGGAATTGTTTAAGGTAGTTAATGTTCCAATGCAGGATTCAATAGAGAAATATGTAGAACTGGCGGCACAGACAGCAGAGGAACAAAAAGAATATTTTACCGGGCCTCTTGGCAATGATGTATATCAATGTTCTTCTATGCCATGGGTTACTTATACGCATATTTCCCACACCAATTCAGGGAAAAAGGATAATGCGACACCATTGTTTGATTGGGGAAAATACTATGAACGAGATGGACGGATTATCATGCCGGTGTCTGTTCAGGCACATCATTCCTTTGTAGATGGTATACATATCGGAAAATTTGCAGATAAATTGCAAAAATTTCTGGATGAATTGTAAAGGGAAATGTGATGTTTGTTATGAAACAGGGTTATATAATATATAGCTGATAGCAGGTTGCAAAACAACGATTTATATGATACTATTTGCTATAGATATTATGTGAGAGGTTGAATTTATGTTCTGGAAAATGACAAATCTACAACTGAAAAAAGGTTATGTTTTTCCTCTTAACGGGGATAGTGCGCCTTTTTTAGAAGGATTTGTAGAGAGCCAGTATAGCTAAGTAGCAGGTATTTCATTAACTTTGCTTATCATTCAACAAATCTTATCAAATTGGTACATTATCTCCTTAACATTTTTAATTCAAAGTTAAGGAGATTTTTTATGTTAAATATTAAGAAACAAATATCGAGATTATATTTATCATCTGTGCTTGGCAATTTATCTTTGACAGGTGCGTGGGTGGCAATTTTAGCAGCACGAGGGTACAGCTTGATGGAGATTGGTTTTGCGGAAACTGTTTTTCATATAACAAGCTTGATATTTGAAATCCCTTCAGGCGTTCTTGCTGATGTTTTTGGAAGAAAAAATATGCTGATTGTCAGCAATATAATGCGAATGATTGGAAATATCATAATGATATTATCCAGTAATTTATTTATGGTATGTACAGCAATTGCCTTCCTTGCGGTAAGCTATAATTTTTCATCGGGCTCAGGTGATGCACTTGCATATGATTCGCTAAAAATGAATGATGTCGAGGCCTATTATGAAAGGTATGCATCAAATCAAATGGTTATATATCGTCTTTGCAGTGGTGTATCAACCCTGTGTGCCGGATTTGCACTTTTGATTGGACATAAAGCAGCATATAGTACGGATATTTTAATGGGCATAATACAAATATGGATACTCCTGTCTTTATACGAAGTGCGTGTAACCTGTCATGATAGGAGCAATGAAAAAAATATGATTGGCTCTATAGGGAAGGAACTGATAACATGCTTTATCACAAGCTTTTCTTTTTTAAAAAATGAAAAGAAAGCTATTTTTCTAATGTTCTGTAATTCGTTGGTCGGAGCTGTTGATATTTTGTTGTTGTTTTTTCTTCAGGCAAAGCTGCCAGAGGCAGGTGTGCCGGGTCTGGCACTTGGATTTGCCTTGTTTTTTATGGAAATGGGAGGAATTCTTGGGGCAAAAATAATACTCAAATGTAAGAGACTGAGGTATAGATATGTATTTGCGATTAGTGCAGTACTGGTTTTTGTGGGAGTGTTGGCTGAACATTCCGTAATGCCTCTTATTATGACGGCAGGGGGTTTTATTGCTGCGCTTAGTGATGATGCACTTCAGGTAAGAACAAATACAATTCTTCAGGATATGTTTCCGTCAGAGCAGCGGGCTACATTGATTTCAGTCGAGTCTTTTACATTTTCAGTAATCATGATAGTGTTGTCACCGCTTGCCGGAATTTTATTTTCGCATTGGTAAATAGAAAATGCGTACCCTCCCTTTCATTGTAAAATAAGTGGGTTCATGATATGATGTCACCAGCCAGGGCAAAGCGAGGTTGATGAAAAAGAGAAGATATTCATGATATGAAAAATTAAGGAGAGTTGTCATGGAGATTACATATAGAAATGATAAAAGTTATTCTGCGGATGATGTAAGGGATCTGTTTTTAACGGATAAGGCGAACAAAGGAGGGGCGCATAATGAGCGATATAATGGAATTTGCCAACAGAGAAGAATTTAGGAAATGGCTCTATGAACATTGCCTGTCAAATGATGGGATTTGGCTTTTATTTGGCAAAGCTGGCGGGCCGAAAACAATAAAAGCAGCAGAAGCGCTGGAAGAAGCTCTCTGCTTTGGATGGATTGACGGACAGATGCAACGTATTGATGATAAAACTTATAAGAAATATTTTTCTATGCGCAGGGATAAGAGCAAGTGGTCAGAGAAAAATAAGGCATTGGTCAAAGAACTTGAAGAACGGGGGATTATGACTGATTTCGGCAGAAAGAAAATAGAGGAAGCGAAAAAGAATGGTCAGTGGGATGCTCCAAAATCCACGGCGATTACAGAGGAACAAATCGATCAATTATCAGCACTGCTGGAAGGATATGAGCCTGCCTTTACAAATTTTGAGGCTATGTCCCCATCAGTCAAGAAAACCTACACGCGAGCATATTTTGACGCAAAGACAGATGCCGGACGGGAAAAGCGAATGGCTTGGATGGTGGATCGGCTCAATAAAAATCTAAAACCCATGTAATGGTTGTGCGAGCGGTTTAAGAAAGCTTTACTAGAGGTACAACAAGCAATTATCTGTTATTTATTAGCAAGGTAATATGCAGAAAATGTGACAAAGAGATAGCAGAAATAGATTCAGAGCAGATAAAACAGTATTTATTCAGTGGATTGATATGTAATATATGGAGAAAAATATGAGATATGAATTAGCAAAAATAGAAGATTTACAGGCTGTGTACGATGTAGTGCAGCATACGATAAAAACAATATATCCAAAATATTATCCGGCAGAGGTGGTGGATTTTTTCTGTGAGCTTCACAGCAAGGACGCAATATTAAAGGATATCGAAAATGGTTATGTGAGTGTACTTAAGATAGATGGAAAAATCGTTGCAACAGGTTGTTTTGTGGAAAATCACATTACGAGAGTTTATGTGATGCCGGAACATCAGAAAAAAGGTTATGGCACATTTATTGTGAAAAATATAGAAAAGCAAATTAGTGATAAATACGATAAGGCAAATTTGGATGCTTCACTGCCGGCAGCAGCGCTTTATGAAAAACTGGGCTTTTCCACCATAAAGCATGAACGTTATCCCGTTGAAAATGGAGTGATACTTGCGTATGAAATTATGGAAAAAGAATTCTAGAAATGGGAATGGACAAGCGGAGATTATTCTATGAAAGGCTGACAAATGGTAGAAGGGCAGGAAAATGATACAGGGGTGGTTCTGGAAATCCTCTGCATGCTATAATGATTTTGTAAAAGCATTGCGACAGGGAGATATCAAGGCAATGAATTACTATATGAATAAAGTGGCACTTGCGACTATCAGCTTTTTTGATTCAGGAAACAAGCCTTCAGATTATACAGAGCCGGAGCGCTTGCACGGTGTGAAAGCGACCACTAAGCCTCTTGAGGTACAAGAGGCAAGTGTCTGCTTTTATCATGGCTTTGTGTTAGGGCTGATGGTAGACCAGCGTAAGGATTATATTGTGACATCCAACCGGG
The DNA here is from genome assembly GCA_947178445.1 of uncultured Clostridium sp. Lineage (GTDB taxonomy): Bacteria > Bacillota > Clostridia > Lachnospirales > Lachnospiraceae > CAG-590. The sequence continues at coordinate 9,157 of CAMWYJ010000055.1, forward strand.
AAAGCGGCTTTGGCAGATATGATGTAGTTATGGAGCCAAGAAATGCAGAAGATAACAGCCTGCCAGCTATTGTGATGGAATTTAAGGTACATGATGCGGAGGAGGAAAGCACTTTGGAAGATACGGTTGCAGCGACCCATGTCCAGATAGAGGAAAAGGGATATGATACCGGACTTTTAGAGGGTGGGATTGCACATGAGCGGATAAGATATTACGGCTTTGCTTTTGAGGGGAAGAAGGTTTTGATTGGGTAGGGGCTTAGAAATACAGTCAAAAGACCTCTTGTATTAACAACAGCGAAGGAGGAGAAAGAAAATGTTCAATAGGATGAGAACAAGAAAAAGCAGTAAAGGGAATAAGGGAAAAGAGAAGCAGGGCAGGCAAATGTTATCTACCCTGCTTGCATCAGTGATGGCAATAACCCTGTTTACCGGTATTCCGGCAGGTAGCATGGAAAGCGTACAGGCAGCCACAACGCTTAGCAATCCAAGAACCGGCAGCGATGGAGTAGTAACCTGGGATTGTGTATATTTTGGAAGCTATCCCCAGTCGGATGCCACAGGACAGACGAAGGACCCGATTAAGTGGCGGGTGCTGTCTGTGGATGGGAATGATGCTTTTCTGGTGGCAGATACGAATCTGGATGCACAGGGATATAATGATACGATGGTAGATGTAACATGGGAGACCTGTACGATGCGGAGTTGGTTAAACGGCTATGGAAGTGACAGTAATGTATGCAGTAAGGACTATAGCAGTAACAATTTTATTGACCGTGCCTTTACGGCTTCGGAGCAGAATGCGATTAAAACAACTGCGGTTGTGAATGCGGACAATCTGACTTATGGTATAACAGGAGGAAACAGTACACAGGATAAGATTTTCCTGCTGTCCTATGATGAGGTCACGAATCCGGCTTACGGATTTTCTTCTGATTACAGTACAAGTGATAATGCAAGAAAAAGAATCAATACAGCCTATGTGGCAAAGGGCGGAACGGCAGGTTTCAATTATATGAATAGTGAAGGCAGTACCAGTTGGTGGTGGCTGCGGTCGCCGGGCGATAAGTTGAATCGCGCTATGTATGTGAACTTCTTTGGGGCGGTCCATCAGTATGGTGATTTTGTGAGCTACGACTATTGTGTGGTTTGTCCGGCTTTGCATTTAGATCTTTCATTTTCTAATCTCTGGTCCTATGCTGGAACCGTGAGCAGTGACGGAGGCAGTACGGAGGGAGACAATCCACCGTCTGGTGGTGGGGAGGAGCCGGCGGATTCCAAAACGGTTTTGCAATTATCGGAAGAAAGCATGGAGATAGTGAAAGGAGAAAAGGTTGATGTTTCTGTTGACATAAGCAATTCAAATCATGATAAGCTGACAGAACAGGTGCGGAAAATTAAGTATGAAAGTGCAGATGATACAATTGCCCGTGTTGATAACAGCGGGTTATACACGGACCCGGAACAGGGAGTAACATCCGTAAAAAGAAAATTCCGAATTGAGGCAGTTGCTTATGGGGAGACAGATATTATTTTTTCAAGTCCGGATGGAGACTCGGTGACCTGTCATGTGACGGTCATTCCGTCAGATAAGCAGGTGTCGAAAATTAAAATATCCGCCATCTCAAAAAAACTTGCCGCAGGAAAGAAGGTAAAGTTATCCGTGTCCATAACACCGGATAATGCATCAAACAAAACCCTCACATGGACAAGTTCGAATCCCAAATATGCAACAGTGGATTCCAATGGCAGGGTATCCTTAAAGAAGAAGGGAGCAGGAAAGACCGTTACTATAACAGCAACCGCCAAAGACGGAAGCAATATCAAAGCAGCTTATAAAATCAAGATTATGAAACATGCCGTCAAGAGCATTCGCTTAAAAGCAAAAAGTACTTCAATAAAAGCGGGGAAAAGCATAACCATAAAACCAACCATAAAGACGACCGGTAAAAAGGCAAACAAGACATTGAAATGGACATCAAGCAACACGAAGTATGCTACGGTATCTAAGAAGGGCAAGGTTAAGACGAAAAAAGCCGGAAAAGGGAAAAAAGTAAAGATTACGGCAATGGCTACAGATGGAAGTAATAAAAAGGCAACGATTAAAATCAAAATAAAATAATATTTAGAACGTTGGCATTCGAAGGGATAAAATTACTACACAGGAAACAGAGGATTATTGGAGAGGGACTGATAAATGCTAGAAGGGCAGGAAAAGATAATGCGAAAACATTATATTGATAATTTACGGAATTTAACTATTCTGTTGTTATTTCCGGTACATACATTTATGATTTGGAATAATTTTGGTTCCCGTTTCTATATCTGGCAGGGAGAAAATAAAATATTAAGTACATTGATTGTATTCGTAAATCCATGGTTTATGCCGATGCTTTTTGCCTTAGCAGGGATGAGCGCACGATATGCATTAGAAAAGAGAACAAATAAAGAATTTATGCTACAACGTGTCGGTAAATTGTTAATTCCTTTTATGAGTGGAATGATATTTCTTGTGCCATTTCAAACATTGTATGCGAGGAAATTTTTTGATAGCTACGAGGGGAGCTTTCCAGATAATTGGAAATACTTTTTTACGCATCTTACAGATTTTAGCGGTTATGATGGAGCATTTACCCCGGGACATCTGTGGTTCATTCTTTTTCTGTTTTTAATCTCAATGTTTGCTTTGATTTTGTTTCATTTGGTGCCATATGAAAAAATGGAAGTTAGTGCAGAGAGGTTGCCGGTATTTGGATTGGTACTTTTATTTATTCCGATATGGCTAATGTACTATATAGGCAATTTTGGTGGCTTCAGTATTGGAAAGAGTTTCGCTTTATATTTGATTGGATATTACGTGTTGAGCAATGATTTGATTATAGAAAGACTTGAAAAAAGCATAAAATGGCTAGTAGTATTATGCGGAATCGGAACAGTTGTGTCGGTGGCAATGTATTATAGGTTTTCTTATTATGGCGATTTGTGGGTGAATTTTATTGGCTGGATTTCAATTTTGGTGTTACTTGTTTTGGGAAAGAGGTTTTTGAATAAAAGGACGGGTTTTACGGAATATTTTAATCAGGCGTCATATCCAATCTATATTTTGCACCAGTCTGTTTTAGTGATTTTAGCGTATTATGTTGTGCAGATAAGCGGTGTTTTACTCGTACAGGTATTTTGTATTTGTATTGGAAGTTTTCTGCTGACGGTGTTGGTGTATCATTTGATAAAATTGGTCCCGGTTGTTAGAAAGATGATTGGAATAAAATAAATTGGTTTATGGCAAATTCTCGCACCGGTGGTGCGAGAAAATAGATTATTGGAAATAGGTTATAACCCTTTTTGACTTTATTCAAATAACACTTTTGGTCTTGCCTTAATGTCATTTCGGAATACCATCTTAAATACAGTCCGTACACATGGCTGGATAAAAAACATTTGGGTGAAGAAAGCAAACGGAAAATTAAAGCATACCAGCTTCAGCCAATTTGCTAAAAGCGTAAGGAGATGAAAATCCATTGCACTGTATGGATAATATAAAACTGCTGCAATGAAACTCATTGTCGGACACATAAGTCCAACGGTTGTACAGATAATGGCAGATTCAAACAGAACTGGATGCGTTTCCTGTGGATTGAAGCATTTGCATGCCAGTTTAAATGAACAAGGACTGCCCATCACTATTTCCAGCAAATAAGCTAAACAAAATTCAACAGCGATAACTCCCCATATCGGTATGTGCTTTCCTAACACTTCAACACCACCTAAAATACGGATTGCCTGTAAAACATGAGATACCGGTTTGCCGGATGCGAGGCTGGCATACTCCAGCATTGTGTTTCCATTGATTACATACAAACTGTAAAATACATAGGCATGAACAGTGATTAATACGGTTACGAATGCAAAAAACATTCTCTGTGCTTGATTTCTAGGCATAATTAAACTCCTCTCTTTTGGACATAAAAAAACACAAGCTTCTCATTGCAATCTTTCTGATATGGCAGATATCTTGAAGCATATGTACCGTAATCAGATTTATGTGCAATGCACCACTTGTGTCGTTTATGTCAAGTCATTTCATTTATTTTTTTTCTATTTACCTTTGCAAGATTAACATATTTTTTTCTGAAAAGTCAATCTTTTTTTTCGAATGCCGTCTGATTCTGGCCTCTGTGGTGTAGGTTGATTTTGGATTTGGGGTAAAATGTACCAAGAGAGTTAAGAAAAAATCCGGATGTCTTTGCAATTTAAGTGTGCGTGTACTATAATTTAATATCGAAGAGAACGATTTCGAATGAAAGAGCAAAGCTAAATAGATAGAAGGGAAAATTCATGAATCAAATTATTAGTAAAAAAAGAAAGAAACGTATTTTTGACATTATACAGATTGGTCATCGGGGGGATTTTGTCAGCCGGGTATTTGACCTTTTTATTGTAATTGTAATCTTTTTGAACATAGCGGTTCTGTTTCTGGAAACCTTTGATGAAGTAATGGAATATTCTCACCATTTGCGTGCAGTTGAAACGGTTACGATTATTATATTTGCGATAGAATATCTGCTGCGTATCTGGACAGCGGAGTATCTTTATCCTGACAAAAGCAGGGGAAAGGCGATATTGCGGTTTCTTATTTCTTTTGATGGAATTGTGGATTTATGTACAATCCTGCCCTTTTTCTTTTTGTCGGGGTTTGTTGCCCTTAGAATGCTGCGGGTAGTCAGGATTTTTCATTTATTCCGGATTAATGCCTACTATGATTCCTTTCATGTGATTACCTCTGTTCTGGCAGAGAAAAAGAACCAGATTATTTCATCTGTTTTTATTATTCTGGTGTTGATGATGGCATCTTCGTTATGTATGTACAGTGCGGAGCATGAAGCCCAACCGGAGGTGTTTCGTAATGCTTTTTCGGGAATCTGGTGGAGTATGTCTACGATTCTTACAGTTGGGTACGGAGATATTTATCCGGTTACGGTATTGGGGCGGATGATGGCGATTATTATATCATTTCTCGGGGTAGGTGTGGTAGCCATTCCAACTGGTATTATTTCCGCAGGTTTCGTGGAACAATACACCCAACTGCAGAATCAAAGCAGCATTAGCAAAAGTGTGAGAGGAACAGTGAGTGTTACGGTAGATGGGGTGAGTCCCTTTGCTGGAAAATCAGTAAAAGTGGCTGAGACGGAGTATCAGATTGATATTGTGGCATTTATTCGTGGCGGTGCAGTGATTGTGCCTGTGAATAGCACAGAGATAATGATAGGGGATGTGCTGATTTATCAGGCGCAAGATTTGTGAAAAGGCAAAGAGAAAATTTATGCTTGTACACATTGTATGGTGTAACACAATGGAAGAACGAGAAATTAAGATTTATAATTACTGAAAAGGACCTGTAGTAGAGAGGTAAATAATGGATTTTAAAAAGCTAATGCTGTCTAAGGAGTATGATTTTTTGCGCACAAATGAGCGGCTGGGAGACCGGGTTATATTATTGGGGTTAGGTGGAAGCAATGCCTATGGAACAAATGATGAGAATAGCGATATTGATTTCCGGGGTGTGACATTACCGCTGCAATCCGATTTGCTGGGACTTACTTCTTTTGAACAGTACGAGGATGCGCATACGGATACTGTGATTTATTCGTTTAATAAAATAGTTAAATTATTATTAGAATGTAACCCTAATACCTGTGAAATTTTAGGATTGGATGAAGACCAGTATTTGATCAAAACACCTTTGGGGCAGGAATTGGTTGATAATAGTCATTTGTTTTTATCCAAGCGGGCGGTAAAATCATTTGGTGGATATGCCAGTGCACAATTGCGGAGGTTGCAAAATGCTGTTGCAAGAGATTCAATGCCACAGGCCGAGCGGGAGCAGCATATTTTAAATTCTGTGCGGAATGCATTAGAGGATTTTGAGCGCAGATATGAGAACTTTGAGCATGGAAGTATCAGGTTATATGTGGATAAAGCGGTAACTTTGGGTATGGATACCGAGATATTTGTGGATGGGGAGCAGTCGCATATGCCACTTCGGGAATATCAGAAGATGTTCAGCATTATGAATAATGTGATTCGCGAGTATGATAAAATTGGTAAACGCAATAAAAAGAAGGATGATAACCATCTGAATAAGCATGCTATGCATTTGATTCGTTTATTTATGATGGCAATTGATATTTTGGAACAGGGAAAAATTAAAACACACCGGAGGGATGACCTGGAATTGCTGCGAAAAATTCGTAAGGGTGGATTTCAGAAGGAGGATGGCTCCTTTGATAAGGAGTTTTATGATATTCTTGGGGATTATGAAAGTCGATTGGAGACGGCTTCCAGAAATAGTATATTGCCGGATAATCCAGATATGGAAAAGGTGGAGATATTTGTGGAATATGTAAACAGGAGAGCGATAGAGGGTGATTATTAGTGCAAGATATCGGCAAGAGGATCCAGGAAAAATTGCTGGAGATTGAGGAAAAAGAGAATGTAACGATTTTGCTGGCGGTGGAATCAGGAAGCAGAGCATGGGGATTTGCATCGGCAGACAGTGATTATGACGTTCGTTTCATTTATGTTAGAAATAAAAATGATTATTTGAAGCTTGACGAATACAAAGATGTAATCGAGTGGCAATTGGATGAAGTTTTGGACATAAACGGATGGGATTTGAAAAAGGCATTACTGCAATTTCATAGGGGAAATGTAACTTTATTTGAGTGGAGTAATTCTCCCATTGTGTATAGAAAAACTGTACTTTGGAATGAAATATATGATAGAGCGAAGGTTTACTTTGCGAAAAAGCCTGCAATTTATCATTATTATGGAACTGCCCAGAGTACGCTAAAGGGGCATTTGCAGGGAGAGCAGGTGAAGTATAAAAAATATTTTTATGCTTTAAGACCATTATTGGTATGCCGTTATATCGAACAGTATGAGACTGTTCCACCAGTGTTGTTTGACGATTTGTTAAAGCTTACACTGCCTGCTGAACTGCACCATGGAATCGACAAGCTGTTAGAGGCAAAAAAGGTTACCGATGAAAAGGATTGGAACTCTCATATGCCGGTAATCATGGATTTTATTAAGTCAGAGGTGAAGGAACAAAAGAGGCTTGTGGATGCAATGGAGGATGACCGAAGAAGAGAATGGGATACGTTAAATGATATTTTTCTGGATGTGCTTGAAAAAGTGTAAGCAGAAGGATTTGTGATAGAAAGGGAGGAAAAATATGATAGTAGCACCATGTAATAAAAATGCCATAGAGGAAGTAAAAAATGTACTGGATTATTTAAATAGTATTGAGGGAAAGAAGATTATTTCTGGGCAGCATACCCAGACCATGGCACAGGAGGAACTGAAAGGAATAGAGAAAATGACCGGAAAGCTGCCGGCACTTTGTGGGTTTGAACTGCTGTCCTATTCACCGAATATCAAGCTAGAAACCGGAGATGATGAGTGTGTAACAGAGGTATTAGAGAACCGGGGAACTATACAAAAGGCATGGGAGTGGGCTGCAAAGGGTGGACTTCTTACATTTACCTGGCATTGGTTTTCACCGCTTGGTGGATTTGATAAATCATTTTATACAGAAAAGACAGATTTTGATGCGGAAAGAGCATTGGTTCAGGGAACAGAGGAGAATAGGGCGTTGTGCAGTGATATGGATGAGATTGCCAAGCTGTTAAGAGAGTTTTGTGTAAAGAATATTCCAATTATATGGCGTCCGTTCCATGAGTCGGAGGGTGCATGGTTCTGGTGGGGAGCGAAGGGACCGGAAACCGCAAGACAGCTTTATCGGTACATGTATCATTATTTTACGGACAAACACAAACTGAATAACCTTATATGGGTATGGAATAGTCCACTTGCAGGAGGGTATGTAGGCGATGAATACTGTGACATCATTTCAAGAGATATATATTCTAAGCCTCATATACATGGAGATTACCGGGAAGAATATGATGAGTTACGCCAGATTACGGATGTGAATAAGGGTGTGGCACTTGCAGAAAATGGTGTGCTGCCGGATGCTGTAAAGCTTGCCGAGACAAAAACACCATGGCTGTGGTACATGGTATGGAGTAAGGATTTTGTCTTGACAGATGCGTTCAATTCAGAGGAAGCGTGGAAAAACATTTATTGCAGTGACTATACGATTACCCTTGATAAGTTACCAAAACTGTATTAATTCCTGCGAAGCAACGAGCCCAGTGCGGGGTTGCTTGCATTTGGCGATTGTCGTGAAGGTCAACAACCCTGCTGCTTTGCAGTGGGGTTGTTGACTAGAGGAATGGTTTTTGAACCGTTGCAAATTCAGAAATCTTTGGATGGGAAGTTTGATGAATGGCAGAGCTGTTAAATGTCAATAATGTGGACGCCAATATGTATATGGATAAGGTGGTATAAGGAATGTACAATAAAGAAAAATTACAGAAAATAATACAATCCTAAGATATATTTTAAGATTTATGTTAAATGGAGAAGAGATATATAAATTTTGTTTTAGTGATATGGGTTATCCAGAGAAGGCAGTGAATTTAATGAAAAGTATACTGGCAGATTGCTATAAAAAAAGTAATATGGAAGGATTTTAAATTTTGTGCCATTATCCAAAGTGGCAGGACGGAGCAGTATGAAAAATAGATTTAAGAATGAGAAATTGGAAGATTTTTTGTCAGGAACATTTCATCAAGACATCGAAAGTCCTAGTGTGGCTTTGGCTGAATATATGGAGGAAGTTGATGTTGAGTGGTTGAGTTCTGTTTCATATGAAATTGAGTGTTTTTTAGAAAGTGAATTATCTGATTATGAAAAAGAGGAATTCATTATTAAATGTACTGAAATTCATTATCCTTCTATTGGAATGAAACCTATTGAATGGTTAAAGGATATATTAGATGTACTCAAAAGTCATATCAATTAATGAAGTGGTTTTTGGAAGAGAAAATAGAATATTCTGAAACTATAACCACGATAATTGTAGATTTGATTTCTGGGGAATGCGTTGCTTATGATAAATAGGAAATGCAAATCATCTTTGTGCCGCCTTTTCGGTGGCAGAATGGAGCGTATATGGAAAAAGATATGCTAAATGCTTATTTTATACAAAGAGAAGAACTGTTATCCCTTTCTTTTTATAAGAAGTTTGCTTTTGCGTATGAAATAAATCATAGAAAATTATATATATGGTCAAAGAAAAAAATTATCAATAGCCCTTATTTAGAAAACGATTTAAAATCGCAGATACCATTATTATATTCTGTTTATTTGGAAGGTAAAGAATATAATGTACCAGAAGAAAAACTAGACTTAGACTTTGAGGTGGGAATAAATAATTTTGATTTTGATTTTGAAAATTCACTGTTAAAGTATTTATTAAAAAAATATGATAATGTCTTTGTTCTTATAAAACATCAAAGAAATATTATAAATAAAACAGCATTAGAAAAATTAAATGTTTTGTTAGAAAGAAAAGGAAACATGGAAAGAAAGGGAAGCCTAAATGAGTATTTGATAAAGCTTTCTGGGAATGCATTAGATTGTGATATTGAAAGAGAAAGTATATATGGGATATTTGTAAGTCAGGGCAATTGTACTATTGATAGTTGGGAAGATATATATTTTAATGAAAATGATTTGCTTGATATTAGTACGCTGAGTAACAATTTTACAGGTGTTTTTATGAAAGTTTCCTTTTATGCAAATTATAACTGGATGTTGTATTCTCAATATCAAAATGTATGTAACGATTTAGTAGAGGGTATACAAGAGATTTGCAATGAAAAGGATATTATATATAGTCAAAATAGAGGTATAGATTGTGCTTAGTCTGTTTATAGAACAGCACTTTGTTTGAGATGTATTTGGGAAACAAAATACATTTTGAGCAGTTTATTGATAGAATTAGATTTACAGAAAAGAATTTTTTGGAGCGTTTGTAGTTTGAAATCAAAAAAATAAAGACTGATTATAATGCTGACAGGTTAGAAGATTTATTATATGTATTATTTCTTTGAGAGGACAGAAATAGTGGAGATTGGGAATTAAGTGAAAATAAAACCTTCTTCGATACAAATACGATCGAAGAAGGCAATAAAAGAGTTTATAGATAACAGTGGAGTCCTTTACACAGTTGTTCCTCGATGTCAATCAGCCGATTACATATCTTTTTGGAGTCATTATCAGCATTCGCGTATTGATTTAAATATTTATGAAGGGATTTGATACCCATATTGCATCCATCGGTAATCAGGTCTGCGATTGTAGCATCGCTTTCATCCATACCGATTTTCACATTTGTTTTCAGCCATGACATGCCCTTTGCCATGGGATTTGGATCTTTTTCTTCGCTGCCCTGTTCTACTAACAGGGAGTGGATTTCATTCCCCAATTTTTCGTGATGGCTTCTGCTTTCTGACAGGAGTTGTTTCAAATTGGAATCACAGGTTTTATCCAGTACTTCGTCAATAGAAGAAACTGCCATCTTGGTTCCGGAATCACATTCTTTTAGTAAATAAATAGTGTCAGAGTTGTTCATTTTTATACCTCCTAGAAATTGTTATATTTATTTTGTATATTTAGATTATTGAAATTATTGTAACCCTGCAGGAAGTGAAATATTCATGCTTTTTGGAATGTCTGTTTTTTGACTATGTGTATATAATAAATAATCAAAACATGACAAAAGTCATATTCAAAACATTTCTTTTTTCACTATTAAAAAAATTCCCAACCTGTTATCATCATGAATATAACATAACAT
>CAMWYJ010000056.1 GCA_947178445.1 uncultured Clostridium sp.
TTTATCATACAAAGCCATCCACCCCTGCTGAGCAGTTTCCATTGCCTTTACCAGTACATTGATTTTGGTACTGACAGATAAAGAAGAATTTCTCTTGATAACCTGTTTTGATAGCTTATCCCTGTCCAAATACAAAGCTGCCTGCTGCTTGACTGCCGCCAAAACCGCCATATCTGCATCCTGTTTCCGTATTTCAATCTTCTTGCAAACTGAATCTGTCTTAAATGACCGTTGTCTGCAACAAACAGTTCCATAGTGTGCATTGAATAACGCCCTGCCACAACATCCACAGTAATAAATATTTTTCTGCTGTTTTCTTTCTGTTGCTTTCTGCTGTTTCAGTGAGGATACTGCTTTAATGTATTGTGAATAGCTTACAATCGCCTCATGGGTATTTTCCACTCTTACCCATTCTTCTTTAGGTTTTTTTATCTGTCTGCCTCCAACGGTTTCCGTTTTTGTCTTTAACTGTACCAATGTTCCCGTATAAACTTCATTCCGTATAATCCTCTCAATCATGCTGGCAATCCAGTAACATTTTCTTCCATTCCCCTTCCACCTTCTTGTTTCTCCCCTTGAGCGATACCATTCAGACGGACATGGAATATCTCTGTCATTCAGCACCTTTGCAATATGTGTTGTCCCCATTCCGGCAATATTCATATCAAAAATCTCTTTGACTATCCTTGCTTCTTCCGGTTCTATCTCCAGCTTATGCTTATCCTCTTTTGATTTACGATAGCCATATACGGTACAAGAGGCATTATATTGTCCCTGCTCCGCCATTCTCTGCCATGCGATTTTCTGTTTTTTTGACATCTCCCGGCTGTAGTAATCATAAATCAGGTTCTTAAACGCAACATCCAGACCTCCGGCTGTACCGTCTGCCAAAGCAGCACTGTCATAGTTATCATTGACGGAGATAAAACGGATTCCCATGAATGGAAAAAGCTGCTCCAGATAATTGCCAAGCTCCACATAGTCCCTGCCAAAACGGGAAAAATCTTTCACAATAATACAGTGGATCTTCCCCTTTTTCGCCAGTTCAATCATTTCCGTAAACTGTGGGCGGTTATCAAAATGCGTTCCGGAAAAGCCATCGTCGCATTTTTCAATTATCTGACATCCTGCAAATTCCTTGTGCTGTTTTATGTAATCATGGAGCAATGCCCTCTGTGTGGTAATACTTCCGCTTTCCGTCTTGTAAGCATTGCCCTGTATATCATCATCTTCTATGGAAAGCCGGATATACAGACAGATTACATATTCCTGTAAACATATTCTCTCTGCTATACTGCCTGCTGTATACATGCAATCTCCCCTTTCCTGCTTTCTGCCACTTCCACCAGTTTCTGTACCTGATCCTCAAAGGCAAACTGTATTTCAATCTGTTTCCCTCCATAGAAAACAATTCTGCTGATAAATGCATGTACCATTTCCGAAGAAAGTTCCTCAAAATCTGCATATTTCTCCATAACAACTTCCATATCATGGCTTCCGGCATATTCTTCCTCATAAGTAAGCTGCATTTCCGACAGTTCCGAAAGCCTCTGTGCAAGGTTTTCTGCTTCCAGTACATATTTCTTCTTTGCAAACAGATAATCTCTCTCATTCAAAAGCCCATCCGTATAATCATTATACAGATTGCAGTTCATGGATTGGCTGCGTTCCAGCCTGCCTCTGGTATCGGCAATCTCCCTCTTAATATCTGTTTTTATGCGTTTTGCCTGTTCTGACTTGTTTAAGTTTTGAAGGATTTCTCTAGTATCAAGAAACAGTTTAATGTGCATCCGCACTGCTGTTTCCACTGCCTCCTCCAAATCCTGCATTTTGATCCTTTTCTTTTTGCAGAATTTCTCGCCATAAGCCTCAGAATTAGGACAAATATAACTATAGTACACCTTATCTTCCGCCCTGAGATGTTTTATTTTTCTGCAAAATTTCAACCTTCCCCCACAGTCCCCACAAAAAAGAATGTTATCAAATGTATTTTCCTTTCTCTTAACTTGGGCATATTTCCCACGACTCTCAAGTGCCTTCTGTTTCCTTTCCCCAACCAATTTCTGCACCCTGTCAAACAATTCCCTGCTGACAATCGGCTCATGCGTTCCGGCTACATAAATACGCTTATCTTTTTCTACATTGTGTTTCTTAATCCCCTTGTACATAACCTCTTTCTGCATTCCCTGTTCCATATCGCCTATGTAAACCGGATTGACTATCATAATAGAGATTGTTCCGTCATTCCATAAACTCTCTGCATATCGTCTGTTTTTCGTCAGTCCTTTTTCGTATTTGTACCGCATTGGAGAGAGGACTCCCTCCTCATTTAACATCCTTGCAATGCTGGCGTTCCCCATTCCCTCTGCCTTACATTCAAATATCCTTACCACGATATGGCTCACTTCCCTGTCTACAAGCAACTGGTTCTTATCCTCTGGATTTTTCATATAACCGTATGCCGCCCTGCATCCAATAAACTTTCCCTGCTGCTGTTTAATTTCAATGGCTGTGGAAACCTTTTTTGACATATCCTTTGCATAAGCCTCGTTTATAAGGTTTTTTAATGGAACAATCATTCCATCATCTGCGGTGCTGGCATGAATACTGTCATAGCCATCTGTCACAGCAATAAAACGAATACCAAAGAATGGGAATATCTTTTCCAGATAATCTCCCGTTTCCAGATAATTCCTGCCAAGCCTTGATAAATCTTTGACTACAATACAGTCAATTTTTCCTGCACGCATATCCTCTATCATTCTTGTAAATTCCGGTCTGTCAAAACGGGTTCCGGAAATTCCATTATCAACATACTCTGCTGTCTGTTTCAGATATGGTTTGCTTTCAACGTATTCCCGCACAAGGTTCAACTGGTTCTCTATGGTGTCACAGTCTGGATTCTTACTGTCCTCTACCGATAATCTGGCATACACCCCTGTCCGATACAATTTCATATCAGAGGAAACCGTTTGTTTTTTCAAAGGATTCTGCTGGTTCTTTCTGCTTTTCCTAGCCAATTAAACCGCCTCCTTTCTCTCACTCTCTGCCTGATATGCAGCCACATAATCCTTGCATCTTGTAAATTCGTCCTCAAAATTGAACACAACTTCCACCCGATCCGCACTGTAGACAAGCACATGCTTTATCAGAACTACCACCGCATTCCGTTCCAAGGTTTGGATATTCTGAAATTTGAGAAACTCCTTTATCCATTCGTGCATACTGCTTTTATTGTCCAATATCAGCCGGACTTCCTTTTCATACGTTCCGATTGCAGTTTCCGCTTCTGCAATCCTTCTGTCATACTCGGCTTTTAACTGTATATATTCCTTTTTGGTAATAATCCCGTCTTTCAAATCTTCATACAGATTCAGCTTTCTCTTTTCCGCTTTTTCCAGTTCTCCCTGCTTTTTGCGGATACGCTCTTCAAATTTTGCCACATCTGCCCTTCTTTTTGGTGCTTGCTCCACAATCTTCATCGCCTGTTCCAAAGTCAGAACATCCCGGATATGGCTCTGCAACAGATGAAGGACAGCTCCATTTAAGTCTGCCTCTGCAATACGGTGTGGGGAACATAAGGTTTTATCCTTTTTATTGCCGGAACAGACATAATAAACATATCTTTTCCCGCCTGCCGGAACCGTCTTTCTGACCATTGCCTCCTTGCAATCCCCACAGTGGATCAGTCCGGACAGTGGATAAAGCTGTTCCTTTTGGGGAGAAATCCTTGTATCCACTTTCAACAGTTCCTGCACTAAATCAAAAGTATAGCGGGAAACGATGGCTTCATGGGCATTTTCCACCCTGCTCCACTCCTGTTCCTGTTTATACACCCGTTTTTTTACCTTGTAATTAGGCGTAGTCTGCTTTCCCTGTATTAAAACACCTGTATAAATCTCATTTTTCAAGATTCTGTCTACTGCTTTATACGTCCACCTTGCCTGTGTTCCTTTTTGAAAAGTGGATTTTAAGTTTATTCCGATACTCTTTTTATATTCCATTGGGGACAGGATACCGTCCTCATTCAGCTTGTCAGCGATTGCCTGCTGGCTTAATCCGCACAGTTTCATGGTATATATATCCCGAACAACTCCCGACGCATATTCATCTGCAATAAGCTGATTTTTATTATTTTCGTCTTTCAGATAGCCATATACCGCAAAAGCTCCGATATACTCACCACGTTTGCGTTTCATTTCAAGATGGCTTCTGATTTTGACGGATATATCCCTGCAATATGCATCGTTAATGAGGTTCTTGAACGGGATAACCATATCACTCCTATAATTATTTTCTGACTCCAGACTGTCATAGCCGTCCGTTATGGCAATGAAACGCACACCGAGCATGGGAAATATCTTTTCAATATACCGCCCTGCTTCAATGTAATTCCTGCCAAAACGGGACAAATCCTTTACGATAACACAGTTGATTTTACCACTGCGAATATCCTCCAACATACGTTGGAAGTTTGGACGCTCAAAATTCACGCCACTGTACCCGTCATCTACATATTCAGAATACACTTTTATTTCTGGATGGGATTTCAAAAAGTCCATGATTAGGGCTTTCTGATTTGAGATACTGTTGCTCACGAGCTTACTGCCCTCTGCAACATCTCCATCTTCCTTTGACAAACGAAGATAAAGACCTGTCTGATAGATTATAGAATTATAATTCATCTGCAACACTCCTTTTCTGTGATTTCCATTAAGACAGCCCATATCTTAATCAATCTAAGAATCAGAGTTTGCACTGATGTCCTCTTTTTTATGATTCATAGATTACCACACTTTCCAGAAAATTTCCACTGTTTTTTTATATGGACATGACAAGCTGCTCAAACCTCTCATTCAATGTCACACCATCCTCACTGTAGGAACATTTGACTACAATATTACCCACTCGAAAACAATATGGATTTTTTATCTGCCTGATATATTCCAGCTTCCTTTCCTTTTCCGACAGGCTTTTATCTATCGTAATCTGAGTAATATCCACCAGACTTTCCGGATCAACGGTTCGGACGTCCACTGCTTTCATTTCTTCCACTGTCATAAACCAATTCCCCCTCTTATCCGGCATTACGCATCAATCTGAATCTGTACTGCCCTTGTTACCTGTTCCAAAGTCCCTGCATCCATCCTGCCGATATAGTCAATGACCTGTAACTTATCCACTGACATAACCTGTTCGCACAGTGCCAGACTGTGCATACTCAATCCACTGCAACGATAAGCAGAAACAAATACATGTGTCGGTAAGTTCCGTTTTTTGCTGATATGGCTTGACAGCGGAACCACTGTAATTACGGTACTGTATTTGTTTGCTCTGTTGTTACTAATAACCACCACAGGACGGGTGCCACCCTGCACACTTCCCCGATACTTTGCACCCAAATCTACATATAAAATATCTCCACGCTTTACTTTCATCCGATTACCTTCTTTCTTACCATGAAAAAAAGAAAGCTCTCTGGCTTTCTTTTTCTCTAATGCTGCTATTCTGTTTTCTATAAAATCAATCTCTGTGACATATAAAGTTAGCCTGCAAATCCCAACTGCAACCGTACTGCCGCATCAATCTTTTCCATGACTTTTGAATCCTCTGGAATATGACCTGTCTTGCTAATCACTTTCCGCTTGTCCACTGTAACAATCTGCTCTGCAAGCAGCACCGAAGTCTTTTCAAAATAGCCCCTTACCTCCTCCGGCTCAATCCGTACATGCGTGGGAACATACTTTTTAGAAACCCTTGCTGTACAGGGACACACGCTAAGCACCTTTGCATACTGGTTATTCCGGTTATTGCTGACCACCACGCAGGGACGCATCCCTGACTGGACAGAACTTTTCGGATGCTGACCTAAATCCACATAAATCACATCGCCTCTAACAATCTGCTTCATTGTCCATTCCTCCATTTCTTACTTTCTCATAGTCCTAATGGCTATGTAGGTATGCGTGATTGCCATGCAATCCCTCCTCGCCCGCATACAGGGGATTACAAAAAACTGCTGTGTAAGCATCCACGATTGCAAAAGCAACCCCCTCTGCCGCCCGTTTTGAGGATAGGGATTTTCTTCTTTCCCATGTGGAAATTGATTCCGCTGCAACCAAATAGCCTGCCTGCTCCACCTTTCAGCTCTCATCGCATATACTCTGACTGATTTTCCGTCTGCCCTGCACCGGAACCCTATTTTTCTGTAACCGAATATTCTATTGTAGTGTGGCTATGCTATCCAGCCATCTTAATTTTCAAATCCAAGTTTCCCTCATCAACCGTCACGATCTGCCCTCCGGCAGCATGTACTTTTCCAACCTTGCAATAGGCATCAATCTCATCTGTTGCAACTGTCCCCATGTTAGCAAGAAGGATTCCATCAGCCTCTCCGTTATGTAACTTTGCCAGTATCGCATTGAAATGACGGTTTACTTCATACTGCCCCAATATGCCTCTCCGATATACCTTTACAATCTCAATGTTATGTGCCTTTGCATACTCACGAATGTAGCGGAGCTGTTTCTTCTCCTTTTCCTCCACTGTCCTCTCCTCTGCCTGTGTTGACAGATAGACAAAACAACGCCATTTCTTTCCCTTTTTCCTCATAACATCCACTTCCTTTCCTTGATATAACGCTACTCCACATTCCTCTGTTTGAACATGGCATGACATGGTGTTTTTTTCGCTATGTATACCATGTCATGGTGTTTTTACTCAGGACATAACCGGAATGGTCTGAATCATGTTGAGAAAAGCCTTTTTCAGATACTCCCTTTGTAAAACTGGCAGCTTGTCCAGTTCATCATCAATGGATACCTCTGTACTACTTTCTTGCTCCCTATCACATACCGCCTCTGTTTTCTCAATTCTTAATATTCTGTTTGCGTCCGTATCAAGAACGGAAACAAGGGCAAGGAGCAAATCAACACTCATTTTCCGGCTTCCTAATTCCAGTTGGTGGATATGGGAAACCGACTTGTCCACCCGATCACTCAACTCCTCAATTGTTAATCCACGTTCTGTCCGAATATCACGCACAGCCTGCCCGATTAAAATTCCATCGTATTCCACATATCCACCTCCTCTCTGTGCTTGTCCTGCTTTGGTGTTTCAACCTGTATATATGGTAAAATAATCTGGCAGTGAAAAGAAGTTGATTAACTGTTGAAAAACAGATACGATTTCAACAGTTTTTGTCGATTTTTTCAAACAAAAAAACCATTCTGATTTACCTTTTAAGATTACTAAATAATCCTATGTTTAAGATAATTGGCTGGTTATGTCTTTTGAGTAACAGTAAGAGTTTTCAATAAAAACACAAATTTCTGCTGACTTTTTTTATTTTTTTTGGTATTATAAAAACTGAAAAAAGATTGTATCTTATCAACAAATCAATAAAAAGCAACACAAGTACAATGAGAGAAATCAAAATTTTTATCTCCAAATTGGTGTCTTTCGTAGTACAGAAAGAGGTATTTAACTATGGATAATAACCTTAAAGACTATCGTGAAAAGGAGCTAAAAAATTATATAATTGGCAATGCACTGATAATAGTAGCTTTGTCAGGTACATTCGATGTATTATCTAACTTGGCTAGAATGAATGAAGTTACTAATAATGCATTTTCAACATTGGTAGCAGAATTAATCTCTGCAGGTATCCTTTCATCCATTCTATATACCTACGTGTTTATCTTCGATTCTATTATTCCTGGAAATTTGAAAGATATAATTTGTAATTTGCATAGACCACTTCCTGGTGAAGTGATTTTTGAAGAAATGAAGAAAAAAGTGAATGATAAACGCTTTACAAAAGAACAAGTATCAGAGAAGTATGCAGATGTATATGAAAAACTGGAAAACTTAACAAAAAAAGAAAAGCGAAAAGCATCAAATTCAGTATGGTATGCTGTTTATCGCAAACATGAAAATGAAACAAAAGTATTTATCTCGAATCGAGACTATCTCTTGTGCCGTGACTTGTGCATTTCAACACTGTATATTGGATTAATGTACTTTGTTCTCTGTAAATTTTCAATCATTGCTTTTAATCGTGAGATAGTAACCATGCTTATAATTGAATTGATTGCTACAAATATCGCTATGAGAAGTAAACAGAAAAGATTTGTATATAATGTGATAGCTACAGATATCCATCTATCCAAAGAAAAATCAACAACAAAATAGAAATTTTTTGAAATCGCACTACCCAAAATTATATTGTAGCCTACAACCACATACATTTTCAAGGGAAAGGGGGACACTACCCTTTCCCATATTATTTATTGAAACATCTTCACTTTAATCTGATATTATTACTCTAATTTATCTTACTTTCATAATAAAACCCAATTTCCTACATTATTTGGAGAAAATATTGTCATTAAATATGGTCTGTTATTTTTAGGAATCGATTTAAAAGCTTTCTTGTCCATTTGACTTGGATGTGCATATCCTGTGGGGTGAGTATGCCATTCCCCAATATAGTTGATCATACCTCCTGTATTTTTTACAATCTTGTTAATCTTTTCGCCTACTCCTTGTCCCCCTCCGATAACCGTTCCAGTACTTCTCTTATTATCCTCTGGTATAAATGTATCTGAAATAGTAATCCTTTTCATCCGTTCATTAATGTGTCCGAACCAAATCCCCATGTTTTCCGTATCTTCGTATGTAATCTTGGTTAATTGTTCCAAAATATCACACGGACAATGAACAACCCATCCTTCATCAGTCTTCCAAGATTCATATTTTTTTACTTCAATTACCTTGATAAAATTATTTGTTAATTCATCTTTATCAAAATAGTTTATTATTAGTGTTCCATGTTCGAGATTTGAATATTTATTAAAACAATGTGGTACAATACTTGCATGATTACTAATTGTTGCATCATCTAACACCATTGTATCAGAGCTACATCCAAATCCAATATGAAACTCCATAATTTCTTCAATGTCTTGATTTAACCATTGTTTTACCACTTCATTACTCATTGCACTGTACCAAAGGCAAACTCGCATGTCATAAGCATCTGGATTACGATTTTTCCCTTCTACAAAAACAGTCCCCAATTTTCCCTCCATAAATATTTCGCAACGAATAAGTCGGTTTCTAATTTTATTATTCGTACAGCACCAATTTAAACTTCGTTCAGATGCTGTACAATCTATAATCATCTCATTATTAAGATTTTCTTCACAAGAAAAACTGCTGCTATCAAATGCACTTATCTTTGTATCCTCTCCATACATTGACTTGATTTCTAATTCTAAAGCTCTCCCTTTATTTAGTCCAATAGCATATCCACTTGCAATTTCATGCCTTACTAAATTATGTGGCAGCAAGATATCATTATCGTACAATTTCTGTGACAAATATCCCATTCTTGCCATTTCCATAGAAACTTTTGAACCTAAAGCACCACATCCCCATACAACAATATCTTCCTTCTTAAACTGAGTTCCTGAAAGTCTTTCTGTAATCTTACAATTTAATGATTGAAGAGCTAACATATTTTTTATTGGACAATTATCTATATAAGGATTTTGTGAAAAATCAAATTCCATCCAAAAAGCTAAAAACTCGAATTTTCCAAAGTTACCAATTACTTGTTGCGGTCTTTTTACTGCAAGAATAATAAAAATCCCATTATTCAGTAAGGGAGAACGGTTATTGGGATCATAATAGATATTTCTGTACTTTTGTATCGCATGATTTAAGTTCTTGTAACTATAAAATGTTTTTAAGTCCGATGCCACCTCTAAGTTGCCACTAAAATATTCTGTATTCACCTTTTTGTCAAAAACTAATATGCACGGAAAATGTTTGCCATCAACATTATAATCTTCATTGCCTACTTTCATATAAGAACCGATTATAGACAAAGATAATATATAATGTCCTTTTTCTCTTGTATCATTAGTAATTCTTCGATCAAGCGCTTCATAATCTGCCACCATTACCCATATGCTATTACTAATTCTCACACACTCAAACCCGTCTTGCTTTATCAACTCTCCATTGACAAGATCAGAAAACCATTCATTTATCAAATCACAGAATTCCATAGCTCCATGTTCAGAAAACCACTCATCAATATTGCCCCTATGCAAACACAGATTAAGTTCCTCTACTTTTGATTGGGAAACTCCCATATTCAAATGTGGTATAAAAGAAAATGGGAAATCCTCTCTCATTGCCATTACTGCTGGAGCACTGAATGGATATTCAGACTTTAAGAAAATTAGTATTCTTTCTTTATTCCGAATATCCAAATTATTATAGACTCCACCAGTAGGTATTGAAATCGTTACTTCGGCTTCAATAAATAATCCATTTTCTATTTCACTTTCATATAGCCCCAATGTATTTATTGTCGAATTTACTTCTAAAGCTTCTAGAAACTCTTTATATTGCGGAGCACATAACTCAACCTGCTTCAGCTTTAATCTCTCACTGATTTTACTCTTCATTTCTAACTCCATATTCCATATGATTTTGGCGTATATGAGTTACTCTTTTTGACAGCACTGGTTGTCGCTGATTTAACAGAAACTCCTTGCCTCGTAATTTTAAGCACAAGAGGTGTAGGATTCTCGCTGTTTGGATATTCAGCAGTGCAAATAAATCTCCCATTGTCATTCAAATGCTTAGTATAAACATTTTTTGCTCTATAACTAGGAGGATTGTCGTCATTTCTCTTAATCTTTTTACTTGACGCAACAATATATGCCTTATCCTTTGATTTTTCTAGAAAATTTTCAATATCTTCGTCAGGTTTCCCTCCATCTACCTCTTCTGTGCTAACAGAATTCCATGAACAATGATGAGGCGCTAATAAAATATCAAATTCCAAATCTTCATTATATTGAATTACCTCTTTCCAATTTTCACAAGTAATATCCCCGCCCACTATTGCTACATAGGTATTTCCGCTTATAGTAAACGAAATTTTGAATGACGCAGTACACTCATTCACACTGGCATTTTCATCATCTGTGTCACTTTTAACAGGACGTAGCACAAATATCTCTGCACCATAGTCCTTTATATTATTTATGCTTTTAACACACTTTCCTGCTCCAATGATTAAGTCACTATATTTTTTTAATTCCTCACTGTAACCAACGATTTTTATCCTATTACCGGACTTATTAAAATCATCTGTTCCAAATAACTTTAATCGTCTATTTGCTTCTTTTCGTATCGCATCTGCATCATCATTTTTATGTTCTGTATCAACTAATAGCCTTGCAGGAACATAAAGTTCATTAATCCTTATTTTTGTGTCATCTACTTTTTCCGGAGCGCACAGATTAAAGTATTCCTTCATTCCTCTACAATGATCCTGATCCGAATGTGTTAAAAACAACGCATCAATATACACCACCCCATCATCAGTTTGCAGATTATTATGTAAATATTCGTTACAGTCATAATCATTGTTAGTTTCTTCTTCCGCACTTTTTCTCATATTACAATCCATTAATATATTTATGTTTTCATCTGTGGTAATTAGTGTCATGTCTCCATTATCTACAGGAAAAAATGTCATATAACTTGCCATAATACTCCTCCTTTTACATTGTTAGCACTCGATTACATTAGCTGCTAACAATATAACACATATATCTTTATGTGTCAATCACTGTAATAACTACCATTTCACAATTTTTCAATCATTAAAGCAACGATCTTATTTAATACACCCCACTATACATCCCCAATGTGATTTTAGCGTGCATCACAGTCTGCTCTAACTCCTTATCACTCAACCCCTCTAAAAATTTCATATAAGCCGCCCGATTTGATACAGCATCAAGTTCTATATCGCTTTCACAACCCTTGAGGAGATAATCGGTGGAAACATTAAGAATCTCGCTTAATTCATATATGTACTCAATTTTTACGCTCAAGCCTCTATATATTCTGGAAATCGTCGCATACTCGACATTCATTTCTTCTGCCAAGGAATCTCCTGTATATCCTAACTCCTTTGCCCGTTTCTTTACACGCAAACCGACTTCTTTTGCATTGAACTGTTTATCAGAATCCACCATTATCACCTCCTTCATCTCAAATTTTGGATTGTGGAGGTAACAAACGCTGTCACTCTTTGCGAATCAGCTTATGAAAATAAAAAAAGACCTTCACACAAACCCATTACAAACATCTCAAAAGTATTCTAAATTCTTAAAGTAGTTCTCCTAAGCAATTAAATTACTTTTAGTTCTGTAAGTTGTTTTATGTATAAGTCTTTCGTTCCCTACCTATGTATTTGAGAAAATGCTATCATAAATTATACATGTAGTCAACATTTCGACAGCATTTTATTCGATTTTCTGTCTTTTCATGACAAATAAGACGCAGGAAAAAGACAAATACAGCCACAACTTGTCTAATTTCCCCTGCGTCTTTGGTGCTGAATATCCTTTCGGATACTGCCCGTATCAGGTGGGCTTATTCTATTGTTCTGGTTCAGACAAGAAACTTTCCGTTGACGGATTTTGTTCTTATCTGTAACTCGGTATATTTTTTCAAACGCATTACCCGTTTACATCTCTCACACTTCATCTCAATCTCAACACACATATCTCCTGCTATGTAATCAAATAAGCGTTTATTACACTTGCTACAATGAAATTCAATCTTCTTATTCTCCAATACTGTTCACTCCTATCAATACAAAACTCTAGTTCCATTTTGTACTTGCTAGGGAAAGGGAAATCAACCTTGGCAAGTTAGCTGGTGCCGGAAGTTCCGACGCATGATCTACATGCTCCGGCTAATTTGCTGATCTAACTACTTGCTATACGTTTTTCCACATGAACCACATATCAGTATGCTTTTGCTTTTCTATCTTACCCATGTCATACCTCCTTCCCATGTATCGCAAACCCACGTTCTATTCACACATTATATATTTAGCGATACTAAAAATCAATGGTAATATGTTTCTATTTTTTTATTTTTACTAAATTTTTCTTGATTTTTATTTCATTTCCCTGTATATTGGTATATAACAAAACTTACCTAAAAGGACGAAAAACCATGAAAGCAATAGGCGAAACAATCACAAAATACCGAAAAGCCGCTGGTCTGTCATTAGCCAGTCTTTCGGAAAAACTGAAAAAGTATGATATTCCTATCAGCACATCTTCTCTATGCTGTTGGGAAAAAAACACGACCACACCAAATACAAACCAATTTCTGACCTTATGCAAAGTCTTAGGAATTACAGACATCTATGGCGAATTTATTGGCAAGGTGCAAAATGATGATCCCTTTGCGGGATTAAATCAGAAAGGCATAGAACGGGTAAAAGAATATATCCAACTCCTTCTGCTTTCTGATGAATTTAGGGAACTTCCGGACAACATTATCCCTTTTGAACGGTATTTGCCGAAATTTACGATTCCGGTATCTGCTGGATTAGGAGAGTTTTTGGATGGAGATGATTATGAAAATATCGCTGTCAGTGAGGATATCTCCACACTTGCGGATTTTGCTCTGGAGATAAGCGGAGACAGCATGGAACCACGATTCCATGACAAACAGACAATATGGGTAGAACGGACAGAGGAACTTAATCATGGAGAAATCGGTATCTTCTGCCTGAACGGGGAAGCCTATATTAAAAAACTGCAGGATGATAGCGAGGGTGTCTTTCTTATATCACTCAATAGCTCCTATCAACCTATCCCTGTCCATGAGGACGATTCCTTTAAGATATTAGGACGAGTTTTGCATGAATAATGATAAGATTTTTACAAAAACAGTTACAACATACAAATAAAAGAAAGAAGGGATTATATGGCTGTAATAACCAATCTACGAGAAATCCGAACAAAACATAACTGCCGCCAGAAACAGATTGCCACTGCAATCGGCACCTGTCCTCGAAGCATCAGCAATATTGAACGTGGCGAATACTGCCCGTCACTGGAAAATGCCTTACGCATTGCAAAATATTTACAGGTAAGCGTGGAAGATATTTTTGTGCTAACCGACGATATTCCTGCATCCTAAATCTATGTGCAACAAACGCTGGCACACTTTACGAGCCAGCTTATTGTAAGGAAAAAGCGACAACTATTATCAATCCAAGCTGCCGCTTTTTCCTTACATAAACCATCCCATAAAATCTCAAAGTGTCTGGTTTAATCAAAGTATGTCAAATCTATATTATTATCATCTGCCAGCTCCTTCACTCCCTTTTCTGACATTTCATATATAGTGTACTGGCGTGGTTTTGGTTCATTGTATCCAGTAACGACCATATAAAATATTCCATCTGCCTTTACTAAGGTTTGCCCATGATAATCTATGTCACGACAGGCAACCGCCTTAATTCCCATATGTCGGCACATATACATCAAAGCATATCGACTGGCAGAACAATCTCCCTGATGTATCGTGAATATATGATACCATTCACTGTCCTGTGCTTGATAATCAGAAGTTGTACCGATATACCATGCCGCTTTCTCTACTTTTTCCTTTTGTGTCATATTAGCAGTAATATACTGCTTTTCAAAACTGTCAAATACGGAATCTATGTATATATTCAGTTCAGAATAGGCTCTGACAGTTGCCTTTAATGTTCGTCCATCCTCCAAAGTGGCTACAACCGTTGCAGTCACACATGGATCAACATACGCTGGTCCCCATTGTGTTTTTACCAGGCCATACGTTGTGATGGTAAAATAATCGGCATCCTCTCCGACAATCTCCCATTTTCTTACCTCTTTTTTGGTTCCAGATACCCTGAAACGGTACTCTCGCATATGGTTTTTATCATATGGGAATTCCTTTTCATCCGGATTAGATAAATGGTATAATGTCACATCGGTACTATTCAACACTGGATTATCGACTGTCGGCTTCTTATCTTTGACTGTGATTTTGCATTTATATGTCTTTTTCTTATATTTTGCTGTAATAATCGCAGTTCCTTTTTTCTTTGCCTTTAATGTAACGGTATTCCCTTTTTTCTTTGCAATCGCCACCACAGACTTTTTACTTGTTTTCCATTTTACTTTCGCACCGGAAGATACCTTCTTTAATTTCAGCTTATAGCTTTCTCCCACCGTCATGTTTTTTGCTTTTGCAGATAATTTAGGCTTTGCTTTTGCCTCCACTGTGACAGCCGGAGATACTAATGCAACTAGCAACACACAGATAATAAAGATAATACTCTGCTTTCTCATAATCAACACCTCCTCAATCCACTTCATTTATCATATCCTCGGTAACATTCTCTGCCAATTCCTCACTCCATATCTTATATAACAATAATCTCAACGTGTACTCCGGCATTTCCCTTTTGCCCCGTTCCCACTGCTCATAGGTTCTAAGGGGAATATAAAAATACTCTGCAAATTCTTTCTGTGTCATTCCCGTTTCTAATCGGACTTTCTTCAGTAACTCCTTTGTCTGCATCTATTTTCCTCCTTTCACAATGCCATTCATTGAGTGGTTTTCTTGATTATATATTACCACTCATTGAGTGGTTTGTCAAGTAAAATGAAAGACAATTCCAAATGAACTGTCTTTTATAAAGATATTCACTTACTTAATCCTCAATAAACTTGAAATTTAACGATCTAACCTTTCCATAAACTTTTCTATTTCTTGATTCACTACTGTAGGATTATCCACATTTGAATTATGACCCGCATTTTCTACGATAATTAAATCATATCCTGTTTGTTTCGACCACATTTTATTATATGATTTTACTTTACCAGTTCTATC
Source organism: uncultured Clostridium sp. (assembly GCA_947178445.1). Classification (GTDB taxonomy): domain Bacteria; phylum Bacillota; class Clostridia; order Lachnospirales; family Lachnospiraceae; genus CAG-590. The sequence continues at coordinate 15,766 of CAMWYJ010000056.1, forward strand.
TTTTTCGCCTAGCAATAACAACACAGGACAATTTATATCCAAATCACAATTATCATCTAAAAACCCCGCATATCCTATTCCCATTAAGTGGCACAGTTCTTTTTTATCATACACAGACAACATACTAAGCATATTATTATATGTATTTGAAGTTTCACTGACCTGCTTTGCCATTGCCTTTTTCAGCCATCCCACTGGATAAAGATAAGCCATCCATTCAACTTGTTTTAGCCAAAAAACGTCAAACCTTGAATAATAACTATTTCCATATGGTGTGCTATCAATTGCAACAAATGCTTTCACAATTTCTGGAAATCTTTTTATTACAGCTTGTGTGATAAACCCACCCATAGACTGCCCGACAAAAACAGCATGTGGAATATTACTTTCCCCAAATATTTGTTTGATTATGTTTGCAGCTTTCTCATAGGTAAAACCCTCAAATGGTCTGGACTTTCCATGAGCTGGAGCGTCCCATAAAACGAGATTATATTTATCAAAGAAATATTCCGTCTGCTCTTGAAACATAGAATGGTCACCTGTCATTCCATGTAAAAAGAACAGCGTCGGCTTATCATTGTCAAAACAATCTGATAACCAATAATAAACACTTCCAGAATCAGTTGTTATTACCTTCTCTTTCATTATCTACCTCACCATAAATACTGATTTATTGCCCAACTTAACTCCCCAATAAATATTAAGTTGTTTGATTCATTGTTTGTTCAAAACAGATTGAATCCACTGAATTCTTCTCTGCATGGATTTTTTTACAATTCTACTTTCAAGTGCTGCTTCAAAGCCATGACACGCACCTTTCACTTCATGAAGCTCTGTAAAAACGCCTTCTGACCGTAACCTTTCTGCAAAGGCAATTCCCTCATCACGAAGACAATCAAACTCAGCCACTTCAATATAAACATTTGGAAAATGTTCCAATGATTCTGCTTCTATAAGCGATGCATATTGTATCTGTTTAGGCTCTTTATTTCCTAAATACGCCTTCCAAAACATTTTTGTCAGCTTTGCATCCCAAACAGGCGTATCCGTAAATTTCTTCATTGATTCTGTTATCATACGCCTATCTGTGACAGGATATATTAACATTGCCCCCAAAGGTGAAACCTGAACTCTATCCCATAGCATCAGCGTAACCGCAGCGGCAATATTTCCCCCGGCACTATCGCCTGCCACAATTATTTTGTTCCTATTGATTCCTAACATATCAGCATTATTAAGTATCCATTTATAGGTGCAGTAGCAATCTTCAACAGCAACAGGATATTTATTTTGAGGTAATAATCTGTAATCGGTAAAAACCACCTTACATTTCGTCATTTCTGCATACCATTTTGCAATCTGATAGTGCGCTTTTGACGCTTTTAGTAAAAATCCTCCACCATGGTAAAATATAATACAAGGAAGAATACCACTGTGTTTTCGTGGTTCTATAACAAACGTAGAAAGTTTTCCGTTCTCATATCCAGGCGTTACATATTTATTAACGACAACCTTATCATCTGATGTACATTTAAATAATTTCATTACCATATTTACAATCGGATATAGGTATATATTAGATGGGGCTTTCTGCCTTGCAATCTTTGCTAAATCGCTGTCAATTTCGTATTTCATCATATTGCCATTTCCCTCGTTCAAACTCCTTATGTCACAATCAAATCTCAACAAATTCTTTATATAGTTTCCTACCCAAAAGCATTTACATGGTCTAACGGATTAAATTCGCTTCGCAATCTCTAAAGCGATATAGAATTTATTCAAATTATGATTGGCATCGTTGAATTTCTCCATCTCATACTTATCTTCCGATAAGACATCCCCCGTCACAAGAAAATCATATAAATCAAAGCCGTAGAAATCACAAATGGACTGTACACCTGCCAATTCCATTTCCACCGCAATACAACCTTCTTTCTGCCGCTTAGCAACCTGACCTGCTGTTTCACGAAGAAATGCATCTGTAGACCATACCCTTCCTTTGACATAGGGAAGATGTAACTCATCAAAAATGTAAGCTAACTTTTCGTGATTTTTAATCTCGATGTAGTCACTTGGCGGCGCATAATGATAGGAAATTCCTTCGTCTCTATAGGCTTCCGTCGGAACAACAAATCTTCCTTGAGTTTTTTCTTTATTAAGACTTCCTGCCGATCCAAACATGATAAACTTATCAGCACCAGTCAGCCAATTTGCCTCGATACAATACTCGGATGTCCCTGTAGCACCGATTGCAGACAAATAAAAGGCAATTTCTTTTCCTTCATGACTGAATTTATAAATTGGAACCGCCCCATTCGGTGCATTGATTTCAGTGATTTTCGTGCAAGAATAAGTGGTCAAAACTGTCTCGTAGATTTCTTTGGAAAAAATGATGATGCAGGTATTGAGCATCATTTTTCTCTCTCCATAAAAATCTTTCAGTGTAAATATAGGCTCAGTTTTGTTGTCAAATGAATCGGTAATCATAATCTTAATCCTTTCCGTCAATGATAGATGGGCATCCGTTCTACTCACTCAACCCAATAAATTCCTATTCTCTGTAGCTTAATCGGTTCAATAATCTCTGATTTTTCTTTATATGTTACTCTCCGACAAATCGGGATTATTTTTTCAAAAAATCTACTATAACATTTTTAATGTCTTGTGACAAAACGTGCATATGACCACTCCCTTTTAATTCATAAGTTCTACAATTTCTAAAAATTTGTTTAGCTCTTGATAATACTTTTCTAGCAGGAAATAAACAATCCTTTTCAGAAGCAATAACAAGCGTAGGTGCATAATAACCAGACAACTTTTTTTCTTGAATATTAGCAGGCATACCAACTTTAGTTTTTACATTGTCAAAGCTATCTTTTACTATATCTAAAGTATCCTCATCAAGAACAGCTTTATCTAATGCCATGTGTAAAGCAGTTCTTGTAAGATATTTCTCTTTTTTAGTTATGCGGTACTGTAGCAAAGGTATCATCATTTTTATGGATGAAATAGGAAAAGCATTATTTATTCCAGCAGGAACAACCAAGACCGCTTTTTCAACCTTTTCCGGTGCAACGCATATTAGTTTTGCTAATACTCCGCCACCAAATGATCCACCGAAACATGGCATTTTATCATATCCCAATTTATCAATAACTTCACTTGCCCACTTCCCATAATCGTACCCTATATGTGATAAACACACTTCATCGCTCTTGCCGGGATGTCCGATTATATCAACTGCATATATATGAAAATCTTCTAACAGGAATTGGCACATTAACAAATTATATGCGGATGTGCTGTTACCACCATGAAAAATAAGCAATGGAATTTCATTACTATTTCCAACCTCTACTATATGTGTCTTTCCAAATGAAGTTTTAACATAAATATCTGAAAATGATTTTCCTAACTTTAATAATTGTCTATCATATAATTCAAGTGATTTTTCTCGCCCATTTTGTGTCTTATATATACTCATGCAGTTCCTCCACAAATGAGAATTTGTTATTACTTTTTAGCTTTAAGAAACACTCCTTTATCTTTTCTATAAACCTGTACTGTTCTAAATCCAGAATTATAAAAAAATGTTTCTAATTCTTTTGAGCTGTATACCCTCACATCTCCACTTTTTGAAAAAGGAAACCAAAATATATTTGCAAAAAATCTAAGTATAGCTCCAAAGTTAGGATCAGCTATATACACTGTACCATCTTTCTTTAAAACCCTTTTACATTCATTTACAAATCCCTGAGGATTATCAAAATGATGAAATGCACAACATATCGTTATAATATCAATACTTTCATC
>CAMWYJ010000057.1 GCA_947178445.1 uncultured Clostridium sp.
AATATACAATTATGGCAAGTTATGTAGAAAAAGAAAAAACATATGTATTTACAGTGACACTTGTTGGACCAGATACTTTTTTTCTCATTAGTTTTTGAGGAAATAAAACGAATTGGGAAAGTTCCATCTAATATTACAATACAAGTTAATCCAAATGATTTTAAGATATATAAAATGCAGATATATGAGTGGTTAACAGAATTAATGGAAAGAAATGAATCGTTGTTTAGTGGAAATCCATTTGAGGCGATTAAAAAATCTCAGGAATAGATATTATTTATTTAGAAATTATAGAAAAAGATCTGGTAGAATTTAAAGGTAAGTCAGAACATATAAAAATTTTTGAAAACACAGAGAAAGTGGAAAATAGATTAGAGAAATGTAGCAACGGTTGTGCTATATAGACATTTTTATGAAAAATGGATATAATATGAATAATTGGAAATGTACTTATCTTAGAAGGGAAGTGACAATATGAAACTAACAAATGTTGAATTAAGAATTCCAGAGCAAATGAAACAGTATATTCAGGTAAATAATACAGAACAGGAGCTTTTACGTAATGCATTGTTGCTGTATCCGTCAATAAAGGATTATACTATCTCACATGGTAAAGCAGCTGAAATATTAGGTGTTAATAAGCTTGATTTAATTGCATTATACAGTAGTATAGGACTTCCATATTTTGATTTAACAGCAGATGAAATAGAGGAAGAATTAGAGACATATCATAGATTGAAAGAGGTGGTTGGATGATTGTTGTTTCTGACACAACACCAATTATTTCTTTGATTAAGATTGACATACTTTGACATCAACCTTTAACGAGAAAGAAGCAATATACGAACAGATAAAGAGGGTATGAAGATTTACGCAGGAAAGGAAATGAGTTCATGCATATTGTGGAGGAAGATACATATAAAGTCTCCTGTCATATAGACCGTAGAGATTTAAGAGCACATGGTATCACAGCAGATGATATCATAAACAGAACTCCTCTTGGAGGTCTGTTTATAAAGAAGGCGGCAGAACTTGCAAAAGAGAGTACGGATTACGAATGGCCGGGGTGTGCATTTTCTATGCAGATTGATATGTACGCAGATGATTTTGTGCTGGTGTTTTCAGAGCGGATTGATGATTATATATACAATTTACGCCAGTCCATGCTTGCCCTGCCCAAAGAACAGGCCGGACTGCTTGACAAAATGATCGTGATGATTTCCATGGCAGAGGAGGAAGAAGCACGGAGGATTATACGCAATTTTGAGACAAATGTACGGGAGAGCTGAGGGAGAACAGATATGAAGGAGTCCATAAAAAATGTTGTATTTGATGTAGGGATGGTGCTGATTGATTTTTGCTGGGAAAAGCATTGCCGGAATTTAGGTTTTGATGACGAGGTGATTGCGGCATTTGATGTAAATATGATTCGCTCCGGTTACTGGGATATGCTGGATGCGGGAAGCATTACCACACAGGATGCCATCGACAAATTTATGGAAGCAATGCCACAGTATAAGAAAGAGTTGGAGCTGTTTTGGGCATCACAGGAGGAATTTGTGGAGGAATATGTGTATTCTGCGCCGTTAGTTCAGGAACTGAAGGAAAAGGGCTATAGAGTGTATTTACTTTCTAACTATCCATTGGATATGTACAAGCTTCACTGGCCATCTTTTAAATTTTACAAGATTGTAGATGGTTATGTGGTGTCAGCACCAGAGAAAATCAAAAAGCCGGATCCGGCTATATACCGCCTGTTATGTGAACGTTTTGGGCTTAAGGCAGAGGAGTGCATGTTTATAGATGACAGATTAGAAAACGTAGATGCGGCGATTAAAGTCGGCATGAATGCGGTTCAATTCAGAGGTTATGAGGAATTGCGTAACATATTGTTTGAATGAAGAAATATGTCACTAAGAAATGATAGATTTTATGATATGATTTAAGGGAAATATATATGTTATTCGGTGAAAGAAACAGAAAAAAAGATAAGAAAATGATAGAAAGGCGCAAACGGCAGGAACAGTATGACCGGGTGTATGCCCTGCATGAACAGGCAGAATTCCTTTGTTATATCAATGATGTCTATATGGAAAGCTATCAGGGAACGGAGACTGTAAAACTGGAAGGTCTTGTGGCAAAGGGAAAAGGCTATGTGGAGGACACCTATTTTCTGTATAGCTGTAATGGTCAGAAAAAGGCAGAGATTACCATGGAGGAGTTATACTTTGGCAATAACAAGGTGGAATGCTTAGAGGGAGGCGACAAGCGGGTAGCCCTCTATCCCAAAGAACAGGATGTGCAATACAAAGCTGGAGATATATTATGTAAACTAAAAGAAGAAAATCGGATAGATGTTATGTAAACAATATACCCAACATACGAGAAGATTTGTTTAACAAAGGAGGAAGAAAATGCCACCAATTACGAATGACTGGGCAGATGAGTTAAAGGCAGAATATAGGAAGCCATATTACAAGGAATTGTACAATAAGATTAATGAGGAATATGCAAGGACAAGAATTTTTCCTCCGGCAGATGATATTTTTAATGCGTTTCATTTAACCCCGCTTGCAAATGTGAAATGTGTGATTATCGGACAGGATCCATATCATGGGGAAAACCAGGCACATGGACTGTGCTTCAGTGTGAAACCGGGAGTGGAGATTCCTCCGTCGCTTGTGAATATTTATAAAGAATTAGAGGATGATTTGGGCTGCCGGATTCCCAATAATGGATATCTTGTAAAATGGGCAAATCAGGGAGTGCTTATGCTTAATAATGTTCTGACAGTAAGAGCACATCAGGCAGCATCCCATCAGGGAATCGGGTGGGAACAGTTTACGGATGCTGCGATGGATATTTTGAATAAGCAGGATAGACCGATTGTATTTCTGTTGTGGGGAAGACCGGCTCAGATGAAGGCGGCAAAACTGAACAATCCCAACCATTTAATCTTAAAGGCACCACATCCAAGCCCGTTATCTGCATATAGAGGCTTTTTTGGCTGTAAGCATTTCAGCCAGGCGAATGCATTTTTGAAGGAGCATGGTTTAGAGCCGATAGACTGGCAGATTGAAGATATCTGATATTTTATTTTACACAGAATAGGTCTTCAGAGGTGTTTCGCAAACGCCTGACAGGAGAAGGAATGAGGAAAATCATATGGATATATATATTGTCCGACATGGTGAAACGGTGTGGAATGCAAAAAATTTATTGCAGGGAAGCACGGACATTGAGTTAAATGAATATGGAAGAGCCGTAGCGGGTGAGACGGGTGAGAATTTAGAGGATGTGCATTTTGACAAGATATACAGTTCTCCGCTTATCCGGGCATATGAAACAGCCTGTCTGATCAGGGGCCATCGCAATATTCCGATTATCCGGGATGAACGGCTTAAAGAGCTTTGCTTTGGTATCAATGAGGGGAAGGACTTTAAGAAGCTTTTAGGAGATGAGAACAGTCCATTTCACTATTTTTTTAAACAGCCAGATCAGTACAGGGCACCGGAACATGGAGAAACCTTAGAGCATATCTGCGAACGGGCAGCAGAGTTTATGACGGAAGTGATTGAGCCACAGGTGAAGAATTTAGAGCGTGTAATGATAGTGGCTCATGGAGCAATGAATAAGGCACTGATGTGTCACGTAAAGCAGCATGATATAGCAGAATTCTGGTCAGGTGGTCTTCAAAAAAATTGTAACGTCATTATAGTAAAATATGATGGCAATAAGTATGAAGTGGTAGATGAAACCAGGATATTTTATGAGGAACATTAGTTGTTTTGCAGTAATACAAAGAGTACTGCTTAATATTGGGCTGTTTGATATTTGAGGACTTTGAATCGTAACCAGGCAGAAATATACCCGATAGAAAATTCTTTCCATCATATCCAAGCCATGGTATAATGTACGCGATGGCAATGAGCAGTGCCAAGGTGCAGAAAGATAAATAGCCAGCTTGCTGGCGAATTTATCTTCCTGCACCTTGATAGGGCGAAGCCCGCGAATGAGAAAGCCGAAGGCTTTCGAATGACGCACCTTTATAAAACTTGTATTTAATAGGTATGTATTGTACGGATTAGTAGAATAATAAGAGAAGTGAAGATGACGTTATGGGATTATTAGAGACAGAGGTAATTGAAGATTTGATACACAGCTCCAGCATTTCTAAGGGTGTTGAACGTACAATGGAGCATATGATTAACGAGATAGAATTGGATAGTATGTACATTGTCCGTTATGAAGAAGGACTGATGAATCCGGAGATTGCTTATGACTGGGAAAATGGTTCTGTCAACAGGAACATTGATTTTTTACAGTATATCAAAAAACTTCAGGAATGGTACCGCTTTGATGAGTCAGAGTATTTTGTGGCAAGGGCAACAGCGGTATTGCCAAAGGAGGAAAAGGAGTTTTACGGTCAGCTTGGGTATAATGCAGTTGTAGAGTACCAGATTGCGAACCACGGCAATGTGGTGGGATATATTGTATTAGGCTGGGAGAATATTAAACAGTTGACAGATGAAGAGGAAAACAGTCTTCATATTTTACTAAAACTGATGGGTGAGCTTCTTATAAAGCAGTTTCATAAGGATGTTATGGGAGCAAGTGACTGGCGGTTGTTTAAGCTGGCAAGCACAATGACGAAGACCATGTTTTACATGATTGATGAAAATTACAGAATTCAGTATGTCAATAATTATATAAAGGATTTCTATCCGGATATTAAGGTCGGAGAACAATGTTACAGAGTGTTTCAGGGCACCAAGGAGCCATGTAAGGATTGTCCGCTTCAAGAATTGGAGCGTCAGGAACAGGTTGAGCAGCATAAATATTTGCCATATATGCAGGATTCCTTTCAGGTAAATGCTTGCAAGGTGCTGATATCTGAGAACCGCAAAGGTTATGCATTTACACTACAGAAAAGTAATGTAATGCATTTTGCAGACCAGGGTGGGAATATGTATAGGAAGTTCATTTTTGCGCTCAAGATGATATATAAGGATATTATTGCAGTAGAGATTCGGAAAGATATGTTTTACAACCTGTTCAAGGAAGATATGAATAACCAGTCATCTTACAGTATAGATTTTGTGTTAAAATGGCTTTCAAAGCTGCATTTAGATGATAAACAAAAGTTTATAGAGTGTTTTGATGTGAATTTTTTACAGAATGATTATTTGAATGGGGTAACCAGCAAGGAAATTGATTTTCGATACCGTACCCATGAGGGAAGCTATCACTGTATGAATGCAAGGATTTTGTTTGAGTATAGTATGAACAAAGAGGCAACGGTATATATTTTGCTCAAAGATGTAGAACAGCTTAGGAGTGTTCAGTTAGAGGAGCAGCGTAAAATGCGGGATTCCCTGCTTGCAGCAAGGTCTTCTGCGGAGCTTAAAGGGGAACTGTTAGCCAGTATTTCCCATGACATACGGACACCAATGAGTGGAATTGTCAGTATGTCTAGTGTGGCGAAGCATGTGTATAAGCAGGAAGATAAGCTGTTAGAGTGCCTCCATAATATAGATGAGTATGCAGAACATATGATGCAGGTCATGGATTCCCTGCTTGAGACAGTAAAGGTGGATGACAATGCCATTGTGATTGCAAAACAGCCATTCCAGCTTGAGCGGTTTTTAAACCGGATTGATATAGCGGTTCGTGGAACGATTGAGAAGAAAAACGTGCAGTTCCATATTGATAAACAGTGTCGGTATAACCAGCTTTTAGGAGATGAGATAAGGCTTTACCAGGCAATGCTAACGCTTCTTAAAAATGCCATTTCCTATACACCGATATCAGGGAATATAAGGCTTGTGGCAAAACAGATTGCAACAGATATGAAAACAGTGTATATCCGTTTTATTATAGAGGATACAGGGAATGGATTAACTGCAAAAATGAAGGAAAGCATTTTTGGGTTTCAGCACGATGCAGACAATGGTTTGATTGATGAGGAACATTTTGATTTATCATTAGCTGCAAAGATTGTGCGGCTTATGGGTGGTGATATTGGTATCACTGTAGATGGTGAGGGAACCAATCTTTATTTTACAGTCCCATTTGAGCTGCATGAGGAAGAGAAGGATAAATCAATTAAAAAAAGGACAGCACCGGAAATGGGCGACTTTAAGGGCAGGAAAGTTTTACTTGCAGAGGACAACGAAATGGGACAGGATGCATTGCGGGCAGTCCTGGAGGTCGTAGGTTTTGAGGTAGACATTGTGGATAATGGGAAAAAGGCAGTTATCAATTTTATTTCCCAGCCAACAGGAACATATGATGTGATATTAATGGATGTTCATATGCCATTTATGGATGGCAGAGAGGCAACACGCTGTATCCGGATTTCGGGTAAGGAGGATGGAGAAACCATACCGATAATCGGATTGATGGCAAATACCTATGAGGAGGACGTTCAGGAGTCCTTAGATGCCGGCATGCAGGCACATTTGGGAAAGCCTGTGGATGTGGATAAGCTTTACAAGGTGCTTCAAAGGGTGATACCGGAAAAGGGAGCAGTGTGAAGGTACTTGCAGATGCAAAGGAAGATACGATGGGAATGCAGTAAAACAGTAACGATTTTGAAGTATAGCAAAAAAGCAGGAGGATGTAAATATGAGCTATGTTTTAGCAAGTGATGCTACATTTGATTTGCCAATGGATCTGGTCGAAAAATATAATATAGCAGTGGTCCCTATGATGTTTAATCTGGATGGTCAGGAGATTTTACACTATCCGGATGAGCGGAATATGAGTAATGAGGCATTTTATCAGGCGTTAAAGGATGGTAAAATGTCAACCACTTCACAGATTAACCCCGCCACATATGTTGAGTCATTTACTCCGTATCTTGAGAGAGGAGAAGATATTCTATATATAGCATTTACATCAGGTCTTAGTGGAACTTATCAGTCAGCTTTGATTGCAAAGGATATGCTGTTAGAGGATTTCCCGGACCGTACTGTTGAGGTGGTGGACTCACTTTGTGCTTCGGCAGGGCAGGGGTATCTTCTCTATCTTGCAGGTAAGAAGAAGGAAGAGGGGATGGAACTTTCTGAGCTGGCGAAATGGACGGAAAGCATTCGTAACCGAGTAGCTCATTTCTTCACAGTGGAGGATTTGTTTCATCTAAACCGTGGTGGACGGTTATCTACAGCAGAGGCGGTTATGGGAACTGCCCTTAAAATCAAACCGGTGCTCAGTGTGGATAAAGAGGGTAAGCTGTATGTAGAAAATAAGGTGCGGGGCAATAAAAAGGCAATGGAATATATGATTTCCAAAATCAATGAAACCAGGGACGAAAGTGAACCAATGGTTTTCATTGGGCATGGTGATGCAAAAGAGAGAGCAGAAGAGCTGAAAGAAAAGATTTTGGAAAAGACGAACGTAACAGATGTTACGATTACAAAGATTGGACCGGTTATCGGAACCCATACAGGTCCGGGAATGTTAGCAGTGTTGTTTTTGGAAAAAGAATAATATATAAAAAATCTGGTACAACGAATATTTAGTATTCGTTGTACTAGTACATCTGATATATTTTTTTAAAAGCAGATATGGCAAATAGCCCAAGCTGTTTTTGAAAAAGTGGCATGATGATGCCTGTTTTTTGTTTTATAATTTCTATAATGCTCATAGAATAGTAAGTAATTCTTTGTCACATCTTCTATTTTTCACACATATTATAAACTATACAAAAGGAATAAGGAGAATTTTTGTGGAAAGCAATTGTAATCAAATGTCTGCAATGCAGAGAAATGCCCGTATGCAAGGCAATGTAAACTGTAATTGCAGCATGAATTCAAATCCAGCTATGGGAAATCGTGGCTACAACAAAGGATTCCAAAGAGAAGATGGAAGGAGTGGAAGAGCAGGCTGCAATAATAATTCAGCATCTGTTTCAGGACGCAATACCAACTGCAGTGAAACTAGAAATGTTCCAAACGGTAAATTTGGCTGTGGTAATGTAGGGACAGTACGGGATGGTGCAGGAAGAGGTATGGAGGTTGAGTGTGTCTGCCGGGTAAATCCAGGCAAAAGCTGTCACACGGATGATCCAATGGATAAACTGGGCAGTCGGTTTCCGACAGTTATGGCTTATGTACCATGGCAGCAATGGGGAGAGCTTTATGATGCAGATTGCGGATTAATGCAGGGAACTATGTTCAAAGAGCTTAACTTAATCTTTTGTGGAGTGAGGTGCTGATTATGGAGACGATGTGTAAAGAAGAGTTAATGAAATTAATCCAGAGCACCAATTTTGCCATTATTGAAATGGCTCTGTATCTGGATACTCACCCGGATAGTTCGTGTGCATTAAGCACATATCATGATTATCATAAGACATTCCATGATGCTGTCAAGATGTATGAAAAGCGTTTTGGTCCGCTTACAATTTATGGAGTATGTAGTGATGATTACTGGACATGGGGAAATGAACCATGGCCATGGCAGAAGGAGTGTGATTGTTAATGTGGACATATATGAAAATGTTAGAGTATCCGGTCAACATTAAAACGACTGATGCGAAGTTGGCTATGGCAATTATGAGCCAGTTAGGTGGTCCGGATGGAGAGATGGGAGCAGCAACCCGTTATCTTTCTCAGCGTTATGCGATGCCGGATAACCGGGTAATTGGTGCTTTGACGGATATTGGTACAGAGGAACTTGGGCACGAGGAAATGATTTCAACCATTGTTACGCAGCTGACTAGGAATCTCTCTATGGATGAAATTGAAAACTCAGGCTTCTATCAGTACTATGTAGACCATACTATCGGTATCTGGCCGCAGAATGCTGCCGGGGTTCCGTTTTCAACAGCAACCCTGCAGTCTACGGGGGATCCGATTACCGATCTTCATGAAGATATGGCTGCAGAGCAGAAGGCAAGATTAACCTATGACAATATTCTTCGGCTTTGTAAGGATAATCCTGATGTATATGATGCCATCAAGTTCTTAAGAGAGCGGGAGATGGTTCACTATCAGAGATTTGGTGAGAGCCTGAGACTGATTCAGGATGATCTGGATGCAAAGAATTTCTATGCATTTAATACAGCATTCGATAAGAAAGCCCCATGTTTGTAAAATAAAAATTCCTGTTTAACGAGGCATTGAGGTTGCAGATTTCCTGGAAATCTGCAACCATTTACGTTTTCGTACCAAATCAGGCATATGAATATTTTATGTCATTGTATATTACTTACACTTTTTTAACCAGACGGCATCGGGTGTGGCGAGAACGCTGGGAGAAGGGAGACGAACGGATAAAATTCATCAGGTAACGTAGATTCGAGTGAGACCTTTGGTGCTTATAATAAGTGCGACTTTTATGCAATGGAGAGGAGGCTCAGTGAGAATGGGCATCTCGTTTTGTGCTCATTCTCATATGGTTTGAGGCTCGTCGGAATGGTCTGCATAACGGAGCACGTTTATAAGCACCAAAGGTCTCACTCTTTACCACTTCTTTTGGTGAATTTTATCGTCCGTTCCCTATCCGTCAGCGTTTGGGAGAGTTGCACAAACAGGAATTTATACCTGGAAATTAATGCAGGAACAATACATCTGCTTTTGAATAGACTAATAAAAAGCGTTTAGGAGCAATGGATGAAAGGTAGTAAAGTAACATCGGAAATGAGCGGTTTAAAAAAGCAAAATGGATTTAAGAGGATGCTGCAATATATGATTGCAGCGCATTGCCGTGAAGTTGTTACCGTTGCATTGTTTATTTTAGTAACTGTGGTGGCCGTAGTCGTTACGGGCTGTGGAAAGTCAGAGAGTGATCTGAAAAAAGTCACCTTAAATGAAGTAGCCCATTCTATTTTCTATGCACCACAGTATGTGGCGATTGAAAATGGTTATTTTGAGGAGGAAGGCATTGATCTTGAACTTGTAACCGGATTTGGTGCAGATAAGGTTATGTCAGCCCTTGTGGCAGGAGAGGCTGATATTGGTTTTGCAGGGGCAGAGGCTTCCGTGTATCTTTATAGTGAGGGCGCATCTGATTATGCAATCAATTTTGCCCAGCTTACCCAGAGAGCAGGAAATTTTCTTGTATCCAGGGAACCAATTGATGATTTTAGCTGGGATATGTTAAAGGGTAAGGATGTACTTGGCGGAAGAGCAGGCGGTATGCCGGAAATGGTATTTGAGTATATTTTAAAGAAAAATGGCTTAGATCCGAAGACAGATTTACAAATTGACCAGAGTATTGACTTTGGAAGTACTGCAGCAGCGTTTTCCGGTGGTCAGGGTGAATTCACGGTAGAATTTGAGCCATCGGCTACTGCGCTGGAGCTTGCCGGGGAGGGCTATGTTGTGGCATCTCTTGGTGTCGATTCTGGTTATGTACCATATACTGCTTACTGTACCACAAAGGAATATTTGTCAGAAAATGAAGATGTGGTTGTAAGCTTTACAAAGGCATTGCAAAAGGGAATGGAATATGTCAATACCCACACACCGGAGGAGATTGCAGCTGTGATTGCTCCTCAGTTTGAAGAAACGGATATTAAGACAATTGAAACCATTGTAAAACGTTACTATGAGCAGGAGACATGGAAGGATAATCTGATTTTTGAGGAGAGCAGTTTTGACCTGTTGCAGAATATCTTGATGGACGCAGGAGAGTTAAGCAATTCGGTGCCATACGATAAACTGGTAAACACCAGTTATGCGGAAAAGGCAGCGAAAAAGTAGAGCACATCAACCGCTCATTTCCCGATAATGGGAAATGGGTGGTTGATGTTATGTAAACTGAATGAACATTATACTTACTTGCAGTCTGCACATATTTTTGATATACTATAGCCAAATTGTAATGTAATATACACGAATAGAGTAATGGTCATTTTTAATGTATTAGGGAGGATATCCTTTATGAACAATAATGGGTTGATGATGCAGTATTTTGAATGGTATCTGCCAGAAGATGCGAGCCTTTGGAAGAAGATAACACAGGAAGCATCAAAGCTTAAGGCATTGGGCGTAAGTGCATTTTGGGTTCCACCTGCGTATAAAGGAGCTGGTGGTAAAAGTGATGTCGGATATGGGGTTTATGACCTGTATGATCTGGGTGAATTTAACCAGAAGGGCAGTATTCCGACCAAATATGGTACAAAAAAAGAATATATAGAGATGGTCGAGAGCGTTCAGAAGAAGGGTATTGACATTTATGCGGATATTGTGTTGAACCATAAGATTGGTGCAGATGAGACGGAGTATATCCAGGCAGAGGAATTTAATGCCACAAGCAGAAACCAGATGATTGGTGAACAAAAGACTATTTGTGGGTGGACAAAGTTTACTTTTCCGGGCAGAAAGGGAAAATACTCTGATTTTACATGGAACTGGACACATTTCGATGGTATTGACTGGGATCAGAGTGCTACAAGGAATGCAGTCTACAAATTTACAGGTAAGTCATGGGAAGAAAATGTGGATGATGAGAATGGTAATTATGATTATCTGATGGGAGCGGATATTGATTTTGACAATCCGGAAGTGAAAGATGAGCTATACCGTTGGGGTCAGTGGTATCTTAAGATGACAGGGGTAAATGGGCTGCGTTTGGATGCAGTGAAGCATATTGGCTATTATTTTTACAAGGATTGGATTCCTGCCATGCGGGAGATGACCGGTAAAGAGTTATTCTGTGTCGGTGAATACTGGCATTGGGATGTGAATCACTTAGAACGTTATCTGGAAAGTGTGAATTATGAGATGTCATTATTTGATGTTCCACTACATATGCATTTCCATGATGCATCAAGAGCGCATGGTGATTATAATATGGCGACACTTTTGAATGACACACTGGTGGTTCGTCATCCGATGCAGGCGGTGACTTTTGTAGAGAATCATGATACACAGCCGGGACAGGCATTACAGTCATGGGTTGAGGATTGGTTTAAACCGCATGCTTACGCAGTGATTATGCTGCGCCAGGAAGGATATCCTTGTGTATTTTATGGTGATTATTATGGGATTTCACATGATAATATTGCCCCGAAGAAGACCATGCTTAACAAGATGATGAAAATCCGTAAGCGTCTGGCATATGGTACGCAGCATGATTACTTTGACGATTATAATGTTGTCGGTTGGACCAGGGAAGGTGACGAAGAGCACAAAAACTCCGGTATGGCAGTTATTATGTCCGACAGTACTGGTGGAAGTAAGCGTATGTATGTGGGAAGACATTTTGCGGGAAGATTCTTTAAGGATGCTCTTGGTAATGCAAAATATAACATCAGGATTGATGATGAGGGCTGTGGAGAGTTTTATGTAAACCGGGAAACGGTATCCATCTGGATTTGCGAGGATGTAAAATTATAAGAGGTATTTTAGGGTTGAAATAATGTATTCCCTATATTATAATTAAAACACTTTAATACAGTAAAATTTTACAGTGGTAATGTATGCAGGAGAGAATATATGGGAAAGAGTGTCAGAACACAGGCAGTAAGTGAATTATTTGAAGCAGTTCTTACCTTGGAAAATGAGGAAGAATGTTTTGATTTTTTTGAAGATGTATGTACAGTGAATGAATTATTATCCTTAGCCCAGCGCTTTGAGGTGGCGAAGATGTTAAAAGAAGGCCATACCTATATGGAGGTGGCAGAGAGAACCGGAGCTTCCACTGCCACTATTTCAAGAGTAAACCGTTCGTTGAATTATGGAAAAGACGGATATGAGATGGTATTTAGCCGCATGAAAGCTGGCAGGGAAGAAAATCAGTAACAATTTCGTTGAAGCAGTATCAAAGAACACAGTCTTTTAGTTTTGTGAGGCAGTTCCATTTTTCTTTGCTTTTGCTTCTTTTTCCTGCTGTCTGGCGAGTGCTTTCGCCTCCTTGGATTCTGCTTTGGCAGCCTCTTTCTGTTCTGCTTTCGAAATCGGTTTTTCCAAAAGGGAGTCAACCATTTTTTCTACTAATTGTTTCTTTGCGTATATATCGTAGCTCAGCATACTAATCATGGCGAAGGTTTTCAAATAATCGTCATTTGTTGCAAACTGTGTGGCTGCGATTTCGTATACATCGTTGATGCTTTCACGCACTTTAACACCATATTGCTGCTCTAAGCTGAAAATATCGGCATAAATGTCAGACATAGTGATTTCGGAAGAAGTCTGAAAATGTGTTTCTGTCATAGGCTTTAACAGCCGCTCAATATCGTTAATCGACAAGAAATTCTTCATATAATATATATAGATCAATAAGATAATGTGATCTTTGGAATATTTCTTCTTGTCAGATGGTGGAAGCAGGTCATTTTTGGAATAGTTATTGATCATCGTTTTTGTGAGAATTTTATCCTCGTCATGGCGCTTGTTACCAGATAACTGTTTGTCCATAAAGGTTGTAACCTGATCCATATAAAGCTCAATAGTCGGAATATCTTCCGGGTAAATATAATCTAAACGAATCCATTCTGTGATTTTTTCTTTGATATCGTTAAAAGTGTTAGTATTCATTGTTTCCCTCTCTTAATATGCTAGATGAAATGTGTTTTTTCCTGTGATGACAGAATCTGTATTTGATATATCCTGTATCAGTACACTAGAATACAGTATATAGTTTTTGAAACTATATTGCAAGCAAAACTTGTGTGAAGGAATGTTTGCAATCGTTTCTTAGATTTTTCCGAGCTGTTTCATGATTTCAATTGCGGTTGCTGCTTTGTTCATTGTATATATGTGAATTCCGTCTACACCATTTGCCTCTAAATCTTCAATCTGGCGGACTGCATATTCGATACCGGCTTTCCGAAGGTCTGCTGGATTGTCTGCATATTTTGCTACCAAGCTGCTCAATGACTGCGGAACAGAAGTACCGGATAAGGATACGCTGGTGCCGAGCTGCTTTGCAGAGGTGATTGGCATGATACCAGCGGAAATAGGAACCTGTATTCCTTGTGTTCTTGCAAGATCACGGAATTCATAGAATTTGTGATTGTCAAAAAACATCTGGGTAATCAGGAAATTAACACCGGTATCTATTTTTTGTTTTAAATACCGCAAATCACTTTCGCGGTTTAAAGAGTCCGGGTGGATTTCCGGATAACAGGCTGCTGCAACACAAACCTCAGAGTTTGCATGAATAATCTTGATGATATCCTCTGCATGCAAGAAAACACGGTTTGCATAATCCTGATCACTCATATCGCGTGGGCGGTCACCGCGGAGTGCTAATACATTAGAAACCCCCTTTTCCTTCAGCTCCTTTAAGAATTGTATTAAAAATGGTTCGTCCATGGCAACTGCAGTCAAATGTGCGATGGGTTCGATTTCACAGATGTTTTTAATATAAGCTGCGATGGAAGCCGTCTTTTTGGAATTGCTTCCGCCTGCACCATAGGTAACACTGATAAAATCCGGGTGCAGAGTTTTCAGTGTGTCTAAAGTTTTGTAAATATCGTAAATGTCTTCGTCCTTTTTCGGTGGAAACACCTCAAATGAATACACGGTCTTTTCTTTGCTAAAAATGTCCTTGATCATATAGTCTCCTTTTTCCAATGTAAATAATATAATTAATATAGTGTAACAAATACATACGATAGTATAATATCATAAAGGAGAAAATCATGCAAAAGATTTGCACTCATTGTCGTATTCATGTATAATACATAGCGTCTATGAAGACGTAGATAGTGTCAAATAGATTGTGAAAACTTATGAGACGGAGTTTGCAGAGCAAAATTAGTTACAAATATTGGAGGTACATACATGGTGATTTTTAAACATTTATATGGTGTTGTGATGTCTGAAAGAATAGATGAAAAATTGGCTGTATCAAAGAACAGCTTGGGAAGGCAGATATGAACGGGCTTAATAATATGCAGCAGGCAGCGGTATCCTGTACAGAGGGACCGTTGCTTTTGCTTGCAGGGGCAGGAAGCGGTAAAACTCGTGTAATTACTCATCGAATTGCATATCTGATTGAGGAAATGGGCGTGAATCCCTATAATATATTAGCGATTACCTTTACCAACAAGGCTGCGGGAGAGATGCGTGAGCGGGTAGACCGGATTGTGTCCTTTGGAGCAGGAAGTGTATGGGTATCAACATTTCATTCGCTTTGTGTGAGGATTTTGCGGAGATATATTAACCAGTTGGAGGGATATCAGGGCAATTTCACTATTTATGACAGTGCTGACCAGAAGGCGGTGGTGAAGGCATGTCTTAAAAAGCTGAATATGGATCCGAAGCAGTATCCGGAAAAAATGGTCATGTCTGAGATTTCCAAGGCAAAGGAGCAATTTATCACACCGTCAGAGTATGACCGTGCCGCCAGTGGTAATTTTCGTAAAATGCAGACTGCCAGAGTATATAATGAATATGAAGCACAGCTTCGGGCAAGCAATGCTTTAGATTTTGATGATCTGCTCTTTAAGACGGTAGAGTTGTTCCAGTTCCATCCGGAGATACTTGATAATTATCAGGAGCGTTTTCGTTACATTATGGTGGATGAGTATCAGGATACAAACCATATCCAGTTTCTGTTGATTAAGCAGCTAGCATCCAAATACCGAAATTTATGCGTGGTTGGTGATGATGACCAGTCAATCTACAAATTTCGTGGCGCAAACATTTATAATATTCTTAATTTTGAACAGGAATATTCTGAGGCAAAGGTGATAAAATTAGAGCAGAATTACCGGTCTACAAAGAACATTTTGAATGCGGCAAACGGTGTGATTTCCCATAACGGGGGGCGGAAGGAAAAGGCATTGTGGACGGAGCTTCCCGAGGGGGATAAGGTTACATTTTCCCTTTATGAGACAGAATACCAGGAGGCAGAATACGCGATAAGGAATATTGTGAAATGCTGTGAAGAAGAGGGACGGTCTTACAATGAGTTTGCTATTTTGTACCGCACCAATGCCCAGTCCCGTATATTTGAGGAAAAACTTCTGATGAAAAATATTCCGTATAAGATTATCGGGGGACAGAATTTCTATGGGCGCAAAGAGGTTAAGGATTTGATTTGTTATCTGAAGGCTGTCGATAACGGACAGGATAATATGGCAATCCGGCGTATTATCAATGTGCCAAAGCGTGGTATCGGAGCAACGAGTGTAGACAAAATTCAGACTTATGCAGATACCTATGAGATGAGTCTTTTAGATGCTATGTTCGAGGCAGAAAATATTCCGGGACTTAACCGTGCGGCTGCCAAGGTGGAAGGATTTACCAACCTGATTATGGATTTGCGGGATATGCTAAAAGAAGGTGCTTTTATCAGTGAGATTTTTGATGCGGTATTAGAACGCACCGGTTACTGGGATGAATTAGTGGCAGAGGGTACTGATGAGGCAGAAGGCAGAATGGAGAATTTGACAGAGCTCAAGAATAAGATTGTTACCTATGAGGAAGAGGCGGAACACCCGCAGCTTTCGGAGCTTCTAGAAGAGATTGCATTAGTGGCAGATGTGGACGGCATTGATGAGAGTGAGGATAAAGTGCTTTTGATGACACTGCACAGTGCAAAGGGGCTGGAGTTCCCGGTTGTTCTTTTAGGTGGAATGGAGGACAATCTGTTTCCGAGCAAGATGTCTTTGGTTTCTGAAGATGAGGATGCAGTGGAGGAGGAACGGCGCCTTTGTTATGTGGGCATTACAAGAGCAAAGGAGCGGTTATTTTTAAGTGCGGCAAAGCAGCGCATGATGCATGGAAGTACGAATTACAATCCAATTTCCCGTTTTGTCAAGGAAATTCCGGAAGAAGTTATTGAGATAAATGGCGATGGTGCCTTTGCTATGCGAAGACAGAACGCCGCATTAAATGATGCGAAAAACACGATGGCGGGTCTTGGTGCAAGTGTAACAGGTAAACCGTATTCTTACAAAACCGGAAGCAAACCAACCTTTGGGAAGGAGTTTAAGGTAGAGCGTCTTGCCATTGATTATAAGGTGGGGGACAGAGTACGGCATGTGAAATTTGGAACCGGTGTGGTAACGGAACTTGTTTCCGGAGGAAAGGATTATGAGGTTACCGTGGATTTTGAAAATGTAGGTGTGAAGCGGATGTTTGCATCCTTTGCGAAATTAAAAAAAATATAAAAATTTAAAGTTTTTTATAGTAATGTATGACAAAATGTGGTATACTAAACACAATGTTTGGGCATTTGTCCGATATGGAAAGGAAGGTATTTACTATTATGAAGAATTTAGATGATTTAATTAATGCAGCAAAGATTCAGGAGTTGATTAAGAAGGAGGATCCACAGGAGAAGGCGACAAGAAGAATTCTCTGGGTACTTGCCATCATCGGGGCAATTACAGCGGTAGCAGGTATTGCTTATGCGGTATACCGTTATTTCACACCGGATTATCTGGATGATTTCGATGATGATTTTGATGATGACTTTGATGATGATTTTTTTGACGATGAGGATGAGGTAAAGCCGATGCCTAAGGTTGTTACGGATGAGCCGGCAGCTGTAAGAGAAGAGGCTTAATCAGTCATTCATGCAGAAGGATGGCTGGATTTTAATAAGGTTTCTCAAATGATTTTTATGAAACTTTTATCTCATCCGAGGATTTGAACATGAGGAAGAGGGACTGTTGCGTGGCAAGAGTTCCTTTTTCGTGCTATAGGTTCTGTTCATAATAATGAGTAGCATCTGCAGTACGAAAGGTTTTTAAACGTGGGTGCTATTTGCCAGGCAATAGTCTTATTTTTTCTAATGCAGGCTACAGAAAAAGATAGGGGAAATATAATGTTATCAGTAATATTACCGGTTTATAATGAAGAAAAGAATATAGAACGTGCCTATGAAGCAATACGGGATGTGCTGCAGAAGGAAGCAATTGCTTTTGAATTGGTGTTTGTGGATGATGGCTCAAGGGATAAAAGCTTTGAAATCATAAAGAAGCTTGCAAAAAAAGTGACGGATGGGAAAATTCTTGGTTTGTCGTTTTCACGCAATTTTGGCAAGGAAGCGGCTATATTTACCGGTTTGTCCCATGCTGCTGGTGATGTCTGTGCAGTGATGGATTGTGACTTGCAGCATCCTCCTGAGATTTTGGTTGATATGTATCATATGTGGGAACAGGGATTTGAAATCATCGAGGGCGTAAAACGTTCTCGAGGAAAAGAGAATATAATATATAAAGGCTTTGCAAAACTGTTTTATAAATTGATCAGTAAATCTACCGGCATTGAAATGTATCGTTCCTCCGATTTTAAGATGCTCGACCGTAAAGTGGTGAATGAATACATAAAGCTTCCGGAGAGAAATGTTTTCTTCCGTGCACTTTCCTCATGGCTGGGATATAAGAGTGCTGTGGTGGAATTTGATGTGCAGGAACGTGTATATGGAAAAACAAAGTGGTCCATTAAATCACTTGTGAAATATGCAATTGGCAGTATTACATCCTTCACGACTGCACCAATGCAGTTCATTACCCTATCAGGATTTGTGTTTTCTCTGTTCGCTGTGGTGTTAGGAGTTTGGTCGTTTGCCCAGTGGGCAGCAGGAAAGGCATTGGAGGGTTTTACAACGGTTATCTTACTGCTCTTGATTATAGGAAGCCTTTTGATGCTAAGCTTAGGAATTATCGGTTACTATCTTGCCAGGATTTATGAAGAAATTAAGGGACGACCAAGAAGTATCGTGCAGGAAATAGTAGATTCAAAGGGTGTCGGTCAAGAAAAGAAAAATCAGAAATAGATGTTATGCCGTAATTATGAAAGAAATCCCAAAAATCTTTCAAAAAATACTTTACAAATTTGTTATCATTTGGTAACATAACTAACGTGCTGTTTAGGGAATGTCAGACAGCGGATAAACTTTGAAAAGTTGAAAAAAGAGGTTGACAGATCAAAGGCATTTTGTTATAGTAGTTGTTGCGTCAGCGATGGCACCATGGAAACGGGGTGTGGCTCAGCTTGGCTAGAGCGCTTGATTTGGGATCAAGAGGTCGCAGGTTCGAATCCTGTCACCCCGATTTTTCAGCTAATTTATATGCGGGTGTAGTTCAATGGTAGAACACCAGCCTTCCAAGCTGGATACGTGGGTTCGATTCCCATCACCCGCTTTTGTTACGCACATAGATGTGTAATACGTGTTCGTAGCTCAGCTGGATAGAGCAACGGCCTTCTAAGCCGTGGGTCGGGGGTTCGAATCCCTTCGAGCACGTTATGGTGGGTATAGCGCAGTTGGTTAGCGCGCCAGATTGTGGCTCTGGAGGCCAAGGGTTCGAATCCCTTTATCCACCTG
>CAMWYJ010000058.1 GCA_947178445.1 uncultured Clostridium sp.
CCGTTTCTCTATTTGAGAAACTCCACAATGCAAAACAGGCCCTTGGCCTAACAATTAGGACAGATTGTGAAGAAACCCTTCACAATCTGCCTATCAGCTTTTGCCGCATTTTCAACAAAATTCTTTTCTCCATCCGGCTTACCTGCACCTGGGATATTCCAATCTCCTTTGCAATCTCCGTCTGCGTTTTGTTTTCAAAATAGCGCAGTTTTATAATTCTTTCCTCCATATCCTCTAGCTGCTCCATCAGCTCCTCCACCACTAAATGGTCTAGCAGCGTTTCATTTTCATCTTCTACATCAGCTATTTTATCAATCAGGTAAATTGCATTTCCGTCATTTTGATAAATCGTTTTGTGAATGGATTCCACCTCCACACTTGCATCTAATGATGCAACAATTTCCTCCATGTCTATCTCTAAAAGATCCGAAATTTCTTCTAATTTAGGTTCGATTCCGGTACGGTTCACAATCTCCTCCCTTGCCCTCTTCACCTTGTAAGCAGTCTCCTTTAATGTACGGCTTACTTTAATCATTCCATCATCTCGAAGAAATCTCTTTATCTCACCGGAAATCATAGGTACTGCATAAGTTGAAAATTTTACATCGAATGATAAATCGAATTTATCAATGCATTTCATAAGCCCGATACATCCAATCTGATATAAATCCTCCAGCTCATGTCCCCTTCCTAAAAACCGTCTGGCTACTGCCCAGACAAGTCCCAAATTTTCCGTTACAACACGTTCTTTTGCGTCCTGGTTACCTTCTTTTGCAAGCTTTAAAAGTTCTAAAGTCTTGTCCATGACGCCTCCCGCTATTTTTTTATTACCTTCCGCATTGTCACCGTTGTTCCCTCCCCTGGAACAGATTCCACAAACAACTCATCCATAAATGCTTCCATAAATGCAAATCCCATACCGGAACGTTCTAACTCTGGCTTTGAGGTGTACATTGGCTCCATTGCCTTTTCAATATCCGTAATGCCCACACCGTAATCCTTTACAATTACCGTCACTGTATCCTCCACAATATGTGTTTCAATACGGATTCTTCCATCCTTATTTTCATAGCCATGAATAACCGAATTAGTAACTGCCTCTGACACTGCTGTTTTAATATCTGCAATTTCCTCCAGTGTTGGATTTAATCGTGTCACAAAAGCTGCCACGACTACTCTGGCAAAGCTTTCATTTTTTGATACACTATCGAATTCTACTGTCATCTGATTATTAAAATGTTCCATACTTATTCCCCTTTTTTCCTTTTTAAATCTGGCTGCCTGCCATTGCTCTTTTTTTGTTTTTTTCTTTGATATCCTGTAATGCTGTGTCTACATCCTTGCATCTTTTTGCTACACGGTAGAGTCCTGAAATATCCAATATTCTTGCCACCTTATCATTTACGCCAACAATGTAAACATCACCTTTTAAATACCGTACCTCCCTATATCTTCCCATTACAAGTCCAATGCCGGAACTGTCCATAAAATGTGTATTTGTATAGTCAAATATCACATCCCTTACTTTTTTACATATGAACAGGGATTCTGTTTTTTCCCGAATTGCACCCGCCACATGATGATCCAGTTCACCTGGCAGATAAATGATCAATGTCTCACCATTTTCTTCAAACAATTGTTGTTCCATTTTTTTTCCTTCACTTTCTTCTATGATTTATATTTGGGGACACCCCGCCACTTTACAGAACAATTCCAATGGAATCTCTATAAAGCGAAAAGAGACAATCATCTGTATCACTACAGCGTAATTGTCTCTTCTTTGGTAATTTACTTTTTGTTTTTCATTCGTACTGCATAAACTTCTGTCGTATCTTATGAATCAGCAATTTTATGCTGTCTAAGCTTTTGCAATATATCTACTCTGACAAATATTCATTCACTTCTTCTAAATGACTGCTGTCAGGATAGTTATCTTTAATACTGATATAGGCAGCTTTCGCCTTTTCTTCATCCCTGTTGCCAAGATGTGCCTTTCCAAGATAGTAATAGGCATCATCACCTTCCTGAATTTGAAGTGCCACATTACACATATTGATGGCAGCCTCATACTGCCCTGCCTCCACTGCTTTTGCTGCCTCGGCACATAATGCTGAGTAAGTGGTATTTGGAATACCGCTCTTAATGATACCAAACGCATCTTTTGAATCCTCTGCTTTTTGGGATTCTTCCTTTTCTTCCTGCTCCTTGGCTTCAATCTGCTTTTGCAGTGTTCCAATCTGTTCTTCTAAATCAGAAATTGCAACATCTTTTTTAGAAATCTCTTCACTATAGGAAATCTGTTCATCACGGCTTTCCTTATTTGCTATATTAAGCTTCGTTGGAAGCACCAAAATCCAGAACACTAAAATCCCCAGCACAAGCCCCACCGAAACATAAAGCAAATTAAACTTGTTGTGATTCACTTCCTTATAAGATCCTACAGACAAATCCGTCTTATCAATCTCCTCAAGACTCTTCTCCACAAAGGATTCCAAATCCGACTTATACTGATCTTCATCATCATAAGCAGAATTCATGTCAATCCGCTCACTTGCCTCTTTTATACCGATAATATCCCGTGGTGCAACTCCCATCTCCTGAAGATATCGCACGGCCAGTGTATTATTCTTGTCAATACGAAGAACACGTTTTAACGCTTTCTTCGCCTTGTCGTTATTGCCATTTTCCATATAAAGCAATGCTAACAGCAGATAGCCCTTCACAAAGTGAGGATAACTTGAAAGGATTCTCTTTAACTGGATAAATGAAAGATCCCTTGTTCCCTGTTTTGCGTACATAAGCGCTTGGTTAAATTGTTTGGCAAGCTGATTAGCCTCTTCAAGCTTTAAAGAATCTGCTTGTACTTCTTTTATATATTGCCGTGCAACATTACTCTCATCTGGAAAATAATTCGCACTTACAACCCAATGTGTTAGTCCTAAGACAATCTCCCCCATCTCATAGTGGATGAGTCCTAATAAATTCCTGGCATTGATATTCTGCTTGTTATACTTCAATGCCAAATTCAATGCATCAATTGCACCAGTTAGATCTCTGACACTCGCTCTGTCTAATCCTAAATTGTAATAATAATTAGATGTATTATAAGCCTTTGCCAACAGCTTATAGCTCATTCCACAGCTACTGCAGTGTCCATTCTCTAATACAGGTGCTCCACAATTCAAACACTCCATATCATTCACCGCCTATTTTCTCTGTGTACTTTTAACCTGTTGTAACATCTCTTCTAATACATCTGTAATATCTTTTACATCGTTCTTATATATTGCATCCTCAGCCTGAGAAACCTCAAGACAAGGCTTAAACTTTCTAACCTCTTCATCAAAATTAATCATAATAATCTATACTCCTAATGTGAGTAAGTCACCGGCTAGATATAACGAACCTACACAAAATAAATACTGTTCACCAACGTGGCTCCTTGCGTATGTAAAGCCTGCTCTTATATTATCATAAACGGTAATCTTACTACCCGAAAAACGTCTAAATGCAACTTCTACCGCAGAAAGATCTGCGGCTCTGTCTCCATCATAACGAACAATTATAATCTCCTCAAAGAAAATCTCGCTAAGTCTTTGAATCATTGATTCATACTCTTTATCTTTAGAGACAGCAAATAATAAAATCTTTCGTTCCTTTGGGAACAATTCTTCTAAAGTTTTGCAAAATGCTTCTATTGCTTCTTCATTATGCGCTCCATCTATATAAATGTGAGGAGCCACCTCCTGCATTCTGCAAGGCCATGTCATGCTGAGCAATCCTGCCTTTATGTTATAATATATATCTGTCAATCTGTAACCAGTCTTCCCTATGGTATCCGTTCCTGACACACTATTTATATCTAGTGTTCCTTGTTCTGATACCAGACAGGATTGCTGATCACAACATCTGTAAGTCATATTAAATAGCAGTTCATATGCCTTCACCGCAAGAATTGCATTCTCAATCTGGTAAAGTCCTGTTTTTTTAATTTGCAAACTGCTGTATCTATAATAACCACTATCAAACAAAAAATCAATGGTTTTTTCCGTAATTTTTGATATTTTATACTGTTTTTTTTCGACAAGCTGTAATTTTGATCCTATTTTGGCCGCATAATCCCTAATTACCGCAGTTGCTGCATCCTTCCGATCAAAGTAAAGAACTGGAACACCTGCTTTGATGATTCCCGCTTTTTCACCTGCAATCTGCTCAATGGTATCCCCTAAAAACTGTGTGTGGTCACGCCCAATGGATGTAATAATGGAAAGCACCGGTTCTACCACATTTGTTGCATCCAACCTTCCTCCCATTCCTGTTTCAAAAACAGCATAATCCACCCGCTGTTTTTTGAAATAAATACACGCCATCAAAAATACAAATTCAAAAAAAGACGGATGCGCAATCCCCTGTTTTTCTGCAACAGAAATATACTCCATTACCTCCTCAAAGGAATCCACAAAATCCTCATCGGAAATAATAGAATCATTTATGCGAATACGCTCATTGAGGCTTACAAGATGAGGGGATGCAAATACCCCTACACGGTATCCTGTTTTTTCTAAAATAGATGCCAGAAAAAGACAGGTAGATCCCTTCCCATTTGTGCCTGCCACATGGATCACCAGACAGTCTCTTTCGGGATGATTCATAATGTCTAAAATTTTATTCAGATTATCCGTTCCAAGCTTCGCAGCAAAAAGAGGAATCGATAATACATATTCTACACACTCCTGATAAGTCATTTTAATTCTCCTTGTGTCAAGTTCATAATAATATGTGTTGGTGACATTATATTACAATGAAGCTCGCTGATGCTTTTACAGGTCATCAACCGCAACTGCTTTATCCAGGGTAAAAGAGTATATATATGTCTCTGTCACCGGAAGCCCTGTTAACTGCTCTAATGTATCCTTATAATACCGTAGCTGGGTATCATACCGTTTCACCAAAAAATCCTCCTGTCCTGGTCTTACTTTGTCCGTTTTATAATCAATAAGAACCAGTGTATCACCCTCTCTAAAATACGCATCTATAATTCCCTGGACAATCACCAGATCATTGTCTTTTCCGTTCAAAATTTTGTTTACAGGAACACCGGCGACAAACTGTTTCTCCTTGTAGAAGCGTCCCTCCTCCGCTGCCTTGCAGATTCGTTTTCCAAGAGGCGATGTAATGAACGCATACACCTTTTCGACTGTGATAAATTCCTTTGTCTCTTCCGGAATCCTTCCCTCTTTCCGCATCGTGTCTAAACAATCCAAAATTTGTTCCTTTGTCCTTGCATTTACAAAATCAAACAGCTCCATCGTTTTATGCATCCATGTACCTTTTTCAGCCGCATTCATCGGTATGTCACTGGCAAGAAAATGTGGCATGGGCGGTTCATACTTTTCAATTGCAGCAGCATCCCTTTTAATCACATCCGACGGCTCATAATCCGTCTCATAAATCCGTTTTATCTCTGTGACAGACAGCTTCGCTTTCTGCCTCGTAATATCACTGTGCTCATACTCCCATGCAAGATTATGGTATAGTTCTTCCTTTGACTTCACACTGGCATTTTCCCACTGCTTAAATAATCTGCCACGATCCATTCTGCATTCCAAATCAGACTGTAAATGGTGCACCAGTATACTCTCAAAATCATACACGTTTACCGTCAGTGATATTTCAGGTTTTTTGATGGTGATGGTTCTTGCATATTCCGCAGAAATAACATTCTCTCCCTTTTTATCCATACGTTTTCTTACATCCCCCATTGCAGATGCAAACACATCATTACGCATTAGGCTCATCACGATCAAATCCAGATAATTTCTTGCGGTATGAATATTTGCAAAGGAAAGCCTGTCCTCTTTTCTCCTTGCAATGCTCTCATATTTTTTCACCAAGGCTGGGACATCCGGGGTTACTCCCGTCATGATCAGCTTTTCCTTTGCACGGGTTAAACCCACATAAAAAATACGGAGTTCTTCCGCAATGCTTTCTGTAATCATAAGTGCTGCCATCGCCCTACGGATGAAAGAATCATTCCCACACCGTTTATTCGTATTGCGGTATTTTGCTCCCACAAAATAATCCGAATGAATAATAAGTGGAGTCTTCGTATCCATCAAATTAAAATTCTTTCCTGTTCCTGACAAAAATACAATCGGAAATTCCAAGCCTTTACTCTTATGGATACTCATGATCCGGACAACATCTTCACTGCTTTCCGCTCCGGGATCACCGCCAAGGGTAATTGACTTCTTCTGTATCTTATCCACATACCTCAAAAAATCGAACACACTGCAAAATCCGTTTGTCCCACACTTTCTTGCCTCCTCGTAAAACAGATTAAGATTGCGCACACGCATCCCGCCCTCCGGCATGCTCTGCACATAATAATAGTAGCCCTCCTGCCTGTATATGAAAGAAAGAATCTGGCTGATTCCTGCATAGTCCTGAAGTCTTTTTAAACGGTCTATCAAACTGCACACATTCCGACATTTATCCGCTAAGACCGATCCGATATAGCCAGCATATTCTTCCATATTTTGTGACAGAAAATCCTCCTGATTTCCATCTGCAATTTCTGCTAATCTCCTAATTACTTTATAAAGTGCAAGCTTCGTCTTTTCCTTTTTTTCCAATTCCCGTTTTAACAATATAAAAAGTGCTAAATCATCATTGCTGCATTCACCAAAATAACTGCGGAGAACTGCTGCCAATTCCACATCATTATATGGGTTATCTAACACCTTCAAAAGACTTAACAAAAGCCGCAGCTCCACCGTATCAAAATAACCCTTTTCATTCTGGACACGCACCGGAATCCCTTTTGCCATCAATATCTCACTAAACACCTGTTGGAATGATGCCGGAGCCCGGAATAAAACCACGATATCTCCATAGGTAGCATTGCGCAGCCTGCCTGTCTCATCATCCATAATCTGTAACGGTGGATATCCATTTTTTCCCAACAGTTCTTCCATCCGTTTTGCCACCATTGCAGCCTCTAACTCTAACTTTCCGATATCCTCTAATTCCTCATCTAAATCCTCATTTTTTTCACTGGTCTCTGCATCATCTAAAGCATTTAAAAATTCAAAATCCCTGCTTTCCCCAATCAGTAATTCCACACTGTCATCTTCCACTTTGGGGTATGTTTTTCCAGGTACTAACGCTTCATCTTCCGTGTACTCGATTCCGCCTAAATCCTTTCCCATAATCTGATAAAACATATAGTTAATACTTTCTAATACATTGGCACGGCTTCGAAAATTGTTCTTAAGTAACAGCTTCCTGCACGTTCCATCTTCCTCTGTCTGATAGCTATGGTATTTCTCCATAAAAAGATCTGGACGTGCCATTCGAAAGCTATAGATACTCTGCTTCACATCTCCTACCATAAATATATTATTTCTGCCCTGTGATACTGTTGACACACAGCTCAAAATAGCTTCCTGCAGATAGTTGCTATCCTGGTACTCATCAATCAAAATCTCTGCAAAATTCTCAGACATTTCTTTACCGATTACACTAGGCTGCGGGTTTCCTGCCTCATCATATCCACTACATAACACCTGCAATGCAAAATGCTCCACATCACTAAATTCCAGCATATTTTTAGCAAGCTTTTCCTGCATAAACTGCTTCCTGAATACATCCACAGCATCTAACAGTGACATAAGCATTGGTGCCTGTTCCTGCATCTTTAAAAGCAGCTCTTTAAATGGAATTTCAAAAGAAGAAAGCAGTGTCTTAATTTCCTTCTTATATTTCTCCCTGATTTTTTTAATCTCGTCCGCAAGCTCTTCATCAAATGTCCCTTTTTTGCCTCGTCCAATATTCGCAAATTTGCAGGATACAAGCTCCGCAAACTGCGCATAGCTTTGCGCAGAAATAATGCTGTCAACCAGCTCAATATCCGACAGTAATGCTTTCTCCATATACAGGGGACCGTCCACACTTCTTGCCTGCTCTAATGCAGACAATATCTTTATCCGGATTCCCTCTGCGGTGCTGTGTAATTCTTCAAAATACTGTTTTACAACAGGAAGCTTATGAAAGCTTTCATCTGTATTTACAAGTAATGCTTCTCTCGCCTTTCTCGTCCACTCATAAGGTCTTGGATAGCTGGAACACACATCATATACTTTTAAGATATAGTCCTCTATCTTTTCATCATTTTTATCTGCAGAAAATGCATCTGAAAAATCTACAAAATAAGGATTTTCTTCATAAAACTGCTCAATAACCTGTTCTAGTACTTCCTCCCGCAAAAGACTAATCTCTCCTGTATCTCCGATACGGATTCCCGGATCAATTCCCAACACATAAAAATGTTCCTTTACCACCTGGTAACAAAAGCTGTCAATGGTTAAAATGTTCGCTCTGTTAATATAATTCATCTGCTTCAGATAATGTTCATTGAAAGGTTCCCGTTCCAACATTTTCTCAATCGCCTTTGCAATCTTATCCCGCATCTGGGCTGCTGCCGCCTTGGTAAAGGTTACGACTAAAAGCTGGTCTATATCCATTGGATTTTTCGCATCCGAAATCATCTGAATAATCCGCTCCACCAAAACTGCAGTCTTACCGGAGCCTGCCGCTGCAGATACCAATAAATTGCAATTCCTGGAATCGATTATCTTTTGCTGGTCAACTGTCCAGTTCATACCTTACCACCTTCTCTCTTCACTACTTCATATGTATTGTCCTGTCCCTGCTTAAATGGTTTCTCTCCTATATTGCCGGTTCCGATTTCCAATATCTTTTCCTTCGCTTCTGCCTTGCTCATCTGTGGTGCAATTCTGTATGCGTTACCTCCCAGCCCCGGTTCAAATCGGCAGACACTTCGGTAATCACACAGATTGCACGGACTGCTAAGCTCACCCTTTTCCGGATTCATCGAAATTCTGCCTGCTATTATCTCATTTCCAATATCTATCATCTTGTCTCTGACAAAATGCGAAATGGCCATAAGCTCATCTTCTGTTACCAAAGACGTATTCCGAAAATCCAGACTGCCATCCTTTTTGTAGCGCACAGGCGTGACAAATCCAGTCAAACCATCCATCAATTCACGACTTGTCTCATCCTCATTTACAAGTCCGGTGAGGCGGCTGCTCTCCATACGCTTCTTTTCAATCTGTTCCTCATCACTCTCTTCAATAATTGGATCATAAATGTGGTAATAATACATTCCTGTTGGAATAATCTTCTTATTCGGATATTGTCTTTGCAGCAGTTCTAACATGACGCTCATATACACAGTAAGCTGAAGCTGCCTGCCCTCATACATCTTAATATAATCCATATCCTTTGCACCGGATTTGTAATCGATTACTTTGACGTAAACCGCATCCTTCGTCTCCTTCAAATCCACACGGTCTACAATACCTCTCATCTCCATCTGCACACCTTCTGACAGTGCCATATCAATATAGGATAATTTTTTGTCTGGCGAAAATTCCTCTTCAAAAAAAGAAGGCTTCATATCCCCCACCGATAAATGGCGGCACAGATTCTCTACGCTTCGTTTTGCAATCCGGATAAATACTTCTAACTGATGGCGTTTTCGGAAACTGCTATCAAAAATTGTCTCATTTTCCTCCTTTGCCGCCTGCCTTGTAAGCTCCTCCACCTTAACATCCCTGTCCTCTTTTGAAAGCTCTTCCAAATCAATAGAAGAATCTCTTATCCATGTAAAAAAATTTTCCATAACGGCATGCAATATCGTTCCGATATGGTTCGACTCTATACCATACTCCTCACGCTTTTGAAGATTTAAACCATACTTTAGGAAAAACTGGTACGCACAGCCGGAATAGGTTTCTAACTGGGACACACTGTGTACCATATGTTTACCATATAACTTACGGGCAAGTTTTCGCTCTAAAACACTCTCCTGGTTCTCATAAAAATATCCCTGTAAAATCCGGTCAAACTCCTTTGGATATTTTTCTCTCATCACCTGCAAAATTCCTGCATCTTCCATGCTTTCACCGGCTAAAGAAGCTGCAAAATCCGACACAAGTGCATCACCGGTAACCGGAAGCATTTTCATTTGCTGATAGGAAACTTTCTCAACACAATTATGCGGGAATATGCTTTTTATCCGATCCACAAAGTAGGATGCATGCATTGCTCCGAAAGCTGCATCCTCCTCCCGGAATATTATCACCAATTTTTCCGAAGGCTGTGTCACTTGCAGATACAGATAAAACTGCTGTAAAAACATATCTTCCTTACTGTCCGGAGCAAGGCTTATCTGCATATCCTTTAACTGCTGCCGGTCTTTGTCCACTAAAATCCCAGTATTGTTACGGCTTTTCGGTAACACACCTTCATTCATTCCTGCTACAAACAAAATCTTAATGTGGTGGAGCCTTGTCCGTTCCATATCCCCAACAGTAACCTGATCTAAGGTGGACGGAATAATTCCTAAATGCATATCATGGATACCCGCTAAAAGCATCTCTATGAAAGCATCCCGCTTTATTTCGTCCTCACCTAAAATATCCATTGTCTTATCCAAAACAGAGATAAATTTGTCATATACCTGTGCATATGCTTTCGCTTCCCTAAGCTTCCCTTCCTCCTCTAGTACAAGACTTTTTGCATATAATTTCTTTGGTATTTCATTGGTTGACATAAAATTATACAGAGCCGTAATATATTCCCTTGCAAGAGCTTTCTTTTCACATAAAACCGATAAAACCGGTTGTAATATATCCATAACCTTCCCGCGTGCTGCATTAATTCCATGAAATCCTTTTACACCACCCTTTAATGTGGTTTGCCACCATTTTTTTCCTCTTATTCCATACTTTATGACGAAGTTCTCCAGCTCATAAATCTGCTCTGGCTCCATATCCAAAAATCCGGTTTTTAATAATGCAAATACACTCTCATATGAAAAATCCAAACGGAATATATCTGATAAAAGCGCTATCATCTCTACAATTGGATTATGTGACATTGGCTCACTATAATCTAAGAAATACGGTACTTTGTGCATTTCCATTGCCTGCTTCCATATCTCACTTTCCTTTTGCAGATCTCCAGTTATAACCGCAAAATCCGAATAGTGGTATCCCTCCTTCATCACGTATTCCTGTATTCTTCTGGCAATAAAGGATGCCTCCTCCTCTGCATTCTTTGCCGCAAATATCTGGAGCTCCTCACAATGTCTGTCAAGTACCTTAACCGGAAAGCGAAACAACTGCCGTTCAAGATGCAAAAGTCCTTCCTTTCCCTTCATCCGAAAATTTTTGTTTAATCCAACATGCGGCAAAACTGTTATATTATTATCCTTTGCAAGTTTACATAATCTATCTACAGACTGTTTACCCAGAGCAAATAATCCCTGCTCACTATATCCATTTTCTCCAAACAGATTTTCATCCATCGTAAATGAAAAATATAGATTACAGCCAAGCTTCATCAACTCTTCAATTACACCATACTGCACAGGGGTAAAGCCGGTATAACCGTCAAAATAAATCTCCGCTCTGGAAAGAAGCTGCGAATCATGTGCCACTTCCTTCAACAATGATAAAATCTGCTCGGTTACCATATAAGAGCCCTGCATTGCCTCATTGAACGCATGTAAAAGCAGTCTGAGATCTGACAGCTTGTGATGCAGACTCTTTTCAGGGCTCAGATTCCCGATTACCTGCAAAAGCAGTTCTTCTGTAACCTGGTACTGGTAAAACTCTGACAAAACCGACTTCACTTCATCTACAAATCCCTGCTTTCCAAGCATGGTGCTATAATAGGAAAGCTCTTTTTCATGCTCTTTCAAAAGCTTCATGATTAACATACTCTTACCATAATCATCCAGTATGTCATTCGTATGGACATTCAATTCATCAAATACTTTAAACGCAAGTCTGGTAAAGCTAAGAATAGAAATATCCATCGTACCACCCTTTGGATGGATGGTTACCATATCCTTCTCTGCCGCCATATTAGACTGCTCCGGCAGCATAAAAATCACAGGCGCATGTCCATCCTCCTTCGTGGCATCTATCATCTGCTCATATATATAAGTAGTCTTGCCAGTTCCACTGGCACCAAGAATAAACTGTATTGCCATAATCTTCTCCTTATCATGAAGTTACTTTTCAAGGAAGCTCGCTGATGCTCGCGCAGGTCATCAACCTCTGCTTCGCTCCGGTTGGTGACATTATATCACAGTTCCATATCAACCTACGACAAAAAGAAAAATTTTTGTTCTAAATTTCATCCCTCCTGCATATCTTTTTATTAACAATCAGCAGGAGGAATCATATGGGCACACAGACAAAAATCGTAGTCATCAAAGCGAAAGAGATCATTTATACCGGAATTTTTCTTGTTCTAGGAATTGTAATGATTGTCTTACTATTTTGTATGTTCGGAAAAAGTAAAGGAAGCGAGAGCAAGGCTGCCGGTAAATTTGTTCCTGGCGTATATTCCTCAACCATCACACTTGGAGAAAGTACCTTAAATGTAGCTGTAACCGTAGATGCCGAAACCATCAGCGGCGTCTCCATTGAAAATCTCGATGAAACAGTCACCACTATGTATCCTCTTCTAGAGCCTGCCTTAAATGAGATCAACAGCCAGATTTCCGTGGTCGACAGCGTAGACGATATCACCTATTCAAAGGAAAATCAATATACATACATCATATTAAACCAGGCTATCAAAAATGCATTGGAGCAGGCAGAAGTAAAAGAATAAAATCATACTGCACTAAACTTAAAAGGGGACGTCCGCTAAGTTATATTTTCATTCTTCTTAGCGGGCAGTCCCCTTATACTCTATGTGGAAGATTTCCCAACCACATAGAGTCCTTCTACTTTTGCATTTACCTGACAAAATCACGCTCTCTTTCGAACAATATTTCCCTTTGCTTTATAAATGGAATGCGCTGGAACCACTCCCCTTACCATGCTGACCGGATATACATTAGAATCCTCACAAACCACCGTTCCCGGATTCAGTACGGAATTACACCCAATCTCTACATGGTCACCAAGCATGGCACCAAACTTCTTAAGCCCTGTATCAAGGTCATAGTCCTCTCCTTTTACATGCACAAGTGTCTTATCTGCTTTTACATTTGAGGTGATCGAGCCTGCTCCCATATGGGAATAAAATCCCAGCACGGAATCTCCAACATAATTATAATGTGGAACCTGTACATGATTAAATAAAATCACATTCTTAAGCTCGGTAGAATTTCCTACCACACAGTCATTGCCAACCAGTGCATTTCCACGGATAAACGCTCCCGGACGCACCTCTGTGCGCTCTCCAATGATACATGGTCCAGCAATATAATTATTCGGATAAATCTTTGCCGATTTTGCAATCCAGACATTTTCTTCCCGCTCCTCATAAAGGTCGGCAGGAAGCGTTTTCCCAAGCTCCTTAATAAAATCTCCAATCTTTGGAAGCGCCTCCCATGGATATGTCAAGCCTTCTAATAATGGCTTTGCCAATGTCTCCTCTAATGTATATAATTCTCTGATTGTAACTTGTTTTTGCATATCATTTTTACCTTCATCAGACTGCTCTTTTTCCCAAATCCACTTCACTTTCAGGAAAAAAGTAATCCTTATTCCTTTCTGTTCATAATATGCTCTATTATACTGTATTTTTCCAAAATGTACTACTCCTTTTTCGGGGCATTCTGACGAAATTATACCGACTATACTGCTCTGACATTTTGGAACAGGAATGACCACAACATAACTGCCTTTTTGTCCTGCCCTGAACCTGACTGCCATGCAATACCATCTATGATGCGACATTACACGGCTTATTCTTCTTTTGCACCATCATAAATTAAATTTCCTTCCCAGTCCCATTCCTTATATTCAGAAGTTACAGCATTTCCATCTATCTCATTGTTAAGAAGTGCCAATCCAATTCCATTCTCGTCAAAATGCGCTTCACATCCTGAGGCCGAATGATTATACTCAAAGTATACCTTGACATACTCCGGCGCTTCCTTTTGATTCTTTGTATCTTCAATGGAATAGATTTTTTTATCATTATAAAAAATGTTCTCCGGTTTAACTCCCACCTGCTCTAAATTTGCTTTTTCCAATGTTATAATATCCATGTGTTTTTCCTTGTCAGAATAAAAATGTATAACAGGAATTTTGCAATTCATATATATCTGTTTTTTGTCTTTATCATACTTGGTTTCTGTCATAGTCGGTCCTTTGTATTGTGGGCTCTTATACACAATGAAAAAATTTCCCTCCTCCTCAAATACATACTCTACAGAAACATCCTTAGCAGGTACCTTGATAATGGGAACACTTGTCAGCACATATCCTGCACCCAGCAAAACTACCACTGCTATGACTGTAACAACAATCCCCTTTAAAATTCCCCGTTTTTGTACCTTGCTCAAAAAAGCCCGAATCTGTCTTTCCTTTTTTCTCCCCTCCTCACCAACGTTCTCCGGTAGCTTTTCGCTTAAAAGAGCATATTCTTTGGAGCATTGTTCACAAGTATCAAGATGCCTTTCCACTGCTTCCTTTGTTCCCTCGCTTACCACATCATCATGGTATAATGGCAATAAATCTCCCACAATATCGCATGTTAATTCTATCTGGTTTTTTTCATTTTCCATCATAACAAATCATCCTTTCTCATTTTTTCAATTATCTGCTTTCTCGCTCTATGATACGTTACTCTTGCCCAGCTTTCCGTTTTCCCAAACAGCTCTGCAATCTTTGCAAAAGACAGCTGCCCAAAAACCCGCAGAGTAAATACTTCTTTATAGGGTTCCTCAATGATATGAAGAAACTTATGGATCTGCATTGCTGTATCTTCATTGGTAATTTTCTCTTCAAGAGAAGTTCCCCGCTCTGGCAGTTCCCTTTCCATTGATACCAGTCTGCTTTCTTTCCTCATTTTTTCCAGCCAGATATTTTTTGCAATGGCGCACAGCCATGTATATACTGAACTGTTTCCCCGAAAGCCGTTCTTTGCCTGCATTGCCTTTAAAAACGTATCCTGGGTAATGTCTTGTGCCTCTGTTTCATCCCTGCACAAAGAAAGAGCGTACCGGTACACAGCCTCATATTCTGCTTTAAAACATATATCCTCATTATCATTTAACTTTCCACGTTGTGAAAACACGCCTCCTCCTCCTTTCTGCATGTTTATATATAGGTAATTGCGAAACTCCTTATTTTCAAAACATAGTTGTGTAATATAGACAATATCATAAGCAAGGTGCTTTGGAGCCGCCGGTGCTTAGCGAGGTTTTTTCGAGCTTAGCACCGCTGCGAGCGACAAGCAGCGCAATGCCTGAATACTTAGCGAGGCTTTGCCGAGCTTAGTAGGAAGGTATGCCTTGTGCTGCGTGCCTGCGTTGATTTGTCTGTATTGCACAACGAATGTTAGCAGAAACAGAGTTTCGCAAATGCCTATGTTTTTATAGTACTTTCAAAAGCTGCTTTTTCGTTCTACATCTGTTAGATGCACAAATATCAAAAACGTTACAATTTATTTTACATGACAACAGACTGGTGTACGAATTCTTTTCCATACACCAGTCCGTTCCAATCTTTTCTTACATTTTCACCTTAAAAGTTACACTTGCCTAAACTCGTATCACTTTCTAATCCCACCAGAAATACCACACGTCAGATTCTGCAAGTCCTGCTGCCAGTTCAGACACCGTATAAGTTCGGGTTCCCTGATCAATTCTGTCCGTACAAAAAGCGTAATGCTCCTTGGCTGCCTCCATACTGTTCATATTATTTAATCCTGAAGGTGCATAAAACTCCATCACATCATGGGTAAAAACTGCAGGAACCGCCTTATATTTCTCATACCAATATTTACATATCGCAATCATTTCCTCTGGCATAGGACACTCATTCCACCCACCCATAGGCAGATATCCAATAATCTCCCATGGATTTTTGACAGGAATTTCTAACAACAGGGTATCTGCTTCTAACTGCCCATCGTCAAAAGAAATATATCCGGAAAAACCATGCAGCACTTCGCCTTCTGTCTCTTCTCCTATGAACTCTTCCCAATCCTTTTCTTCAAAATCTTCCGTATATTCTTCTAATCGCTCCTTTAAAATATCCTTGCCATTATCTTTGCAGCCGGCAATAATTTCTTCCCTTTCATAATCTTTACCTACCACTTCTTCCAACCACTCCACTGCATATTCATCCAGAGAAATAATTGCCGGATAAAAACCGTCTGTTTTACCCTTTTCAAAAGCTGCCTTATATGCCCGTTCCACCAATTCGGGACTGGTTCCTTTTTCAAATACAGTATAATTGCATTCAAAGCTTTCTGCTATTTGTTTTGTTGTTTCGTTCATTACCCTTTTCTCCTTTTGCTTATTGTCTTTTATTTTAGCATATCATATTTATACACTCTTTTCAAAATATTCCTTGACATCAAAATAAAACCGTGATAGTCTATCTAAAAAATTCAGGAGAACATTGATATGCAAAGCTTACATTTTACAATGAATTATATGTACATGTATCACAGACGTACTTAAATGTAATTGTGTTCCGGTTGGATGCGCAGTTACGCAGGGTAGGTCTGATATGTCTGTGCATATAAATCGGCAGGTGTAGGTTTGAACTAATAGAATGCTTGTAATAGTCGATTTTGAAGAGTGCACTGGACATATTGTATGTTTGGTGCATTTTTTATGTTCAGAAAGGAGACTTTATGAAATTAGCAAATGGAACTGAGGTTATTGTTAAACCTTATCAAGAAAAAAATGCAGAGGAAATTGTTAATTTAATCATCAGAAATTTCAGAGAAGTAAATTTAAAAGATTATGGAGAGAAAGCAATTGCAGAACTGGTTGCCACACATGATGTAAACTGGTTTAAGGGTGTGGCAGGGTATGCACATGTGTATGTGTTTTGGAACGAAAATAAGATAGTGGGTGTTGGTTCTATTTCAAGTTTTTGGGGAAGTCCGACAGAAAGCATACTGCTTACTATTTTTGTGCTGCCAGAATTTCATGGACAGAGAATTGGAAGTTATATCATTGATACCCTTGAAGCGGACGAATTGTTTTTGAGAGCCGAGAGAATAGAGATTCCTGCCTCTATTACTGCAGTAGATTTTTACCGCAAAAAAGGATACGAATATAAAAATGGTATCAAAGAGTTAGATGATGAACAGCATTATCGGTTAGAAAAATTTAGGAAATCAAATTAAAAATCAATAACAGCGATGAAACAAGGAGGACTTACAATGACGATTCGAACAATGACGATCGAGGATTATGAAAAAGCATACGATCTATGGATAAACACAACAGGGATGGGCTTGAATACAACAGACGATTCAAAGGAAGGAATTGCCCGATATCTGCTGCGAAATCCCAATACATGCTTTGTAGCCGAAGATAATGGGGAACTTTTGGGTGTTATCATAAGCGGACATGATGGTCGCAGGGGTTTTATTTATCACACTACTGTAAAGGAAGAATACAGGGGACAGGGAATCGGGAAAAAACTTGTCGATTCAGCACTGACAGCATTGAAAACAGAAGGCATACATAAAGTGGCACTGGTAGTATTTGAGAAAAATGCATCGGGCAATATTTTCTGGGAAAAAGCTGGTTTCACTGTGAGGGATGATTTAATATACCGGAATAAGAATATACACGAACTCCAAAGAATTGACTTAATTTAAGGCGGAGGATGCTATGGAGGTAAAACTATTAAGAGCGGATGTGAATGATGCAAAGGAATTGCATACAATGCAAATAGAATCATTCAGAGAACTATTAGAGAAATATCAGGACTTTGATACAAGTCCGGCAAATGAAAGTATGGAAAAAGTAAAAGCACGATTAAAACAGGAATTCACATATTTTTACTTTATCTGTATTGGATCGCAAAAAGCAGGTGCCATTCGTATTGTTGACAAAAAACAAACCGGAAAAAACAAGAGGATTTCCCCAATATTTATCTTACCGGAATTTCAAGGTCAAGGCATTGCACAAAAAGCAATCCAGCTATGTGAAGAAATACACGGGAAAGAAGATTGGGAACTGGATACTATCTTGCAGGAACAAAAAAATTGTCATTTATATGAGAAGATGGGGTATCGACGAGTCTGTGAAACTTTTTCTGTAAATAGAGAAATAACTGGTCTTCTATGATAAAA
>CAMWYJ010000059.1 GCA_947178445.1 uncultured Clostridium sp.
ACTATATATAACGACTCAAATGTCAAAAAAGTCAATTTTTATCATAAAAAAAGCATTTGGATTTTTTACTTTCCAAATGCTTTCTATTTGCTATTTAATTTTTATCCTCCATTTCTGTAAAGCGGTTGATTATCAACTTATTATTTTTATAAGCTACCTGATGGTATCATTTTTTAACTTTTAATGTGGATAAAACCGATATGCCTCCCAATGGTCTGCAATTTGCCCTTCCCATCCGTGGCAGTCACGGTCAAACCAAAAGGTAACATCCCCCTTTAATGCTTCTTCCGTATCCTCTTTTTTTAACGAATATTCAACTCTGTTACGCGTTATTACAATACTAACATAATATGGAAAGTCAATTAACAGCTTTTCAATATCCTCTTTCAGATTCCCGATATCTGCATTACTTGGTGTAATAATTACATTCGCATCGTCATCCAAGTCAATGTAGATAACCTCATCTTCCCCGATTCTGTTTATCGAATAATATTCCGCAATATTCTGAATCTGTGGCTTGAAATCCGTAATCAGTGTATAGATATCATCTTCCCTGCCATAATTATAAAAATCATCTTCTTTCGCATAATTCTTAACAACTACCTCTACTTTCGTTGCAGCACCATTATGTGCCTTGGCATAAATACTGCATTTCCCCGGTTTGATACCTGCCGTAATCACACCGTTTTTATCCACCGTTGCGATCGAGGTGTCACTGCTGTACCATCTCACCTTCGTAGAGAATGGCTTTTTCTTCTTGTTCCTTCCGTATTTAGAGGCGATGACTTTACTCTTTATCTTTTTCGTGGAACGCAGCCCCAGATATACCTTCTTCGCATTCAATCTCGGTGCCTGTGCATTGATATACTTGCTGTTTCTCTTGTATGCCTTTGCACTAACCCAGTCTGAAAGGTCACTGACCTGCTTTTTCCCATCCACCAGCTTATAAGATGCCACCTTGTACTGATAGACCGTATTTGTCTTCAAATGCCTATCTACCCACTTATCGGCAGCAGAATCCTTAACCACCTTTATCTTTTTATATTTCTTTGAAGAGCGGTTATATCTGTAGATGATATATCCGTCAACACTCTCATCTGACTTCCACCGGACCCGGATTGCTGTATTAGAATGTCGGATTGCCCGGACATTCTGGGGTACATAATCTGCACTGTCTCCGCTGGATGCGCAGGCAGTCTTTCCAGTCATAATTCCTACTGCAAGTACTGCTATCATCCAGATAAATATAATACTTCTTATTGCCTTTTTATACATATTCCTTTTCCCCCTATGCTAATCATGATCCTTCTGATAATCATTATGGTTTTTAATCACATCGGAAATCGTCTCATCGCCATATGACTTGAAACACTGTGAGGCGAATTTCGGCATTCCCGTATTCGGGTCCACTGCCTGTAGAATCATCTCAATGCCATTTGCATTAATTTTCTTGCTTTCGTCATAACGATGATGTTTCATTAAGTTATCATATACATTTTTGTCATACTTATACCCAGTCTCCTTGTTATCTGCACACCTGTCACATTTGTTTTCAGCATCATAATACGCATCATCCAGTCCCAAAATATGCCCCAGTTCATGTGCTGCTGTTACAGCATAATCTGTTGCCGGATAATTGTATCCTTTATTTGCCCTAACCTGTTCATTTGTCGGCATATAGATACAGTAAATATACTTATATTCCGTATAACCTGATGCGTTATGATTGTTCCCTGAATGATACCAATGGTCCCCTTTTTTCGTACAGTTCGGACACTCTCCACCAATTAGCACCTCCACGAATTCCTGCTTGGAGTTATATTTCTCCTTTCCCTTCTTATCATGGATAATCAATTTAGTTTTAAAATTAATTCCCTTCTTAAAATCACCTTTATTTCCTTTTACTTTTACATCCGAATAAGCTGCTTCGATTCCTTCCTTAAACATTGAAATATATTGTTGCGTTGTTATTTCACCTTTAACTGATGCTGGTTTCTTCTTGAATATTTTCACGTTGCCTGCATTTTTCTGTCCGGTATCACTATATGTAACAAATTCAAGATAAACGTGAATCTCTAATATGCCATTTGCCATTTTATATTTCACTGGAGAATAGCATCCTTTTATATTATAAGAGTTCATATTATTCTTACTATCTGTACAGATAAAATTATATTTTTTTGCCATATATTTTTCTGCAGTTCCAATTTTACTTACCTTTGCATAATCAATATTGCTAGAGCCCACTGTACCATTTACAGTTACCGGTTTAACCTTATAGTAATAAGTTTTATTTAATTTCACATTCTTATCTGTATAGGATGTCTTATTTCCTTTCACCGTCTTAATCAACTTATATTTTCCATTCTTTTTTCCCGCACGGTACACTCTATACATATTGGCTTGTTCCATCTTCTTCCAACTTACTGTTATGGATTTTCCTGCTGTTACATTTGCATTGATACCGGTTTTCCCAACTGTGATTTTATGTTCATCACTCATTTTACTGTATGTTTTCTTACCATCTTTTTCTGTATAAGTTTTCACTTTAATCTTATATGTTTTATTTGTGTGAAATCTACTATATGTAACCGTCCACCACCAGCTTTTTTTACTGAATTCACAGTCATCATATTTCTTTCCGTTTACATACACAATAAGACCATCATATTCCACTTCATTTCTTGCACCTACTGAAATGCTGTTCATACCATTGGATTCCAGAAACAAATCCGGTTTTGATGAAACTTCCTTGCTTTTTTCTTTATTTCCCGTCACATGAACCACACACTTGTCCGTTTTGGCTCCATCTACCGATGTCACTGTAATCGTCACATTCCCTGCCTTCTTTGCGGTCACATACCCATTCTTATTCACAACAGCAACTGACTTTTTTGAACTGCTCCAGGTTACATTGTGGTTATCTGCCATTTCCGGACTGATTACTGCTGATAACTGTGCCGATTCACCCGGTGACAAAAATATTTCCGTACTGTCAAGCTTGATTTTCGATACAGGAATTTGAACCTTTGATTTTAATATATAGCAATATCCATTGTAATCTTCCTTGATAGCCTGAATATTCGTCTTCACACGGTAATAATCACCACAGGTTCCCACAATCGTAAGCTTGGTCTTGGCTTTTCCCTTCCCAATGGAATTGTTATTATTTCCAATGGCATACAAGTCCGTATTTGATTTTATAATTCCTGGCACTTCATTTATTTTATTATATACCGATATGTATGTGGATCCTGTCGAATTATTGCCATCCTTTGATGTTATGGAAACAGTCGTTGTCCCCTCTGATATCCCCTTGACGTTTCCAAAATCGTCCACCGACACGACAGCACTATCTCCTGATTTCCATGATAATCCGGAGGTGTCTGCAAGGTCCGGGGTCACTTTTGCCGTTAAAGTCCTGCTTTTACCAGTCTCTATGGAAACGTTTTGTTCC
Organism: uncultured Clostridium sp.; assembly: GCA_947178445.1. Classification (GTDB taxonomy): domain Bacteria; phylum Bacillota; class Clostridia; order Lachnospirales; family Lachnospiraceae; genus CAG-590. The sequence goes on from CAMWYJ010000059.1 coordinate 3,458, forward strand.
TTAACCTTAACATCTTTTACGAGTATTCTTAAATTCTCTTTTCTGGTAAATCCCTTATCATCCGATCCATCTTTTCTTATAATGTAGTAATAATCCTCACATTTACTTAGAATTGTTACCTTTTCATTATCAGAAAGAACACCCTTTTTATCTTCATTTTCAACTCCTGCATTAGCAGATGCACCTCTGTATAAATTTACTTCTTTTACTGCTACTGCTTCGCATTGTTCGATTTTGGAATATACAGAAATAAAAACTCTTTCTGTAAGTGTCTTCCCATCTGTAGTTTTAATTGTTAATACAACCCATCCTGTCCCCTCTTTTAATCCTTTTATTTTACATTTACCGTCTCCCGTTTTTACAATTTGAAAAACAGCTTCATTACTGCTGCTATAGACACTGCTCTTGGCTGTATATCCCTTTAATGTGTAACTGTATTCATCAGAAATACTGCCCACAGACATTGACATATGATGCCTCGTATCTGTGCCGTTTCCTATATATATTCTGACGGTGTTATCTGCAGCAAATGCAATCTGCCCATTTGTAATAAGACCTATAAATAATATTACGAGCAATAATTTTTTTAAGTTTTTCCTAGTTTGACCATTGTACATTCATGTTCGCTCCTTTCAACATTTCATTTGTAGTAATATTATATTACTTGTCATTACATATGTCAAACTATTTTTTTGAATTTCCAAGAAGGATATTTAATGTCACTCCATAACATAAAATGGTCTTCCACACTAAGCTAAATAACCTGTCCGATCCGTTCCTTAGCCGTTTTCCGTATACCGGCATGCTGGGAATTCACTACATCCCCAAAACTCACCAAACCTTCCATTTCTTCGTCTCATCTCGCCACCGCAAATCGGACAAACCTTCTGAGGTGCTTTTACAGGTTCCTTTGCCATACGCTCAAAACACTGCTGATTCATCAGACAATCATTTAATGCTCTGTGGGCACCAGCCGTGCTGATTCCATAATAGGCAGCTATATCTACCAGTCTGTGATGAGAAAGCTCCAAAAGACACCGTCTCGCCATTGGGAGTGTATCAACATAATCATTGCTGATTGTCTTTCCACACAGTTCTTCTGCCGCTTTCCAGATAAATTTCATATCAAAGGTGTGAATATTGTGTCCCACCAGTACGTCATCACCAATGAATGCAAGAAACCTTGGAAAAACAATGTCCAAAGCCGGCTGATCTGCCACCATATCGTCACTTATCCCGTTTACTGCCGTTGCCCCGTAAGGAATTGGTCTTCCAGGATTGACAAGACTGCTGAAGGTGTCTGTCACTTGCCCATCCCTCACCTTCACTGCCGAAATTTCAATAATCAAATCATTTTTCGGGCTTGTTCCAGTCGTCTCTAAATCAAACACCGTATAATCTGCCACGTATTCTTTCATGGATTTTCCTCGTCTGTTTCCTAACATATCGTACCTCATCTTTCTTCCCATCTGTACCCGTTCTGTTTTGCTTTTACATACTATCATATTAGAACGAATACGGCAAATATTTCATCTCTCCGTTTTCATTTCAATCAAAGACCCTGCTACATGAGCCAAATGCCCATGCAAATACAGCACTTGTCTCATTGCCCACAGAAATAAAAAAAGGAATATTCAGATATAAATCATAAACATTCCCTTTTCTTATTCATTCTCTATTCTGCCTTTTGTGTAAACGGCAGATTAATCAAGAAATTCAACCGAACCACTGTCAATATGGTATATTGCACCACATACTTTCAGTCCGTCATCCCCGTCCTTAAGCTTAAGGCTCTCTTTAATAACCGATACGCTTCTTTCCACATTCAGACGACATGCACATAATTCATCCTTCTCATCACCAATTGCTTTGCGGATTTCATCTGTTATATACTTCACGTATCCTCCCGGTTCATGATGCATTGCTGCATCTACAGCACCACAATGGCTATGCCCCAGAACAACTACCAACGGGCTTCCCAAATGGTCAGCCGCATATTCCACACTGCCGATCTGGTGATGGTCCATAACATTTCCTGCCACACGGATTACAAACAATTCGCCGATTCCTGCAGAAAAGATGCTTTCCGGAATAACCCTTGAATCGGAACAAGTCACAATAATCGCATAAGGGCTTTGTCCCTCATCACAGGTTAACTGCCTTAACTGTGGGGATACATCTCCCGGATTTGTGTTTGATGTCAGGTAACGCTGATTACCTTCTTTCAACTTGTCCATTGCCTCTGCTGCTGTTAAATTTTCTTTACTCATTATACACATCCCCCATTTCTGCAAGGTGACCCAAGCTCACCCTCGCTTTTTTAGACTTAAAAAGAACATCTCAGCACAGTCATTTATGTGATAAGCAAAGTTTAACATAGATTTTATCCATATTCAACAAATTTCCTCATTTATAAAATTTTCAAAATAGACAAAAGATTTTCTATGTGATATAGTGAACCCAGTTTTCAAACATTAATATGGAAAGGTCCGGTAAATATATGCGAATTGTGTTAATTGATGATGACCATCTGGTCTGTATGTCCTTAAAAATGATACTGGAAGCAGATACTTCCATAACCATTTCTGCCATTGGCAATGATGGTTCTGAAGCGCTCTCACTTTACCGGGAGCACATGCCCGATGTTCTCCTTATGGATATCCGTATGAAGGGAATGAATGGAACCGAAGCATTAGAAGAATTACTCAAAGAATATCCCGATGCAAAGGTATTATTTCTGACTACCTTTGTGGATGATGAATACATTGTAAAAGCCCTTGAGCTGGGAGCCAAGGGCTATATCGTAAAACAAAATTATGAAAACATTGTACCAGCCCTAAAGGCTGTTTCGTCCGGTCAGAACGTATACGGCAGCGAGGTTATGGAAAAGCTTCCGGATCTGATGAAATCCACAGATACGTTTGACTACTCCTCCTATGACATTTCCGAAAAGGAATATGAAATCATTACCCTCATTGCAGAAGGTCTTAGCAATAAAGAGATTGCCACGAGCCTTAGCCTCAGTGAAGGAACCATCCGCAATTATTTAAGCTTGATTTTAGAGAAGTTAAATCTCCGGGACCGTACCCAGCTTGCAGTATTTTTCTATCAGCACAAATAGCCGTTGCAATGACAGATGACCGGAATTTGAAAACAAAGCGAGCAACGCAGCCGAACCTTATTTCATCGATCAACCATTTATAAACTTAACAGCCGTCCCATAAGCCATAACTTCAGCCGCTCCTGCCATAATAGCAGATGTTGCATACCGTACATTCACAATGGCATCTGCACCAATGGATTCCGCCTGCTGAATCATTCGCTTATTTGCCAATGCCCGTGCCTCATCCATCATCTGGTTATATGCTTTAAGCTCACCACCTACTAACGTCTTAAAACTCTGGGTAATGTCATGTCCCACATTCTTTGTCTGAATCGTACTTCCTCTCACCAGCCCTAACATTTCAAGCTCCTTACCCGTAATGTAATCAGTATTCACTAAGATCATTTTCCTCACCACTCCTTATCTCATTCATTCGCTGTACGCACACAAAAATCATCACGCCCATCAATCCAAGCGGAATGATTCCAAACAACAGCATCCATTGCATCTCTTTGTGATATCTGTATTGTACTACTTCAAGCGAAAAATTGAAACACTAATATGACTGGATTTATATTTGCGTATCGAAACGTCACCCGGCACTATACACCCACATCGCTCTTATCTGTCCACTAATCGTTTCATAGTCCCAGCTCTTGCTACTTCTTATCCGGCTATAGGGGTCATTTACTAAAAATCCCTCCTGGTCATAGCCATACATCACAATAAAATGTCCGGTTGTCGTAAAATCTCCCGGTCCCATCGAACAGATTATCATATGTCCGTTGTCAAGATGGTCTTTCATAATCCCTTCATCCAAAACCAGCCCCTCCACCATTACTCCATATTGTTCCGCTGCCGCTGTTAAAAGACTCCATGACGTCCCCGCTCCATATTCATAATACCCCATTTTCATGCTAAAATCAGCAAGCGCATCCGGAGTGGCATTTTCATTTCTGGTAAGACTGAAAATCACCATGGACAGACATGCAGGACCACAGCCGGAAAGACCAATATTGTCATCTCCGTAGGAAACATATCCCCATCTTGCATCCCATTGTAAAAAGAGCGGATACTCCTGTTCCTTTTACTCATCACTGATGCCAACCTGCACAACCGGATCCGCATCCGGGTAATTATTGACAAAAGTCTGAATTTCTCGATTTTTTTGTAAAGCCTCTATCATATTTTCCGGATAAAGCGCCTTATTTTCAAAAATATAATTCCAGTTATCTGTTTCTTCTAACTCTTTCACAGACATTCTCTTGGTATCATCCGATGAAATATCTTCAAATTGTGCTGCCAAAAATTTCACGGTACCCCTGCCAATCGTAAACGCGATAAGAATAATGCCTGTCCACACCGTTAACTGTAAAAACCTTCTTATCCTGCGTCTCCTTCTCCTTCGTCTCATCCGTTCCTGCTTTATTCTTTCTTCTCTTGTCATAATCATTTTCCCCATTTCTTCCTGCCTGCTAAAAAACCTGTTTCAATACATTCATTGTATCAAAACAGGTTTTTTACATTTTCGTTTTCTATTGGAAAAATATTATGATTTCATTCAGAAAATCATACGATTTTCTTACAGTCCAAAGGAAGCACCACAGTGAAGGAAATACTTTCATCTGCACTTTCCGCTTTCAAGCTACCACCATGCAGTTCCACAATCTCCTTCGATATAGCAAGTCCCAGTCCGGAGCCTCCCGTCTTGGAAGAACGTGCCGAATCCAACCGGAAGAATTGCTCAAAAATACGTTCCAGCTTTTCAGGGGGAATTGTCTTACCCTTATTGCACACAAAAATTTCCACCCTATCATCCGTCTGCTTCATGGAAAGAAAAATATCCGTGTCTTCATAGCTGTAATTAATGGCATTCCGAATCAGATTATCAAATACCCTTTCCAACTTATCCGGATCACACAGTATCTCAATATCCGGAGTAATCTCTGTATGCCATCGCAATTGCTTTTCAGAAAGCACCGGATAAAATTCACTGGCAATCTGTTCTAACATTCTGCTTAAATTAATTCGCTCCACTTCCAGTGTTAGTTTGGAAAGATTAAAACGGGTAATTTCAAAGAATTCATTAATCAGTTCCTCTAAGCGTTCTGCTTTATTCAAAACAATACCTGTATATTTTGCACGAAGCTCATCTGAAATCTGCGGTTCATCTAAAAGCAGTGTCAAATACCCAATCACAGAGGTAATCGGTGTCTTCAAATCATGAGCCAGATAGGTCACGAGATCATTTTTTCTCTGCTCTGCTTCCCTTGCACTTCTCTCCGTATTCAAAATGTTCACCTTTGCCTGATTCATTTTATTTTCCACCTCTTTAAGTGGCTCCGACAGTTGAATCAATGCAGTATCATTCTGGTAAAACTGTTCTGTGGCACTGACTACCTCCTGAAGATAAGAAAATGTTTTCCTCCAGTAATAGAATATGATTATGCAGCATCCAGCCCCGATATACAATAATCCGATTGCATCCTTTCGAATATCTGCCCAGTGAATAAATTGATATAACAATTCATCCCCATGCCATATTGTCAAATGATATGCTGCAACAGCTAAATAATAAAACAAAAAACCTAGCAGGAGATAAAGAATGATCCAGATCAAAATCCGCCTCTCCATCCGCTGTCTCATTTTTTCTAAAGGTATCTTAGTTTTCAATGGTATAACCAACCCCCCAGACCGTCTTCACATACTTCGGTTTTCTCGCAGGCTCCTGTAATTTCTCCCGAAGCCTTGCAATATGAGCCATTACCGTATTGTTATTGTCTAAATATTTTTCTTTCCAGACAGCTTCAAAAAGCTCCTCTGATGAAACCACACTTCCTTTATTCTCGCATAAATACCATAAAATATCAAATTCGATAGGTGTCAATGTCAGTTCTTTCCCATTCAAAGAACATTTATGGCTTTTTCTTGAAATATGTAATCCCCGAACATCCATCTCCTCTAATTCCCTGATATCAGAATCTGCCTGGTTATAGCGGGTAAATCTTCTAAGCTGGGTTTTTACCCGTGCCATCAACTCCAATGGGTTAAAAGGTTTTGTAATATAATCATCTGCCCCTAAGGTCAAACCTGTAATTTTATCCATATCATCAATCTTGGCAGTCAGCATTATGATCGGAAATAAATGCTTCTGACGAATTTTCTGACAAAGAGTAAAACCATCCATATCAGGCAGCATGACATCTAAAATCGCCATGCTGAGATTTTCCTGTTCTACACAGTTTAAGGCATCTATGGCATTATAAAATTTGTACACCTGATAACCTTCATTTTGCAAATAAACCTCCACAAGATCGGCTATTTCTTTTTCATCATCTACGATTAAAATTTTCTCATTCATAGCAATCCTATCCCATTCCAAATCTTTTAATATAACATAACTATACCACATTCTGCTTCGTTCACAAACAGGATTTTGATTTGTTCAGAAATATTTCATTTATTAGCCAACATCAAATACTTTATCCTCCGCCATCTTTAATCTGAAATCCTCGGCAATGTCTTTGACTCCACGTAACGCTCTAATTCCTCCCGGCAGGAAAACTGGTCAAGCTTTGATAAAATATCCCGCTTGTCGATTTCATCCTTTCCATTCATGAGCTCTTCCAGATATTCCTCTGCATGATTGCCATCTCCAAGCTCAAAACCTAAAAATGCCGGAATCATGACACCTCCAAAATAGTTACCATTTGAAAAATTATCCATTCTTTTCTCCTTTTTTTGCATAAATTTTCTTTAAAAAATACGAAAATGCTTTTTATTTTAAGCATTTTAAAAGGTACAACCAAAACTGATTGTACCTTTAGTATTTGAAAGAAATAAATTTGCAAACTTGAAAATTATGGATATCGCACAAGCTATTCCGTTTTAAATACAGAAATCTCAGTCACCAAATCCGTCATATTTTCATCAAGCTGCTGGGCAGTTCCATTTAAACTCTCAACACTGCTTTGTAAATCGTCAGCAACTCTTGCAACAATCTCCGCACTTGCTGCGGTATCTTCAATGATTCTGGAAATATTTTCCACAGCAGCTATCGTATCTTTCCTGTCATTATCTGCCTGCTCTGAATTTACCAAAATGTTTTTAAGTCCGGCAAACAATGTATCCATTGATTCATTCATGTTGCGGAATACATTGACAACCTCTGAAACTGCTTCGGATTGAAGGGTAACCATATTCCCAGCCTGCTTTGCATTTTCCACACTTGTCTTTGCCTGTATATCGATACTTTCCACTTTTCTCCTGATCTCTCCCGCTGCCGTAGCAGAGTTATCCGCAAGATTGCGAATCTCTTCTGCAACCACTGCAAATCCCCTGCCGGATTCCCCTGCTCTTGCCGCCTCAATCGATGCATTCAGCGACAATAGATTTGTCTGCTTTGAAATAGCAGTAATGGTCTCCACAAATTCATCAATCACAAAAATCTCACTCTGCAAAGTATCAATACTTGACTCTACTTTCGCTGTAATGGCTGTTGTCTCACTCGCCCTTTCACCAAGGACATTTACAAGCTCCATACCCTTTGCAACCATGCTCTCCGCATTGCTGACTAAAATCTCAACCTCCTGTGCCACGCGGTTAATTTCCTTAATCTCATCAGAAAGTGTATCTGTCTTTGCCACGCACTCCTGGGCATAGGATGCCTGCTGCTCCATTCCGGCATTAATCCCGTCAATCGCATGTGTAATATTCTCCGAATGTTCATGAAGCATAGCAGACTCTTTACTCATCTCTCCCGCAGACTGCCCCAGCGTATCGGTTGCTTTACTAACCTTAAGTACCAGCTTCTTATTATTGGCAATCATGTTATTTGCCACAGATGCCAGATGATTAAACTCATCCCTGCCTTTTACCGATACCTGCGCTGTTAGGTTACCTTCTGCCACCTCACGAAGCTTAACAGAAATTGCCTGCATGTTATCCCGAATCCCCTTCGCAATGGATGCCCCGATTAAAATTGCAATCACTCCTGCAAAAATAACACCAATCAACGTCATTCGCTTAATGGTTTCTGCCTGCCCGGTTACCAGATTCATCGGAATCAATGTACACATCGTAACACCGGTATTTTCACTGGTGTTGTGGATAAAAAGGTATTTTTTGCCATCGAACTTCACCTCGCTGACACCTTCCTCTTTAATCTTGCTAAAGAACTTTTCCTCAAGAAATGTAATTTTATCGGAATAGTCCTCTACTTCTCCCTCACTATTTCTCTGCACAACAATCTGTTTCCCACTCGATGTTACAAATCCAACAATACTTCCGTTTCCCAAATCCAGAGTCTTTAAGAAATTCTCTACTTCCTTTGCCTTCACATCAATTATGACAATGCCTTTACCCTTCTTTACCAACATCTGGCAGGACAAAATGTATTGTGAACTATCCACGCCCATAGCCTCGTCTAGCGCCGCATGCTGGTCAATCCAGCGTTCAACAGTCTTTCCATCCTCAGAAACATCTTCCATATACTTGCTAAAATTATCGGTAGCATTATTCCTTTTTGTTCCAATGACCAAAGTTTCTGCCTGAGGAATCAAATAAATATTATCGATAAATGCGTTTGCCACCTGTGACGCAATCAGCTGTTTTTTCTCATTGCTCGAAAATTCTCTGCTCTCTGTCGCACCACCATTAAAGCCACCGCCCAAATATTTGATAACTGTTTCGTCTGTTGCATATTGGAGCACTTCTGCCTCTATATAAGAATTACTAAGCTCCAAATAATCAGCTGCCTTTTCCACAGTCTGCTGTGTCGTCTCCTTGAAAGTATCAATCATACCCTTAGAAGCGGTCCGGTATGATAAGAATCCGATAATAATCATAAACACGATTGGCACCATAAAACAGACAAAAATCTTACTCTGGATACCTGTCATTAAAACACCTTCTGTCTTAACCCTCCTTACGGTATCCCTAAACCATCCTGGAAACCCTGCAAGCCTGCCGGGCAAGTCTTTCAATCCTTCCTTAATACCTGCCGATAACTGTGAAAGCCTCCCTAATATCTCCATACCTTTTCCACTATTCCTGCCTGTGCGGTTCTGCTTTTCAATGTACTCCTCAAGCATTGCCTCATCATCCGATGTCATCTCCTCCTCATATTCTTCTCGCATATGTACCCTCCTATTCCACCCATTTTCTGCTCTTTTAAAGTATTTTAAAAATCTCCCATTTTTTATAAATACCCTTATAATTTTTATTATTATACCAAGTTTCCGGCAGATATACAATTGCAAATCGTATCTGATTTGTGCGTGAAATAAAGTTTTCTATGCAGCCAAATATCCATGCACGCATGGCTGCTTGGCTCGTTGCTTGCGGAAATAAAAAATCGTCTACTCCTGATGCCTTATTCTCTCAATCAATGCCTCCTTTTGCAGATATCCGCTCATGTAACCGGACAATACCATCTGTAACACAAGTAAAATACCTGTCATTACCAGTAATTCTGCCACTGGCACACCATAGGTGGAAATTCCAAATACATGCTCTGCCTTGCATTTCATCCAGGCAAGATAACCAAGTACATTTCCAAGAGATAACGATACGAGAAGAGTTCCCACCGTAAATACCAGCCCTTCCATCTGCAGCATATGGCTTAACTGTTTCTTTGTCATACCGATTGCCTGTAAAATGCCAAGCTCCCTTCTTCTGGTGATAATGCTGGTAATCAGAGTATTTGCCATGTTCATAAAGCCAATGACTCCGATGATTCCAAGCAGTGCATACAGCGCACCTTTTGTCACGATAACATTCATATTGGAAAGCTTATAAGCATCCTGGTAGGTATTCATTTCATAATACTCACTTCCTTCGGTCATCTGTTTCAAGGTGCTCTGAACGGATTCCAGCTTATCTTTATCACAGCTTACCCATGTATCTATTGTCATATTCTCTGTTATATTCATTGCCTCTAACTGTTCTTCCGTCAGTATAAACATCGACCTTGCCTCTGTAGAACCTGTAAGAGTAAACGTCATTGGTATTTCTTTATCCCCATCAAAGAAAGTCAGCTTTACTTCGTCCCCAATTTTATACCCGTAAGTATCCATCCAGTAATTTGCACCAAATATGATTTCGTTGTTCTTTTCCGCACTATCATAATTCAAAATACCCTGTTCCATATCCAGCTTTTCATAATCCTCTTTGGATAATGCTGTTACTTGCGTATACAGCTCATCATCTACTCCATTCACATTTTCCCTTAGCGCTCTTATTGCTTTCCTTGTCTCTACCTTTGTGACACCATCTATATCCCGGATTTCATCAAGCCATTCATCACTCATCAGATCCTGTTGCTGGACATGATTTAAATTATTTTCCGGATAAGCAGTATCATCCATCCTACAATCAAGAGTAATATAGAAATCTCCCTTTTCCACATACGTTCTGGCATCATACTCTGCATCCATGTTGCCTGCCACATTGGCAATCACCACAAACATGACACAGGACAGCCCCATTGTGAATATTGTCGTCAGTGTACGTTTCTTATTTCTTGCCAGATTTGACATGGTAAGCCGCATAACATTGATAGAGGAATAACCATTTCTTGTTCCTTTTCCCTTTGCACTGTCCTCCTGGTAACGCATGGCTTCCACCGGGGAAATACCTGCCGCAATCCGCATCGGCTTTTTCAAAGAGATATATACCGCAGCAAAGGAAATGACAGCTGCTAACAGCATAAGAGGAAGGTTAAATGCTGATACGGTCTCCACATCCGTCATAGACAGGCTCTCATACATCTCCCCTAACAGCCACCGGAAAAAGAATTCAGCGACTAAGGTTCCAAGCAGCAAGCCTGCTGCTGTTCCAATTCCTGCTAAAATCATGCCTTCCCTTAACAGAATTTTTTTAATTTGTTTCTTCGTTGTTCCAATGGCTCGAAGCTTACCGTACTCCTGTACCTTCTGGATGATGCCCACATAGAAAATGCTGTAAATTACCAACACAGAGAACAGCACTACTAAAATGGCAATGACACTGCAAATACCGATTGTCTCAAGCCCTGGATCCAGCAGCCACATCAGATAGGCATTATTGACTACTACCTGTGTTTTATCAAGCCCCAGCTCCGATGCCAGATCTTCTATTTTTTCCTGCATCTGGTCCTCATTTAGTTCCTCTCCATCCTTTACCTTAAAGACCACATTGTAGCTTCTGTCTGTTTCCGGAACGGTATCCTCAAAAAAGGATTCGGATACATAAGCACCATATACCTTTGCTAAATCGTTCTTCTCACCCTCTTTCATAAATCCACTGATAACAAAATCTGCTGTCATCACTTCACTGTCACCAATCCGGTAACTTAAGCTTACCTTGTCACCAATCCTGGGATTCATAAGACCGGTCTTTTCAAAGAAACCCTTTTGTCCAGCAATTTCATTTTCCTTTACCGGTAATACACCCTCGCTGGTACTGACATGACCGAGCTCTTTTGCTGTTTCATCAATGTAGGATAGAATACCATCTGCCTCCTCTAAGGAAACTGTGGCAAAATTTGTCATTTTACCCACATCCAGAAATTCACCATGAAGCTTCATTTTCTCAAGAATTTCACCATTAACCCTTATATAACCTCCATAAAATTCTCCGTATAATCTTGCTGCATTAATTTTGTTTTCCTTTACGAGACCGTAGCCGGAAAGTGCAATCACTGTTAATAACATTGTAGTCAGCATAACAGAGATAGAAATCAGCACGGTTCTGCTTTTATTGGTTTGTAAATTTGATATTGCAAGCTTTGTTGTCGTCTTCATCTAAGCCACCACCTTACCGTCTTCAATGACAATAATCCGGTCTGCCATCTGCGCAATCTCCTCATCATGGGTAATGACCACTAATGTCTGTCCATATTTTTTTGCTGACAGCTTAAGCAGGCTGATCACCTCATCTCCGGTCTTAGAGTCCAGATTTCCCGTTGGCTCATCTGCCAAAATAATATCCGGCTTTGATGCGATTGCCCTCGCAATTGCCACTCTCTGCTGCTGCCCGCCGGACAGTGTGTTTGGCAGATTTTTAATCCTATCTTCCAACTGCAGGGTATTTACGATATCGTTTACAAAGGCACTATCCACCTCTTTTCCATCCAGTCCGATTGGCAATACGATATTTTCCCATACATTTAAGGATGATACCAGATTAAATGCCTGAAAGATAAATCCGATTTTTCTTCGACGAAATATTGCAAGCTCCTCTTCCTTTAACTTGAAAATATCCTTCTTGCCGATAAACACCTTGCCGCTGGTCGGAACATCCAGACATCCCAACATGTGAAGCAGGGTACTTTTTCCGGAACCAGATTTACCCACGATGGCAACAAATTCACCCCTTTCGATTTGAATGTTTGTGTTATCAATGGCTCTTACTTCATTTTCTCCCTCTCCGTAAAACTTACATAGATTTTCTGTACTTAAAATGGTATCCATTTTTCATCTTCCTTTCTGACTGATTATTAGAAGGCTAAAACTCCCTTCCTTTGCGAAACAGTGGGGATATGGACTATATTTCCCATGTTTGCTTTGTTTATGTTGTTTATCATAAAGGGAGTGTCTTTCAGTTTTCTTTCAAAATGGGAGGGGAATGCTTACAGTTTTGTAAGAGAAGAGAGAGTATGTTTTAAAAATTTTGTTTCTTTCCAGAATTTAAAGAATACAAAAAAACAGCCCGGTTATTTATCCGGACTATTATAATTTTAAGATTACCGCTCTCTTTTGCATAACTGCTGAACTGCAAATTTACCACTTGCAGCAGCAATTAGCAAGCCACCTCTATTCTGCACCCATTGACTTCCAAGGAACAGATTGTCTATACCCTTTACTGTGCTTTTCACATATTTACCCTTATACCCTTTAAGAGCATTAAAACTCATATACCCTCCTTATTTTATTGACCGAAGAAGCCAAATCCTGTTTTGACGTATTCACAAGACTTACAATATCTTCCACTATATTTGCCATCATATTATTACCTGATATTTCGTTCATCCTCATTCCTTTCTTAAATTTGTCAGACACTGTCTGACAAATTTACTATGCACACTATATAAAAAACTATACTGTCTTTCCTTTTTCGATTACTACTATGAAGTATATCACATTTGATAAAAACCTGCATAAAATATCCAAAAATACAATAAGTTCAAAACTTCTGAGATCATTTTCGTGACCTCACGAAAATGATTTAATGCCTTTATTCATGATGTTTCGCACAACTCCATCGTTCGCTGCACAACCTTTTCAAAATCGTCCCCAAGTTGGGGACAAAAAACATAATAGTTTTTATATGACATACAATGGCAACATCATACTCTTTCAACCTTGTACCTGCTTTCTAATGCATCAAACGCTTCATCAAAGTCGTAAATAGTATAAGTAATTTTATCGTATGGAAGTTCTTGTCAACCTGTTTGAAAATTGGGCAAAAGTTTCTATAAAGCTATTGACACAAAAAAAGAAACGCTGTATTATATATCAGTCTGATATATCAAGTTGACTTATGGAGGTTTTACTATGACAAGACAACGAATAAGAAAGCTATTGCTTATAACTTCATTACTCCTGTTTCCTATCACGCTCTATTATTTCAGCCCTGCTTTAATCATAAATGCAGGGGTGAAGGGAATAATCAATGGGAGTTTTATAGTATTTACTTTGATGTTTTTGCTGTCTATCCCTTTTGGAAGATTGTTTTGTTCCCATTTTTGTCCGGCAGGAGGATTGCAGGAATGTGCTTTTGCAATCAATGAAAAAATGCCAAAGCAAGGGTTCCGAAATTATATCAAATTTGCAATATGGGGCATTTGGCTAATCATAGTCGCCTTGTGTTATTTTCACAGTGGGAAAATTGTAGCGATAGATTTTTTCTTTGAAACAGAAAACGGTATCTCCGTTTCTTCTATTCAGAGCTATGTTATCTATTACGGGATTATTTGCCTGATATTTATTCCCTCTATTTTATTTGGGAAGAGGGCATGGTGCCATTACCTTTGTTGGATGGCTCCATTTATGATATTGGGAATAAAACTTCGTAGATTTTTACATCTGCCGGGAATACATATTCGAGCAGACAAACGAGAGAATTGTGTGTCTTGTGGAAAATGTAACAAGGTCTGCCCTATGGGGATTGACGTAATGAGTGAAACAAAACATGGGATAATTAGCAATCCAGAGTGTATTCACTGCGGTACATGTATTGATGATTGCCCTAAAAATGTCTTAACTTTTGGAATAATTGAGAGAAAGGAAAACAGCAATGGCAAATGAGAAAAAGATTGATTGTGTGATTTTAGGTTTGTTAAGCCATGAAGAATTAACGGGATATGAAATAAAGAAACGAATGGATACCAGCCTCAAATATTTTTGGAGTGCAAGCTATGGCAGCATATACCCCGCCTTAAATGATTTGGTTAATCGTGGTCTGGCTACGAAAAGAGAAGACACAGAAAGCAAAAGGAATAAGCTGATATATACCATAACCGAAAGCGGTCGTGATTATTTGAAAAAATGGCTCACATTGCCTATCGAAAAAGACGAGCTTCGTTATGAAACCTTATTAAAATTATTTTT
>CAMWYJ010000060.1 GCA_947178445.1 uncultured Clostridium sp.
CCCGTCCTCTCCACAAACGTTGTACCTGATACCCTCAGATACCCGCTGGCCAGCAATTCTTCAAAGGTCTTCTTTATGTCAGCGCTGCCCTCCCGGAGTAGTTTGCTGATCAGTCTGTTGGAACTGGTATTGATCCAATAGGCTCCCACCATTTTCTTATCCAAAAAGTTTATGATAGACCATGGATTGTAAATATCTTTTCTGCTGCCAAAAGTAAACCCATCATACCAGTCCTTGACCTGCTGTTTTTGACCTGACAGGCCATATTCCCCCAGTGCAGCAAATACCTCCTCTTCCGTGAACCCAAAACTGTCTGTATACTTTTCTGAAGTTGTTGTCACCACTTTCAGGTTATTCAGATCGGAAAATATGGATTCTTTGCTCACGCGGGTAATGCCTGTCATTAGCGCACGTTCCATATAGGGATTTGTCTTAAAGGTTGCGCCAAACAGGCTCCTGGTAAATGCCGCCAGCTCGTCCCAATATCCCCCCGCATAAGCCTCCTGCATGGGCGTGTCATACTCATCCAGAATGATGATCACCTTTTTTATCCTGGCTCACCAAAATATGGACAAGACAGCCTTCCGCCAAAATATTTCTGTAAAACACCTCACCTTCATTCAATTTGCTCCTTATGAATGCAAAAGGATCCTCATTCTTACAGCCAATCAGGGAATAGGGTTTTAAAGGCTTAAATCTAGGATGATTTTCTTCCAAATACCTTTTTATCTCAAAAAATTGGTCTACCATATGCTTATAAACCATTTTATCAAGCGATTTGCTATGGTTTAGCAAGGCTTTCTCCTTATTCACCTTATCAAAGACGATATTGCCTATCCCATGGTAAATTTCATCTGCATACTGGGGATACAGGGACACCTTCTCATCCACCCATGCCTGGATATGCTTCATTTGTGTTTTGTCCACAGAACTGAGTATCAGATTTATTTCATATAACAATATATAAAATGGATCATCCGTCAGTTCATACAGAACCTTCCACTCATTCGCTGATGCCATGTAATCTTCTGCCATTGTATAATAATTGGCAAGATGATTTACCATAACCGGATCCTTAGGGTTAAGGGCCAATCCCCTTTTTATCCACAAAAACCGCTCTTCTTTTTCATCCGTATCCCTCAATGAATGCAGAACTGCGGGGATAATATTCGGATAATATCTGTCTTTTTCGTATATCTCCTTGTAAATTTTGTGAGCCGCCTCCGTCTCGTCCGTGATATTGTACAGTTCCGCCAGCAGAGATTTGGCATAACATTCTGCATCTTCGGGCAATTGCTCGAGTTCTGTAACTGCATGAAAATAATCGCCATGAAACAAAAAGTAATAAGATTTCAAAACAATAAAATTCTCCTTCTGCAACTCCTCTTCATGACTTAGAATTTCTTCATATGCATTGCTGCCATAGAAAATTTCATTTAAAAGCCTCTCGTATACCCTTTGTTCGGAATCACCAAAATCGGAAGCAGTTTGGTCATATAAGATATCAAAAACCAGCCTGTCATTATAATGGGACCGTATTTTCTGTTCTGCACCATCTTGTCTATGCTGTACGCCCCGCCCATGACAATGGCCTGCTTCCCGTCTAAATCAAACACTTCCCCCTCCTTTGCAAACAGCAGGCTCGGATACTCCTCTTCCCAATACACACCGTCGCCATGCCAGCGTATTCTCGGTACGAGAATCAAACACCACATGGGTGATGCCATATTTTTTATATAATTCTTCTATATGATTTATTATACTCTTAGAAATAGCCGTCACATACCGCCTTCACTAGCCGCCCGATGCCGCCGTAGCGCCATGTGGTAATTGAATAGTTTTTGTCATCATGTCATATCGTAAGAAGAAAAGCCGAATTTATTTAATGCAAATTGCAAATTGAAAAACTGTTTTTCTATTTTCCTTCTCTTCAATAATTTTTTTCCCCCAAAAAGAACCATTACATGTTCTTTAGAATAAAATAAAAAATAAGGCTCTAAAACAGCAATATTTCTTTTTGCCACGCAAGACGATTGTTTTGCTTCAATATTGTTTTTATTACACCACTCATTTCTGCATTCCTCAAATAATAACTTATAACCATCTTTAAACAATATGCCCTCTTTCGTTATTTCCTTTATATCCTTGTAAAGATATTCTTTCATGTGTTAGTCTCCATTCAGGAAATTATGTATTATTATTGGTACCTTTTTCAACCCAGTTTTTATATCAGTTAACCATCTATGGCGGCCATTCACAATTTCATATCCCCCATCTGCTAATTTCTGTACTGTAATTGGGTCAGAAATTCTCCCAGTTTGAATTATCTCCTTTATTTATCTTGATAAAATTCGGTTCCCTGCTTTGTCATACGCATAACAGACAGAAGTGCCATTCCGCCGCTCTTCCAATAGCTGACCACGGACATCATAGCTGTAGGAAATATCCAGGGCATTATTTCCTGCTGTGATTTCAGAAGTAATACCCCCAAAGCAGCTCTTATCTATGTACCTGTCTTCGTCGTCCGATTCCCGGTTCCGTCATATTGGTACACAAAGGAGAGCAGAATCTTTCTCCCTGCTTTGGTCTCCAGGCTGCTGATATTCCCATCTCCGTCATTGACATAGGCCGTCTCCACCCCGTTGCCATAGTGAACTCGGCTGATGCGGTTCAGGGCGTCATAGCCGTAGCGCACTTCCAGTCCATCATTGTTGTAAATACGGCTCCTCCTGCCTAAAATGTCATATTTATAGCAGGTGCAGGTTCCTGAAGGGTTTTTATCTCCGTTACCTGCCCCGTCCTGTCATAGGTGCAGGAAATTAAGCGTTTCCCGCTGGAACGCTTTTCCTCCAGGTTTCCCTGTTTATCATAAATATACTCATAGGAATGGCCGTTGCAGACGGCACGGGTGACCCTGCCCAGACTGCCGTAGTGCCAGGTGCTGATGTTGGGGAGCCTTCCCATCGATAGTTACCTGGGGGTAAATCTACATCATACTTGCGGCATTTCTGCAATCATTTGAAGTATCAATTCTCAGCTAACCAACACTTTCCTTCATGAAATAATACCCAAATTTTTTTATCCTCAAAACTAATAATGACGACATCAGTTGAGTAAAAATCCTCCCCATAGGTTGTATAAAACGTCTCTACAAAATCCTCCATTTGAGATGCCTCAACAATGAAAGGTCCACTTTTTGTGTAATAGCAAAAATCGGTAATCACATATAATTCACCTTCCATATCATGTAATTCCTGTAATTTTTTTAATGCCTCAATATCATTTATTTCCTCATTTTCTCCGAAATCGACTTCCTTACATACATGATAATATAAGTCATCCACTTGAACAAAGTTTCTTCCAAAAACTCGTTCCATTTTATCATTAAACTTTTCCCATTCTATATTACGTCTTTTTATAATGGGTCCCACCCTTCTATGAAATCTTTTTAATTACAATTCAATTTTATTGTTCCCTCTTCATTTTGAAACCAATTCTTCTTCAACTCAATAAAGTCATCCAAACTACCACCTGCCGCCTTCTCTGCCTCATGCAGGAGTTCGCCGTTGTGGTATACAAAGCTGGTTTTCCTGCCGTTCTCCAGCAGTTCAAAACGCAGGTTTTCCGCATCATAGCGGTTTTCCTGCACGCTGCCGTTTTCGGTCTCTGCTTTTACCTGCTGGTGGCAACTGTTATAGGAGAAACGCCGAGGTCCGATGGGATTCCCTGGCTTCTTAGTGGTACAGACTTTTAACTCTCATGAATTATAGAGATTAACAATAATCATTGCAAAAAGAATGTTCCAAACAATTCCTCATAGTTGTATGTAACTTCTTTGATTCCATCTATTGCTGTATGGTAAGATTCCTTATAGTTATTGGTCAACTCATTATATTGCTGTTCTGTCACCCGAAAGTACCACCATCCTTCAGAACGTGCATATATTGCGTACTCATTCATTTGGTCTGATACAATAATGTTTTTTGAATCTTCTTTATACCAAGGCAACATGACTATACATATATTTATCTCCTCACTAACCGGCTCCTTAAAGAAAAAAGTTTCACACTCCTCTTCCCCGTCCTCATTTAATAGATAAAAAGAAAAAAATTTCCCATTGCCCCGCCACATGACTTTTTGAGTTCCAATTAACGCATAATTAAAACTAGCCAAGTCATACCACAAACTATACTCTTCCGTTTCCGAATTATAATCCAAAATATATATTCCCATTCCATAATATTGTATGCATAATTCAGGAAAACTGTCGCCATCAACATCAAAATAATAATAAACCATATTATCTAATCCATATAATTCAATATAGCCCGCTAACTCGGGCACCTCTGAAATCAGCATTTTTTTTGAGGAATCTTTGTCAATAATAAATTTCTCATTGCATAATACTTTCCAATATTTCTCTTTGTACTCATCATAATACTCTTTATTACCAATCTCAAATTTACCATAAAAATCTATATTGAAATAAGCATCCTTAATAATCCCATAGGTTTCAGCATCCACATAAGGTAATTCGGATTCGTCTTTGAAATCCATCCACGAATCATAAATAATATATTCTGCTTCACCGCCAGCGGATTCCACAATATCCTTGACCGCTACATTCCCGGTGCTTCTTTCACCTGCAAGAAATTCATCAAATGCTCTCTGCGCTTTTTCCACATCTCCTGCCGATACCAACTGTCCATCAGATACTTCTCCAAAAGTTTCTTCAAAGGAGAAAAATTCAATCGGATGTTTCATTGAATCAAAAAAATTTGACGTTAATTTCTCCCATTTTTCCTCGCTGACCACAGCGCCCCCTTCAATCTTTCCGCTTGCTGTGACCGTGCACAGGGTTTCATACATAGTATCCCGTTCAAAATAAAATATCTGCTTTATTCCATTTTGCCCACCAAGAAATCGGTATTCGTTCCGCTCCAAGCCAGGACTTCCTGTATCATGAATGCCAAACCTATCTGAGCCAAGCAACACCCATCCCTCCGTCGGTCCAAAATATCCTTTAACTCTCTTTTCCTCCATATCATACTGAAGAATACAAATCTCCCATCCTAATTGCATTGCAAGTTCCGGCAGACCATCTTCGTCCATATCTATAAAACGATATTTCGATTTTCTCAGTCCCTCCAAAAACTCACTGTCACTTTCATAAGCGACACCTCTAAACCATTCTCTGAAATAGACTGCCCCATCTTCTTTATATTCCATGGGAACTCGGTTTGAAATAGCTTCATAGAAAGCATTTTTAAATTCCTGTTCAACTTCTGCCGTATATATTACAGTGTCAATTGGATATTCCTGTACTGAGAAATCAAAGTCCTTAATAGCCTCACACACATCAAAAGATTCTTCTTCTTTTTCTATATCCAACTTCCCGCATGCTATCAAAAATACCATTAAAAAACAAATAACTATTCCAGCAGGTACTATTTTTTTAAGATTCTTACTCATAATTTGGATGCCACTCTCCTTAATATACAACGATCTTTTTTACTTCATATTTACTCATTATACAAAGAAACACCCTTTGCAAGTGTTCTGGTTTTTTTCTATTTCGTTCCTAAGTGGTTCCTTTTTACTCTTTTTTTGCATAGTATCCTGCCCTCATTTTTTACTGTATATCATTAGCTCTGTCAAACAAACTAACACGCATTTTTGTCAATCCCTGAATTTGCCATAACCCACACACCTATGCGCCCCGCCTCAAGCTGTATCTGTGAAACTGCAGGCCGAACCATACTATCATTCAGATAACGTCCCTGCTTCTTCTCTGTAAACTACAATACCAACACCCGCCTGCTTTTCATGGGAAGTGAAATTGTATTCAACTATTTTCGTTTACATAGAGCTGAACACGGTTTTGTATAATACTTATCACATCATCTACTCCCTTTTGCCCGCTATAATAAGCTCCCGCCTCCTTATTGATGATTTTAATTATTTCATTATCTTCCACATAAAAGGAGGGAGTTGTTTCTTTTACCAAGTCAAGTATGACATTGATTTCATCCCATGTAATAGTATGAAAGGTAAAAGTCCAACCATCTTCATAAACTCTTCTAGTATACCTATCATTTGGACGCTTGCCTACATAATGTGCAATAATGTGCAACTTCATGTATTGACATTATGCACTAATTGATTTAATATAATAAACATAGAAAGGAACTTAAACATAGCAAACAGCATCCGTCAGACGGTTGAGCCATAGATTTGGTGATTAAGGCTAATAAAAAACAATTAACGCAAAAATGACCGCTTCCCTAGCACGTTGGCGGTTATTTTTGTGTCTTTCTCAATTTATCTAAAAGGCGAACGATATATGTAGAAATAAGACTACTACATATTCTGCCTAAAATTCCGATAACGAAATCAACAACAAAAGTCACTTCTATATCCACCTCCTTTCAAAGCGAGGTATCTATAAGATTAACAGAACATCACTGCTCTGACGTGACTCAAACCGCCTAACCATCACATTCAAGCCAAAAATGAAATGTTGGATGCTGTTTGCCATTTCCTATTCTACATAAAATCCCATATATTGTCAAATATTTTAAACGTCTTTGTATGTATTAATAATAACATTTTAGGAGATCCTTCTACACTCTCCTATTTTCATGCTGCCTTAGCTCAATTTGGCGAGAGCAATGTATTGTGAGGCATATGTTATAGGTTCGAGTCCTATAGGCAGCTTTATTTATAATCGAAAATCCCAAAAGAAAGCAGGTAAATAAATGTCACAACTTATTTTAGATAATTTCCAACTGCAGATAGGACAGGTTCGTATGATCGTCAAAGATTCTGGCCAGGCTGTACAGTCCATAGAAATATTGCTTGGTGACCAGACAAAAGCAGAAATGATGGTAGATGAAAAGTTAAATG
This sequence comes from uncultured Clostridium sp., assembly GCA_947178445.1. Classification (GTDB taxonomy): domain Bacteria; phylum Bacillota; class Clostridia; order Lachnospirales; family Lachnospiraceae; genus CAG-590. The sequence goes on from CAMWYJ010000060.1 coordinate 6,907, forward strand.
TTATGAATTTGGTAATTAGGGATACTGTTCTAGCGGATATTCCACATCTGCAATGTGCTGTTGACAAAATAACTCTTAGGAATTTTATTTCCGGACTAACAAAATTATATAATTCTTTGAACGAGGTGCCCTTGTATTTTATCCATCACACCTACAGACCGGTATTAAATCTCTTCGTGACCGATTCATATAAATTTTTACCTGCTGCTTTGATGGACTGGATTATGCTTAAACCTTCGCAAAACCGGTCTACTCCATCCTGGCTGCGGAAGCACATCACCTGGGCTGCTTTCCGTTTAAATTTTCTTGCACATCTCTCCGCAAGATTGTTATCCGGTTCCACCGCTGGATTGTGTAAGAAGAGTGTGTACCTCTCTTTTTCTTCTGCCATCCGTTTGTATAGGTTATACCCTTCTTTGAAATATTCGCTGGGTGGCTCATATTCATACTCTGATTTTGCAGTCGCCATGATCTCATCATATCTCTGGTCTAATTCACCCACTGTTTCCGGCACTTCTTCCCCTCCATCATGTATATCGTTCCAGTAAGTGACTGCATCTTTGATTCATTCCTTCATCATGGCATTCCATGTGAGGCCTTTCTCGTTTTCGATGCTGTTAATGACATATCTTTTTATGTGCGCCATAATTCCTGGTTTTTGGAACCATGCTTTATCAAGGCCGCTTCATGGTCGCTGACCAGGATACCGTCATAAAATTCCAAAGGAGAGCCCTCTACGCCTTCATCCCCTTTTTTAGGACGCCCCTGATACAATACCTTATCGCCTGCAGCACAGATCATAACGGCAGTCTGGCTTCCATTCATCCTGCCAAATGTAAAATCCGCATGCAGGACAGGAGCGGAAAAGAGTTTCAGAAAAATCTCAGACCATATTTTTCGGACACTGACCGTCTGCGCATGGGGTCTGCCAAGTTCCTCTTCCAGCCTGCGGATTTTGGCATTCTGCATACGGAAAACGGCTTTAAACTGTTCCTGCATCCGCAAATATTTCTCTCCGGATTCAAAAGCCTTCACTTTGTCTTCTGCAGCTTTAAGCCTTATTCTTAATGCACTTGTATCAAATGACGGGCCAATGGACATGGCAGCCTCCTGGTTAATTATTTCTTAGTTCCTCGATCTGTTTCTTTAATGACTTAATAAGTGTTTCCCGGGCTTCATATTTTTTCAGTAGCTTTTCATACATTTTTCTGTAGTCAGCATCACCCGAAGCTAGTGTTTTGGATTTTTTGTTGCGTCCATCTGTTGGGACGATCTCCCCGGTCTCCGGATCAACCCTTCCAATAAGCTTTCTCTTTGCCCGGGTCATCTTTTTTTCAGGATCCCAGTAAGAATGGGATTCATATGCATAAGTGATACCAGAACGCTTGTCGTGTTGTTTAATAATTGCCATGATCTTTCTCCTCGCTTTCTACATGGTTACAAGTATATTATATCACATAACCATATAAAATGCAATAGGAAAATGCCAAAAAATGCTGAAAATTCAGCATTTTTTGACACTTACTCGCTCTAATATATGTGGTTATGAAAACTCAAAAATTTAAAAATCCTAAACGGCTAGGCCGTGAATTGTAACTATTACAGGTCTGCCCTTGTAGAAAAAAATATTAATTGACATATTTTAGTACATGCTGTAATATAATAATGAAGACAGGCAACTTGAGTGTCGGTCAAAGCGTCGACATAAGGTGTTGTGCCAGAGGGCAGTGCCTTACGAGCTTTGAATGGGTTTGGCGTTTACCGCATTCTGGCTAGGCTGTGCAGGCAGTTGAAAGAAAACGTCGGAAAAGCTCTGTGAAAACGGAGCTTTTCTTATTTTCAAAAGAGAAAGAGGTAAGTTTGATGCGTAATGTGTATGACTGTGTGGAGGCTTTCGGAAAACTGTTAGATAAAGAATACCATTTGGTGCTTGGGAGAAAAAATGTAGTGGTATCATTACATATAAGTTTTGATAAAAAAGAGTGTTTTCATCTAATGGGGCTTCAGTATCTGACTGACAGGCCGGAATTAGTACATGACAGAGGAAAAATATTTGATGCAATACGCGAACATAAGATAACGCCCGAGCAGATCCAGTCATCAGATCTGTATTATAAGATAGCAGATAGAGTAGATATGCTCCCACTATTAGAAAGTATGCTTGACAGTAATGATACAATATTTAAGTACAATCGGAAGCTCAACGCTTATTCACTTATTAAAGCAAATTATATCATGAAAAACGTAACAGAAGGGCAAATTCTCTTTTTGTTTTTAGCTGAGAAGGGGGAGGAAGGAAGATATTTCTGCCGCTCATTTTTTCCACAAGATAAAATGGATTATACAAAAAACCAGGCATCATGGACCTTGCTGTATAAGAAGAAAGTTACTCTCTCAACGCGTAAAGAAGAAATATTGTACGATAGGCTTAAAAAGTGAATGCAATAAATTAAGGAGTGCAGCACCTGAACCGAACGGTTTAGGTGCTGTTCTTTTGTATATTGTCTAAAACTTGGTCATTTTGTCTAAAAATTCAGTATTTGCAGGTACTCTCCTGATCTCTGGGTGTGAACTCAGAATTCCACCGTTTGGTATACAATTCAGAGGATACTTTTACCTCCTCTACATTATCGAACCATTGCAACTGGAAATACAACGGCGTATTTTCCATCCAGCTTCTAAGTTTCTTTTCTGCTTCAATAGTCTCTTTGGGGCGTGGATTATCAGTGTCCTGTCTTCTGCCTGGCGTGCAGCGTTGAAATATATGTGCAGATATATGCGTCTGCGGAATTTCTCGGCACATCCTTTTTCTGCGCCGCTTTTGTGGTTAGCATATTTGCGCGTCTTTTCAAAGTCATGCATCAGCATAACGGTGATGCCGTGGGTAGACGCGTCAAATGGACAGGTACTGGATATGGTATTGTAGTCGTCCATATGTCTGTCTATTTCCGGTCTGACCCACCTGACGTTGGTCCTGACCAGCGTGATAAAACCAAAGCCTTTCTGCAGCATCTCGGAAAGATTGGCCTCTGAGTAATATCCATTATCCGTGACGATCTCAGCTGATTTTACCCCCAGGACCGACAGCTGGGTAAGCGCATTCTCTATGGTTATGACATCAGGAAGGTTCCCGGGCTGTTTTGTAAAAGCAAGCGGCTGCCGGGACTCAATTGAATAGAGCGTAAGCAGTTTGATGGTTTTCAAACCGTCCTTCGCTTTATTGTATCCGAACCGTGCTTCATTCTGCCGCTCTGAATATGTGGAGATGGTGGACGAATCATACGCAATGGCATCATGCTCTCCAAGCACCAGGCACCGTTCACGGAAAAAGTTCTGCTGCAGGGATTCATCAAAACCGATGTTTACAAACAGGTCGTGGTACACATCCTCTGAAAGTAACCGCTTAATAAAATAGCGGATATTAATAATCTCGCAGTTCCTATATAATAGAACAAGAACTGCGAGCGTTTTACTCTATTCATATTTCGCAGATGAAGGTAGTTTTGCTACATTGCCCCGGAGCAGCTGGCAATGACTTCCTGATCCCAGGGTGCCAGCTTTGCCAAGGCATCATCGGCCAGCTTTGTATCAGGTAGACGTTCCAGCAGATATTTCAGATATTTATAGATATTCAGGCCATGCGCCTTGGCCATCTCAACCATGGTATATACTGTTGCGCTGGACTCGGCCCCTTTAGGGGTATCACTGAACAGCCAGTTTTTCCGGTTATGTTCTTAAGCACATAAGCGCAATTATGTGCTGAACCAGGTTATGTGCTGTTAAGCAAAATCGATGATATCATAGTATTCTAAAAATCACTTTAAGGAGGAATGCTATGAACCAATCATTGATTAGCAGTTATGTTGAATATCTTAGAAAAATGGGGTATTCAGCACAAACCATCCATGCTTATTCCAAAGCTTTGGAGCAGGCACCTGATACGTGGGACACAAATGTTCCCAGTGAATTGTATGAGCACATAAAATAATACGCTGAATTTGACTCCTGCTTGACAGGTATTTCCTTACTGTACCGGCGCTTGAAAAGCTGAAATCCCTTAACAACAGCAGAGATGTACGCATGGAGATTATTACCAAAGCAAAGAAGTCCTGCACTGCCTTTGAAAAACCAGCGCCCCGCAAACCCGGAAGGGGACGCCCCCCAAAAAAAGGAGCTGCCGTTCACCTGATGGAATTGTTCATTTCCCGCAAAGAACAATTCCAGGAAGCGGAGATGGAACTCTATGGTAAAAGGGAATCCATCCGTTACTACTGTATTGACCTGTTATGGGGGCAGAAACTATATCAGGAACTGCGGTTTATACTGGTGGAAATGAATGGCGTCCAGAGCATTCTGGCAAGCACCAGTCTGGCGCCGGATCCGCTGTCTGTCATCCGACTTTACAGTTACCGGTTCCGAATCGAGTGTACCTTCCGGGAACTGAAGCAGCAGATTGGCGCATTCTGCTACCACTTCTGGTCAAAGTACATGCCAAAACTAAGCTATTACCAGAAGAAAGGGGAACCGACGCCCCTGGAGCGTGTGAAGGACGAAAAATCCCGGGAAAAAATACTGGAAGCTGTCCGTGCCATTGAAATGCATATGGTACTGTCCTGTATTGCAATGGGGATTCTGCAAAGTCTTTCTATCCGCTTTATTGGGAAAGTAAGTTCCATCCAGATACGCTACCAGAGAACACCTTCCAGGGGAAGAGTTTCGGAAGGTACTCTTATGCACTATTTTCGGTAACATTTTTTCCACCTTTTGGGGCAAAACCCCGAATTATGCATAACGCAAATAATTCATGGGCTACAGGAAAAGTCAGAAGAGCAGTGGGATTTTCTGGCTTCTTAGTGGTACAAACTTTCAACTGTCAAGTACCATACATACAGAATACAATTTCCTGAGCATGACCATTCTTAAACATACATTTCTTCTTACATGAAATCTGCTTCTAAAAGCTCACATAATTCAATCCCACGTCCACTTAACTTATACTTCAGCAGCTTGCTAATACGGTCATCACAGGTGATGAAAAATAACTGCTCCATAGTTGCTTTGGATGTCATTTGATACTTAAGCAAATCCATGAACGCAAGCATATTTACATCGTCCATACAGGCAGTCAAGTCATCAATAAAATATACCTTCATCTTTTCACGGTCATTTCTTGCATTGATACCCGCAAAAAAATGAGCCAGCATAAAAACACTGATTTGACCATTACTTAAAACATTAACGATATTCTTGCCCTTATCATCAACTAACGAAATCCCATCCTTCTCCTGGACAATGTTGATTCCATCACTAGAATTAAATCTTGCCAGTTTATTATAGAACTTGGTAAGAGCCGGACCTACCTTTTCGTACTCATCTCTCGAAAGCTTCTCCACAACTTCCCTGATATCTTTTGATCTCTGGGATGCAATATTTTTCAGTTTCTGAAGTTCTTCTATCTCTGCATCAAGGTTCTGATTCTTCTTGTTATCCTCCTCCAGTTTCTGATTTAAATCATATAAAACCTGATTTGCAAGGATACTGTCAATAGCATTGAGTTTTGACACAAACAAATCATAGGAAAAATCCGAAACCTCATAAGCTCTGGTAATAAGATTTTTCACCTTTGCATATGTTTGTTGTACCGTCTCATTTTCAAACTCATAACCTAAAACTGTTAGAATCTGTTGATAAGCATCTCTTACTTTCCGCTCAGTGCTCTCATCTAAAAGTGCCTCATTTACAGTAGCCAGTAATTCTTTTACTTTTTCTGCAGTTAATTCTTCTGCATTGATCGCTTGTCTGGATTTCTGCAATATCTTGACCTGATCAAAATACGGCTGTATTTCATCCTTTAGGGCTTTCAGGTCACTAATCTTCGTCTCTAATGTTTCCTTTTCTTTTTCCGCTACAGTTTTGGTGTTATTAATGATTTTCTGATAAAGAGTTTCAATTTCTGTCTGTAACAGGGTTTTATTCACTTCTTTTTCATTTACTATTTCCCCATTCCGCTTTATATACTCATCGGCTTCCTTAAGAATCAAAGCCTCATCCATGGTAGAAAATGAATCAGAACCACAAATGGGACATCGGACAACACCATTCTCTTTGACAACAGCATCTCTATATTCAATCACTGCTTGTTTATTCGCAAAAAGAGAAGATAACAGCTTCAACATCTTATTATTTTTAGAAAGCAACTCAATCTCGTCAGAAAGATCCTTCAAATTCTTCTCTTTCTCTTTAATTGTTTTCTTATCCACATCAAAATCAGACTTCCTAAAACCTTCAATTTCTAAAGTGCTCATTGCTTCTCCATCTTGGAAAATCGTATCTTTTGAAAGAGGCAACCCCTTCAATTTATTAAGTTTGGTCTCAAGAGTTATAATCGCATCTGTATTTTTCGAAAATCCAGCTTTCACAGCACGTCGAATATTCTCTTCCTTCTTTTCCCAGTAAGAAGCAATCTTTTTGATAACAGACTGCTGGTTCTTTAAATTTTCATTTTCCACAAGCTTATAAAGTTCTTCTTTCGCTATCTGATAACCACAATTTTTCACTTCCGCTTTCTGCGCAATTAACGCATCTTTATTGAGACTAACAATCTCTGTCTTCTCATCTGGATAAAAAATTGTCAAAGGATACGAAACCTGCTTTGCATCCTCACGAGCTTTCGCCAACTGATTTTCATGGTTCTCAATCACTGCCTGCGGTATCTTCTGTTTGGTCTTATCCTGAATATAGCGATCTACATCCTCGGCAAAAAGATCTAAATTCTCCGCAACCTCTTTCTGTTTGTCATAGTTCGTGATAAACTCATCAAAGAAATCCTTTAGATCCTTTCTCTTTTTGCTTTGAACATTAAATGACTTCTGAACATCGCAAAAGTGAAAATTATAAAAACTATCTCCCACATATTCCTTAATAAATGCTTTCGCCATCTCTTCATTGTTATCAATTGTAACCTGAGATGCTCCTGGATTTAATTCATCTTTTATCTGCTCTCTGTAAAGAATTATCTCTTTTTCTCCATCCAATAACCAAAGAATTACCTTGACCTTCTCTCTTTCTCCAGCATTTCGATTCTTTAAAATACCATCAGTATTCATCTTACGTTCAGCATCATTGGTACTTCTGGTATCAAAAGCATTTTTTAATCTTCCAATATTACCAGTCAGACACCACTCAATCGCATCGACCGCTGTCGTTTTGCCAATTCCATTTGCAGCTGAAAGAAGCACAAACGATTTATCATTAAAATCGAGGGTTTTATCACGAAATCCTCTAAAATTTATCATTCTTATCTTGCGAATTATCATCTTTTCAGCCACTCCTTAATCTGCTCATAATCCTGTACTTTAAAAGACTTGTCCAGCACGCCTTCTCTCTCTTTTCTGTTCACTTTTTTCTGCTTTTTTCCCATTAACGCTAAAAGCGCATCATCCTCTGGAAGCAGCTGGCTTAATTGCTTCATCTGCTCCGCATCCGGTGAAAATGCATCTGCCGGAATCATATGGAATGGCAATTCGATCACCTCATCATCATCGATTACAATTTGATTCCTGTCTGTCATATCGCCCTTAATGAGGATTTTTCTTGATATTAGCAAATTACCCTCTCGGCTCCTATCTGGAATCTCCCTGGAATAAACAATCAGCTGTACAATATTATACTTTAACTTATGAATCTCTTTTGATTTACCATTAATAATCATAAATACACGGATTCGATCATCCCAACGATCACATAACGAATTGATTTCCATCGAGTCTCCATCCAGAAGGAAAAACAAATCGTCTCTCTGCTCACTGATAAATATACCTAATAACTCTTCCGGTTTCTGATCCAAATCATAGATATCCACCAGATTAATTTCATATTCAGAAGCTATCTCCCCAACAAGAATATCCTTGTATCCATTTTTCTTAAACTCATTCTGCAAAATCATAACTACATTCCCTCTTTGACACATTTCTCAGAAAAGATGCAACCACCACAGGCTTCCCGTACGCTCCATTCACCTTCATCAATTCCAATACACTCCATACATTCAATATAAAAACTATCTTCACCCAGATCCGCAACTGTAGGATTCTCATTTACGTTCGCCGTACTATAATTATAATAATTTTTACCTTTCGTAAGTTTACTATTCTGGAAAAACCATTTTCCTGGTTTCGGTGATATCTTCACCATACGTTCTACAATCTTTCGCTTTACACCGTTAAACTCTGCGCCTGCCGAAGGAAGAATTATACTATGGTTTACGTATTTATCTTCAGGAAAATTCAAACAAACATAGTCAGTTACTGAGGAATCCATGTAATGACATGGATCAAACATTTCTAAATGCACCAAAATCTCCGTCTCACCATTCACCTTCTCCTGACAAATGTCCAGTATAATCTTCCACAGATAAACTAAAAAAACAAGAAAGGCTGTTTTACATTCCGTCATATAGATAAATCTGTCATCTACAGTTGCGCTCCTGTAAGCAGCAACTTTACTAACATCATCCGTACTAAACGTATTCAATAGCTGATATTGACCATCCACAGTTTTACCAATTTTATTTATCCATTGTAAAGTATTTTGGTATATCCGGTTCAATATGTGAGTTTGTAAGCTAGAAAGGCCATTATTATTTATAATCTCTGCATATTTCTCACAAACAACGCCTACCAGATAATTTACAATAGTCTTCTCTGTCTTTGTCTTGACGGAATCTGTCATATACTGTTCAAATTCTTTTTTATCCACTCGCAACCGTTCAAAATCCGGATCAACTAGCTCATAACGCCGTTGTATATATGAAACCGCAAGACCAAGCAGAATTAACTGCCAGTGATCCTTATTGCCATAGCTATCAGTATTTGGATAATTTTTGGTCAATTCTTCCATTAATTTTATTTTGTACTCATTAATATCCAATTGGTGGGAGATATCATAATTGGCAACAAACTCTTTCAGTGAGTCCTCCGAAGCCATAGCCGCAAACAAATTTTTCTTTTGTACCTCTTTCTTATTTGTTGTATAAATATTCGTCCTTAGCCAAGTAACAGGATCCGAAATATTTGAATCATTCTCCGACTTGCGGAGCTTAGTTCCAAGTCCGATATATGTTTTCATCTCATCAAGCGTCGGTTTCTTAACCTTAGATTCACTATGAATATAAAGTCTTGGAACCGCTGTCAAAGCAGACTGAAGCATCTGAAGGCGTAGATACTGGTAATAAAGATCTGTCGAAATTTCCTTCATGCTCGGATTTGTCTTCGGATAATACTTCACCTGAATAAACTCAAATGTACCATTCTCGAAAAACACATCCACATCTTCCAGATATTCTGAACAGACATACTTTACTTGATTTTGAAGGAGACACATAATCGTAACATAATCCTGAAATAAAAATCCTCTAATCTTACTCGTAGCATCTCTATCTTTATCACCATCATACATAACTGCTAATTTATCAAATTCTTCTTTCGTATACATATTCACAAACCATTCCCCCTTTTATCACACGAAAGGACTTTAAAACGTATACTTCATCTTTTTCTAAATCTATTAAGCAGGAGTTAGAATCATTGAATTAATTCTATGTTTAATCTTCGAAACTGTCTTAATAACATCCTGCACTCCCATCATTACCAACACATGGGAATTTATCAGAATAATCACACTATCTGTAGAAACTACAGATACCTTGGTCAGTTCTCCTTCTATTTATATTTATATATCCATTTTCTGTTCGTCTACATATAGAGCTGGATGCTGCATAGAAAAAATTTCTTTCTGTCTCTCAATCTCTGCTTTCAACTGCTCTTTTGTTGGCAAATAGGTCAGATATTTTGACATAAACAATCGATCATTGTCATGAAGAACCGAATATCTGGCGATATCCTCATCAGTTTCTGAACACAACAGGATTCCAATCGTAGGATTGTCTCCCTGCCCTCGCTTTAAATCATCATACATGCGCACATACATATCGATTTGTCCCACATCCTGATGAGTAATTTTGCCCATCTTCAAATCGATTAGAACATAACACTTCAGTTCGATATTGTAAAAAACGAGATCTAAATAGTAGTCAGAAGTTTCCGTTACAATATGCTGCTGACGAGCCACGAATGCAAATCCTCTGCCCAATTCCATCAAAAAATCTCTAATATGTGAAAGAATAGCAGATTCCAAATCTCCCTCTAAGTAAGTATCCTCATTTTTGAATCCAAGGAATTCTGCAATCACCGGACTTTTAATTAGTTCAAACTGATTTTTCTGGAGTTCTGCTGCTTTCTGCTTCATTTCTTCAATTACAGCTTCTTTTTTTAGCGCCTGAAGTAGCCTATAATAATATTATGTACTGACATTACGATCTAAGGTTCTTGAACTCCAGCTTTCAACAACAGCCTCTTTCATATACCAATAGCGTGCATTTTCATCTGCCACACGAAGAAACTCCTAATATGTGTCCAGTTAAGATTGTGAACGCATGCGTTCACAATCTGCTCATTGGGAAAGCACTGATAAAATTTGATGTAATAATGCAAATTTCTTTTAGAATAATTTTTCCAAACTCTTTTGTCAAATCCTCTGCCAATGTGGAAACCAAACCTCTACCGTACTCTGCGCGTTCACTGCCGCCCAGTTCCTGCTCTACAATTCGTTTGCCAATATTCCTCCAATAGGTAAATAGCATTGCCTTACTGGAAGCGCTATAGGCTGCTTCCTGTCC
>CAMWYJ010000061.1 GCA_947178445.1 uncultured Clostridium sp.
GAATTTTATTCGCACTTGGTATGTGCATGGCATTGATTCCGGAATGGAATGCATTTCAGCCGGGAGTTATTATGGGAGTGGTTGGTGCAATCGTTCTGCTCATTATGGTTCTTGTATGGAGAAAGATGGAAAATAAGGCACCCATCAAGCTGTCAGGAAAGACAATCGGTGCAACGCTGATCGGGATTATTGGAGCTTTGCTTTTAGGTGTTGGCATGTGCCTGACAATGGTTTGGACCGGCTATATGGTGGTCGGCATTATAGTCGGGATTGTGGGAATTGTCGTCCTGCTCTGCCTGATACCGTTTATTAAAGGTCTGAAATAATTGTGGATGGAATGTGCAGTGGAAAATAAATCTGCTGCACATTTTTATTATTCGTTCACAGATTTTTCACAAAATATAAACAAAACGCAAATAATAACAGAGTATGATGCAAAATGAGAAATATAGAATGAAACCAAAAGAGGCAGGAGGCGGGTTCATGGATTTACAAAAAATGAAAAAGATTTTAAAGAAGGTTTTTATACTCCCGCCGGTTCCAACGCTGCTGGTTTCCATCCCATGCTATGTGCTTGTAATTTATGTGCTGTCAAACGGCGGGATGCATCCGGTGATCTCTTACGCTGCATATATCCTGTCGGCATATGCGTTAATCATTACCTGCACCGGGACGCCAAGCATAATAAAGAGGCTGCGGAAATGGATAACGAGTCACCCTCTGACAAGGAGGCTGCTTGGCATCTCATTGATAAAAAGATTTGTAGGGGAGGTTTCTTTCCAGACGGAAGTCTCTTTGTATCAGGGACTTTTTATCAATATCATGTATATAGGCATCAAACTCTTTTCGGGGATTTATTACCGCTCCATTTGGTTTATTGCGCTTTCCATATATTATATCTTTCTTGCGGCGATGCGCTCCTCACTGCTCCATTATACGCGGAGGCAGGGCACAGGGAAAGATATGGCTTCTGAATGGAGGAGGTACCGTCTCTGCGGGATCATCCTGTTGTTCATGAACCAGACGCTGATAGGAATTATCGTTCTTGTGGTATACCAGAACAGCGGATTTGAATATCCGGGGCTGCTCATTTACGCAATGGCACTGTATGCCTTTTATGCAGCGATCACGGCAGTGATGAATGTTGTGAAATTCAGGAAATACGGCAGCCCGATCATGTCCTCGGCAAAGGTGATCAACCTTACGGCGGCGCTGGTATCCATGCTTTCGCTGGAGACTGCTATGATGGCACAGTTCGGCACAGGAGATGATGCTTCTTTCCGGCAGATTATGTCAGCCTGCACCGGTGCGGGTGTGAGCATGATTGTTGTGGGGATGGCAGTCTATATGATCATAAGGTCAACAAAAATATTGAAACAAATATCTAAAGAACAAGGAGGGAATGCCGGATGATAAATATTCTTGTAGTGGAGGATGATGTAAAATTGAACCAGATTGTATGTACTTACTTAAATGACAGCGGGTTTCAGGCGAAGGGCTGCCTGAATGCCAGGGATGCCTATGATGAGATGTATAACAATCTGTACGAGCTGATTATTTCTGATATTATGATGCCGGAGATTGATGGGTTCGAGTTTGCACAGACAGTCAGACGTGTAAACAAGACAATCCCAATCCTTTTTATGTCAGCAAAAGATGACTTGCCTTCCAAGCAGAAAGGGTTTCAGCTTGGGATAGATGATTACATGGTAAAGCCTGTTGAACTGGAAGAATTGCTGCTCCGTGTCAGGGCGCTTCTGCGCAGGGCAAATATCGAAATGGAGCGGAAAATTACGGTTGGCAATCTGAAAATGGATGCCGATGGTATGAGTGCCGAGATTAACGGCGAGGAAATAAACCTTACCACAAGGGAATTTAATATTCTGTATAAACTATTGTCTTACCCGAAAAAGACTTTTTCCAGGGCACAGCTTATGGATGAGTTTTGGGGTGTGGACAGTGATACCAGCCTGCGGGCGGTAGATGTCTATGTGACAAAGCTGCGGGACAAATTATCAGACTGTGACGGCTTTAAGATCGTGACGGTAAGGGGGCTGGGATATAAGGTGGTGTTAGTGTGAAAAGGAAAAGTGTCAGCCATAATAATAAGGTGAAAAGAATCCGTTTTATATTGTCCCTGTTTGCGACTTATGCGGTGGTTTTACTTCTGATGTCAGGGGTGCATACAGGTCTGTTGGTGCTTATGGAAAGATTGCATTGTGGGGCAGTGGTTCAGTCTGCCGTGGCTATAGCGTATTGGGGAATTGTGGCGGCAGGCATTACATGGTTTGCAGTGGGAAGGATAAGGAATACTTATGAAATTCCCATGCGCCAGCTTGCGGAGGCTACATCAAAGGTGGCGGCAGGAGATTTTTCCGTGTATATTCCCACGCTCCATACGGCAGATAAGATGGATTATGTGGATGTCATGATCAAGGATTTTAATAAAATGGTAGAGGAACTTGGGAGCATTGAGACATTAAAAACGGATTTTGTTTCTAATGTTTCTCATGAGATGAAAACTCCTATTGCCGTTATGAAGAATTATGCGGAGCTGCTTTCCGCAGACAGGATAGAAGATGGGCAGAGGAAAGAATACGCAGAGTCCATTAAGAACGCCGCAACACGGCTTTCGGACCTGATCGGCAATATACTGAAACTGAACAAGCTGGAAAACCAGAGGATCACGCCGGAAGCGGAGGATTATAATGTATGCGGGCAGTTATGCGAGTGCATCTTACAGTTTGAGGATGCGTGGGACAAGAAAGAAATTGAGCTGGAAGCAGAAATTGAAGATGTGGCAATGGTAAGGGCAGACGCAAGCCTGATGGAACTGGTGTGGAACAACCTGCTTTCCAATGCAGTAAAATTTACGGAACCGGGAGGCAGCGTTACCGTCAGACAGACATCGGATGAAAATTACATCAGAATTTCAATATCCGATACAGGATGTGGTATGAATCAGGAGAGCATAAAACATATTTTTGATAAATTCTATCAGGGCGACACTTCCCATTCAAAAGAAGGGAACGGGCTTGGGCTGGCACTGGTAAAGCGGGTGCTGGAACTTATGGACGGGGATATCCAGATTGCCAGCGAAGAAGGGAAGGGAAGTACCTTTACAGTCACACTGCCTGTGGCTGGTATGAATGAGAACCAGGAGGTGTTTGTTCATGGATAATGCGGGAAGACAGCAGAGAAAGTTTGTGGGGTATGAATATAAGGAAGTGCTTACGGAGAACAGCAGGTTTTCTTTCCTGCTTGATGGATATGAGAATTTTGGGTGGGAGTTAGATGAAAATCAGCCTGAAAGCGGAGAGAGCAGAAATCCGGTTTCACAGCAGCGAAAAGTGCTGAGACTGAAACGGAACCGTAAGATTGTCAACAAAATGGAACTGACAAGGCTTGAGAGAAATTTTGAGGCTTGTGTCAATGAAATAGACAAGCTGGAAAAGGAAAAGACTTCTGTAGCGACAGTGTATGCGCTTGTATTAGGCATTATTGGAACAGCGTTTATGGCAGGATCTACCTTTGCAGTGACAGCGCAGCCGCCAAACTATATTTTGTGTATTATTCTTGCCGTGCCAGGTTTTTTGGGATGGATATTCCCATATTTTCTCTATAAAAAAGTCGTGGGAAAACAGACAGAGCGGGTTACTCCATTGATTGAAGAAAAATACGATGAAATTTATGAAATCTGTGAGAAAGGGAACAAGCTGTTGTATTAAGGGGATGAAAGGTTCTATTCACGGGCAACAGGAAAGAGGTGATACTATCGGGCGGATACTTGTTATTGAATTTGGTGCAACAAAATTTATTGAACATGATGCTTTTTAGGCATGAGTAGGTTATAAAAACTAAGTATTTGATATAAATTGCATAGGAAAATATAATGTAAGTGTACAAGGTGAAGAATTGTCCGATGAAAAGAGTTACGAGGAAATGAGGGGTTCTTTCATGTACACTTACTTTTTGGAAAATATATTGACATCGTGTCAGAATAGATGTATTATAATTTTACTGACACAATGTCAGAATAAAAGTAATGAGAGGATGGTTGTTTATGAAGAAGAATATTGGTTCGCAGCTGGCATTATATCCAATGCCGGTTACCGTGATTGGAGCGATGAATGGAGTCGTACCGACATGGACGTTGGTGGCACATGTTGGGATACTGGGACATGACAGGGTTCTTGTCAGTCTTGCAGAGCCACATTTTATTAACGGAATCATAAAGCAGCAACGAAAACTATCCATCAATATCGTAGATGAAGGGATTTTGCCAGAGGCGGATTACGCCGGTTCTGTGAGCGGGGCAAAGACAGACAAAGGGGAACTATTTGAGTTTGAAGTGGGAGAGGCAGGGACACCGATTATTACAAAAGCTCCTCTTGTAATGGAGTGTTCCGTTGAGGATATTTACCAGACACCCAATTTTGAAAGTTTTATTTGTACTATAGACAATACTTATGTGGAGGAAGAACATCTTAACGGTGAAGGTAAAGTAAATTACAGGACTTTAAAGCCTGTACTTTTTGAATTTCCAACATATGAATACTTAAAGACCGGCGATGTGTTGGGAAAATGTCTTTCTTTTAAGAAGAATGGGGGAGAAAAATAAATCAGCAGCCAGTACAAAAAGATATATAGGAAGGAAAAGAAATGCCAAAGGGATCAATCGAACTTACAAATGCAAGGAAAGAAGAAATCATTGCTGCCTGTGAGCTGCTCTATCAGACGAAAGGCTTCAAAGATATTACCATACAAGACATTGCAAAGGAAACGTCCTTTACCCGCACTTCTATTTACAATTATTTTGAGACGAAGGAAGAAATCTTTATGGCTCTTTTACAGAAAGAGTATGAAAGGTGGGTAGAAGAACTGGAGGATGTGATTCAGAATCATGAGAGCATGGAGAGGGACAAAGTTGCAAAAACATTGGCTGTTTCTTTGGAAAACAGGGAACTTCTTCTGAAACTGATGAGTATGAATCATTATGATATGGAAGAAAACAGCAGACTGGAAAGGGTAGTAGAATTTAAGGAGGCTTATGGGGCATCCATAAAGACAGTGGACCGTCTTTTACAGAAATTTTGTTTAGATCTGTCAGACGGGGAGCGTCAGGATTTTATCTATTCCTTTTTCCCGTTTGTATATGGTATTTATCCATATACCAGAGTAACGGATAAGCAGAGGGAGGCAATGGAGAAGGCAGATGTGGGATATGTATATCTGTCAATTTACCAGCTTGCTTATACCTGTGCAAAAAAACTGTTGGAAAAAAACAGATAGGAGGATTGCAGCATGAGTACAACAATGAAGATTCTGATTTTGACAGGAAGCCCGCATAAACAGGGAACTTCCAACACGCTGGTACAGGAGTTTGTCAGAGGGACCAAGGAAGCCGGACATCAGATAACCATTTATGACTGTGCTGGTGGAAATATTAATCCCTGCCTTGGCTGTGACTGCTGCGGCATGAACGGGGACTGTGTCAGAAAGGATGATGGAAATGAAGTGCTGAAAAAACTGCTTGATGCAGATGCGGTTGTATTTGCAACCCCGGTTTATTATTTTGGGATGAGTGCCCAGTTAAAGATGATGGTTGACCGTTTTTATGCCCGGAATGGGGCAATCACACGCAAGAAGATGAAAGCGGCGCTGATTGCAACAGCATGGAATGATGATGAGGTTGTGATGAAGGGGATTAAAACACATTTTGAGATTATTTTTGATTATCTGTCTTTCCAGAACCGGGGTATGATTCTGGCAAAGGGAGCAGGAACGGTAGGAATGATGTCGGAGCGTTATAAAACAGAGGCATATCAGCTTGGAAAATCAATATAGGCGATTGCGAAACTCTGTTTTCGTTAACATCCGTTGTACAATATAGACAAATCAACGCAGGCACGCTTGCGCTGCTTGTCGCTCGCAACGGTGCTAAGCTCGAAAAAACCTCGCTAAGCACCGGCGGCTCCAAAGCACCATGCTTATGATATTGTCTATATTGCACAACTAGATTTTTAAAATAAGGAGTTTTGCAATTGCCTGAAAGTTAATATAGAAGGAGGATGGTTGATGAAGTATACAAAATTAGGTGATTCAGAATTAAATGTATCCCGCATCTGTATGGGATGTATGGGGTTTGGCGATGCAGGGGAAGGACAGCACTCATGGACACTGGATGAGGAACATTCCAGAGAGATTATTAAGAGAGGGCTGGATTTGGGAGTGAATTTCTACGACACTGCTATTGCTTACCAAAGCGGTACCAGTGAACAGTATGTGGGAAGGGCACTTAGGGATTATGCAAAACGTGATGAGGTTGTGGTTGCGACAAAATTTCTGCCGAGGACACAGGAGGAAATCGAGGCAGGCATATCCGGGCAGCAGCATATTGAAAAAATGATAAACAAGAGCCTTGAAAATCTTGGAATGGAATATGTTGACCTTTATATCTATCATATGTGGGATTATCAGACACCAATCTATGATATTTTAGAAGGACTGAATGCCGTAGTAAAGGCTGGAAAGGCACGTTATATCGGGATTTCCAACTGTTATGCATGGCAGCTTGCCAAAGCAAATGCACTGGCTGAAAAAGAAGGATTTGCAAAGTTTGTATCCGTGCAGGGGCATTATAATCTGATTTTCAGGGAAGAAGAACGTGAAATGGCTCCGTTTTGTTATGAGGATAACATTGCGATGACTCCGTATAGTGCTTTAGCAAGCGGCAGGCTCGCAAAAAAACCGGGAGAGGACAGTAAGCGGATGCAGGAGGACAGCTATGCAAAATTCAAATATGATGCAACAAAGGAACAGGATGGGGTAATCATAGGACGGGTACAGGAAATTGCGGAAAAACGTGGTGTTACCATGACGGAGGTTTCCTTGGCATGGCTGCTTACGAAAGTGACTTCCCCGGTAGTAGGCGCAACGAAATTTCATCATATCGAGGGTGCGGCAAAGGCAGTGGAGCTGGAACTAACCGAAGATGAAATCGCATATTTGGAAGAGCCTTATGTGCCACATGCCTTAGCAGGGGTAATGGCACAGAACAAACCGGCAAATGCAAAGGAAAAGCATGTATGGTCAACAGGTAATCAAAAAATATAAATAAATAATAAATATAAATGAATTGGAGGAAAATATTATGAGTGAAAAAATAGTACAGACAGCAGGCAGAGAGAGCCTTGGAGAATTTGCACCAATGTTTGCACATCTAAATGATGATGTGCTGTTTGGGGAAGTGTGGAATGAGGACGCCATTCCGGTTAAAACAAAATGTATCATTACTGTGGTATCGCTGATGGCATCCGGCATTACGGATTCCTCTCTTACTTATCATCTGGAAAATGCAAAAAAGCATGGAGTAACAAAAGAAGAAATAGCAGCAATCATTACCCATGCGACTATGTATGTGGGATGGCCGAAAGGATGGGCGGTATTCCGTCTGGCTAAGGATGTATGGAATGAGAAAACTCAAAGCTTGACAGAGAAGGATAAGTATCAGAACAGTATCTTTTTCCCAATTGGTGAGCCAAATGATGCATTTGCAAAATATTTTGTGGGACAGAGTTACCTTGCACCGGTGTCTGGTGAACAGGTTCCGATTTTTAATGTGACGTTTGAGCCGGGATGCCGTAATAACTGGCATATTCATAAGGCAAAGAGTGGCGGCGGTCAGATGTTAATCTGTGTTGGTGGAAGAGGATACTATCAGGAATGGGGAAAAGATGCAGTGGAGATGACACCGGGAAGTGTAATCAACATTCCGGCGAATGTAAAACACTGGCATGGTGCTGCTCCCGATTCATGGTTTTCGCATCTTGCTATCGAGGTTTCTGGAGAGGATACGGCAAATGAATGGTGCGAGCCGGTTTCAGAGGAAGAATATGCTGCATTGAAATAAAAGAGAGGCTGACGGTATTGATTTTATTAGATAAAAGCAGAAAGAGGAGGAAAGTAGATGAAGCGATTGATTGTGACAGGGATTTTGCTGCTTATGGCGTTTTCTCTTTCTGCCTGCAGTGGACAGGAAACAGACCGTCAAGAACAGGACAGAGTAGAGCGTTCTGAAGAACAGCAGACAGAAGAACCATCTACTGAAAGTGATGTTTCTGCCTCTTTGCAGGCAGTGGAAAAGGATGCTGGACAGCATATATTGATTGCGTATTTTACATGGGCAGAAAATACTCATGTGGAAAATCCGGATGAAGTCGATGTGGATGCAACAACATCTGCCAGTGTTCTTCCACCCGGAAACGCAGCAAAACTGGCAGGCTGGATTCAGGAACAGACAGGTGGTGAACTGTTTTCCATTGTAGTGAAAGAACCTTATTCCAGTGACTATGATGAATGCCTTGACCGGGCAGCAGAGGAAAAAGCAGAGAATGTCAGACCGGAACTGGTAAACCATGTAGATAATATGGAGAAATATGATGTTATTTTTTTTAGGATTTCCTAATTGGTGGTACACTGTCCCGATGGCTGTTCACAGTTTTTTGGAAGAATATGATTTTTCGGGAAAGACGGTCATTCCTTTTTGCACACATGGAACAGGAGGTCTTGCCAGTACCATTCAGGACATCAAAAAGGATTTGCCGGATTCGGCAGAACTACGGGAGCCGATAGGTGTCTATCGCCCGGATGTAGATTCTGCACAGGAAAGTATCAACGAGTGGCTTGCCGGCATGGGATATGGAAAGAAAAACTAATGTGATAACTGTCACATAGTAGAAAGGAGGGTATGGTATGAAAAAAGTAAAAACACGAAAAAAAGCTCTTTTATGGGTTGTGTTGGCGGTTATGGCGGCATTTTCCCTAGCCGGATGTGGGCAGGATGAAAAACAGCAGGATAGCACAAATCAGATACAATCCAGTGAAGCGACAGCGGATGTTGCAGATAATACCGAAAGACCGGATTTTGGTCAGGAGGATACTTCATCTGAAAAGGAGCCATCAAAAAAAGACGGTTCTGTTGTTTATATGACAACAGATATCAGTTCTAAAGGCTTGATGGCAGTGTATGAAAAACTGGAGGCATCGCCGGATGGAAAAATTGCGGTAAAACTTAGTACAGGAGAGAATGGCAGTAATTATTTAAGGACGGATTTAATTGGAGAGCTGGTAAAATCTCTGAATGCAACTATCGTGGAGTGTAATACAGCTTATGGCGGTGAGCGTGCCAATACAGAGATGCACTATCAGCTGGCAAAGGATCATGGGTATACAGATATTGCAGATGTGGACATTATGGATGAGGATGGTTCTATGATACTGCCTGTTTCCGATGGGGATAATCTCAAAGAAAATTATGTTGGCAAAAACTTTGCAAATTACAATTACTATGTTGTACTGTCCCATTTCAAAGGCCATGCAATGGCTGGTTTCGGAGGGGCGATCAAAAATATTTCCATTGGCATTGCTTCATCCGAAGGGAAAGCCCATATTCACAGCGGTGGTACAGGAGGAAATATGTGGAGCGGCGATCAGGATGCCTTTTTGGAATCTATGGCAGAGGCGGGTAAATCCGTTGTGGACGCTCTGGATGGGCATATTCTTTACATCAATGTGATGAACCGTCTGTCTGTAGACTGTGACTGTGACGGCAATCCTGCTGAACCGGATATGCATGATATTGGGATACTGGCATCTTTTGATCCTGTGGCACTCGATCAGGCATGTATTGATTTGGTTTATGATGCAGAGGATGGCAAGTCACTGGTAAAGAGGATTGAATCTCGAAATGGTCTGCATACGTTGGAACAGGCAGAGAAAATCGGTCTTGGCAGCAGAACCTATCAACTGGAACGGATTGATTGATGAAACAGAAAGAGGACGGCGGTATGAAAGGAAGGGTGAAAATTAAAATAATCCTTGATTTGCTTATGACAGCAGTACTGCTTGTATTGATGGCGTTTCAAATCACAGGGCAGGAACTTCACGAGTGGTTTGGTGCCGGAATGCTTGTTTTGTTTCTGGCACATAACATCTTAAATTTCAAATGGTACAAAAATCTGTTCAAGGGCAGATATACCATGTTCCGGGTATTACAGACAGTAATCAATCTGGCGGTGCTTATTTCCATGCTCTGCCTTGCATACAGTGGAATGCTGATGTCACGATATGCACTTTCCTTTATTCCTTTGGACGGCAGTATGGCGCTGGCACGTCAGATGCATATGGCAGCCTCCTATTGGGGATTTGTGCTGATGAGTATTCACGTCGGGTTACATTATGGAATGCTTGTAGGTATGGTGGGAAAGGCAGTCAAAGACCGTAGCATACCGAAATCGGCTGTATGGGTTCTAAGGGTTTTTGCAGTTCTCATTGCTGCATATGGGGCGGTATGCTTTTACCGGGCAGACATTATTTCCTATATGCTGCTGAAAAACCAGTTTGTATTCTTTGATTTTGAGCAGAGTGCGGTTTCCGTATTTATAGAATATGCAGCCATGATGGGACTGTGGATATGTATCAGTTATTATCTGGCAAAGATTTTGAAGAAAAATTTATCTGTAAAGGTGAAGAAGGGGGGAAATTCGGGATGAAGCGAATAGGTGTGTTTCTGCTTGTTATTATGATGGCTTTTGCCTTAAGTGCCTGTGGGACAGATAGCGAACCATCAAGTCAGGCAGGGGATTCAGATTCAGGGAATGAGGTTTCCACGCAGGAAAACAAGACGGATAACAAAATGGCGGGTGCAGACACACCGGAGGGTTTTGTAAGGATATCCGGCGGCACTTTTCAGATGGGAAGCCCTGATACGGAGGACTGGCGCTCAGAGGATGAAACGGCACATTCGGTTACGGTCAGTGATTTTTATATGGGTGTTTATGAAGTGACACAGAAGGAATATCAGGAGGTTGTAAAAGCCAATCCGAGTAATTTTAATGGGGATGACCTTCCGGTTGAGAGTCTGACGTGGTATGAGGCGGTAGCATACTGTAATGCCCGCAGTGAAAAAGAGGGGCTGACAAAAGCATATACGGTAGATGGGCAGAACGTAACATGGGACCGCAGTGCAGACGGATACCGGCTTCCGACAGAGGCAGAATGGGAATATGCGTGCCGTGCAGGGACACAAACACCATTTAACACCGAGACTTCCATCAGCCCGGAGGAATCAAATTATTTTGGACACTATCCGTATCTGATTGAGGAAAACTACTTTTCACAGGAAAAACTGGATACAGAGCCGGGAGAGTACCGGGAAACGACCGTTGCAGTAGGCAGCTTTTCCCCAAATGCATGGGGCTTATATAATATGCATGGCAATGTAGGGGAATGGTGCTGGGATTATTATGGAGCTTATGCGGATGGAGAACAGACCAATCCGACCGGAGCAGAGACAGGAACCAGAAGGATTAGCCGTGGCGGCGGATGGAATGATTTTGCCAAGCATATAAGGAGTGCATATCGTGCTTCAGCTCCGGCAGACAGGAGCAGTGCGGCAGTTGGTCTGCGGCTGGTAAGGAATGCTGTGGAGATGGAAGGAAGTATCGTGGATACCGAGCAGAAAAAGGATACCGGAAAAGGTGATGGAAATACATTGATTGTATTCTTTTCGTGGGGAGGTAACACAAGGGGAATCGCACAGGAAATCCAAGCACAGACTGGGGCAGAATTGTTTGAGATTGAATTGGTTCATCCGTATTCTGATGATTATAATACCGTACTGGAAGAGGCACAGCAGGACCAGAATGAACAGGCGAGACCGGAGATTAAGAACCATGTGGAGAACATAGAAAAATATGAAACAATCATATTAGGTTATCCCAACTGGTGGGCATCCATACCGATGCCGATTGCCTCTTTTCTTGAGGAATACGACCTTTCAGGAAAAACAATCGTGCCGTTTTGCAGTCATGGCGGGGGAAGATTCGGCCAGAGCCTTACAGCCATTGCAAAGCTGGCACCACAATCTGAAATAGCAGAAGGTCTGGCCGTTTCCTATTCTGGTGGCAGCAGTCTGCCGGAGGATATAGAGGAATGGCTGGAACAAAACGGAATTGCAAAGAAATAGCAGGAAAAGGAGAAAAAACTATGATTAAGAAAAATGGGAATTTAGTAGCAGTTTTGCTGATGGTTTTTATCATGGCATTTGCATTGGCAGGATGTGGGAACACAGAAACTAATGGACAGAATGATAAGGGTCAGGCATCTGTAGCAGAGACGGATACAGGAAGTGATGAGTCAGAACAGCAGGTGGATACCGAAAGTGATGAGCAGGAGCAGCAGGAGGATATTTCTGATGACAGCACCTCATCCCAAAGTGAGGAGACTTCCGGAGATGAAAAAATACTGGTGGCGTATTTTTCCCATTCAGGCAATACAAAAGGAATAGCTGAAGATATTCAGAAAAAGACAGGCGCGGATATTTTTGAAATCAAAACAGTAAATGAGTATTCCAGTGATTATAATACCGTATTGGATGAGGCAAAGGCAGAGCAGAACGATAATGCCAGACCGGAATTAAGTGTCAAAGTAGAGAATATGGAGCAATATCAGACGGTTATAATTGGGTTTCCTATCTGGTGGGGAGATATGCCGATGGCATTGTATTCCTTTTTAGATGAGTATGATTTGTCGGGAAAAACGGTTTTGCCATTCTGCACACATGGGGGAAGCGGCTTATGCGGAACAGATAAGAATGTGCAGCAGGAAGAAAAGGATGCAAAGGTGGCAGAAGGGCTTGCTATTAAAGATTCCTCACTAGATGATGCGGGTGGAGATATTGACCAGTGGTTGAAGAATAATGGTGTAGTGAAATAATATAACTAAAGACAATCTTTGCATACAGGAGGGCTGGATGATGGAAATACTGCAAAGGGAATTAATTTATATCTGGTACTATTTTGACATACAATTGCATCAGATTTTTGGTTTCTGGGTACTGGGTATGGCAATTGGCTCTTTTGTTTCTGTCTTTGCAAAAGATGGAATCCACCGTCTGTTCCAAAGAATGAATGGTATGCGTTGGGGTGTTTTTGGAATCGTGCCTGCCTGTATTTTAGGAATTGCCTCCCCACTTTGTATGTATGGAACCATTCCCATTGCGGCATCCTTTTCCAGGCAGGGGATGCGGCATGACTGGCTGGCATCCTTTATGATGGCATCGATTCTCTTAAACCCGCAGTTGATTGTTTACAGTGCAGCATTGGGCAGGGCGGCACTTGCTGTAAGGATTGTTTCCTGCTTTTTTTGCGGGATTGCAGCCGGATTGTTGTTACATATTTTTTACAGGGATAAGCCATTTTTCAATTTTGAAGGCTTCCATGAGCGGGAGAGCCATGATACAGATCCCAATCTGTTTTTACGCTATCTCAAGAATTTTGGAAGAAACGTAAAAGCGACAGGACTTTATTTCCTCTTTGGTGTCCTGCTTTCGGCACTGTTTCAACGGTATGTCCCGCAGGAAATCATGGTAGATCTGTTTGGAGGGAACAAAGCATGGGGAATCCTGATGGCAGCAACTGTAGGTGTGCCGCTTTATGCGTGCGGAGGTGGAACGATACCTTTATTGCAGCAGTGGCTGTGGGAAGGAATGAGCCTTGGCTCAGCCACTGCATTTATGATAACGGGACCTGCCACTAAGATTACCAATCTTGGGGCAGTTAAGATTGTGCTGGGAATGAAACGGTTTCTCCTGTACATTGCATTTGTAATGGTGTTTTCGTTTGTATCCGGAATATTGGTAAATATTATTGTTTAATTATGTAAGGTTGTGGGATAACAAAACTAGGTAATTGCGAAACTCTGTTTTCGCTAACATCCGTTGTGCAATATAGACAATATCAACGCTGGGCACGCTTGCGCTGCTTGTCGCTCGCAACGGTGCTAAGCTCGAAAACACCTCGCTAAGCACCGGCGGCTCCAAAGCACCCTGCTTATGACATTGTCTATATTGTACAACTAGGCTTTGAAAATTAGAAATTTCGCAATTACCTAACAAAATGTATTCAAAGAAAGGAGCGGTAACTATGAAAATCCGAAAATATCTGGCATGGCTGCTTGCGTTTGCTTTTGTTTTTTCATTGATAACAGGAAATACAGCACAGGTAATGGCTAAGAGCAGAAAAGCAGCTGTAATCAAGTCGGTTTCGTTAAAGATAGGAAAGAAAGAAGTAACGAAAAAGACTTACACAATGAAGCAGGGGGAGAAGAAGAAACTTAAAGTCACTGTATCGCCCAAAAAGGGAAAGAAAACCATTAAATTTACAACAGGCAATAAAAAAGTTGCTACAGTCAGTAAAGGTGGAACCATTACAGCAAAGAAGGCAGGAACTGCTAAAATCAAAGTAACAGTAAAGGCAGGCAATGGAAAAGCTGCGGTAAAAAAGACAACATGGATGAAGGTCAAGGTAACGAAACCTTCTAGTACAGACAAAAATACTACAACAGAGCAGCCGGAGACACCGAATCCGGTTGTGGAAAAGAAAAGTATTGTTGTCTATTTTTCCTGTACTGACAATACAAAAACGATTGCGGAGTACATAAAGGACAGTACAGCATCAGATATTTACAGGATTGAGCCATCAGTGCCATATACATCAGCGGATTTGAATTATGGAAATGCTGACAGCCGTACATCAAAAGAACAGAATGATGCAACAGCAAGACCGGGTATAGCGGGCAATCTGCCAAGCCTTACAGATTATGAAATCGTGTATCTCGGTTACCCCATTTGGTGGGGGCAGGCACCGAAAATACTGTACACCTTTGTTGAGAGCTGCAATCTGTCGGGAAAGACAGTGATTCCATTTTGTACTTCCGCAAGTAGTGGTATAGGAACAAGTGCAACAAATCTTCAGATGGCAGATACAAGTCAGGCCACATGGCTAACCGGAAGAAGGTTTTCGGGCAGCTCGCCAAAGTCGGATGTGGAGAGCTGGATTTCAGGACTTGGGTTACAGTAAAATGGGCATCTAATGTAGAGATGATATTAAATTTAGTTATGAAAGAGACAAGGAGGAAAAGATTATGATGAAGAAAAAAAGTATATTTTGGGTGAATCTGGTGCTGGTATTTGCACTGATTGTTGGAGTGACACTTCCTGCATTAAATGTAAGCGCTGCAGGCAAGTCAAAAAAGAAAAAAGTGCTGGTTGTCTATTTTTCGGCAACAGGAACAACAAAGAGTGCTGCAAAGAAAGTGAAAAAGGCAACTGGTGGAACACTGTATCAGATTAAAGCAGCCAAACCATATACATCTGCTGATTTAAATTATGACAATGCTAAGTGTCGGGTCAATAAAGAGCAACGGAATGGCAGTGTCAGACCAAAAATCAAAGGAAAAGTGAAAAACATGAAAAAATACGATGTAATTTTTATCGGTTATCCCATCTGGTGGGGGAAAGAACCGATGATTATCCGGACTTTTTTGGAATCCTATAATCTGAAAGGGAAGAAAATTGTACCGTTCTGCACCAGTGGCGGAAGTGGAATCTCAGGCAGCATGAAGGGAATCAAGGCGTCTGCAAAAGGTGCAAAAGTGGTAAAAGGTAAAGATTTAACAGATTCTTCTGCTAAGAGTGTGGAAAAGTGGGCAAAGAAGAAAATAAAATAAAAGTCAGATCTGGGGAATAAGACGGCTTTCGTAAAATATTATTCTATTAATTTGCCAAGCTCATCTCTTCCGTTTTGATAGGATACATTTGCTTCCTGATATAAGCAGTTATAAAAATTCACTGCAATACGTTGTCGCTCTTTCGCAATTTCTGTTGCCCGTGCAGTATAAAAATGAGAATATACATTTTCCAGTTTGTATTTATACTCTTGAAAGAAGGATAGGGTAGTGTCATTTTCTCCGGTTGAAACCATTCCATCGGGCAGCAGAGAATAAAGTGGTTCGGAAACAATTCCTTTATAAATGAGGGTTCTTGCTATTCCCATTGCACCGGTTGCATCCAATTTATCTGCATCGAATAGAATTTTTGCTTCTAAGCTTTGCGGTGGCGCATTCTTTCTAAAGCGATGTGTCTGAATGCAATGCTTTACCTGTTCGGCGTAGTCTGAGTTAAAACCATGCTCCGATAAAAAGTGATATGCTTTTTCGCTTCCCACCATAGCATGACACAAGGAAGGATTTTCAAATTGTTCCTTCCGTCCGATGTCGTGCAGTAAACAGGACGCAATTAAAACATCATAATCTACATTGTTTTCTGTTTTTGCAATTTCTAATGCATTATATAACACACGATATATATGCTCTTTGTCATGGGCACTGTCTTCCATGCAGGATAACATGTAATTTTCTAATAAAGAATAGGTTTTTTGTTTCATAGAGGATATCCTTTCCACATTTTCTATATTTAACACAGCATAATTCGTTATGCCAAGTCTTAATCTGTCAATATATCATAGTCTGATTACGCCCATTACTCCAAAGCGTCTGTTCATGACAGCGGTCATTTTTTTTAACACCCAGATGGATTGTGTTTTATCCTAAAACACTGGTAACAAAATGATGGAAATCTGCAGGAATATGAGTAAATATACAGGCATTAAGATTTGGTTTCTGGAATGAATTTTGGATTGATTGTGTCAGCCCACATGATAAGCCTATAGCTCATCTGTTGATTATAGTATACACAGAAAGGAGGGATTATGTAAATATTCTTTTGATTAAAGTTATAACAATTGTTTCAAAAGAGGTATTTACAAAATTGAGTAAGTACCTTTTTTTATGATAAATAGTGACAAAATTCGTAAAAATACTTGATTTGTTTATGGGTGTACGTATATAATTCAATAGAATAGGTGTCCTGAATAACCTATTTAACTAAATGGAACAAGGAGAGCGCAGAATGAGAAAAAAACATTGGAAATCAATAATGCTGTTATTTATGTGCGTTATGCTTACGGCATGTGGAAATACAGAAATTGAGGATTATGCTACAAATGAGGGGTATACAACAGCGGGCGGCAATGTTACTTCACAGACGCAGCAGGAGAGCGGGGAAGATGACGCCCAAAGCACTGAAAATCAAGAAACGGGCATTCCGATAGAGAAAGTAAAAATCGGTGTTGTGCATCTTACCTCTCCTGAGGATGGAAATGGTTATACATATACGCATGATTTGGGGATTCAGGGAATGGAGCAAAACCTTGGTCTTTCGAAAGAACAGGTGGTTCGAAAACTGAATGTTGATGATACGGATGAAGTGGCGACAAATCAGGCGATTCAGGAATGTGTAGATGAAGGCTGCAACATTATCTTT
>CAMWYJ010000062.1 GCA_947178445.1 uncultured Clostridium sp.
AGATAAAGCAGGCTGCATAAACTTGGCAATTTATTTCGTTAACGAGTATAAATTCGATGCCATTTATAGTTCTCAAAATCTTGAGATATTCCTCCGGCAAGGCGATACCCAATTCGTCCTTTACGGCTTTTACAAACGCCTGCGCTTCCTCCGCCGAAACGCCGCCGTTTATGTCCGCACCATACTTTTTTTCTTCCTGTCTGATTTCCTCTAAACGTTCTTTCCACATTTTTATTTTTCTCCTATTCTTACCGACTGAAAATATTTCCCGATTTCTTTATATACCCTCGTGGTATAACAATACCCCCGTTTATCTAAATAATTTTGAATTGACTCATATTCATGTTCAGGGAATGATATTTCTTCAAACATACAATAAACCTCCTAACAATGTAAAACTATTCCTTTTCATAAGCCCAATACATATAAGGAACACCGCCTTTCCACTTGTTTTCCGGCATAGTTTCAAGCCTGTTTATATGTATATAAATAATACTGGGTTTATCTAAAAGTTCATCATATTCCTCATCGTTAAGTTCTTCTTGCATAGCAAATTTAGGTTGTTCCCCAGAGAATGTCAAATGATAGAAACCCGGTTCTACTTCGATTTGCTGCTCTTTTGGACAATTGTTCTGCCAGTTCATCAACCAGTACAAATCGGCTACATTTATTTCATTTCCAACGACTTCAATAAAAAGACGCAAATGTGCCGGATACTTTTTCACAATTTCATCGTCTGGATACCCACTACGAAATCTTAGTTCATATTCTTCAGAGTCACACCCTGTGCATATTGATACAATATCCCCTTTTCTAATGTGATCCCCAACCTTTTGAGCATCCCAATATTCCTTGTTCAAATAATCTTCTCCAATAGGAATATCTTTAACAGCACCATTTGAATAAAAAATAATCCCCATTCCAGTTGGCGATAACATCATATCTTTGTTGATATTTTCCCATTTCATAAAAAATCCTCCTAAAAATCCCGGTAGTGTATCGCTAATAGAATACCACAATCACACTCTTATTTCTATCAACTTTTCACTAAATTTCTTCCTCCCTCATGAAATGACTTTTTCAGAAGGACTTCCTTTTCATGGTAGCCGAAGCGGATGTTTTCCACTTTGATACTGTAATGCTCTGGCAGTCTGTTTTTTCCGGCCTTTGCAGTTCTTCCCGGGTCAGGATGTTTGTCACCTCACCGATAAATACCTGTATCTGGCGCAGATCATCACTGTAGGACATGCAGGTGATGAGCGGCGCCACCAGCCCCACCCACCAGCAGAAACACAAAGGGGTTGAGCAGCACAAACCATTTCGTCACATCCAAAAAGCCTTTTAAAGTTGCTACTATCGCACATATCGCTGTCAGAGCGCCACTCACATCTTTCATCTGACTGACCGGGGAGTAAAAGCCAAATCCAATCAATGCATCCCCAAAAAAGTAACCAATATGGACGTATTAAATCTCCAATAGGGCATTTTGAGCCAGTTGCTGTCAATATTCCCCGAAATGCCAAGTTTTTCATTTCCTTTGCCCTTTAAATCAAAAAGCATATCTCCCACAGCGCAAAGGATTCCCCCTGCAATTCCTAGCATTCCAAAAATAATATTCACTTTCATATCAGCTTTCTCCTTCCTAATTTGTTTTTAGTTTGATTTACCCTCGCAATATGAACATAGCAAGAATTAGACAAATAGGTATTTTTCTATTGCCGCCGTGTGGCAGGTTGTGTTTTTTTATTTATATGCTAACTGTTAATTTTGTGGATTTCAAAAAGATTTGAAAAAAGGACGGCTCGAAAGCCGCCCAAAAGATCAATATGGAATTTTGATTATAACCTGTGCGCCGCCAGTCTTTTCAGAGTTGCTTAAAATAAGCTGTCCGCCATGTTGGGCAATTATGGAGTTTGCTATATAAAGACCTATTCCATAATGTGATTTGGAATGTCTGCTTTGTTCGTCCATATAAAACTGTTCGGTTGCACGCTTTAACGCTTCGGGAGAAAAGCCGCTTCCCATATCAGTGATAGAACATAGGATTGCATTATCTTTTTCATATACTTCAAAGAAAACAGTTTTTCCTAATGGCGTATATTCTATTGCATTTGAAAGAACATTTGCGAAACCTCTTACCAGTTGTTCACTGTCTGCAAAGATATATTCCCGATCAACATTCTCCCTCCATTCCAAATGAATATTTTTTACAGCGCACAAACCTTTTGCCTGTGTATGGATTTCCTGCAATAAGAAAGATAATTTTACATTTTCACGGCGAAAAGAAAAATTCTCTTTTGCTTTTGTCATGTCAATTAGTGTTTCAACATAGTCCTGCATTTGAACAACGCTGCCCTCGATATAGTCCGCACATTCTTTCTGATTATCGGCAAGTATCGTATCATACAACAGCTCTGTATTTCCACGGATAATAGTCAGTGGTGTTTTCAAATCATGTGCCAAAGCTGAAATCTGTTCCTGCCGTAATTTATCTGCTTGCCATTGTTCGGCAAGCGAATTTTTTAGTGCCTGTTTCAAGTGTTCTAATGCGGATAAAGCACGGTCTACTTCAAATATGCCGCTGCTTTCAATCTTAAAATCCAAATCCTGCTTCTCAATTTTCTGGGTTACGATAAGCAGTTTCTCAATTTTCCTGCCCGTATATTTCCCAAACCAATGAGAAACAAGTAGCAGCAAAACGATAATATCAATCATTATCAGCCCGACAAGGAGAAAGTCGGATGTCGGGCATATCCGCCGAAGCACTGGATTGCTGAATTGTGAAGTCAAACGGTAACGCAAAAGAATGACTTCGTCCCCACGATCAACAATCCGAACACGGTATGGGTGAATTACATTCTTTCCGTTTGTGACGGCTTTTTCCCAAAAGGTGTTGGCGGTATCTTCTGATAAAGAGCCGTACTGGAACGCACCTATGGGAGAATAAACGCCATAATCGCAAACGTTGGGGATGCCGGCTGTATCAAATGATTCATCAGCCTGTATTTTTTCTGCTGCGTCAGCAATCCTATCCTCAATATTCATGGCAGGAATAATGACTTCTGTATTTATACAGAGCATATATAGACCAACATTAACGGCAATAATGAAAAGGATACCTCCGGCAATAATGAATATATACCGCATGAAGATAGAACGCAGTTTTTTTACTCCCATTTATAACCCACCCCCCAAACCGTTTCAATAGGGGATAATTTGACAGCCGCTAACTTACTACGAATATTTTTTACATGAGTGGCTATCACACTATCGTCACTTTCTCCCTCAAAACCAAAAACAGCTTCATAAATCTGCTCCTTTGAAAAAACCTGTCCTCGGTGCAAAGCCAAGTATTCACATATTTCATACTCGCTTTTGGTTAGAGGGAGTTTATTCCCATTGACTTCCGTTTCCTTTGCGTTGATGTGAAAGATAATGCCCGAAATGGATATGGCATATTTCTTTTCCCGGTTATCTCTGCGTAAATGCGCATTTACACGGGCAAGCAATTCATTTGTACCAAAAGGCTTTGTGATGTAATCGTCGCCGCCAATTCCCAACCCACGAACAATATCACTTTCCTGTGTTTTTGCAGTCAAGAAAATAATAGGGCAATCCACAAGGGAACGGATTTGGTCGCATAATTCAAAACCGTCCATATCCGGCATCATAATATCCAGCAAAATCAAATCATATCGTCTGAAATCTATATCAAGAACGGCTTTTGCATTTGCTTGAAGTGTTACGGTATGGGCGTCTTTTTCAAGAATGCGCTTTATCAGTTGCAGCATTGCGTTTTCATCATCAACAACTAATATATTCGCCATATCAATCCCTCCTGTCAGACTTCATTTACAGTCGCCCCAAAAGGCATAAGGGCGAGTTTTGCAATCTTAAAGCATTGCATGCCAAACGGTATGCCGATAATTGTACAGCATAGCAGTATTCCATTTATGCACGCTGTTATGGCAAGCGGAATACCACTGATTATGAGCCATACAAGGTTTGCCAAAGTTGAAATTGCATTACCGCCGTACTGAATTTCTTTTCCAAAAGGAAAAAGGGTAAGAGCAATAAATTTGAAACATTGCCGCCCAATCGGTATTCCAATAATGGTTATGCACCAAAAAATGCCCGATATTGTCCATGCCAAGCCCTGCCGTAATCCTCCGCACAGGAACCATATCACATTTCCCAAACAACCCATATTATATCATCTCCTCACTCATTTGTACACTTTCCCTCGTACCGCAAAAACCACACGAATAAAATTACAATAAACAAAATCGTCATGCCTGCGCACATGCTTATCCCGAATTTAAGTTCTGCGCTAACAGCAGATAAATCCTGCAAGGCAAATTGAAGCGCGAAATCACTAAGACGTATTCCAAAGCCATATGGCAGCACAAACCACAAGCCTGTACCTAAGCCCGTTTGGAGCAACGCAGCTAATAAACTGCCGATAGCTCCCATTCCTATGCAGATCGTTCTTCCAAACCGAAATGCCAAAATAATAGAAAGCGCATATAGCAGTATATTACTGCTCCACAAGGTCAGAGCCGGTAATACAAGGGATGATGTCGGCAAAAGCAGCTTTGTTCCTGTCGCTGGCAGCAACAAAGTAAATAGAAATATGCCCAATAATACCGCAAGCAATCCGGCGGCAATCAGCAACAGGAATTTAGACAAAATGGCTTTCGTTTTGGAACGCAACACTAAAATATTCTGATAATGCCCCGCCCGGTTTTCCTGTCCTGCAATAATCTCACAAACGATACTAATAACAAAAGGATATGCGATTGCGAAAAGCTGAAAGAATACCGCAATTTTGTTTATATCGTTTACAGCCGCAAATGTCGCATACAGTAAAACAAGTGCTGCTCCCAGAAATGGGAATAAAACATGTACCCAAAAGAACGAGGAATTGCGCAACTTGTAAAAATCGCTTTTTAGATAACGATATAACTCAATCATGTGTTCTATCTCCTTTAATGAAAAGCCATACTGTAAGCAAAAAACATAGTACCGCCAAAATCAAGCTAAGACCAACGGCAGGAATGACTGTCCCGGTATTCAGCAGAAAAGAACCATTTTCAATAGGAATACCGTTAGGGTGCATTTTGAAAAAGGGGCATACAATGCGTGCTGGAATGGCAAATGGATTGAGAAAAAACAAATCACTTTCTGCTCCAATCGTGGATAAAATGTTGCAGCTAAAGGAAATTAGTACAGCGGTAAGATAATTTGTTTTTTTCGCAAGCAACATAATAAGCGGAAGCTGCCAAACGTAAACAAGAAACAATAACATACAGCCGAAAAAACCATTAAGCGGGTCAATGTTCATCACGGTAAAAACACCAAAGAGCGTACAGCCGCCCCACATTACAAAATTGGTTAATAAAAGCAGCACAGCAACCGCAAACAGCTTGCCAATCCAGATTTTCTTCATGTCAACAGATAAGCAGAGAATATTCTGATACTGTGTGCGTTTTTCACAACTGATAAAGCTGGCACACCAAATAGCAATCGTAATCGGAAGTATCAAAATATACCACCAATTATAGGCTGTAAGCTGAACAAATTTTCCACTCAAGAAGTATCCTAAGCTCAAAGTAACGATAGGAGCCGCAACAAATAGCTTTAATGCAAACGTATGACGTACTTTTAATAATTCAGAATGTATAAGATGAAACATTATTTTTTCCCCCTTTCGTTATTCGCAGCTACAACACTCATAAAAACTTCTTCTAAACTTGTGCCCTTGTTTATTTTGCTTTCATAGCCCAGCTTCCCGGCAGAAATAATTCCAATGTGTTCCGCAATCTGTTCTACTTCGGATAAAATATGGCTGGATAAAATTACTGTGATTCCATGCGCCGGGAAAGAACAGATAAGTTCCCGTAACTCTTGAATACCAATAGGGTCTAACCCGTTTGTCGGTTCATCTAAAATCAACAATTTAGGTGATGCTAACAACGCAAGCGCAATGCCAAGTCGCTGTTTCATTCCCAAAGAAAAATGTCCCGCTTTCTTTTTTCGAGTGTCTGTAAGGTCAACAATCCGTAAGACTTCCTCAATGCGGGTATCGGGAAGTCCGAGCGCCAGGGTTCGCACTTTCAGATTTTCGTATGCAGTCAGATTTTCGTATAAGGGCGGCATTTCAATCAATGCGCCAATAGATTGTAAATCGCTGCGGTTCCATGTGTGACCGTCAAACTCAATTTCTCCCGATGTAGGGCGCAAAATGCCAGTGAGCATTTTAAGAATGGTAGATTTGCCTGCTCCATTCGGTCCCAGCAATCCGTAGACGGAATTTCTCTGAATGTTCAGAGATACATTGTTTACTGCTGTCTGCCCTTTGAAATTTTTACAGAGATTTGTTGTTTTCAAAATCATGTCCATAAATCATCATGTCCTTTCATTTAATTCTATCAATAGCATAAAGGATATTTTTGAAGATTTCATAAAGAAAATGGAATTTTGTTTATTTCTCATAATCAATGTCATTAAGTTAATAGCGAACTGGAGGTAGTGAGAGCGGCCCTTGGATTAGGACATATCAACATTCTTTATCCAAGGAGGTACATGCCATATGCCGCACAATAA
Source organism: uncultured Clostridium sp. (assembly GCA_947178445.1). Lineage (GTDB taxonomy): Bacteria > Bacillota > Clostridia > Lachnospirales > Lachnospiraceae > CAG-590. Next base: position 6,607 of record CAMWYJ010000062.1, read on the forward strand.
AATCAAAGATGCCTTTTTATCTGCCGTGAATTCCGTTGTTGCAGATCCGGAGCAGTTTGCTGTCGATCCGACAAAGGATTTCAGCAGACAGCGGAAAATCACACCGGACACTCTTATCCCCCCGGGAACCTACAGACGCTTCATTGACCAGGCATCCGCCTTCGATTTTATCGAATATGGCTCCCTTGACACATATACGCTTACTTTTCGTATCGCCAGGTTCCCCATCGGCGATGATTCCTACGAATGTATCGTGACGAATCTCCCAAGGGAAGAATTTCCTCCCGAAAGACTCAAGGCCCTCTACTACAGGAGATGGTCGATTGAATCCTCGTTCCGCAAACTGAAATATACGATCGGCCTGAGCAACTACCATTCTTACAAGCCAGAGTATGTCAAGCAGAAAATATGGGCAAACCTTATTGCATATAACATAACGGAAATACTGGTCAACTATGCCGTCATCGAAAAGAAGGAAACAAAATATGAGTACAAAGTGAATTTTACCATGGCTGCACATATTTGCAGGGTCTTTCTCCGTCTGGCCACGGAGAAAGACCGATACAACGTGATGCTCTTGCTGCAGAAAGAACTGATCCCCATACGGAATGAACGCCAATACCCAAGACTGCAGACAGCTCATTTCCGTAAGCCGCGATACTTTATCTATAGGGCAGCCTAAGCATCTATATCATTATACCATTTTTTAGGCAGATGGGAAATCTGTCTATTTGGTATGCCCCAAATGTGTCTGCGACCGCCAACATTAGCCTATGGGGAAGCTGGGCATCCTGTTTTTGCCATCTTTCCCGCAGTAAGCCTTATGTTGCTGGTGCTAACTTAATGACATTGATTCAGAGCTTCGCGAATACAATGCTGCGCTTGCTAAAATCGGCAACGATCTGAACCAGATAGCAAAGCGCAAAAACGCCACAGGAAACGTCTATGCCGCCGATGTAAAACAAGTAAAGGAACTGATGAAACAGGTGTGGGATACTCAAAAATCCATGCTCTCAAAAACAGCCCTACATGAAACAGTAAACTGCATCTGAAAACCCTGCCGGATCAACACTTCATCAGCCTGCTTTTCTTTGCAAATCTCCGAAAAGATAAACGCATAAAAATTTGAAAACGCACAAAATTCGACATTAAAAAAGGTGTATCGATTAGAAGTTTTTGCTTCATCACGATACACCTTTATGTGCGACATTCTGTCAGTATTTTTCTTTGTACGCTTTCGTACATTTCCATATTCTTTTATCATAATTCTCTCCAATTTGTACTTCAATTCTGTTGGCAAATTTCCATGCCAATCAGTAGACTTTACACCCTTATTACTTCTCATATACTGAAAGGCATACTGCTATCGCACCATTTATAACGAAACGCAGTACGCCTTCTAAAAATATATTTTTCTTTGACCTTATAATTTGAAATCCCTTTTCTATTATGCCTTTAAGTCCATATCCGCGCCCTCTCTTATATCCGCAAATCCAGATTTGCGCCAACTGCATTTGTATGATTACTTTGCTTTGTGCGTGCCTGTTCTTCTTGTTTCCTTGCTGCTTCAATAACTTTCTGCATATCGTCATCATCAAGGTAAATTTCTCCGTTTTCAGAATTCTCCAATTTCTCTAAAAGCATCCGTTCCGCTTTTTCCAGAAGCGTATTTTCCTTGACGATGGTAATGCCTGATTTTTCCAGCTCATCGTCTGTTTTCTTATCCTCTGTTTCAGATTTATTTTCCTCTAACGCTTCCTGTAATTCTTCCCGTTTTTCTGCCGCTTTTTCTTTTGTCTTTTCAAGCAGTTTCTCAGAATTTTTCCGTCTTTCTTCTCGGAGTTTGTCACTCATATTCAGCATAAAGTCATTTCTGTAATATCCAACGGAATGATATTTTCCATTTTCGTCTATATAACTATGTTGGTAAACAACAGTCCATCCACTAGCTTTATTGATAGAGGCTGACAGTTTCGTTACTGATTCAACACCTTTAATTAACTCTTTCATTTCTTTTTCCTGTGCCGGGTTATTCTGCATTTTTTCCAGCAATTTGGGATTAATAGTCAATGTTTTACCGCTTTTAGCTGATGACAAAGCGCTTCCAACCCCAAAATCCACGCTCGGTGCAAATTTTGCCAGTTCCTTTGCATAGGCCATCGTACTACTTTTCATCTTGCCATTTTCTACGTTGGAATTTTTCTGTGCGACCACCGTTTCTGATGCTTCCTTTCCCGACGCAGCCTGTTTCTTTGCTGTCTCCTGTTTCTGTGTTGCATAGGCATTCTCATATACGTTATAGTTGTTTGTAATTTCCATTGCCATAACTTCATCCTCCTGATTTCATTTTTCTTCTGGCATATCAATCCGCTCTATTAAAACATCTTCCCTTTTATACTTTACCACCTGAACCAATAAAGGCTTTGCACCGCTGAAATCCTCAATGCAGCCTGACACATCTTCGGTTTTTGCCATACACTCTCGAAAATTTATCCGGCGCAATATAAACAGTTATTTATTACATGGGGTACTAATAAACATAGGGGAACTGAAAAATATGTTTTTTCAGTTCCCGTCTCACTCTATGGGAGTCAATCATTCTTGTTTTTGTCCTTGTCTTCCTTTAATTTCTGTTCCCAATAGGATTTATCCGTTACCTTATCCTTATCCTTATCCTTGTCTTTACTGCCCACTCTTTCATCAATCGTGCTTTGGAACAGCTTCGAGATTGTGTCGGAATAATCGCCGTTCTTGTTATAAGTCTTATCCACGCCCTTTGTCCTTGCCGCCGCAGACTTTTTCAGCGAATCAGCGCTGGAACGCATTAACGTCAGCGTCTTGGATGAATCCCCTGTCTGCGACAGCTTATCCGCATCCTGCTTCGCATAGTACGCTTTCATCAGCTTTCCATAACTGCCGTTTTTTAATCATGGCATAATCAGATACGTTAACCCCACCCATGCCGCTGTCTATATAGGGAGCGCCGCCGCCAAACAACGTGGAATAATCCATATTGGTGTTATATCTGCTTGCGTAGTCGTTAAAACTATTAATTTCTGACATATACAACCACCTCCTACAAGCGCACATCCACATGGGTATAAACTGCTGCCTGTGCTGTTGTAACTTCCGGAACGGCTGTTTCAACAGGCTGTACATTCTCCGCATTTCCTGTCTGTGACCCAATGCCAGATACACCGTCCTGTGCTTTTTCTCCGTTTGTACCACTTTCCGCTGCCTTTTCGGCTGTGTTTTCTGCCTGAGCTGTTTTTTCTTCTTTTGCCCCGGAAGTCTTATTGTCATTACGCTCTGCCACGGCAGCTTCTTCCACAGCCTTATTTGCCTCTGCGAGCGTATTCATCTGCGATACAGTAGCCGCCTGTGCTTTCTGTGTCACATCCGCAAGTTCCTCTTTCTTCTTTGTTACATCAGAGCCATGATTATTTTTGATTTCGGATTCCAATACGCCTGCTCTGCCCTCCATGCTGGTTGCCACACTGCCCTGCACCTTTGCCTGCTTGATGGATGTGTCCGCAGAAATCATCGCCGTCATGCTTGCTTGGGAAAGTCCGGTGCTTTTACAGCCTGACTTGCCTCCCTTTGTTCCGCCCAACATATCATCCATAGATGTTCCCTTTGCCTGTTGTTTCTCTTTGCGCTGTTCTACCTGATGCTGCCTTAACTGCATATTCAGGTCGCTAATCTGCTGCTGTATCTCCTGCCGCTTTTTCATCTTTTCCTCTAATGTCATTTCCTCATTAGAAGAAAGTTCCTGCAACTGCTTCTGTGCGTTGGCAATCTGGTTCTGGATATTCCGGCTGTATGAGTCTGTTGCCTGATTCATTCCCATCTGCCCCATCTGTGTGTTTGATCCATTGATACTGTTAATTTTCATAGTAGTGTCCTCCTTGAGAAAATTTTGAAATCCGTTTCACATACGAGAAAATTCTAATCTCTATCAATTCTATCGAATTATCATTTGTACAAATAAAGTGCCATGTCGTGAACCGCCCTCATTCTGTTGTGAACCCCTTACACAACCTGAAGCATAATCCCTACTATAACCTCATTCCCATTTTGTTCAAATGACAGATCCCCCATATACTTCTTAGCCACCCTGAGCATATTCTTTAAACCGATTCCATGCCCGCCGCTTTTTTTTGTCGTGTATGGAAGTCCGTCTGCCGGGTTGATGGGAAGTTTCCCTTCAAAGCTGTTGCTGATAATCAGCATAAAAATACTGTCCTTGCGGAATGCCTGAATCCTGATATACGGATTTTCCCCATTTACCGACTCCATGCAGTTATTCAGCGCATTATACAAAATCACGCTGACATCAAAGGCATCCAGTTTTGTATTTTCCGGATAACGTAAGTCACTTTCAAATCGGATTCCACGCATCTGAGCCTCTTTTTTCTTTTCTAAAAGAATCATATCTGTAACCGGATTTCCTGTCCTAATCTCAGGTGTAAGTTCCTGCCATTCTATTTTCAGCCTCTCAAGATATGCCGAAGCCTCGGCGGTGTTTTCCGTTCCCATCAAACGCTCTATCATCTGGATATGGTTTCCCATGTCATGGCGCAGGGAACGGATATCCCCATACAGCTTTTCAACCCCCTCGATATGCGTTTTTATATTATTTATCTGACTTTCCAAAAGTTCATGTCCGGACTGTTCTTCCTGTGAAGTTTTCCAATTCTGGAAGATAATAACTATCACAAGGATTGCCATTACGGATATCAGATAGTATAAAAAACAAAGTACATCATAAAATTCCGTCATTTCGGATTTAACCTGGTAAAAATGGAATATTGCATAACCGGCTATCCCTGACAGGGACGGCACAGTCAGCATCACAAGTTCCCTTCTTTCCATATATCTGTCCTTGCTTTCATACGCTCTGTTGACTGCCTTGACAGATAATAGCAGGAGCAGAAAACTAAACAGTATGCCCAGAATCCTTACTGCCACATACAATCCGTAGTGCAGCCAAACCAAAGCTGCTATCTCCGGGTTTAAAAGAACAATATCAAAAAAATGGTCTATGATTCCTGCCATAGAAGCGGACAGCCAACGCAGTGAAAAGAAAGTAACAGACAAAAATATCTTTTGATTGATATTACGCCTGTCCTCTGCGTACATCACGGAAAATGCCGCTAATGTACCAATAAAATATGCAAGAATATTGTCTATCTGAGGCGGCATAATGTATAAAACTGTCATTACCACACTATACACTGCACCCACCTTAACTGCTTTATATCTGCCTTGCACATAAGGCGATACGAATATTCCAAGACATATACCCGCCACGATAAGCTGAACAATAATCGACACATAAGACGTAATAGACCAACATAATTCTACCGAATTCACCTGATTTCCCTGCCTTTCCTCTGATTATATTTCAGATACTGTTTCACAAATTTCGGATAATTCTGCTTTGCAATCAGCGCTGTCCCATTTTCCATAACAATAGATACTGCGTCATACCTCAACACATACTTGAAATGAATCAGATACGACCTGTGCGATCTGAAAAAATCCTCCCCAACCTTTTTCTCCAAATCGGACAGTTTTCCATAATATTCCGTATCACCGCTTACAGCATGAATGATAACTTTCCTGTTGAATACTTCCGCATAAATAATATCTTTCAGCAGTATTTTCGTATGGACTCCTCCTGCCTGTACCATCATATATTCTTCATCAGACTCTCCGGTTCCTGCCTTTCTGTTTTCAATCTCCTGCACTGCATTTCCAAAAACCTCACAGAATTTATCATCTGATAAAGGCTTGACCAAATAATGAAATGCACCTACATCAAACGCCTGAAAAACATATTCCGGAGCCGCTGTAATAAATATGATAAGTGTTTGTTTCCAATCCTTGTGGAAAAGTCTTGCCGCCTCCATTCCGTCCATCCCTGACATCTGTATGTCCAAAAACAGAATATCTATTTGAACTGCGCTATTCAGCAGTTCTTTTCCAGAAGAAAATTTGCATACCATCGCATTTGGCAGCACTTCTTTTATTTTTTCTTCAAGCATATCACACATAAACTGCTCGTCATCACAAACCGCTATGTGAATCGCATCATTACATAACAATCCGGCAGAAAATCTCTTTGCAATATCATGATCCATATATAATACATCCTCCTTACAATTTTCTTAATTATATCACATAAATATCACACAATTTCACATCCGGTTACCCATGTTGTGATTAGCCCTTATTTTGTTGTGAACTTTACATCTGCGGCTAGTTGCGATTTTCCAAAACTCGCATCATTCTATCTTTTTATCTAAAAGCACAAATAAGAAAAGCCCTGCATCATACAGAGCCTTCCTAATCTTTGATTGTTCGCTAATTACTGTTCCATTTTTCTGCAAAAATAGTATTACAGATATATCTCTGCCACCTTAGCAAAATTAGCTTTTCTTACGATAAGTTCCGACTGTTTTTCTTTTGACAGACTCTCAAATACACCTTTGTAGCCTTTCTCCAACAACGGAGTACCTTTTGCCAGTAAATACAGCTTTGATTTCCTCTAAGCGTTCTTTCCACATTTTTATTTTTCTCCTATTCTTACCGACTGAAAATTTAATTACTGTTTCCAAACCGATTTATTTTTACTTATTAGCAGGAACGTATACGATTATTTTGCCGTTCTTCCATCCGCATGGCCAGCCGCCGAGTTTGTATGCCTTGAACAAACTCTCAAAAAATACATTTTCCTTTCCGCAGATAAATCTGCTTTTTACACATAATTTTATTTCGCTGCGTATCTCTTCCTTTACACTGACATCATCTACTGTGAATTCAATGTCATATAATTCGGGAATTTCTATGTGATTTACAATTTTATTTAATTCCGCATAGTTGTCATGCTCATAAATTATCCCCCTCAATTCTCCCGCATTATCTTCCAAAATATCGACCCATCTGTCAAATGCGTTTTCGTATGCTTCGTCATAATCATGTATGACTTCGTATTCCTCTGCATTTATTTCAACATCCTCTCTGAAAAACTTCATGTTCTTAATTTCTTTTCTTGTTTCTTCCAACAATTCATAATGAAAATCCATATCTTTTCCTCCGCAATTCTTTATTTTTCCTTTTTAATCATAATTCCGAAAAATTGTCAAATACTAATTTTTTAGAAGCATTTTTGTAACAAGTGATTTTTTTGATACCGTCGTTTTTTACTGCATATGTCCCTTTCTCTACATGTATTTCCAAAATCTTTTCCATTTCCGATTCAGGATATGGAACACATTGAATCAATTCACTCGCATTGACTAAAACCAATTTCCCTGATGGGACATTAAGGAACATATCAGCATCACATTTTCCGTCCATGAAATCAATTTCACAATTTTCTATACTCTTATTTGCAAGCAAAACTATCATCTTCCCGGAATTGCAAAAATCCTTAAAAGCGACCGCTTCCCTTGCCCTGACAACTTCCCATTTTTCATCTGGAAAATCATATATTAGTTCTGTTCTTCCTTTGTAATCTAAAAAAATATCAAATGAGTAGAGGATATCACTATTAAATTCGTTAAAATAACACTCATCGATTAATACCAATCCGTCTGGATCGTCATGTTCATAATTAAATTTCATCTTCGTTTACCTCCCTTAAATCTGGTTTGTATTTCTAATAGAATACCACGATTACACTCATATTTCTATCAAAGTTATTTGATCCACTTGTCCATTCGTCTATATATTCCTAAATTCAAGCTGTCAAATTCGTCCTTATTTACTTCACACCAAACACCGAGTTCCCTCAGCAAAATATTGATTGCTCCTTTTCCGCTACATGATGGGATACTGATATTTCCGTTTTCGTACAAAATTCCTGACTGGGTTCCGATACCGCCAAAATAATCAGCTTCAATATAAGCCAGTTTCGTGTGGATGGAGTACTCCTGTAAAAGATAGCTTGTGACTGTTTCTGGGTCGGAGGGTTCATTTGCAGACTCAAACAATTCGCCAATGTCATCTAACAGTGCATCGGTCAGAAAGATCATACCATACCCTTGGGGTAGTTTAATTCCCTTTGCAAACCAATCATTTTCTATCCGTTGAATATCTTTGTGTACTCCAATAATAGCTCTCACACAGTGTCCCATTGTCAACCACCTCTTTTTACAAAACATTCATTCAATTTTTCGGCAAGTGGGAAGCGCAGAGACGACAAGCCTCGCTCCACGTCAAGTTTTAATATCTCTTATGAGGATCTTGATAATCTCTATTCTTTTTGTGGACAATGGTAGATAGTTCTCGCTTAGTTTCAATAGCCTTCAGAAGAGCCTGAAAATATTCATCTTGACTGCAACTGTAATCACCTCTGCAAGGAACGTAGCCGAAAATATCTCTGTATTTCCTATTATAAGGTATGCATTTCTGTCCAAATTCGATAGAATTCATGATAAACCTCCGTAATCTCCCCCGGCATATTCTTTGCCGTTCTCCGCTAAAATCTTCTATTTCTCTATATATGTCCCGTTTTACCTGCCGCCATATTTCATCCGGTATTTTCAGCCGATAGTCCAAAAATTCCATAGATAGCATGTCCCCGTCCTGATAGAGGGAAATCCGTGCGCCCGCCTGCCGGAGTTCTTCAAGCATATCCCGAAAAATCTTTTTTCCGTCGGCTTCATTTCCGTCCGAGTCCTCTGAAACATCATTACGCTCCAAGTCGTATCCCATCACAAAATCATTTTCATTGATTCGCTGCTGTATCGTTCCGGCGGACAAGGAATGATCGAATTTTCTGACAATCGTTATATACTTTGTCATGGAGTCATCTTTTTCGATTTTTAACTGAATGTAATCCATTTAAATCTTCCTTCACAAATTCTTGATTTGTCTTTTTGCCAGCCATGAATATTTTATCACATAGACTTTTAAACGTCCATCTTCATTCTGTCATCCCGCAGATGGCACAGTAAATGATGCCATATGAATCATTATTGGGCTAAATTTCGATTGGTTGCCTTTACAAACATAACCTGGCTTCTATTTGTTGTTAAATATATATCATCTCAGCTGACTAATTCCTCTGCCCGGTTCCGGATGCTGTTCATTTTCTGAACCAGCTCCCATGCCTGTTCATCCAAGTCTGCAAGGTATGTCCACAACTCACAGGTCAGCATCAACGTATGGTAACATGCCAGAGATATTGCTCTCATTATACTATTTTCCCTGCTATTCCACAAATATTTCTTGACTTGGCCGTTTTCGTCCGGACCGTGCTTTTCCAGCCACACAGAGGGAATTATTAAGGGCAAGATGATTCGCTTAACATGGTCAAAACCTTGGCAAATGCGCCAACAGGAAACCACGATCATCCGAAGGAGACTTGCTATATTGGCACGTCTCCCTCTAGTGTTTTAAGTGTTACAGATGAAAGTTCTGAAGAGTAATTTAAAAACCCCTACCCCAACAATACACTATTAGCATACATAAAATAAGCCCTAAAAAAATGTATACAGTTTGTGTATGCCAAATAGCGGCTACTCTATTTAAATGAGATATGCTATGATATCGGATATAAGGAGGAAGAAAAAGATGTTTGTATTAGCTGACAACGAAAAAATAGGACAATATTTGACGAGTCGCATAGAAGAACGCTTTAAAAGCCATCGGCTGTTTTGCAAAAAATACCTTGAAGCTATGGGAGAAGAATCAAACAGTGAGCAACTACGGAAAATGTCAAATCGCCTGTCACAGATTTTGAACGGGAAAAAAGAAATTCAGCTCTATGATCTCCCAGTATTTTGCCGACTTTTAGAGATGTCCTGTGAGGATATCCTCAGCGCAGGGGAGAGCCATACTCCCGCCTCTTCGCGCTTGACAAATTATACCGCTGCCTTTTCTAAAGACGAACGCGAATGGGAGACGTATGTAACACGAGAAGATTCTCCGATTTTGAATGCCGACGAGTACGGAAAAACCATTATTGATTACGCATTGGAAGCAGACAATTATGACCTCCTGAAATACTTGATGAACAAGAAATATATCTGGTTTGTGGGAGCAGACGAAAAGGACTGTTTTGCAGGATTTGGTGCTGGAACCAGCATAGAAAAAGCAATTTTTCCGTACCCCAGGAACTGGCATGTTTTAGATGCACAGTTAAAGATGCGTGATGAATTGAGAACGCATATGGCGGCACTGGCTATCCGCCACGAGGACTTGGAAATGTTGGAGCAGCTTCGTGCAAGGGAAATCCCCTCCCTATATCAGCTGTCTTATTACTCAACTCAACCAGATGAATACAAAAAATATTACAACACAAAGCTCATGGAATCACTCACTCATGCAGGCGATAGAGTATTGGATTACTTTTCTGGTGAATTTGAAATTACGGATAGAGTTGGATTTGCAAACAGGTTCACATTCCCATTTCTTGGAGAATTGATCAAAAGATTACTTCAAGCCAAAAATGAATTTACGGAATATATGCTGAAAGATGCCATTCGGCATAATCAATATGTTTATGACCAGTTGACCTCCTTAATGGCTGATGCAGTTCA
>CAMWYJ010000063.1 GCA_947178445.1 uncultured Clostridium sp.
ATCCTAATAAATATTAACATCTATAGAGATTATAGTCAATATCTATAGTTATTATTTTATTGCAATAACTTTGCTATCCTATCTCTATAGAAACATATCTCAAATAACATGAATGGAGGCTATTATGGATATAGGAGAACGTATTATATTTCTTAGAACTGCAAAACAATATTCCGTTAACAAGCTTGCAAATCTCGCTGGTATCTCCCAAAGTTATCTACGTGATATCGAACTGGGCAACAAAAATCCAACAGTTGAAATCCTTTCCTATATATGTGATGCTCTGGATTTATCATTAAGTGACTTTTTTAACGATAACAAACTGGATTCCATTGCCACAGATCCTTTAACTGAAAAATTGTACCGGCTTACTCCTAAACAAAAGAATGCTTTAATGGATTTCCTCGACTCCATGCTATCTTGAAGAAAGGGTACTTCCTAAATTATTGCATTAAAAATGACAGACACTTTATCTCGTGTCTGTCTCATTATAATCTCACAATATATTGATGTCTATTAAATTTTTCTTAATTTTTCTTAAATCTATCCTGCATCCCGCAAAATATCTTCTATCAAACGGGGATTATACACACCGCTGCGGATCATTGCGATTTCATGCTTATATGGCGCATAAGATTTTTTCGCATTATCCGGGTCTTTAATATAAGGTGTCTCCAAAATCTTTGGAACATCCATAAAATCCCTGTGGTTCATAATATACATCAGCGCATCATATCCAATATGTCCGAAACCGAAATTCTCGTGGCGGTCCTTTGCAGCTCCCGGCTCATTTTTACTGTCATTCATATGAAATACAGCAATCTGGTCCTTGCCAATCACCTTATCAAAATGCTCCATAACACCGTCAAAATCATGGACTATGTCATATCCCGCATCACTGGTGTGACAGGTATCAAAGCATACCCTCAGCTTGTCGTTATAAAAAACCTTATCGTAAATCATGGCAAGTTCTTCAAAGCTTCTTCCAATCTCACTTCCCTTGCCAGCCATGGTCTCAAGTGCCACATGCACCTTTGTATCTGCTTTGAGCACCATATTAAGTCCCTTCGCAATCTGGTCAACCCCCGCCTCAACACCCTCTCCTACATGGGAGCCAGGGTGAAGTACAAGCGTCGTCGAGCCCATTTTCTCCGTTCTTTCAAGCTCCAGCTCCAAAAATTCCACAGCAAGGTCAAATGTCTCTGGTTTTACCGTATTTGCAAGATTAATGATGTAGGGTGCATGTACCACGAATTCCTCAATCCCCTGTTCTTTCATTAAAGCTTTCGCCTCTTCAATTCGTAATTCTGATAAATCTTTCCGCTTTGTGTTCTGCGGTGCACCTGTATATAACATAAAGATATTGGCCCCAAAATGAATAGCATCCTTTACAGATCCTAACATCATTTCTTTTCCACTCATGCCTACATGACAACCCAACTTCAGCATATCTCTTCCTCCCAACGGTACCTCTGCATACTTTGCTAATACAAATCCGCAGCAATTAAGCCTTATCCATTCATAATTCCATCTCTAATTCCACCGGACAGTGGTCAGAACCCATTATTTCTGTCAGAATCTTTGCATCCTTGAGCGCATCCTTCAGGCATTCAGACACCAGAAAATAATCAATCCGCCATCCTGCATTTTTCTCCCGTGCCTTAAAACGGTAAGACCACCAGGAATAAATCTCCTCCTGCTCCGGGTAAAAATAGCGGAAGGTATCTATAAAACCATTCTTTAGCAAATTACTGAATTTCTCCCGCTCTTCATCGGTAAATCCCGCATTTTTCCGGTTTGTTTTGGGATTTTTCAAATCAATTTCTTTATGAGCCACATTCATGTCCCCACAGACAATCACCGGCTTTTCCTCCTCTAACTTCTTAAGATACGCAAGAAATGCATCCTCCCAAGTCATGCGGTAATCCAAGCGTGCCAGCTCATTCTGGGAATTCGGAGTATATACGGTCACCATAAAAAATTTCTCAAATTCAAGCGTAATCACACGCCCCTCGTGGTCATGCTCCTCTATGCCGATTCCATTCCTGACAGAGATTGGCTTCTGTTTCGTAAAAATGGCTGTACCCGAATAACCCTTCTTTTCTGCATAATTCCAATACTGGTGATAGCCCGGCATATCAAGCGTTAACTGCCCTTCCTGCATTTTTGACTCCTGAATACAGAAAATATCTGCATCAATCCCGTGAAAAAAATCCATAAATCCTTTTCCCACACAGGCTCTTATTCCATTCACATTCCATGATACCAATCTCATGCCATTCCCCATCTCTTTCCATTCGTAATGTCGGATTTAAAGCGCATTTTAATCTCTTTGATATTCTGAATAATTTCGCTCATCAAGCTTCCTTCTATAAAAAATTATTCCTCCGTTGCCACCATCAGATACACAAGTGGTGAATTCCAATAAATAGTAATTTCGTTACAAGAATAACTCTGCACGTTATCCACATAACATTTTGCAGCCGGCGCATCCGCGAGTACTGCTTTTGCGTAAGGATCCTCCAAATCAGAATCCGGTCCGCCAATCAACATACCGGTCATCACCTTGTTAAGTACCTGGGATGGTCTGTGATGTGGGTTCTCAGGGCTTAGGGTTCCCACACCAGTCACAAAGCAGTATCCTGTTGCATTCACTCCAAAAATATAGTTTAAATGATTCTTCGCACTCTCTATATACTTATCCTCAGACTTAATTTCATTTGCAAGGCAAAGCAGCATTCCACTGTTGGCGATTCCCATATTAGAACCCCACTCATAGGCTCCTTCTTTTTGCACCATATACGGATTCTTTTCCGCAACCGACAAGACATTGTCTGCTTCCTTCAAAAATGTGTCTTTTAACTCCTGTGCAAAATTGCTGCTATCAAGCGACAACGCCTCGCTCGTCAATATCGCATAGGCACCATAACCAGCCACATCTGCCCATCCAAGACCTCCAAGATTTTTCGTTTCCTCATATACTTCCTTTGCTGCCTCTAGATAAATCACATCATCCGTTGCCTTACAAAGCTCTGCCGCAGCCCAGAATATCTCATCTGTGCAGGTCTCATCCGGATATTCACCGGTCACCACATCCTCCGGATTCTTAAATCCTCCATCCGATTTGTGTCCCTCCAGGTAAAGCCATGCCTTTTCTGCTGCCGCAATACACTGGTTTGCAAAATTCGCATCAACATCCTGGTAAATCCGGGAAGCCATCGCCATCACTGCGGCAAAATCACCGGTTGCAGTATTGGAAATCGGTGACACGATCAGTTCATCCGTCTCCTCCTGTGGCATAACAGTCTCCGGAAATACCGCACAGGTAACCTTGTGATACACTCCGCCATTTTCTGTATTCTGCATCTTTAACATCCATGAAAGCTCGTAACGCACCTCATCTAACAGATCACTCACGCCATTCCCACTTTCCGGAATACCCATGTCGTCAGAAAATGCTTTCGGATTCTTCTCATAAGCAAGCATCAAATCCGCTGCTGCCTTCGCGCCGGACACCACATACCTTCCGTAGTCACCAGCATCATGCCAGCCGCCGGATACATCCATCTTCTTGTCCGTTCCATATACCACAGCTTCCATATTGTGACATTCCGGATGATTAAATTCTCCTGCATATTCCTCTGAAAGTTCCTGTCCACAGCGCTGTAAATAGAACATCTTCACCACATTTTCAAAGGCTTCATCATAAATGTCGTCATCAATTGTAAACGGATAGGATTCTTCCCCTTTACTGCTTACTACCTTGTAAGTCCCTGCTTCCGTAAGCTCCGAAAAATCTCCGGTACAGTTCATTTCGCCAGCAGGATCATTCTTTACAGGTTTTGTGAGTTCTCCCTCAAATACAACCTTGTCCGTATCTGCCTCTACCACCGTAAAAGCAGTATCTTCTTCCTCCAAATCTGCAAATACTGCGATTTTCGTATCCTTCTTACCATAGCCTACCTGATTCACCTTTACCTTTGGGACCTCTACACCGCTATTATCCAAAACCGCACCGTCCGCATTTATCGCCATTAAAGAAATATTATCAACCATTATAGAGTGCTCTCCTACGCTGTCACCCGCAATTCCAGCCTCTTTCATAGAATTCACATAGCCCATATTAAAGCAAAACCTTGGTGCCGGATCACTGGCTTCTTCCATGATAAAAGTCTCTGTAACATGCTGTACATCTGCATTCACGGTCACTGTATTGGCCTTGTAAGCATGATAATCTCCGCCATTTACCTGAATTCTCCAGTCAATATCCCTTTCAGTTGTTCCATGTATATCAAAGGAAATTTCGTATTCCACTCCCTGCTGCATGGCAAATCCATCATAGTAAATCTGCACACCATGTTCTACCATTCCAATACTGCTGATATCACACTGCAATTCTCCACTCTCATTAACATCAAACTCCACAGCTCCACCATTACAATAGCTGAAAAATCCATCCGTACCATTGGAAAAATCACCATTTTTAATAAGGTTGACATTCAGTTCAATCTTATTTTCTTCCGCTTCCTCGGTATCCTCCTCTGTCGTTATCTCCTCCGTAGATGCCTCCTGTGTGGTCACCTCTTCTGTGGATGCCTCCTGCTTCCCCCCACAGCCTAAAAGCGTACACGCCATAACCACCGTTACCAGAAATGCTGTTATCCTTTTTCCCTTTTTCATATGTCTTCTCCTTTATCCTTCAAAATTATTTTGTTTCTTCTATGATCGCAACAGTGGCAGAGGTTCCGAGACGGTCCGCTCCCGCTGCAATCATTGCCTTTGCACTCTTATTATCTCTGATTCCACCAGATGCCTTTACCTTTACCCGATTCCAGGTTCTTCCGGTCTCTTTCTCAAGCTGCATTGTCTTTGCATCTACTGTTTTCCGCATCAGTTCTACATCCTCTATCGTTGCTCCCCCTGTGCTAAACCCGGTAGATGTCTTTACAAAATCAGCTCCTGCTTCCACCGCCACTTCACAGGCCTTCACTTTTTCCTCATTTGAGAGCAAACAGGTTTCAATGATTACCTTTAATATCACATCTCTTCCCATCGTATTATGAGTGCATACCTCCTTTACCTGTGCAATATCCTCCTTCACAAGTTCCCAGTCTTCATCCTTCACTGCACCGATATTTATTACCATATCAATCTCGTCTGCACCGTCTTCAATGGCGGTCACCGCTTCAAACTGCTTTGCTATGGTATTCATTGCACCAAGCGGAAATCCCACTACCGTACACACCTTCACATCCGTATCTTCCAGCATACAGGAGACCTGCCTCGTTCTTGCTCCATTGACACAAACCGATGCAAAATCATACAGGATTGCCTCCCGGCAGATTGCCTCGACTTCCTCCGTTGCCGCATCCGGCTTTAATATTGTGTGATCAAAATACTTATTAAATTCCATTTATCTTTCTCCATTTCTTATTGAACGTTGTACTATATCATATGTCACCAATTTTCGAAGAAACTTCGTTTGTTGCAATAGTCGCCAAATGTATATACAAGTATCTACGCTTGGTTCGTTATCTGCACAAATTGATGACCTGCCCCTCATCAGCGCGATTCATTATATCCCAAGTGCCGCCTTTGCCAACTGATCGGCCATTTCATTATATTCTACACCGGTATGCGCTTCCACTTTTACAAAGTGAATGCAGATTTCCTTTTTCTTTTCCTCAATAAATTCCTTATACGCAATCGTTCCTCTTTTGGTTGCTTTCCACTCACCAGTTGCCCATTTTTCAATTCCCTCATAATCATAATAAATGGTGATTTCCTCATATCCATGTTCCACTGCCCATGAGATTGCGCACTCACTTCCCCAAATTTCACCAGCCACATTCCGCATAGTGATAAACTCCTCATTATTGCCCTTACCATTTAACTTGACTATCTCATTTTCTAAAACCAGCACACAGCCATAAGCATAGGCCCGCTTACTGTGTTCATAACTGCCATCCACATAGGCAACCAGATGTCCCCCCGTACTAATTGGACGAATCCCTTTACTCTCTTTTTCTTTTCCCTCTTTACTGAAACCTTTTATAATAGAACCTATCTGCACAGTATCCACTCCCATCATCAAATCATCTAATACCATCTGCTTTCCATCATCTGATGAAATATGCTCTGTCAATTTCCCATCTTCTAGCTCTATAAATGCCTCTGCCTCTTCTAATGTCTGGAAACTCTTATATACCGCTCCTGGAAAATGTTCCACCTGTACTTTACAGTCTTCCCATGTAAAATAAATTCCCGATGTTTTTCCCTTTGCCACTGCATAATATTTTTTTTTCATAAATCATCCCCACTAAACATCCACCAGTATATCACAAACCACTTTGTCTGCAAGCAGACACGATATTTGTTTGCCTGCCCTCATCAGCGCAATTCATTATACCACACCCAAAAAGGGGAGGTAAAGAAGAAAAGAAACCGAGTGTTCATTCAGATATCAATCACTTGTGTCTGTTATATTTTCCTCATAATGCCATTCGATCTGATAATCAACTTTTGAAATTTGTCCTAGCTGCTTAATATAATTTTCTATCAGCTTTTTTGCATTGTCCTGCGCCCGTGCAAGCATGGCATCATCCTCTGCAAACAACTGCTTTATATTTTCTTCTGCAACTGCTATTGCTTCCGTCTGGTTCTCTGCAGTGATAGGGTTTTTATTTATCATTCTGTCATCTGATGAAATATAACTATCTTCTGTAAATGAATATTTTGACAAACCCAGCAGCTCAGCTTTCGGAATTGTTATCACAACTCGTTCGCCATCCGTTTGCATATTCACCTTCGATATATCGACTCCAAACTTTGCCACCCCGCTATATTCAATCCAAAAAATACGCTCCTTCTCTCCTATGTGAGTCAATCCTTCCCCTTTTTCTTTGACAGATTTTGCCACATTATGATAATAACACTCCAGTGTTGCAAGGTCACATATCGACCTTATCTGTGAAAGGTCAGGGCAAACCGCATTCACCGATTCATCTGCCGTCTCTGTCCCCTCTTCATCAGGCAGCCGGTTTTCACCTTGATTGGCACATGAACACATGAAAAGTAAAAGCATACACATAAAAAATAATTTTATTGCCTTTCTCATTTGCATTACTCCTTATTGAATTTCTACTTTATATTCATCATCTATTTGCTCCACCCAAGGTATTACAAGTGCTTCAATCACAGCAACCGTATTTTCCTTTGCCAGCTGTAAAAGCTCTTCCTCCTTATCCGTTCTTTCAGCCAAATCTCGTTTGCATAATTCAAATGCTTCCTGATATACATTCTCTGTTTCACTTTTCTTATCCTTAAATATGTATTCCAATGTACCAGGAGAAACCGTTTTTTCTGTAAACTCAACCTCTGGAATTGTAATACGGATTATTTTTTCTTCTTCATTGATATCATATTTTACTTTACCAAAGTCAATACCAGCTTTTACTTTGCCTTCATATGCAACATAATATTTTACGGTTGCTCCATCTTCATCATATGCTGTTGCAATGGCATTATAGGTATAATCTGCTGTAGATAATTCACTGATGTCAAAAACTTTCTCCAATGATGCCTTGCTAATTGTTGATACTTTACCTTCTTCGCCCTCAATAAAATCCACACTATCCTTCAGGAATCTGTTATCTGGCGAGTGAAACGTCCCAATCACGAATGCAGCCATTATTATTACTATCATAACACATATGAAAACTATGCCTTTTTTATATCGCTTCACCTTACCGATAAATTCATTATCCTTTTCTAAATTCATTATGCTCCCCCTAAAATTGCAACATTTAAACATCCATCTCAACTTTCTAGCCAAATTTCCCCCGATAATTCCATGATAAATGAAGTTCCAAAGTTCATTTTATTCATCATTTTTATGATTTTAACATATCGTTATGAATTTTTCTATATTCATTAATATCTTTTCATTATGAACGTCAAAAACAGGATTCGCACAAAAAACATTTCCCTAAAAAGGAAGTGTTTTTTGCTGCCATATCAATCAAATCATTCAAAAAACTGTTGACTGCACGTAACGTGCAATTTTAGTCTATAAACGATGAGGAGAGATGTGAATATGGATATGACATTACGTGAGATATATAGTGCCTTCGGTATATCCAGACGTACAATACAAGGATACGAAAAGGCAGGATTGATTTCCGTGTCAGGAAAAAACGAACGCGGTCATTTACTTTATAATGAGAATGCACAGGAACGAATTAAAAAGATTAGATTATTCCAACAGATGGGCTTCACCATAAAGGAAATCAAAGACATAATTGATGCTCCGAAAGACGTTCAAAAGCCTGCACTTGAGAAACAACGTGAAAAACTAAAGGAGGAAACGAAAGATACTGAACTAATAATCTATAAAATGTCTGAGCTGATTGAAACGCTTCAACATTAAAGACTGGCGGCAAAATTCACTTCTCTTTCAATACAGTATAACCAACATATTTATTTTCAGGAGGAAACGATTATGAAAAAAACAACCATACTACTTATTATATTATCTATGATGCTTACACTAAGTGCCTGTGTTGACATTGACAGCCTGGCAGACATTATTAACCGTCTTGAAGCATCTGAGAAATCGGAAAATACAGAAGGTGCAAATATATCCGAAAATAAGGATGCCAAGACGGAACGTACAGAATCGGAAGATACAGAATCCGCAGACTCAGAAACAGCAGACACGGAAACAGCAGATTCGGAAACGGATACCACAGCTGATGATTCAAATAGTGCTGTTGATCCAGATTTAAAAGCTTTTCTTGATGAATATGAAGCTTTTATGAATGATTACATAGACTTTATGGTAAAATACCAGGATTCTGACGACATTACGGGTATGATTTCTGACTATGCAGAAATCATGAAAGATTATGTATATTATACAGAAGCGGTTGAGAAATATGAGCCTGATGAAATGTCTGCAGCAGATGCCGCTTATTACATTGATGTTACCGCCCGTATTTCAAAGAAATTAGTAAGTGTAAGTTTGGATTAAAAATTTAACAAGGGGGATAATACATCCCCCTTCTTTCCAGGAGGGTATCACGGTTTCCCTTCTCCACGATACCCTCCTAGTGAGCACCAACCCGCAAACCGTAGTCAGTGCCGCATTTTTTTACTCTTTACTTATTGTCTATCGCTTATTTCACTTACTATACACGTTCCAAAATGCCTGACAGGTTCTCTCCATCCCCTCCTCCAAACCAATGTATTGCATACCAAGCTCTGCCTTGCTTTTTGCATTGCTGCAAAGCTCCGTCTCTGCTTTTGTAACCGGAAATGACAGGGGCAGACCCTGCTTTTCCACCGCCTGTACTGTCATGGGAATCTGTTCAACCGATGTGTCGTTCTCCTCCTGTTTCACTTTGCTGGCACCATTTAATAATACATCTGCAAGCATATCATAGGTAACCACCTCATCACCACAAAGATTATAGCTTTGTCCATAAGTCTTTTCATTTCCCATACATTTGATGATTGCCCGAACAGCATCTTTTACATAAATAAGCTGAAAACTGCCATCTGCATCAATAATCCTCGGCAGGATCCTTTGCTGTACCATCAACTGAATAAATACAGACTCCCTCGGTGCATAGTTAAAAGGTCCGTATAAAATAGCTGGGCGGAGAATCGTAAACGGAATCCCTTTTTTCCCACATTGCAGCCCGATTTCCTGCTCTAATGCCACCTTTCCCTCGATATATTCTCCTGCTTCTCCCGGAAATTTACGAATCTCCAATGGAGTATCCTCCTCTTTGAAACCAGATAATCCCCGTTTATAAACATCCACTGTACTGATAAAAATATAATGGCCAATGTGCCCTGTTATATGCTCTAATACATTTGCCACATCTCCTGCCTGATAACCACAAAAATCCACCAGCACATCATAGTCCTCTGTCACCGACTGCCATAGGTCGGCATCTTTTCTGTCTCCTGTAAGCTGTGTAACACCAAGGCTTTCCAGACTGTAAGTTCCCCGATTTACCACCGTAACCTCGTGTTCCTTTACAGCCTCCATAACAAATACCCGCCCGTAAAAATAACTGCCTCCTATCACTAAAATTTTCATACAAATCCTCCTATATCTTTTAAATCTATAGGTAATTGTCTCCCTTGTAACACAAAAGGCTACGCCAACGCATAGCCTTCTGGTAACATCTACCACAACGGAAATACTTCCCTATCGGTTCTCCTCATCGGTGGAGCCCACCTGATCATCACTCATCTGTATTATTATATAAATTGAATCAAAATATGTCAATCAAATCTGAATCGTACCTTTATTGTGGCAGCTTATTTAATTTTTCCACAATCTCATCAATCATGTCAGGAGTAATTTTTCCATCTGCAAAAGAAATCGCAGCCCTAAGCGGCGTAAACATCGCCATCGCTTCATTCATCTCTTTTGACATTGCCTCTGATGCAGCACCATTCTCTTCTTCCGAGGTACACATATCACCCAGACCATTCGCTTCACGCCAAGGTTTCAAGATTTCCAATGCTTCTTCACTGGTCGGCAAGTCTGCAAAAATCGTATTTGCCGTATACACAACCGTTTTTTTCTTTGTTCCATTTACAACCACTATTTCAGAAAGCACAATGTCTTCTGAAGATTTTCCTATCAGGATTTCAAACTCACCAGATTCTACATTCCATTCCTTCATCTTTGGCTCATAATATGCAAATGCACGGCTGTCTAATGTAAAGGTAACCGTCTTTGTCTCACCGGGATTCAATGCCACCTTTTCAAAACCTTTCAACTCCTTTACCGGACGGATCACAGTGCTTTCCCTATCCGCCACAAAAAGCTCCACAATCTCTTTTCCCGCCACCTTACCGGTATTGGTTACATCTACACTTACCATTACAGTCTCCTGATCCGAAAGCTCCTTCTTGTCAACTGTAAGATTACTGTACTCAAAGGTTGTATACGACAGTCCGAAGCCAAATGGGAACATAACCGGCATATTTTTCTTGTCATAGTAGCGGTATCCAACAAAAATACCCTCTGTATAATTTACCGTATCACCAGAACCAAATCCGCTCAGATAAGAAGGAGTATCCTCTAGCTGGTACGGGAAAGTCTCTGCTAACTTTGCACTTGGATTCACATCACCAAACAAAATATCCACGGTTGCTCCACCAACAGCCTCACCTCCGAGATAAGCCTCTAAAATACCCTTTGCCTCATTTACCCAAGGCAGCTCAATAGCGGAACCATTGTGAAGGACCACTACCGTATTGGGCTGCACCTTTAAAATCTCTTCAATCAGATGATTCTGGCACTCAGGCATCCGCATATGCTCACGGTCAAAGCCCTCCGATTCAAACGCATCTGGAAGTCCTGCAAACACCACAGCAATGTCTGCCTTAGATGCGGCCTGAACTGCCTCTTTCTCTAACAACTCATCCACCGCATCCACTTTATCATCAAATCCCTTTGCAAATGTCACATTGGAAAGTCCTGCTTCCCTCACTGCATCCATAGCTGAGGTTACATACTTACAGTTAATGTGTGAGCTTCCACCTCCCTGAAACCGTGGTTTCTCTGCATACTTACCGATAAATGCCACCTTGGAATTTTTAGAAAGTGGTAAAATATCATCCTCATTTTTCAGAAGAACAATCGTCTCATGGGCAATCTGCCTTGCCATCTCATGATCTGCTTCGAGATCAAATACCGCATTTTCATCACGATTTTCCACAAATCGGTACACAATATTCAAAATTCTTTCACAGGTGGCATCTAACACTTCCTCTGAAAGTATTCCGTTTTGAACAGCCTCCACTATCTTAATATCACGGACTCCACCAGATGCAGGCATCTCTAAATCAAGACCAGCCTTCAGAGCATTGATACGGTCACTGACCGCACCCCAGTCACTGACTACAATACCGTCAAATCCCCATTCATCACGCAGGATATCCGTAAGCAGTTCTCTGTTCTCACCCACGTACTCACCATTTACTCTGTTGTATGAACTCATCACAGTCCAAGGTTTCGCATTTCTCACAGCGCCCTCGAAGGCTCCAAGATAAATCTCGTGAAGAGCGCGCTCATCAATCACTGCATCCACAGACATTCTTCTGGTCTCCTGATTATTCGCCAGAAAATGCTTAATACTTGTTCCCACATGTTTGCTTTGCACACCGTTTATATGCGCAGTTGCAATCTCCGTTGCCAGATATGGATCCTCTGAATAATACTCAAAATTGCGGCCACACAGAGGCGAACGCTTGATGTTTACAGCCGGTCCTAAAATTACACTGACATTTTCTGCCTGGCACTCATTCCCAAGAATTTCACCCATTTTACCAATCAGCTCTCTATTAAAGGAAGTTGCTGCACCACAGCCAGCAGGAAAACAAACTGCTTTAATACTCTCATTCACACCCAAATGGTCTGCCTCCTGATCCTGTTTCCGAAGCCCATGAGGGCCATCAGATACCATCACATTCGGAATTCCCAGACGTTCTACAGCCTTGCTATGCCAGAAATCACCACCAGAGCAAAGTCCTGCTTTCTCCTCCAATGTCATCTTTCCCACTAATTCTTTAATCTCTTCCATCTTCATATGATATAACCTCCTCTTGATTTTTTGTTGTAGTCATAAGCAAAACTCTCTATAAAATATTTATTCTCTTCCAAAATTCATCATATCCGCTTCCGTGATCTGACGAATAACCTTGCAGGGATTCCCCACTGCCAGACTGTGATCCGGAATATCCCTTGTCACCACACTTCCTGCTCCAATAACACAGCCATTACCGATTGTCACACCACCGCAAATGGTAACATTACCGGCAATCCAGCAATTGTCACCAATGGTAATCGGTTTTCCATACTCATAATCGTACATCTGGCCATTTGGACGCATGCGAATATTACGCTCTTGATAACACAGCGGATGTAACGGAGTCAGAATCGATACATTCGGTCCCATCAAAACATTATCGCCAATCTTTACCGGACATACATCCAATACCGTGAGATTGAAATTCGCATAAAAATTCTTTCCAAGCGTTGTATAGATACCATAATCAAACTGCACCGGTCCCTGAAGGTATACACCCTCTGCATGGTTCGGAACAAGCTCACTTATAATCTCTTCCCTCTTTGCCTCTTCATCCTCAAAAGTATCGTTGTACATTTTACTAAGCCTGTGTGCCTTTGACCGTCTCTTGGCTAACTCCTTATCACTCGGATCATAAATCTCTCCTGCTAACATTCTCTCTCTTTCTGTCATCTTCTTCCCTTCCTTCTCAATACAATATTTAGGCAATTGCAAAACGTTTATAACATGTTAATCGTTTGTGAACTATAGACAATTTCATAAGATCGTATTTTAAATAAGAATACTCCATTTTTCTTGTCTTTACTATCAATTTTTGATAATATTATATAACAATCCTGCATTCTATCTAAAAATATGTGAATTATGAACGGAATTTTATATAACGTGTCATAAACGTTTCACAATCGCCTATAGGCGATTTATAGAAAGGAGAATCTCCATGACAGGCATTAGCGCATCCTTATCAAAAGAATCCGAATACCGCCAAAACGATTACAAAGGCCATATGGTCATTGGTGACAACCTGTTAGAAACCATCGAATACAATGAACCTACCATACCGATTAAAGCTGTCATTTCCTATTTATCTGATTATCCAAATGGAACCATGCCCTGCCACTGGCATAAAGAAATTGAATGTATTGTGGTATTAGACGGGCAGTTCAACTACTATGTCAACGACCAGACCTATCCGCTACATGCAGGTGAAGGAATTATTGTGAATACAAACCGACTGCATTATTGCAGTCCCTGTCCAGAAAGGGAAACTCACTCGCAGGAAAACACCTATATCATTCCAGATGAAGAAAACTGTCGCTATCTTGTTTTGCTTTTACAGCCGGACAGTCTTCGCTTTAACCGGAAAATGGAGGAAAAATATATTAATCCTCTTTTATTTGATTTGAACAGTGATGTATTTTATCTCGACAGAACAAAAATCTGGCATCAGACAGTCATCGACCAAATCCTTAATATTTTTCATGCCGTAATAGATAAAACACCCTGCTTCGAACTTATATCACAAAGCCTGTTTTTCTCACTTTGGAGTATCCTTTATGAGCATACCATTGCCGAGAACGGTTTTGAATATGCAGATACCGATCCAATGAGCCCGCTTAAGAAAATGCTATCCTATATCCACAATCACTATCAGGAAAAAATTACACTGCAGGATATTGCAGAGGCCGGTATGATGTGCCAGTCGAAATGCTGCCGGCTATTCCGCGAAAACCTCAGGCAGTCTCCGGTAGAGTACCTGCAGAATTTCCGGATTCAGCGGGGCATTTATCTGCTCGACCATACAAATATGAATATTACAGAAATCTCTTTAGAATGTGGCTTCCGCGGTGCCAGCTATTTTACAGAAACCTTCCGGAAAATCAATGGTATCTCACCAAAGGAATACCGGAAACAGATGAAATAAACTTTTACGAGGCTTTCACACTACTGTTTTTAGTGCTTCGCCCTTGCCTCTTCCCATTCTTCAAATCGGGCTGCATACTGTTCGTTGAGCCATGCAATCATTTTCTCCTTGCCCTCCATGTCAAACGCAAAGGTTGCTGTCGTCTTTAACTCATCCGGTGTCGCCTCAAAGCAATATGGCTCCGGCCAGATAACCGCCTCGAATACCGCATCACTTTTCTTATCCTGTGGTGTTAAAAAACAGTCCTCCATCGGATTACGTGCCAGCCGAAACCGCATTCCACGATGGCTTCCAAAATACGGCTGGGCATGCTCGTACCATGTGATTCCATAGGAATCCTTGTTTTGAATCGTAATAATTTCCCGTTCCATATCATTCTCCATTCCTAATCCGTCTGATAAGCAATTGCGAAACCTCCTAATTTCCGACCTTGATGTGGAAAATCTCAAGCTCTTTTCTTACCTGTTCCCGTAGTCCAGGATTGGCTTTCAGCATTTCCTTAATTTCCCGCAAACCATTGAGCCGAAGCTTCTCATTATAGGCAATCTGTTCACGGAGCTTCTGCCTTCTCACATTAAGGGAATGTTTTACCTCCACCATTTCCCGGCTGTCGATCAATGCCATAGCCTGCTTCGTCCAGATGTCCGGATCCTTTACTCCGTGGGAAAACAGCAGCTTGGATAGCTGGTCAGAATATTCCCGCAAGTCACCGCTTGACTTCTGGTATTTTCGCACCTCATCCACCATCAGCAGATACTGGTCATATAGATATTCCAGCTCCCGCAGGCTTTTAATGTTATACTTACTGTACAGATATTCCAGCGTTGAGGTATTGTTTACATATTTGATTTTTACCCTGTTCATCAGGTTAATTGCACGGTTTTCCTTAATCTCACTTAATTTGAATTCATAGGAAAGACGTTTATAGAGTACAACAGACAGTGCTGCCACAACAGCCACAACAAACAGAATCAATAAGACCGGCAGAATAAGGTTTGTCTTTGTAAGCATTCCCGCCACCGTAAGCAGCAACACGGAGAGCACTGCAACCAGACCGAAGGACATAATAAAGGTGCGAAGCTTCAACTGTCTTTCTTCAATACTTTCCTGCAGATATTCTAAAGAGTTCTTCTCTGCCTCTAAATGCTTCATATCCCGCTTAATCTTAAGATCCATATCTTCCAATTCCTTTAGCTGTCCAAACACCTCCGAAAGATTCTTCTCTATTCCCTGAATCATGCGGAAATTCTCATCACTAATCCGGTCATCGGAATGTAAAAATGCCGAAGTCTCATTTTCCAAAAAAGCAATCCGCTTTGCTGTATCCGTAATTTCCATACGGGCATTCTGCGGCAGTTCCTCAATCAACTGGATATCCTCAAAATAAGATGTTACCATCTCGTATTCCACCCGCAAATCCTCCATCTGGTAAGTAGCATCCACAATCTGGTCACATTTAAATGCTACATCATCACGAGGTTCATCTTCCTGTCCCCGCTGCCCTGACAGGAAATTATCGATACTCTCATATTCAAATGTCTCTTCTGTTATCTCGGTTCTTCCAAAAAAACCTTTTACGCTGCTTAACAATCCCATATGATATCTCCTACACAATCTGCTCTCGGAATTCTTCTTTTAACTTCTGGGTTACAGTGTCCATCCGCTTATTAAAGTCTGTCAAATTATTCTTCTCATAATGATACATTGCCTTCTGCATACGGTGATAAACCGGTGACCCCGTCACATCTGCCTCCGCATCAAGAATGGCATCAAAGATAATATCCACCATACTCTCAACATTGTAGTACGTAGCAAGCACCTCTATATCCTCACGACTGCGCATAGTTGCCTCTAACAACAAATACTCATATATACTTTTTCGATTTCCTGTTATCTCATATGCCTTAAGATAACATTGTGCTGCCCCGTCAAGCTCAAAATTATAGGCAAGTGCCACTGCCTTATTATGATAAATCGCACCAAGAAATGCATCCTGGTTAAGCTCCGGATTTTGTTCTAATATCTCATCATAAATAGCTGCTGCCTTTAAATACTTATGATACCTTAAGAATCCATCTGCCTGCATTTTACGAAACTGTGGCTTACTAAGTCCTTTCATTCGTTCCATCTGTAAAATAAATTCTTTCACCTCTGGAATCGTATAATATTCTTTATAGGTGAGAATTGCTGTCAACAGATCCGTCAAATCAGTGTTTTCCTTTTCCTTCATTTCCCGCAAAAGGTTTGCAAGGTCTAAAAGACCTAATTCTTCTTCAATCCAGTTAAACATCGGTGTTGCAATATATTCCTCTGAGACCAGTGCAATATTGTTATATATATAAAAGCAAAGCTCCTCATAGGAAAACACTTCAATCTTCGTGTTTGGAAAAATATATGAAGTTGTCGCTTCCTTTGTTTCACACAGGATTACCCGGCTCATATTGTCTCCTTTCTACAACTCGTCTCCGCTTTGCTCCGACTCCTTCGCGGGCTTCGCCTTTCCGCCTTGCAACTCGTCTTCGCTTTGCTCCGACTCGTTCGCGGGCTTCGCCTTTCTGCCTTACAACTCGTCTCCGCTTTGCTCCGACTCCTTCGCGGGCTTCTCTTCCCCGCCTTGC
>CAMWYJ010000064.1 GCA_947178445.1 uncultured Clostridium sp.
CTACTTTTTCTACAATTATTTTTATGAAATATTCCGGACAAATTTAAAAAATCCCACATGTATATTTTTCCTGTTTTCAGTCTATACTACAACATATCTCAAAGGCAATTGTAAAATAATGGACAGGCTAATCCGGATACCATGTGTCTTTTGATGGCTCATAGCAAAGGAAATACTTCTGTCATCAAAATGTTTTACAACTACCTGATAAAAAAGAAAAGGAGAATCAGAATGAGTCAATTATCTGAAAAAGAATTATCTGCACTGCATGATTTATTATCTGAAGAGGAACTTCTGGTAAAAAAATTCCAGATGTTAGCAAACCACGCTACCGATAACAATATCAAAAGCGAAATGGAAGAAATTTCCCAGAGACATCAGTCACATTTCAACAAATTATATGACCATTTAAGTTAGGAGGTTGTCATGGAATTATATCAGGAAAAAGAAATCTTAGGCGATGCCTTAGCTGCTCAAAAAGCTGCTACCAATTTATTCAATACGTTTTCAAATGAGTGTGTACATGAAGGACTCCGCTCCACCATGTTAGATATCTTAGCCGATGAGCACACGATGCAGCAGGATGTGTTCTGTTCTATGCATGAACGAGGATTTTATCCGACACCGGATGCCGAACAGAGCAAGATTGATGAGGCAAAACAGAGATACTCCTGCTCTTACAAGCCTGTTTAAACTTTGACAATACACTATTTCCGATAAAAAAACTGCGGTCAGAAATCCTTTACTTTCTGACCGCAATTTTCATAACAGTTCCTATATATCTATAATTGATCTGCCCATGTCTGCAAAATCGTTTCGCAGGTATCCACATCCATCTCTTCCACTGCTTCCCGCAACTGTACAAACAATTCCTGATCCTCATCTGCGTAGGAATACTGCTCCATTTCCTGAATGACAGATTCCATCTCATCCATATCCAGATCTTCCATTGCTGTTTTCATACGTCCAAACATTCTCTCCAAAATATCAGATGAAACACGCTTCTTCTTTATATTATCTTTCTTTTTCTCGTCACAAAACGGCTGCAGAACAGATATATAATTGAAATATTGCTCCAGCATCCCCTTTGTTTCTCTGTGAATAAGATCCCCATTTTGGGCATTGCCTGCCTTTTCCATTTCTGCCGCTTTCTCCGCAAGGGACATCGCACCAATCTGTTTGGAAGCACTCTTTAAGGCATGAACTTCTATCGTATAATTAATCCAATCCTCCTGCTCCTCTAAAAACCGAATCAGCTCTGTCTTCTTGTGAATCGTGCGATAATATTCCTTAAGCACTTTCCAGAAAAGCTTTTCCCCTCCAAGAGCACTTATTGCAGTCTTCACATCCAAATCACCCACTACAATATCTGTTTTTGATTCGCCACCCTTTGAAGCATTCTGAATTCCGTCTGTCTCCTGAATCTTTTTCGCAGGAAGCCATTGCTTTAACTTGGACAATAAAACATGAAGTTCAATCGGTTTTGCAACAAAGTCATTCATACCTTCTTTGCAGAACATTTCTTTCGTTCCATCAACAGCATTTGCACTAAGAGCAATAATTGGTACATCCTGATACTCCGGATGAAGCTCACGTATAATATGGGTCGCTTCTACACCATCCATTTCCGGCATCATGTGATCCATAAAGATAAGGTCATAATGCCGCATGGAAATCTTATCAATTGCTTCCTTACCGCTACGGGCAGTATCAATTTTCATCTGCAAAGGCTCTAACAATCCCTCTGCCACAGTAAGGTTAACCTCATTATCATCCACAATGAGAATTTCTGCATCCTCGGCAGTGAAATCCAAACTTATACTCTCTTCCTCACTGCGATTTAACTTCAAATCCTCTCCATTGAACAACGTGGCAAGCGTCAGTACAAAGAACGGTTTTCGAACAACAAAAAGATTTGGAATATCATATTTAGCGGTACTGTAAAAATTAACCATAAGTATTGCTGTAATATCCGGATTATCCCGAACGAAATCCTGTATCGGCTGAGAAAATTTAACTTCCTCAACCAAGAAAAATACTTTTTTATCTCCAGACACCGAATGCAACTCCTCCACGGAGTCCAATTCCATATAATTTACTCCGAGATTGGTAATGTCACTTTTTAAGTATTCCTTGACATATGGATTGGAAATCATGCCCATTGCGAGAATGGAATCCGGTTTCTCGACCACAACACTTGGAGTGTTATCAACAACCTTCTGTGGGAGAGCAAAAGAAAATTTGCTTCCCTTTTCATATTCACTTTCTACCTTTATGTTTCCATGCATCAGCGTCAACAGCCGCTTAGAAATGGCCAGACCTAATCCCGTACCTTCCACATTACGGTTTCTCTTGCTATCCAATTGCGAAAAAGATAAAAAGAGTTTCTCCATATCCTCACTCTTAATACCGATTCCAGTGTCTTCAATGGAAACCTGCATTTCAATTTGATCATCAGGCAGTTGCGCATAGCCCATTTTCAATAAAATTTTCCCTTTGGAAGTAAATTTGGCTGCATTGTTTGCAAGGTTTAATAAAACCTGCTTAATCCGAATACTGTCACCATACAACTTATATGGCAAATCAGGGGGAACATCCAGAATCAGTTCTACGTCTTTGTCTTTCAATCTTGTGGCTATAATATTTGCCACATCGTATAACATGGAGATTGGTTCATACTCTTCCAAAATAATATCCATCTTTCCAGACTCTATTTTAGAAAAGTCCAGAATATCATTAATGATGGTAAGCAGCGATTTTCCTGCCACCTTAATCTGATTGATATATTCCTGGGCAGCAGGTGGCAGGTCTTCCCTCAATGCCATCTCTGCCATACCGATAACGGCATTCATCGGGGTTCTGATTTCATGGCTCATATTGGCAAGAAAATCCGAACGCATCTGTACGGTTTTGCCAAGCTCCAGATTAGCGTGAAAGACTAGATATCGACTGTAGCTAATGCTGGATAAAATATCTGTAAGGGTGTATAAGAATTCTGCGGCATGATCAATGTTTTCCTGTGTTACAATCCTTGTTTTTTTCAATGCCTCTATGTATTCTTCCGGGTCTGCACCAATTTCTTCGGCGTAGCTGCCCATTTTTTCCAAATCCGGAGTTTGGGTGAGAACCTGCCCGCCAATGAAGCAGCCTATGATTTCGTCCTGAACGACAATGGGGGCAGCAAAGTCCATTAATCCGGCATGACAGAAATAGATAACCGGTTTTCCTTCCTTTTGTGCTATTTCTGCTCCGTATTTGTCGCACTCCTGACAGCGGAGGCAGCCTAAAGGTGTTGTTCTCACATGATTCATGCAAAATTCGGAAAAATTTGAGCCCTTGGTCACCGGAACTCCATTTGGGTCTGTTGTGATAGCGGCAAAGCCGGTCATTTTTGTAAAAGCATCCTGAATTCGTTCCAATGTCGTTACATCAATTAAATTCTTTAAGTCTAATTCAAAATCCATAAATATAACCTCTATTTTTAATCATATCTTTCACGCTTCAATATGAACAATCATTTTGCAAAGCTACTGTAAAATCAATCAAGATATTGGTGAATTGCTTTAAGGAGAGCCTGGCGTTCAATAGGTTTTAATAAATAGCCTTGTGGCTTCATAGATAACGCTTTTCGAATCTTGTCTTTTTCGGAAATTCCTGTAAGAAAAATTACCGGTACGTCTTTTGCAGAATCTATTTCCCTCAGTTTTCCTAAAACAGTAGGCCCGTCTTCTTCCGGCATTTCATAATCCAATAAAATAAGGTCTGTTTTTTTCTTCTCCAAAAAACGCAGGGCAACTTTACCACTGATAGCAGTTGCAACATCATACTCATTGCGAAGATGTTCTTTGATAACCTTCAACATCAATGAGTTGTCATCCACTACCAGAATATGCTTACGCTCATTCTTCGGCTCCACCATAGTTTTCGTGTCTGCCATAGCCTCTGTATCTGCCATAGTTTTCATGTCTTCCGTAGCCAGCGGCTTTGAAGCAGCTTTCTCCTCTATCGGATTATTATTGAGAAGGTCTGCAACAGGTTGCTCTGGTTCCAAACGTTTTGTTAGAAATTCTATTATTGTATCTCGAATAACGTATATACTTATTGGCTTAACCAACGTAAGATTCGAAACATTCACAGCCCCCCGTTGAAATTGACTGCAGGCATCTTTCGAACCAATGAGTACGAACGGAATGCTGTACTTATCTAATAAATTTTTGACGGAAATTAATTTTGCCCCATCCTCAAAATAATTATCATTGATGCAGTAGACAAAAATATCCGGTGTAAAATATTTTAAATGCCGGTCAACATCGTCAAAACGAATAGATGTAGTCAGAAGATCAAAATCATCCTGTAACCGCAGAAAAAAATCATCAATGGTTGATGCATTGTTTCCGGCTATCAACACGTTGTATGCCATAAAAAATCCTCCTTCGCCAAGTGTTTATACTAATATAATGGTACCTTTTGATTCCAACATCATGTTATACTATACCATATTTTTTTGAGCTTGGGTATGAAAACTTTGCGAATAACAAAAACCTGTTTTTCATCATTATTTTTTATGAAATATTCCGGATAAATTTATTAAAAAAATCCCCAAAATAATTTAATCTATGTTATGCTAGAGTTATCCAGTTTGCAGAAAAATTCATATCAGAGCAAAGGTATTTCATTACCTATTGAAGTTAAGAAGAAAGCGAGGACATAACATGGAAACATTAGAATGTATCAAAACCAGAAGAAGTATCCGTAAATTCAAAGAGGAAGCTGTAAGCCATGACACGATAAATGCCATTATCGCTGCCGCTGCAATGGCACCTTCCTGGAAAAATACCCAAATCAGCCGTTACCATATTATTGAAGACCGGAATATCCTGAATGATATCGCCGATAACTGCGTATTGGATTTTGAATTCAACCAGAAAACCATTCAACGTGCATCCCAGCTTGTGGTTGTCAGTATGATCGAAAAACGCAGCGGTTACGAGAAAGACGGAAGCTTTACAACTTCCAAAGAAGACCGCTGGGAAATGTTTGATGCCGGTATCGCCTCCCAGACGTTCTGCCTTGCCGCTCACGATATGGGTGTCGGAACGGTTATTCTCGGCATCTTTGACGAAGACAAAATTGCCAAAGCAATCCAACTTCCGGAAGGGCAAAAGGTAGCAGCTCTGATTGTTATGGGATATCCGGCTCAGGAATGCGAAGCCCCAAAGAGAAAAAGCGTAGAAGAACTGGTAAGATATTTATAGGCAACCCCTCTGCTATCCATCCCACAGGGGATAGCGAAACTTGGTTTCCATTTCATGACTATCATGCAATGGAAACCAAGTTTCGCTATTTTTCCTCACACACCTGAAAGATATAGAATTTTAAATAATAGGATTCGTCTGCCGCCCAGAGAATCGGATGATCCGGTGACTGAGTGCGGTACTCAACCTGGCGGACACGTTTATGTACCGCTCTGGCTGCCTCGTTGATCGTCTTTGTAAACAGCTCATAGCTCATAAAGTGGGAACAGGAGCAGGTTGCAAGATAACCTCCATCCTCCACAAGCTTAAGCCCCCGCATATTGATTTCCCGATAGCCCTTTGTGGCATTCTTAATGGAATTGCGGGATTTGGTAAATGCAGGCGGATCCAAAATAACCACATCAAACTTCTCTCCCTGCTGTTCAAGCTTTGGCAGATAATCAAATACATCTGCACACTCAAACTGTACGATGTCCGACAAACCGTTAAGAGCCGCATTTTCTCTTGCCTGTGACACCGCAAGCTCCGAAGCATCCAGACCAAGCACCGATAGCGCTTTCGCATACCCTGCATTCAAGGCAAAGGAGCCTGTATGGGTAAAACAGTCTAATACCCTCGCATTCTTACAAAAACGCTGTATTGCCAGACGGTTATACTTCTGATCCAGAAAATATCCTGTCTTTTGTCCATTTTCTACATCCACAATATATCTCACACCATTTTCCACAATCCCTACCTTCGTATCAAATGGATTCCCGATAAATCCTTTGTAAAGCTCCATTCCCTCCTGCCTGCGAACTTTCACATCACTTCGTTCATAAACACCGGTAATCACAATTCCGTCTTCAGCCATTTGCTCTTTTAAGCAATCCACAATCTGATGTTTAAACCGGTCGATACCGAGCGCCAACGACTGCACTACCAGCACATCGGAAAACTTATCGACCACGATACCCGGAAGAAAATCGGCTTCTCCAAATATAACACGGCAGCTACTGATATCCACTGCCTTTTTACGGTACTCCCATGCATTTTTCACGCGCATACGGATAAAAACTTCATCAATTTCTGTATCTGCGTATCTTGTCATCATACGGACTGTAAGCTTGGAATGGCGGTTGATAAATCCTCTCCCCATCGGATAGCCATCAAAATCCTTCACGATTACAATATCTCCATCTTGAAAGCTTCCCATAATGGTATCTATTTCATTGTCATATATCCAGGCGCCGCCAGCCTTCAATGTGCGCCCCTCCCCTTTTTTCAGGGTGACGATTGCATGATTCATGTGTTCTCTCCTTGTTTTGGTGTTCTAACTTGTCATTATAATAGAATTTTTCTTTGTTGGGCAATCATTCGGCTTCATCTTCCCCAAATTCCACCTTCACATTGATATGGCTATCTGGTAATTTATGGGACAAAAGTACAACCGTCTCGACATGCAGCGTCCCCACAAACTGGTCAACTGCGCAGGCTCTCACCACATGATAACCATGCTCTCTCAAAATCTCCAAATCCCGCACCAGGCTGGTTGGTTTACAAGAAATATATACCATCTCCTCCACACCATAGGCAATAATCTTGGAAAGAGCCTTTGGATTGCAGCCATCCCTTGGCGGATCTAATACAATAATATCCGGTTTTTCGGAAATTTCATCCAGCACCTTGAGCACGTCACCTGCAATAAATTCACAATTGGAAAGCTGATTTAATGCCGCATTTTCTTTTGCAGCCTCCACCGCCTCCTCGACAATCTCCACACCGATCACCTTCTTTGCTACAGGTGCCAGCATCTGGGCAATGGTTCCCGTACCACTATACAAATCAAATACAACTTTATCCTTTGTCTCTCCGATATAGCCTCTGGCAGTCTCATAAAGCACCTCTGCACCCTTCGAATTGGTCTGGAAAAAGGAGAACGGTGAAATCTTGAATTTCAAGCCCAGTATTTCTTCATAAATGTAGTCCTGACCGTAGAGCGTGACAATCTTTTCCGGTATCACCGCATCTGACAAACTGTCATTATGGGTATGAAGGATTCCCACAATTTTTCCTTCTAATGGCAGCGCCAATAACAATTCCTGCAATTCTTCGAGATAAAGACTTTCATAAAGCTCCGCATCCGATAAATGTACTGGTAATGCTTTCGTCAATTTCCTCTCTTCTGGTGGATACACAGGCTTTTCCCCTAACGCTTCACCACCATCGTTTGGCATCTGCATGCCATCCGTTACCTGTGTCTGTACGTCTCCTGCCACATATCCCTGTGTCGTTGTCACCAGGTTCACCAATATATCCTTACTGCATGCCGCCTGTCTGACCACCAGATGCCTTAAAACACCTGCATGCTGCATTTTTTTATAAAACGGCACCTGCTTTTCCGTATAAAAATCCAGAACTGCACGTAAAATTTTATTATAATCCTCGCTGGTAATCTGGCAGGAATCTACCGTTACGATATCGTGAAAGCTTCCTTTTTTATGCATGCCAAGGCAAAGAGGTCCATCCTTAAATGCATCCCCAAAAGAAAATTCCATTTTGTTACGGTATGCGGTAAGCACCGGGCTTTTCCTGATACCATCCCACGTATAAGTGGAAGGATCTAACACACTATCCAGTAATGCCTTAACCTGTCCTTCCTTTAATGCAAGCTGATTCTCATAACTCATCGTCTGGTAAGTACAGCCGCCGCAGATGCCAAAATGCGGGCAGGCTGGCTTTTGATCCTCAAGCGGTCCACGCTCTAAAACTTCCAAAAGTCTGCCTTCTCCGCCACTCTTACGGAGCTTCTTTACCGAAAAACGTATCTTTTGCCCAGGCAGTGCCCCCTTTATGCAAATCTCCCGTCCGTGTGTTACCACATATCCTTTGTTCGGAAAGGTATAGCGTTCCACAATACCTTCACAAATCTGTCCCTTCTTCATAAATCTCAATCCTTTGTCTGTTTCTATTTTCCGGAACCACCCTATCCCATATGACCAAACTTCTTTTCACAAAAGAATCTTAATGCCTCAATAAAACCCTCTGTACATATCCTCGAGGGATGATTTTAACAGGCCCTGTGAATAGTGAATTTCGCCCTTTCTATCCACTTCAATTATCGTAAAAGTATGCTTCCTTCCATCCTGTCTCGGATAAGAGATACTGCCCGGATTTAATATTGTCACATCATCACCTATCTCTAAAAAAGGTACATGGGTATGCCCGAACATCACAATATCATATCCATTATCAAGAGCATACTGGCGCAGGTGTTCCACACCGGAGCCCACATAAAACCGATGTCCATGGGTAATAAATACCTTCTTGTCTCCAATCAAGAAAGAGTCATGATCCGGCAGGGCAATATCATAGTCATTATTTCCAGATATCATGTGACATTCACAGCCAGCCAGCCTCCTGATATAATCCGGTCCACGCTCAATATCCCCCAAATGAATGAACATATCAATCTCGCCAACCTGTTCAATCACCTGCTTAACATCATCATTTTTTCCATGTGAATCACTAATTACCAGTATTCGCATTTTTATCTCCTTACTACAATCTCATCATATAGGAATTTGTGACACGCTCTATTTCCAAAATCCAGTTGTGCAACGGAAGTCTGCAAAAACTTAAGTTTTGCAATTACCCAATCATATTATTTTCTATTCTTTGGGTCAGACAGCTCTTTTTTGATCAGCTCCAAAGCCTTACCACGGTGACTGATTTTATTCTTCTCCTCCGGTGAAAGCTCCGCTGTCGTCTTGCCATATTCCGGTAAAAAGAAAATGGGATCATAGCCAAAGCCATTTTCACCACGTTCCTCATAACCTATAATGCCCTCAATGGTTCCACGCTTTGTAATCACCCGTCCGTCCGGAAATGCGGCTGCAATAGCACAGACAAACCGGGCTGTCCGCTGAGAATCCGGTACTCCCTCTAGATTTTCGATAATCTTCGCATTTTTAACTGTATAGGAGGTATCTTCTCCCATCCATCTTGCCGACAGAATGCCCGGCTGCTTATCCATGTAATCTACCTCTAAACCAGAGTCATCTGCTAACACGAGACAGCCTGCAAGCTTGCTGATTGCTTTTGCCTTAATCTCGGCATTCTCCTCAAAGGTTTTGCCATCCTCCACAATATCTGCAGAGATTCCCGCTTCCTTCATAGAGAGAATCTCATAATCCAAATCTCCTAAAATCATACGGATTTCCTTCATTTTATCCTGATTGCCCGTGGCAAAAATTAATTTTTCCATAAATGTACTCCTATCCTAATTTGTATCCAATTTTGCTCTGCAAATTCCATTTATTGCGATGCTTGCCAAATTTTCATAATCTACTTCCCAGCGCCTGGTTTTCTCGGTGGTTTCGGTCCCATGTACTGGTAAAAATAAGATTTGATCATACCATTATAAATCTTTCGATTCTTCGTTGCCTTCCTTCCCAGGTAACGCTCCGCATCCTCGTAGGATGTAATAATATATTTGGACCAGGTATCTAATTTATCAAAGCTCCTGCCAATATCCTGATAGAGCTTTGGCATGTCTGCCTTATCCTCTAACCGCTCACCATATGGCGGATTCGTGATAATAAATCCGTATTTTTTCGGACTGGATAATTCCCGCATATCCCGCTGCTGGAAATGAATATAT
This sequence comes from uncultured Clostridium sp., assembly GCA_947178445.1. Classification (GTDB taxonomy): domain Bacteria; phylum Bacillota; class Clostridia; order Lachnospirales; family Lachnospiraceae; genus CAG-590. The sequence continues at coordinate 9,898 of CAMWYJ010000064.1, forward strand.
TCCTCCACGCCCGCCTCACGGGCATTTTGCATGGCACATTTTACAATACCTGCATCTAAATCATAGCCCTGGATATTCATCTCCACATCCCGGAAAATTAAATCCTCTGCCTCTGTCACCGCTTCATACCACAGCTTCTTTGGTGCGATATTCTTCCAGTTCTCCGCTATAAATTCCCGGTTCATTCCCGGTGCAATATTGGCCCCAAGCATGGCTGCTTCGATTGGAAAGGTTCCACTGCCGCAAAACGGATCAATCAAAATGCGGTCTTTATTCCATGGTGTCAGCATAATCAAAGCTGCTGCTAATGTCTCTGAAATCGGTGCCTTTCCCACTAGCTGCCGATACCCACGTTTATGAAGCGATACCCCGGAGCTGTCTAATGCAATCGTTACAATATCCTTTAATATAAATACCCGGATTGGATATTCCGCTCCCGTTTCCTCAAACCAGCTAATATGATAAATACCTTTCAGCTTGTCCACAATTGCCTTTTTTACAATAGACTGAATGTCTGAACTGCTAAAAAGCTTTGACTTATTCGTTGTTGCTTTCGTTACCCAGAATTTTGCATCCTTTGGCAGATAATTCTCCCAAGGCAGTGCTTTCGTGCCTTCAAACAATTCATCAAAGGTGACAGCCCGAAAGCTTCCCACCTTTATCATAATTCGTTCAGCTGTCCGAATAAATATGTTGGCTCTTGCAAGCGCTGCCTGGTCACCTCGAAAGGTAATTCTCCCATCCTCCACGGTTACAATCTCATATCCCAAATCGGTAATTTCTCTCTTTAACACTGCCTCTAACCCAAAATGGCATGGGGCAATGAATTCTAATTCCTGCATGTACGTCTCCTATTCTTAAATCCACAGATATTAATACTATAACAGATTTTTTCACTTTGTTAAAGATGCATTATAATTTTTTAATCCACCAATGCAATTAATGACATGGTATCCCTGCTCTGCCAAAATTCTTGCCGCCTGTATGCTGGCACCACCCGTATCACAATATACAATCAGTGTTCTGCTCCTTGGCAGATTGATATTTCCCTGTTCAATTTTTGAAAGAGGGAGGCTGACCGCCATCGGAATATGGGAGATACGAAACCGTTCCGGTTCCCGCACATCCACAATGATTGCATCATGTGTAAGTGCTGTCATCACAATTTGGCGGATATTCACATTATCAAAGGTCATAATCCATTTCCATTTTCTGCTTTACTTATTATTATTTTATGCAAAAATCTCCACAAGGTAACCTATAGCATCCTAAAACATAACTGCATTCTTTTTTCACCCAATCCTCCTGTTTGACATAAAATATTACAAAACCACATAGGATGTAGGTTATGTATCTTTATCTTTTTATACTATTATTAATTGCCTCCCTGTTCTGCATCATTTTTCATTTCCGCAAAAAGAAAATCATCTGCAAGGTCAAATGTATGGAAAAATGTGCGAAATGCAATCTGATTGACGAGCTTGTCGAACCCTTCGGTTACTGTTACCACTGTAACTATAGTTTTTTCTCCTCCACGCTTAATGCCTGGCAGAAAAAGGCAGGGTACACATATCTCTATGACTACATGGCTCCCCGCTTTCAAATGGTGTTGGATGCCCTTCCCATCTATTTTGATTATGACGGAAAAACCTGGATGATTGAGTTTTGGAAAGGCCAGTATGGCATTCACACAGGAGCAGAGATTGGTATTTACCATACCGACCATATCCTTTCCACGGATGAATACAAAACAACACTGTTTGACTGTGCAGACAAATCGGAAATGCTTAACTGTTCCTTCCGGCTCTACAACAAGGATGGTGACTATGTTCAGGTTTCCGGAAAACACTGGTGGCTGACTGCTTTTTTGACTGGGTGTTTTTCCAGCCCAAAAGACCTGTGCATGAAGGCATCCTTAACCTTCCCTGACAAGGAAATGCAATCTGCCTTTATCAAGGGTATGTACCGGGCAGGATATACGGCACAGGAGCTGAACCTTTTCGGACCGACACTTACCTTTACATTCTGTAGAGAGCAAAAAACCGATTTCCGGCCTTTAACCCGTTTTTGGTGCCGCTTCTCCCAATGGGAAAATAAATTATTCTGCAAATTGTATTTACAGATTACAAAACCCTTCTGTAATACAGAAGACCGGATATTATATCTGTATTATTATCTGCCTTTTATTTTCCGCAGAATTTTGCGTCTGCACCGTTTTGACAAACGATGCCATCGAAAAAAATGTTGTATGAGGTCAAAAATATGAGTACTGCTTCACGTTTAAACCATGCCTTTGAACATGCGCCTATTCTTCCGTTTAGCCGTTCCTCAAAATTTGTTCTAATGAGTGACTGCCACAGAGGAGTTGGAAGCTCCTCAGATAACTTCCTAAAAAATCAGCATCTGTATTTTGCTGCTCTGAAACATTACTACCAACAGGGCTTTACCTATATCGAACTGGGGGATGGAGATGAACTCTGGGAAAACCGGAGCATGAAAAATATCATCGATATCCATAGCAATATATTTTGGCTATTTTCCTTATTTCACAGTGAAAACCGCCTTTATCTCATATATGGAAATCATGATATCATAAAAAAGAAAAAACATTATACCGAAAGACAATGCGATACTTATTTTTGCACAGATTCTCAAAAGCCACAACCCCTTTTCCCTTCCCTGACATTTCATGAAGCACTCATCCTCTGTCCGGAAGGAATGCCCGAACATGCCATTTATCTTACCCACGGTCACCAGGCAAGCCTGTTAAATTCCACTTTTTGGCCCCTTGCCCAGTTCCTTGTTCGCTACGTCTGGAGCCCTCTGGAAAATCTGGGAGTACTGGATCCCACCAGTGCCGCTAAAAACTATTCGGTAAAAAAGAAATGTGAAACCCGGTTAAACCAATGGGCAACGGAAAATCAGCATCTGCTGATTACCGGACATACCCACCGTCCTGTTCTGCCGGAAGAACCTTCCTATTATTACAATACCGGCAGTTGTGTTCATCCCCGGTGTATCACCTGTATCGAGATTGAACATTGCAGACTGTCACTGGTTAAATGGAGTATGAGTGCCCGGGCGGACAGCACCCTCTACGTTGCAAGAGAAGTACTCTCCGGACCAATCTGCTTAAATTCGCTATATAATGATATCTAACTGTTTAAAGTCGGGCAGAGCGTTTAGCTTAGAGTAAAATTATAGTTGACAAAAACAGAATAAAGTCTGCGAAGAAGTAAAGGAGTTTGTGGAAAAGTACAAAAAGGGGTACATACAGGGAGAACGGAAAGTTCCTGACAACTATACATTTATCTATTTCCGCTTCTCCTTAACCTCTTTTAATTTTAATTATCATTACGCTCAATAATATCCTTCGTCTTGACAAAAGTCCTGTATGGCTTTTTCAATAATATCCTGACGTAATTCCTTTACTCTCAAAAAATATTTAAAAAATATCCAACGTCTCTGTTACCTTCTTGTAATCATAAAAATATGTAATCCCCACAACCCTGTTGGTTGCATCATTTATCGTCAATGCCACACAATCATTTTGTTCCAGATTATAATAATAATAGGTTGTGGTTTTCCCTTCTGCCATATCATTTATCACGGAAAGAAAATTGTCATACGGATAGGTTGTATGATCATACATTTCTTTTTCTCCGTCACCGAGCTGGATTCCAAATATTGTATATTTTTTGCTTCGAATATGAACTCCCGCCTGCTTCCCGTCAATATATACAATCCCAATATCTTCTGCTGCTTTTACCGTCACTGTACCGTTGGAATATTGATGAATCTGTGAAACCCATTCTGTATTATCCGTAAAGGTAAGCCCAAGTGATTTGGCAATCGCCCCAGCATCCTGTTTTAAAAGAGTGGTAATATCCTCTCCCTCTGGCATCATAACCGAAACAATCGCCTTTCCACCAAAAATCAGCACAGCACCAATGAGCAATGCCACAATCAACATGCGCACTGCTTTGGTCAAAGAATTCTCCTGTTTTTCTTCCCCCTGAATAGTAGCAGTCATGGTATTCGTTATTACGTTCGTATGGTAAGGCTCCTCTAGTTCCGGTTGATTCGGATTGTCCCATGGATTTTCGCCATCCTGCACAGAATTCGACATTTCCTTGTTATCTGTTCCTTTCAACTGTAATCCCATTTCTCTCTCTTCTCCCTTTTTCTCAGTATCCTGTTTCTTCCCGCTATATTATCATACGTTACACATCACGTCAATTTTCTATCTGACAAATTCTCTGTTCTATTACAGGGAATTTGCCGTTATTCTGAATGGATTTCTCTTCAGTGATTTACCTATAGAGCAAGGCCTCACTGCTCAATGCCATACGGGATGTGGCTGCACACAAGGAGCAGTACATCAAAGCAATGCAGGAGAGCGAAATGTCCGACTCCATCGGAACAATCCTGAATCAACTCCATAGTATCCATACGGTTGTACCTATCTCCCCTGCACCTGATACCTGCAATATACTCTTTTCCCGACAAGCACCAGCAACACCGCCAGTACTACATATAAAACCGGCACAAACTGCCATGACGTAAGCTTCAAACCAAAAAGGGAAACCAGACGCACATCGACAAATCCTGCATCCAGTTTTAATATATTAAGCGGGAAGAAATTCCAAATCTGCGAAAGAAAACGCCAGGTAATCGGAATCGGCACCAGTCTTGTCAGAAACAGGATGACCACCACCGTTGCCATGGAACCGATATTGCTTTTTGTCATCTCAGAAAGCACCATGGTAAAAATACCTGTCAGTACGGCGGCAAGCAAAAGAATATCCATCATAATGAAAAGCACCTGCCCCTCGGTAAGAGGATAGGAATATGCACTATAAAACAACTGCAGCATCGTCGAAAATTCCTCACTGCCATATGTAGTAAATACACCCAATAACTCAATTCCTAAAAAGAAAACGGCTACCAAAAGGGAAAATAACCCACCTGCCAGAATTTTAGCAAAATAGATTTCCTTTCTTCCTAAACGGCTGCATAGAATTAACTGGTCTGTCTTTCTTCCATGCTCCTCTGTAAACACACCACTCATGCAAATGGCAATCAAAAAGGAAACCCACAGGCACACCATGTAAATCCCGCTCATACTGATTAGGTCATCATAACCCTCCGCATAATAATAGGTAAACGGCTTTTCCAGTTTACTCTCCTTTTCCTGCCAGTATTCCTTCTCTCCTTGTGTCAGTTTATATTCCTCCCAGCTTTTTTCCACTTCTGCCTGCCTTGCAGCATAAAACTGTTCTTCTGTTACAGTAAATGGATTTACATCAGAAAACTGGACTATATTAAATATAATGCTATAAGGTCTTACCTTCGTCTGGTACTCCTCAGTCAGCATATATTTTCGCTCTTTATCCTCCATCCCCGCATATGCCTCTTTCATCTCTTCAAACAAGGTATCATCAAGTTTCCGCCCAGACAGCCTCTCCCCATTCTTCTTGTCAATGGCAAACCCCTCTTTATGGGTTTCCAAAAACTCTCCGTCCACATAAGAAGAGCCTAGCAGCCGCCCTCCTGTCACAAACAGATATAGCGCCAATAATATGCCGAAGGTAATCCATGTATTTTTCCTCTGCATAATCTTCTTCAGCTCATAAAAAAACAATATACCAAATTGTCTCATTTTCCTCTTCCTCTCCTTTTACTAATAATAGTAGGTGGTTGCGAAACTCTCTATTTCTAAAACCTAGTTGTGCAATATAGACAATATCGCAAGCAGGGTACTTTGGAGCCGTCGGTACTTGCATTGAGTACTTGGCGAGGTATTTTCGAGCCTAGTACGAAAGTACACTTGCACACTTAGCGAGATTCTATCGAGCTTAGTGGGCATAGTGTTACATTGCTTAGTACCGTTACGAGCGACAAGTAGCGCAATGCCTGAATACTTAGCGAGGCTTTGCCGAGCTTAGTAGGAAGGTATGC
>CAMWYJ010000065.1 GCA_947178445.1 uncultured Clostridium sp.
GATAGGGACCTTTGCCTCCGTTGGTAGTTCGCATTGAACACTTAGTGAGTGCTTTCGCACGAACTTAGTGTGAAAGTGTGCCTTGGCTGCGAGGTGTTTTCGAGCCTAGTACCACTACGCAGGCGACGGAGCGTAAGCGTGCCCAAAAGAAACTCAGAACATGGAATCCAGATTTTACAATCTCTAACAACAGAGAAATCCGCAACCTTAACACCCCGTCAAACAGGAATTTGTTCCACTTATAAACTTTTGTGAATTAAGATTTGCAGTATAAAGGAAAAAGTCGTATAATAAAATATAAGAATGTTCATTTTATGCTATGTAAGATTTTTACGGATGTGGAATAAGGTTTTATAAATTGTGGAATGCGTATATACTGCATAGCATGAAAAGAACGGTAAATCAGGAGGACATTATGATTAATACATTAGTAGAAAAAATTGCAGCCTTAAATGCACCGGTGGTAGTGGGGCTTGATCCAATGCTTTCCTATGTACCGGAGCATATTCAAAAGGCAGCATTTGAACAGTATGGTGAAACGTTAGAAGGAGCGGCAGAGGCAATCTGGCAGTTCAACAAGGCAATTGTAGATGCGGTATATGATCTGATTCCAGCGGTGAAGCCTCAGATTGCTATGTATGAGCAGTTTGGAATACCGGGATTGATGGTATTTGAAAAGACCTGTGCATACTGTAAAGAGAAGGGACTTGTTGTAATAGGTGATATCAAACGTGGTGATATTGGTTCTTCTTCGGCAGCGTATGCTACAGGGCATATTGGGAAGGTTCAGATTGGAAGTAATATGTTTTCCGGATTTTCAGAGGATTTCGTGACCGTGAATCCGTATTTGGGAACTGATGGAGTAAAACCTTTTGTAGATGTGTGTAAGGAGAATCATAAGGGTATCTTTGTTTTGGTTAAAACCTCAAATCCTTCCTCCGGTGAGTTTCAGGATCAGTTAATCGATGGTACGCCTTTGTATGAGCTGGTAGCAAGGAAGGTAGTAGAGTGGGGAGAGGAATGCATGGGCGATACCTACAGCAATGTGGGATGTGTAGTTGGTGCGACATATCCAGAGATGGGAAAGGTGCTCCGTAAAATGATGCCAAAAACTTATATCCTGGTACCCGGTTATGGTGCTCAGGGAGGTAAGGCTGAGGATTTGGTGCATTATTTTAACGAGGATGGACTTGGTGCGATCGTAAACTCATCAAGAGGAATCATTGCTGCTTATAAACAGGAAAAGTATGCGAACTTTGGAGCAGAGAATTTTGCAGATGCATCCCGTCAGGCAGTAAAGGATATGATTGCGGATATTACCGGAGCAGTCGGAAAGGGCATATAATCCTTAATGTTAATATGCGTTGCTTGTGGCAATCAGTAGATTTGTGATACCTTGGAGATATAAAAAATAAATGGAGGTATGCAGATATGTTTAGTGAAAATCTAAAAATAATCCGTAAAGAAAAAGGAATGTCACAGGAAATGCTGGCACAGCAGATAGGAGTTGTCAGACAAACTGTATCAAAATGGGAAAAGGGACTATCTGTTCCCGATGCAGAAATGCTTGTACGGATAGCAGATTTATTTGAAGTTTCGGTTGAAAACCTTTTAGGCGAAAAGCTTGAGGAAAAAGAGAACACTAATGAGGTGGCTGTACAGCTTGCAGTGCTTAATGAATATCTGCTAAACCGGAGTAAGAGAAGACGCAGAATTTGGAAGAGCATAGGAATTGTGATTCTTGTCCTGTTAATTTTGTATATATGTATGTGGGTTATGAGGGTTCCAATATCCTCAGATATAGAGACAGAATATACGACAAAACTGGTGTGTACATTGGATGGTGAAGAATACCAATATGAAATTGTCTATGACGAGCAGGATAAGGTTTGGTCAGACGGAGGAGATGACTTTATTACAGAGTATATTTTGAAGTCGGAAACTGCATTGAATGCAAAGGAAAGGATTTCAGTGATTGAGGATTATTTTAAGGAGCATGGGGGAACCTGTGAACGGATTGAGGAATAAAGAGACAGCAGGAGGAGAGTGTATGTGTGCAGTAAAGACAAAAGCGGTGGTAAAGCAGCAGGAGTCGCTTGCCAGAGATATTTACAGTCTGGTTTTAAGTGCGCCAGAGATTACAAGGGAGGCACGGGCAGGGCAGTTTGTATCCCTATATTCAAGAGACGGTTCTAAGCTTTTGCCAAGACCAATCAGCCTTTGCGAGGTGGAACAGGAAAAAGGCTTGATTCGTCTTGTATACCGCATAGCAGGCTTTGGGACAAGGGAATTTTCAAAGCTTCAGGCAGAGGATACTATAGAAGTTATGGGGCCTTTGGGAAATGGATTTGATAAGAAGCATAAAAAAGCAATTCTAATTGGCGGTGGAATCGGGATTCCCCCAATGTTAGAGCTGGCAAAGGAACTAACCTGCGAAAAGAGCATTGTGGTAGGTTTCCGGGATGAAACTTTTCTGATGGAAGATTTGGAGAAATATGGCAATGTTTATGTGGCAAGTGAGGATGGTAAGACTGGTGTACAGGGCAATGTTTTAGATGCCATCAGGGAATATGGTATTGAGGGTGATATCATTTACGCCTGTGGTCCGACACCGATGCTTCGTGCGGTTAAGGAATATGCAGTTACCAATGATATAGATGCACAGCTTTCTTTGGAAGAAAAAATGGCATGCGGCATTGGTGCATGTCTGGCATGTGTATGTCAGTCAAAGGAAGTGGATGGACACAGCAATGTACATAATAAACGGATTTGCAAGGATGGTCCGGTGTTTGATGCCAGGGAGGTGGAGCTATCATGAATCTGTCAGTAAAGGTCGCAGGCATAGAATTCAAAAATCCGGTGACGGTAGCTTCTGGAACCTTTGGTTCCGGAGCAGAGTATGGTGATTTTGTGGATTTGTCAAAGCTTGGCGCAGTGACTACAAAAGGGGTTGCGAATGTTCCGTGGCCTGGGAATCCAACTCCTCGTATTGCCGAGACCTATGGAGGTATGATGAATGCAGTGGGGCTTCAGAATCCTGGCATTGATATGTTTTGTAAGAGGGATATTCCATTTCTGAAGCAGTATGATACGAGAATTATTGTAAATGTCTGTGGAAAGTCAGAGGCAGATTATGTCGAGGTAGTAGAACGTCTTTCGGATGAAGATGTGGATATGTTGGAGATAAATGTATCCTGCCCAAATGTCAAGGAAGGTGGAATTGCCTTCGGACAGGATCCAAAGGCATTAGAGGAGATTACAAGGGCAGTGAAAGAAAAGGCAAAACAGCCTGTTATTATGAAGCTTAGTCCGAATGTAACAGATATTACAGTAATGGCAAAGGCTGCGGAAGCTGGTGGAGCAGATGCGTTATCCTTGATTAATACTTTAACAGGTATGAAAATAGATATTAACCGCCGGAATTTTGCGATTGCCAACAAAACCGGTGGGCTTTCTGGTCCAGCCATTAAGCCGGTAGCGGTAAGAATGGTATACCAGGTGGCAAATGCAGTGAAGCTTCCAATTATTGGTATGGGTGGAATTATGGACTACCGGGATGCGATTGAGTTTATGATGGCAGGTGCCACAATGATATCGGTTGGTACCGCAAACTTTCATGATCCATACACAACAGTTAAGATTATTGAGGGAATGGAAACTTTCATGAAGGAAAGGGATATCAATGATATCAATGAAATTATTGGATGTGTAAAGTAAATTCCAAATGGATATAGTGTAAGTTTTTTAATGAAAATCTGGCTGGAATGGTTGTGAAATAACAGAGTAAAACAGGATATTAGGAGAACATTTTAGATGCAACATTAAAAATTAAGATGAAATAAAAAGACTGGCAGTAATGTATGGCCGGTCTTTTTTATTTATATATGATAATAGATTTGCTTTTTTGCACAAAAATTTTATTTCAGTAATTGTAATAGGAATTCAAAAGGATTTGGAATCAGAAAAAAGTTATTGTAAATAATGTTTACTAAATGAAATGGATATTAATAAATGTACATGTTCTGGTGAAAAACGTCTGGCAAAGCGATACAAAAACATTGAGGCATCCTGCTGGCAAATTCAAAAAAAATTTGCAGATTATAAAAAATCATGAAGTGTGCAGATGCACATTCGGCTGATGCACAATTTTCGAAATTGATTGATAACAATAAGGTTTTATGGTAGAATATGGAATGTGTTTAGTGGTTCTTTCTTTGGCTTAAAGAACATTGAAAGGATAAACATATAGGCGGCAGGTTTTGAGCATAGGAGGTTTATAATAGCAATGGAACAGTATAAGAAGGAATTTATCGAATTTATGATTGACTGTAATGTGTTAAAGTTTGGCGATTTTGTGACAAAGAGTGGTCGTAAGACACCATTTTTTGTGAATACCGGTTTTTACCGGACAGGCTCTCAGCTAAAGAGACTTGGTGAATATTATGCAGAGGCAGTTAATAGCGAGTTTGGTATGGACTTTGATGTGCTGTTTGGACCGGCATATAAGGGAATCCCGCTTACGGTGGCAACAACAGTAGCCATTGCAGAGGAGTATGATGAGGACATCAAATATTGCTCAAACCGTAAGGAAGAAAAGGATCATGGCGATAAGGGTATTCTTCTTGGAAGTCCGCTTGAAGATGGTGACCGTGTGATTATCATTGAAGATGTGACAACTGCAGGTACCTCTATTGAGGAGACATTACCTATTATCAAGGCACAGGGTGATGTAAAGGTCGTAGGAATGGTAATGTCTGTTGACCGTATGGAACGAGGGCAGGGCAAGAAGTCAGCTCTGAAGGAAATTGAGGAAAAATATGGTTTTAAGACAACAGCCATTGTTACAATGGCAGAGGTAGTGGAGCATTTATATAATAAACCATATAAGGGAAAGGTCATCATTGATGATACATTGAAGTCTGCTATTGATGCTTATTATGAACAGTATGGTGCAGAATAATTGCAGATTCAAAAACGAATGAATACTTTCAAAATACAAAAGACAGAATATAGAGTGGATAATAATGGAGGTTATGTTATGAATGAAAAAGTATACAAGACAATGAAGACAGTCGGGGCATGGAATATTGTATTTGGAGTTTTTTTGATTGTGGCTGGTGTTACAATTGGTGTTATCCAGCTTGTGCATGGCGGTAAGCTTTTGAAAGAGAAGAAGGAGATTTTATTCTAGGGAATATGAAAAAGGGCAGATGCATGGAAGGAATGTTTTCATTTATGAGATGACTGACAGGCAGTACTGCCCTTTTTTCATGTCTGAGTAAGAAAGAGCAGGTGTAATTTACATTATTTATAAAGAGAGGGAGAATAGCATGAAGCAAAGGAAAAAAATAGCGTGGCTTATGGTTTTGACAGTGTTGTTAACCGGTATCATGCCATTGGCAGCCCATGCAGAAAAGGAAAATGATGAAAACATCTTTATTGTGGGATTTGATGCAGAATTCCCGCCATATGGTTACAAGGATGACAGTGGGGAGTATGTAGGTTTTGATCTTGATCTTGCAGCAGAAATTTGCAAGCGGCGCAGCTGGACTTTGGTGAAACAGCCGATTGACTGGGATTCTAAGGATATGGAGTTGAATTCCGGTTCCATTGACTGTATTTGGAACGGATTTACCATGAATGGAAGAGAGGAAGCTTATACGTGGTCTGTGCCATACATCGACAATTCCCAGGTAGTGATCGTAAAGAGTGATTCGGGAATAGGAAAGCTTTCGGATCTTTCCGGAAAGACAGTGGTTGTTCAGGCAGATTCTTCTGCTCTTGCAGCGTTTACCGGTGAGGAAGCCACAGAGGAGAACAAGGCGCTTTGTGAATCTTTTAAAGAGTTGCAGCAGGTATCCGATTACAACAGTGCTTTTATGAATTTGGAAAGTGGTATGGTAGATGCTATTTGTATGGATATTGGTGTAGCAAACTATCAGGTAGAATCCCGGGGAACCGGATTTTCTATTTTGGAAGAGAGAGTTTCCTCCGAGGCTTATGGCATTGGTTTCAAGTTAGGGAATGAAACCTTGCGTGACCAGGTAGAGGAGACACTGCAGGAAATGGAGGCTGACGGGACCTTTGCAGAGATTGCTGATAAATGGGGACTTACAGATTGTATCTGTTTGAAAGAGTCTTTGGAAGAGAATGAAAACGGATATGATGATACAGATTCTGCAGAGATTACGGAAAGTGGTAAAAACAGGTTGGATGTGATGAGTGTTATTTCCCAGCTTGGTAAAGGTATGTTAGCAACTCTTGCAATTTTTGTTTTTACATTAGTATTTTCCATGCCGTTAGGATTGCTGATTACTTTCATCCGTATGTCAAAATGGAAACCATTGCAGTGGCTTGCTAAAATATACATATCCATCATGCGTGGTACTCCGCTTATGTTGCAGCTTTTGGTCGTGTTTTTTGGACCGTATTATCTATTTGGGGTGAATTTGTCAAACAGCTATCGTTTTTATGCGGTAATCATTGGATTTTCATTGAATTATGCAGCTTATTTTGCTGAGATTTACCGTTCAGGGATTCAGAGTATCCCACAGGGGCAGCGTGAAGCTGCTACGGTGCTTGGCTATAGCAGAGTCCAGACCTTTGGTAAAATTATTTTTCCACAAATGGTAAAACGTGTCATGCCTCCTGTGACAAATGAGATTATTACCCTTGTAAAGGATACCTCTCTTGCTTTTGCGTTGGCATATACAGAAATGTTTACACTGGCAAAGCAGATCGCAGCGGCAAACACCAGTATAATACCGTTGTTTATTGCGGGTGTATTTTACTATATATTTAACTTCCTGGTTGCATTTATAATGGAATGGATTGAAAAGAAGTTGGATTATTACCGCTAGGAAGGGAGGAATGGGTACATGTATGTGATTGAAATGGAACATATTAAAAAGAGCTTTGGCGATAAGAAAGTTTTAAAAGATATCAGTTTTTCTGTAAAAGAGGGTGAAGTGGTTTCCATTCTTGGACCGTCTGGGTCCGGAAAATCTACATTGCTTCGTTGTGCAACTTTTTTAGAGCAGATGGATGCAGGGAATCTTGCATACCTTGGTGAAGAGGTAGTAAAAGATATAGATGGTGTGGCTGTGTATCCAGTGAAAAAGGATATCCGTCGGGTGTGTGGAAATTTTGGGCTGGTTTTTCAAAATTTTAACCTGTTTCCACATTATTCTGTCCTTAAAAATGTGAGTGATGCGCCAATTAGTATTCAAAAGAGGGAGAAAGAGGAGGTTTATGCTGAAGTTCGAAAACTGTTAGAGAAGGTGGGGCTTGCAGATAAGGAGAATGCTTATCCCTGTGAATTATCGGGAGGACAGCAGCAGCGTGTTGCTATCGCCCGTGCACTGGCAACAAAGCCTAAGATGTTATATTTTGATGAACCGACATCAGCGCTGGATCCGGAAATTACAGCGGGAATTCTTAAGATTATGAAAGAATTAGCATCAGAGAAAATGACGATGGTAATTGTGACCCATGAAATTGATTTTGCGAGGGCGGTATCTGACCGTGTAATCTTTATGGATGAAGGGGTTATTGTGGAACAGGGTAAACCAGAGGATGTTATCGATAACCCGAAGAATGAGAGAACCAAAGCGTTTCTTAAGAAGCTGGTATATTAAGAGTTAAAAGCAAAAATAATTCTTTTCATATATAGAAAAATATGGTATAGTACATATTGTCTATGATAAATAGTTTTCGAAACTATGTAGCAAAGCTTTTGTAAATCCTACGATATGGGTGAATGTAATGATAGATTTTCGGCAACATTTTAGGTATCAAAGCAAAAGATGAATACGGTTTACAAAAGATATATTAAATAGCTTGAAAATGATAGAGAAATTATAAAAAAAGAATAGGAGAAGCGAATATGGCATACCAGATAATTAGTGATAGCTCCTGTGATTTGGATCCGGAGCTTGCAAAGGGAAAGAATCTGAAAGTGGTTCCCTTTTATGTATCCTTTGATGAGGTGAAATATGAGAAGGAGATAGAGGAGGTTAATGTCAGAGAGTTTTACCAGAAAATGGTTGATAACCCGGATATATTTCCAAAGACCTCACTGCCTTCGGTTGAAGATTATGTGAATGCATTTACCCCATATGTGCAGGATGGAACAGATATTATCTGTATCTGCATTACAACAAAGTTTAGTGGTTCTTATAATTCAGCTTCCACAGCAAAGGATATTTTGTTAGAGGATTATCCGGAGGCTAATATTACAGTAATTGATGCCACAGTGAATACCGTATTGCAGGGAATTTTAGTATTAGAAGCAGCCCGTATGCAGGAAAATGGTCTTACTTATGAGCAGGTGATCGAGAATGTAGAAAGAATTAAGAATACCGGAAGGATAATTTTTACAGTTGGCAATATGGACTATCTGATTCACGGTGGTCGTGTCGGCAAGGTTATGAAGGTAGCAGTGAATGCATTAAAAATCCGTCCGATGATTATTTTGAAGGAAGGCGAGATTTTCCCATTTGGAATAGCGAGGAGCAGACATAAATCTATGGTCAAGATTTTAGAAAAGGCAAAATCCCATTTTGAAGAGATTAAGGAATTTGCAGATGATTACAAGATTGTAATTGGTTACGGATATGATTATCAAGAGGCTCTGGAATTTAAAAAAATGCTTCTTGCGTCATTAGCAGAATATTCTAATATCAAGGATGTGGAGATTTTTCAGATTGGTGCTACAATCGGTGTACACACCGGACCGTATCCGATTGGTATCGGCTTGATTCGTAAATATGATTGTTAGCAAACGATCTGTAAAGATAGATGGTATAACAGAGAAAAGCAGTTATATAGCAGAATGTATAAAAACAGACATGAAATCTAGAGATTTTTTGTCTGTTTTTTTGTACTTTTTATTGTATTGAAACAGACTGTTTTTTATTCCCAAAACAACATCTTGGAGATATATAGTTAATATTTTGTATATTTTGTGTAAAAATGTGGAAAAATATCATTAGAAGGATGTAAAATAAGTCAAATACGATAAATTGTCAAACGTTGTAAAATTGCACAATTTCCGATATACCTGAGTGTGAAAAATGCAGAAAATTAAGAAAATCTTTCAAAAATACTTACGAAAATAATAGAAATTTGATAATATGAATACAGAGAGTCGTTAACCAAATTTTAGAAAGAGAGGAGAAGAATGTTTAAAGTTGGTGAGTATATCGTTTATGGTATGAACGGTGTTTGTCAAGTGGAAGAGATTGGTCCGATGAATTTGAGCGGAGTAGATAGTGATAGACTATATTACACGTTATTACCGCTGTATACAAAAGGAAGCAGAGTTTACACACCTGTGGATAATCAGAAGGTTGTAATGAGACCGGTTATTTCAAAGGCAGAAGCATGTGCATTAATTGATGAATCGAAGGATGTTGAATTAATTGATTCCATTAATGACAAGAGCAGGGAACTTGCCTATAAGGAAGCGCTTAGGAGCTGTGATTGTAGAGAGTGGCTGCGAATTATTCATACGACTATAAAGAGAAAAGAGGAGCGTATTGCGCAGGGCAAAAAAATGTCTGCATGTGATGAACGCTATTTAAAGCAAGCTCAGGATAATTTGTTTGGTGAATTTGCAGTAAGCTTGAAGATTGAAAAAAATGAGGTTGAAAATTATATGGAGCACCGTCTCAGTATGAAGGAGATGGCATCAGCTTCTTAGATTAAGAGGCACAGTCTATATAAGAATAAAGCGGCTGGTTCTTTCGTATATTGAAGGAATCGGTCGTTTTTAAATTCTGTTTGTGCACTGATAAGAAAGGCAGCAAAAAAACACTTACAAAAAAATTTTTTTTATGTTAGAATGAGTAGTTGTAAAAATAAAACTGTGTAATCAGTAGATGTAAGTCCGGCAGAAATGAATGCGTGTAATCTAAAGTAGTTTTACTATGGAGATTACACGCTTTTTATGTTCTGAAGGAGGAAAAGAAAATGAAAAAAGTCATTACGATTAGCCGTGAATTTGGCAGTGGCGGAAGAACGATTGGCAGGGGATTTTTTGGAATTGAAAAAGCTGTTGCATTAATTATAGATGCGGTAGGAGGTGCAATAGATAATGAGTAATCTGGCAGTAAAGGATAATAAGATGGCAACTATGCCAATCAACAAGCTGATGATAAATATGGGTATACCCATGATTGTTTCTATGATGTTACAAGCGGTATATAACATTGTAGACAGTGCGTTCGTAGCAAATATGAAGGATACAGGAGAAATGGCGTTAAATGCATTAACATTGGCATTTCCAGTGCAGATGCTTATGGTAGCCATTGGCATAGGAACTGGTGTGGGCGTTAATGCACTTCTTGCAAAGAGTATGGGGCAGAAGGATATGGAAAAAGCCAGCAAGACTGCTGGAAACGGTGTGTTTTTAATGGCTGTTATTTATGTTGTGTTCTTATTGTTTGCATTGTGTGGAACAGAAAGTTATATATCATCGCAGACGAAGAATCCTGTGATTGCGCAGATGGCAACACAATATTTGCAAATCTGCTGTGGAGGAGCATTTGGTATTCTGTATTTCTCCTTGTATGAAAAGATATTACAGGCTGCTGGAAAAAGCATGTATTCCACAATCGCACAGATAACAGGTGCAATAATCAATATTGTGCTTGACCCGATTATGATTTATGGATGGTTCGGTTGTCCGGAATTTGGAGTAAAGGGTGCAGCTTATGCCACTGTAATCGGACAAATTGCATCCGCTTTGTGTGGACTTGTCTTACATTTAAAAGCAAATAAAGAGATTAAAAATGGTCTTTCATATATAAAACCAACAAGAGGAATTATTAAGGGAATTTATTCTATTGGATTTGCGGCTATTGTTGCACAGGCATTGATGTCTGTTATGACATATCTTTTGAATGTTATTTTTGTCCGTGTTGGAGAAAATATAGTGACTGCTTACGGATTATATTATAAGATACAGCAGTTTATTTTGTTTGCAGCTTTTGGTTTAAGGGATGCCATTACGCCGATTGTGTCCTTTAATCATGGTATGGGAAGCAGGGAGCGCATTAAGGATGGAATAAAATATGGTCTGCTATATACGTTAGGAATTATGCTGATTGGTTTTTTGGGCCTGGAAGTATTTGCCCAACCATTTGCGGGTATTTTCGAATTATCTGGAGAAACAAAAAAGTTGTGTGTCAGTGCAATGAGGATTATTTCTATCAGCTATATGTTTGCAGGGGCAAATATTGCATTTCAGGGAATTTTTCAGGCATTAGACAGTGGTCTGGAATCGCTTATCATATCAGTATGCAGACAGTTTTTGTTTGTTATTCCTGTTGCTTATATATTTGCTGAAATGGTATTATCTGATATTTGTGGAACCTGGCTTGTGTGGATAAGTTTTGTGATTGCAGAGGCTTTGTCTGTAATAGTCTCTATAATATTTATGAAAAAGGTAAATAAGAATAAAATTCTGACGAATTTATAGATCTATATTGTTTCTTTTGATATTCTTGCGGTTTTATGATATGATAAAAACATATGGACATTTTTAATGTACGATTGCAGCACTGAGAAAAAGTCCTGACAGAGTATGATAGAGAAACAGAGGTTACAATATGATTATAGGAATTGATTTAGGAACAACAAACAGCTTAGCGGCGTATTATACAGAAGATGGACCGAAAATTATTCCAAACCGTTTGGGAAAGAATTTAACCCCGTCTGTGGTCAGTGTAGATGAAGAGGGACAGGTTTTTATTGGTGAGACTGCTAAGGAACGTATGCTGTTACATCCAGATAGCTCGGCCGCAGTATTTAAGCGGAGTATGGGAAGTGAGAAGATTTTTGAACTTTCCGGAAAGAAGTTTTTGCCAGAGGAATTATCTGCTTTAATCTTAAAAGCCCTTAAAGAGGATGCAGAGTGCTTTTTGCAGGAGGAGGTAACAGAAGCAGTTATCAGTGTGCCCGCCTATTTTAATGATGAGCGCAGAAAGGCAACAAAACGTGCAGGGGAGCTTGCAGGTCTTAAGGTGGAGCGTATTATTAGTGAACCAACCGCTGCTGCCATAGCATATGGTTTATATCAGAACCGTGAAAATGGTAAATTTCTTGTGTTTGATTTGGGTGGAGGAACATTTGATGTGTCCATCTTAGAGTTGTTTGATTCCATAATTGAAGTCAGAGCTGTAGCAGGAGACAATTTTTTAGGTGGCGAAGATTTCACGAAGGTGATTGAGCAGATTTTTTATGAGCGAAATCCGGATATTGAGAAGGACAGGCTTACCGCAAAAGAACTGCGGCATATTACGAAACAGGCAGAGAACTGTAAGATTGGATTTGGTGAGAAACGTGTTTCGAAGATGACTTGCACTTTAGGAGAGAGCGCTTATGAGATGAGTCTTTCTATCGATGAATACGAAGCAAAGTGTGATGAGCTTTTAGATAAGATCAGACAGCCGATAAAGCGGAGCCTTTCGGATGCCAACGTAAGGCTTAAGGATATTGACCGTATTGTGATGGTGGGTGGTGCCACGAAGCTTTCTTTCATCCGAAAGTTTGTAGGTAAGCTGTTCCATAATTTGCCTGACACCTCGATCAACCCGGATGAAGCAGTAGCATTAGGTGCTGCCGTGCAGGGTGCCATGAAGGAGCGGAGAGACAGTATTAAAGAAGTGATTCTTACAGATGTATGCCCATTTACGCTGGGAACAGAGGTGGTGTTAGAGAAGGAAAACGGCCGGTTTGAGGATGGTCATTTTTGCCCAATCATAGAGAGAAATACAACGATTCCGGCGAGCAGAACAGAACGTCTTTATACTGTAAATGACAACCAGACGCAAATCAGGTGCAAAGTGCTGCAGGGTGAAAGTCGTTTTGCCTCTAACAATGTACTGTTAGGAGAAATCCGTACTTATGTGCCAAAGGGGGAAGCGGGAAGAGAAGCAGTAGATGTAACCTATACTTATGATGTGAACTCTATCTTAGAGGTTGAAATAAAGGTGGTATCCACTGGAGAGATTACAAAGCAGATTATTAAGACAAATGCCACCGATATGACACCAGAAGAGATTAAGGAGCGGATGGAAGCACTGTCGTATCTTAAAATCCACCCAAGAGATAAGGAAGAAAATAAACTTCTATTGCTTAGGGGTGAGCGGCTTTATGAGGAAAGTATTGGGAAGGAACGTATGCAGATTGAATATGTGCTGCGGGAATTTGAAAAGGCATTGGACACCAGGGATGAAGCAGTGATAGAAGGTGCCAGACGTGACTTCAAAGAGTTTTTAGAAGAGTTTACCGAATAGCTTGGAATCAGATTATGTGTACTGAATGACAGATGTATAGAATGTAGAAAGGCAGTTTAATACATGGCAAGGCGGAAAAATAAATGGGATAGCCCATATAGT
Organism: uncultured Clostridium sp.; assembly: GCA_947178445.1. Classification (GTDB taxonomy): domain Bacteria; phylum Bacillota; class Clostridia; order Lachnospirales; family Lachnospiraceae; genus CAG-590. Next base: position 13,404 of record CAMWYJ010000065.1, read on the forward strand.
GATAATAAGAGAAGAAAGAGCAGAAGGAGAAATCAGCGGGATCACTTTGGAATATATGAAATGCCCGATTATCGTCCAAGGAAGAGAAGCAAGAAAAAGCAGACATTCAAAGTTAAGAATGTAGTAAAAGGAACGGTAGCGTTTTTTTTAATGGTTTTCCTTATATATGGTGTGTCTTTTGGCGTGAAGCTTAGTATGCTGAATAAGGGGCTTTCACAATATAGACAGGACGATTTTGAGGGTGCAGTAGGTTTGTTTACAGAAGCATTGAAACCGAGACTACCATTGTTTGAGAAATTTGATAATAATGTACGACTGTATCTGGCGGATTGTTATGTGAATATGGGGCAATATGGTGATGCATGTTATGAATACAGCCAGATAAAGCTATGGGCAGATGAGAAGGTGGATGGATTGTCCTATATTGCAAATGTGGCATATGGGTTACAGCTTTACGAGTGGAAGGATTATAGGGAAGCGTTACCGATATTATTGAAAGCCTATGAGGATGGTTACAGTGACCTGGTGCTATATGTGGGCAGTTGTTATGGGCAGACCGGAGATCTTGAGAATATGCAGATTTATTATGATGTATTTTTGAGGAATAATGAGATGAACAGCTTTATGTATGCCCAATATGCTGCGATTTGCCTGGATGAGGGTAATTTAGAAGAGGCGCTTGCTTACATTGAGCAGGGAAAACAGTTAAAAGACCAGTCCAGTATCAAAGAATTGATGTTTGATGAGATTGTATATTATGAAAAACTGAAGGATTATAATGCGGCATATGAGAAGGCTCAGGCTTTTGTGGAAGCATATCCAAATGATATAGACGGAAAGAATGAGTATGATTTGCTCTATACAAGACAGAATGATTCGGAAAAATAAATGGAGGAAGTATGGCAGATTTCTATGAAAACCGAAAGGCAGAAGAGAGAGTTATATTAGTAGCAGTAAAGGAAAAGGGCAGTGAGGACGAGGAGGTTTCTTTCGGAGAGCTTTCAGAGCTGGTAAAAACTGCTGGGGCTGTTACGCTTGGAAAAATGATACAGAATTTAGAATATGCCAATCCGGTAACCTATCTTGGGAAAGGGAAGCTGGATGAATTGAAAACAATGCTTGTAACACTTGATGCTACAGGCATTGTTTGCGATACAGAACTAACTCCGGTACAGATGAAGAATCTTTCACAGATTCTGGATGTGAAGATTATGGACCGGACGATGGTAATTTTAGATATTTTTGCTGCCCGTGCCAATACGAGAGAGGGAAAAATACAGGTGGAGCTTGCCCAGTTAAAGTATAATGCTACAATGCTGGTAGGACTCAGGTCATCCCTGTCAAGGCTCGGCGGTGGTATTGGGACGAGAGGTCCTGGAGAGAAAAAGCTAGAGATGGACAGACGTCTCATCAGAGAACAGATTTCTAAATTAAAGCGGGATTTGGAAGCAGTGAAAAAACACCGTGAAACACAGAGGAAGCTTCGAAGTAACAACAGCAGCCCTACAATCTGTATTGTGGGCTATACCAATGCAGGTAAGTCTACACTTTTAAATCATTTAACGAAATCAGAGGTGTTAGCAGAGGATAAGCTGTTTGCAACCCTTGATCCAACGACAAGAGCATTGACACTTCTCAATGGACAAAATATCATGCTGACAGATACGGTTGGATTTATTTCAAAACTGCCGCATCATCTAATTCAGGCGTTTCGGTCAACCTTGGAGGAGGCCAGGTACAGTGATATGATACTGCATGTGGTAGATGTATCAAATCCTGATGCAGACCGTCAGATGTTTGCTGTTTATGAAACGCTTAGACAACTGGAAATTACAGATAAACCGATTATCACGGTATTTAATAAAACGGACCGTTTGATGGAACTGCCGGTTATTAAGGATCTGCAGGCAGATGCAACGGTATTTATTTCTGCAGCAAAGGAGCAGGGACTTGACAAGCTGCTCGAGTTGATCGAAGAGGAACTACGGAAAAACAGAACTTATATTGAGACGGTGGTTTCATACAAGGACACAGCAATTCTTGCAGATATAAGGCGGTACGGAGAACTGGTGGAAGAGGATTATCGGGAGAATGGCATATATGTGAAAGCCTATGTGAGAGTTCAGGATGCTGCAAGACTATCACATTAACACTTGAAAGGGTGAAGTTATGTCTGCATCACAGGAAGGATAGGGGAATACATAAGAACATTTTCACATCTGTCACACAATAGAGTATTATGTTAAGG